>NZ_AUGY01000009.1 GCF_000422905.1 Paenibacillus alginolyticus DSM 5050 = NBRC 15375
ACCTACATTGAAGCTGGATCAACGATTGCCAGCGATAGATATCGTTCTTATCAAGCTTTGGCCAAAAATGGCTTCCACCATGAAGCCAAAAAGTACGACCTGAAAGAAAATCCAGATCATCTAAAGTGGCTTCATACGATCATCTCTAATGCGAAAGCTTTTATTGGTGGTACCTACCACGGCTTAGATCCTAAGCACCTACAAGCATATCTCGATGAGTTTTGCTATCGATTCAACCGCCGTGAGGTCAAAAGCGAGTTATTCAATAGGTTAGTTCATTGTTGCCTATCGTCTACGACGATTACCTATCCTGAGCTAGTTGGATAATCAAATAAAATAATTCTATTCATTAAAAGTTTACAAGACTTTTGTAAAGGGATTATAGGATTAATTGGCGTTTTGTGTAAAATTGACATGAATTTTTTGTAAAGATCCATCTAGCCAAACAAAAAAACACTCCGTTTCATAGAGCTAGACTAAAATCAAATTTAGTCTAAATCTAAAAACGGAGTGTTTCTATTCCATTTATAACTCTATTCAGTCGCCTAAGAAGGCTCTTTTCATACGCTCGAAAATAGACTGATTCTGCTCGTGCGTATTCTCGCCGTTTTGCTTACCGAATTGACGGAGCAAATCCTTTTGTTCTTCGCTCAAATTCGTTGGCGTCATCACGATTACTTTCACGTGCTGATCCCCTTGACCGAAGCCGCGAAGGTGAGGAACCCCTTTGCCTTTTAAGCGGAAATACGTATCGGTTTGTGTACCGGCTGGAATTTTGAGCTTAACCTTCTCAGTAAGCGTTGGAATCTCGATCTCATCACCTAACGCTGCCTGCATGAAGGTTAATGGCACTTCACAATAGACGTCATTGCCTTCACGCTCAAAGAATTCATGTGTTTTCACGCGAATAACGACGTAAAGGTCGCCCGCAGGGCCTCCACGAGTTCCGCCTTCACCTTCACCGGAGACACGCAATTGTGCTCCATCATCGACACCAGCAGGAATCTTGATGTGGATGGTACGCTGTTTTTTCACCTTGCCAGCACCATGACACGTTCCGCATTTTTCTTTAATGATCTTCCCTTGGCCATTACAAACCGTACATACACGACGGTTAACAATACGGCCAAACGCTGTATTCTGAACCACTTCCTGCTGCCCGCTGCCATGACAACCGCCGCAAGTTTCCGGCTTCGTACCTGGCTTAGCACCGGATCCGTTACATGTATCACAGTTTTCAGTTCTTGGAATATGGATGTCGGTTTCTTTCCCGAAAATCGCTTCTTTGAACTCAATCGTCATTGTGTATTGCAAATCGTTCCCGCGCTGCGGAGCATTCGGGTTACGACGATTTCCACCGCCGCCACCGCCGAAGAACATATCAAAAATATCCCCAAAGCCGCCGCTGAAGTCTTGGCCGCCCATACCTTGGTTAGGATCTACATGACCAAAGCGATCATATTGGGCTTTTTTCTGATCATCGCTCAAAACATCATAAGCGTCTTTCGCTTCTTTGAATTTATCTTCCGCATCTGCGGCTTTGTTCACGTCAGGGTGATACTGACGAGCCATTTTACGGTAAGCCTTCTTGATATCATCTTGCGATGCATCTTTGCCTAGCCCAAGCACCTCATAATAATCACGTTTACTCATTGTTCCACTCCCATGTTCAAGACTACAAACGGAAAGTCAAAGCCACGGAGAATCTCCAGATGGCTTTGACTATTCGTTGATTAATAAAATACAGGTTTAAAAATTGGCTGAATAACATCGTTATGAGATAAACCTATATCGAGGTCATTCGAAGATGAGCGACCGCGTCTAGATGTAGGTTTATTCGCCAATCAGAATCCATCCTCTACACGATGACGCAAAGGTTGGATTCTGATGTGGACAAAGTCAACTTTTTAAACTTCATATTTAATTAGGATATGTTTATTTTTTTTGTTCGTCAACTACTTCGTAATCCGCGTCGACAACATTTTCTCTTCCTTTAGGTGCTTCGCCTGCGCCGGCTGCACCTTCAGCTCCTTGAGCTTGAGCAGCTTGCTCATACAGCTTCACGGAAAGCTGTTGAATAACTTCTGTCAACTCTTCAGTTGCTTTTTTGATCGCTTCGAGTTCGTTACCAGCTAGAGCAGCTGTTACTTTCTCTTTTGCAGCGTTCGCTTTGTCTATCTCGACTTGGTCTACTTTATCGCCAAGATCTTTGATCGTTTTGTCAACGGAATAGACGAGTTGATCCGCTTCGTTGCGAGCTTCAACAAGCTCTTTACGGTTACGGTCTTCCTCAGCATGAGCTTCCGCATCTTTGACCATTTGTTCAACTTCTGCATCGCTTAAGCCGCTGGAAGAAGTGATCGTAATTTTTTGGCTTTTGCCAGTACCTTTGTCAAGTGCAGACACGTTAACGATACCGTTCGCATCGATATCGAAGCTAACTTCGATTTGCGGTACACCGCGTGGAGCTGGAGGAATATCTCCAAGCATGAAGCGGCCAAGTGTTTTGTTCCCGCTAGCCATTGAACGCTCACCTTGAAGAACGTGAATCTCAACGCTAGTTTGGTTATCAGCATAAGTGGAGTACACTTGTGATTTGGTTGTAGGAATCGTTGTATTGCGGTCGATCATTTTCGTGAACACGCCACCCGCTGTTTCGATACCCAAGGAAAGTGGAGTTACGTCAAGAAGAACGACGTCTTTCACTTCACCCGTCAATACGCCCGCTTGAACAGCTGCGCCAAGAGCAACAACTTCATCTGGGTTAACGCCTTTATGAGGCTCTTTACCCGTCAATTTTTTGATCGCATCTACAACTGCTGGAATACGCGTGGATCCACCGACAAGAACAACTTTGTCGATTTGGCTAGTGGACAAACCGGAATCCTGCAGTGCTTGACGAGTTGGTCCAAGTGTTCTTTCAACAAGGTGAGCGGAAAGCTCTTCGAACTTCGCACGAGTTAGGTTCAACTCCAAATGCTGAGGAACGCCGTCAGCTACTGTGATGAACGGTAGGGAAACGGTTGTTGTCAAAACGCCGGAAAGCTCTTTTTTCGCTTTTTCAGCTGCATCTTTCAAACGTTGTACTGCTGCTTTATCTTTGGAAAGGTCGATGCCTTGCTCTTTTTTGAATTCAGCTACGAGGTAATCGATGATGACTTGGTCGAAGTCGTCGCCGCCAAGCTTGTTGTCTCCACTTGTTGCTTTAACTTCAAAGAAACCATCGCCTAATTCAAGGATGGATACGTCAAATGTACCGCCACCAAGGTCATAAACGAGAATCGTTTGATCTTCTGTTTTTTCCAAACCGTAAGCTAGTGCTGCTGCAGTTGGTTCATTGACGATACGAAGAACTTCAAGACCGGCAATTTTACCCGCATCTTTCGTAGCTTGACGTTGGCTGTCATTGAAATAAGCAGGAACCGTAATAACGGCTTGCGTTACCGTTTGACCAAGGTAAGCTTCAGCATCAGCTTTCAGCTTTTGCAGGATAATGGCTGAGATTTCTTGTGGCGTGTAATCTTTGCCATCGATGTGTTCTTTGTGGTTAGTACCAATGTGACGCTTGATGGAACTAATTGTTTTATCTGGGTTTGTGATGGCTTGACGCTTTGCTGTTTCACCAACAACACGCTCGCCATCTTTCTTGAAACCAACAACGGAAGGGGTTGTACGGTTACCCTCCGGGTTAGGAATTACGACGGCTTCGCCGCCTTCCATTACGGCAACGCAAGAATTTGTTGTACCTAAGTCAATACCAATTACTTTACTCATGTAAAGCTGCCTCCTTTTGCTCCTATGGAACAATTCGTTTATTTGAATGTTGAGAAAAATAAGATCTCTTACACGCTAACTTTGACCATGGCAGGTCGAATGACTTTATCCTTGAGAATATAGCCTTTTTGCAGTTCTTCTACCACGATACCTTCTTCGTGCTCTTCGGATTCAACCTGCATAACCGCTTGGTGGAATTCCGGATTGAACGGTTGACCTACGGAATCGATCGGTTTAAGCCCTTCTGCTGTTAGCAGTTGATCGATGCCGCGGTACGTCATATCCAAGCCTTTCACCAATGCGTCGAAATCCTTCGTCTCTTTGCTTGAAGACAGCGCGCGATCGAAGTTATCTACAATCGGTAAAAGCTGTTCAATCAATTTAAGCGAAGCGTATTTCGCGAAATCTTCCTTCTCCGCTCTAGCGCGGCGGCGGAAGTTGTCGAAGTCCGCTTGAACGCGTAATAAACGCTGATAGTTTTCTTCTGCTTGCATACGCGCCGTCTCCAATTCGCTAACTTCTTTGGTTTCTTCAGAAACCTCCGCTTGCGAATCTTGGCTCACCGCTTCTTGCTGTTCAGCGGCTTGCTCACCTTCGGCTGCGTATGTAGTGTTTACGTCTTGCTCGGCTGTTTTGTTATCTCCAGTACTCAATTGTCCTTCACCTCCTAGACTTAATACATCATAATCTCTCTGACGTCAGTTTGCCCATCTTTAGGCCTCTTCAAAAGGCTGTTTCATTTTAATGACCGTATGAATACGCAGCACAGCGGCAGCGACTTCTCCAGCCGCTTGCAGAGCGTGAATTTTCACATCAGCTGGATCCACAATGCCTGCTTCCAAGAAGTCAGTCACTTGTCCGGTATCGCAATCGATACCAAGGCTATCGGTTTCCAGCGCAATCTGCGCGGCTTTCAGCTCTTCAACCTTCTCAAGCGGATTATATCCCGCATTGACGACGATCTGAGCCACCGGCTTGCGAAGTGCCCCTGCGACAGCGGCAACCCCGAAGCCTTCCATGCCCTTCATCGTCTCGCGGACGCGCTCGAGATCATGGGCGACCGCCATCTCCGCGGCGCCGCCTCCGGGCAAGTACCCGCCGCGCACGGCGGCTTGAACGGCTGACGCAGCGTCCTTCGCAATGCGCGAGCGCTCATGCGCCGCTTCGCGTGTCGCGGCGCCAACGATCACGGTCACGTGCTGCTCCCCGTGACCGCGCGCTACGCGCACGCGCTCCAGCCGCTCGTCGTACGCGGCATAGCCCGCGTGCCCTAGGGCGGCGCCGAGCTCCGGCGCGCTCTTACGCAGCGCTGTGCGCCGCACCGGCCTAGCGCCGGTGTGCTCGCTCAGCAACTGCATGTCCCTGCGGGACAGCCGCTGCAGCACGAGAATGCCATGGTCGGAGCAGAACTGCTCCGCCTCGGGATCAACCCCGCGGTCGGATGCGATCAGACCGACGCCAAGCTCCAGCAGCAAGCCTAAGCTGCTGCGGAACTGCTCCCGCAGCAGCATGTAGCGCTGGAAGCCTGCCTCGGTGACCAGCGCTTCTTCGCTGACCGCCTCAGGCTCCAAGGCATCATGCAACACGAGGATTCGAGCATCTCGCTGCTCGTGCTCGAGATGCAAGTTCATAGGCTTCTGGTTCAGCAGAATGCCGGTCCATACCTCGCTGCTCGCCTCTTCGTGAGCGAGCACGCTGTCTGCGAAGCGGTAGCCGTCTTCGCGAAGCTTCGCCTCGCCGACCGCTTCGGCTGCCTGAACGATGAGCTTTGCGATATCCGCTTGCTCCCTACCGGCCGTGATAGCAATGCGCTTCAGCGCGCTATCATTTAAGCCGACGATCGCGCGGCTTCGGCTCTGTAAGCTTTTGACTGCCATCTCGATGCCTTGCAGCATGCCGCTGACGACCTTCGCAACCGGTACGCCGCGCGTCACCTGAGCGACGCCTTCTTGCACCAATGCTCCGGCAAGAACCGTTGCCGTCGTTGTCCCGTCGCCGATTTGGCGCTGCTGGCTGCGTGCGACCTGAATCATCAACCTGGCAGCGGGGTGGGTAACGTCCATCTTTTCCAAAATAGTCACACCATCATTAGTAATGATGACTTCACCCTGCCCGCCAACCAACATGGTATCGAGACCTTTGGGACCAAGCGTCCCCTCGACTGCCGAACAAATCGCTCTTACAGCAGCAGCATTGTTGACCAGCGTAGAGTAACGTTCCTCACCCTCGCTATGAACTGTTTTCATTCCGCTCATTTGCCATACCAACGTCCAAGAACGACTTCAAGATGCTTCGACAAATGCTCCATTAAACTAATGACCCTGCCGTATTCCATTCGAGTTGGACCCAAAATCCCTATCGTTCCAAGCGGCTTATCACCGATCGAATAGGAGGCTGTTATTAAGCTGCAATTATTGATAGCTTCAATACTATTTTCAGCACCAATTTTAATCTCAATGCCTTCATTTGCCGATGTAAACAATTTGATAAGGGTTGGTGCTTCTTCCAATAGATCAAAGATGCTCTTGACCTTGTCAACATCCTTGAACTCGGGTTGGGTCAACATATTCGTCATACCGCTTAGGAAGACGCGATCCTTCTCATTGCTTTGAAGCACACTTTCCACAACCGCAAGAAGCTCTTGATACCCATTCACATATTTGCTTAACTCGCTCGAAATTTCATTATAAAGCCTAGATTTAAACTCAATCAACGGTACATTTTTAAGCTTAGCATTCAGAATATTAACGACCTTCTCGATCTCAGACATCCGTATACCTTCAGGAATGGAAACTGTTTTATTCTCCACATGACCCGTATTCATAACAATAATGGCTACGGCTGTCGTCTCTGTAAGCGGGATAATCTGCAGGTGTTTCAGCGTTGTACTGAATACCTCAGGGCCAAGCACGATCGATGTATAATTCGTAAGACTGGAGAGCATTCCCGCAACATGCTGGATCACACCTTCCATCTCTTGAATGCGTTCGGCAAAAGCACCCTTCATGGAGTCCAAATCGTTATTATGCAAGGTACCGTGTTGAAGCAAATGATCGACATAATAGCGATAACCTTTGTGTGAGGGTATACGGCCTGCGGACGTATGGGGCTGCTCCAAGTAACCCATTTCTTCGAGATCAGACATCTCGTTACGGATCGTCGCCGGACTGAATCCGACATTGCCCCGCTTCGAAATACTTCGCGAACCAATTGGCTCTGCTGAACGAACATAATCATCAATGATAGCACTTAAAATCATGCGCTGACGCTCCGTCAACATAAGGTACCCCTCCTCTTCACAAATCACTATTTGCCACTTTCGTTAGCACTCGTATTTAGTGAGTGCTAAATCCTAATACAAAAATAACAGACCCTAAGGTCTGTTGTCAAGTCAATCCAATCGTTTAAGTACGGCGATTTCATCGCAGCAATACTGTTTTTTGCAATGCATACAATCTTTCCAAACCTTCTCCGGGAAAATATCTTTCGGCACGAGGGTAAAGCCGTTTTTTTGAAAAAAAGCGACTTCATACGTGAGCGCCATCACTTTAATAATTCCTTGGCTCCTTGCCTCTTCAACTAAGAAGTTCACAAGTTTTCCGCCAATTCCTTGCCCCTTGTAGCCTGGGGTCATCCCAAGTGAGCGAATCTCAACAAGATCAGGCCCAAGCCGTGTAAGGGAGCCGCAGCCAATCAGCAAGCCATCCGATTCAGCGACAACGAAAGTGTCAATCTGCTCCTCCAGCATCTCTTTGCTCCGCGGCAGCATAATTCCCTGCTTGGCATACCCTTGTATAATATCATGCAGCTTCTCAATATCACTTATCGAAGCTTTCCTAACGGACACTGTAGTTGATAGATTCACTGTCATCCCACCAATCGCAACAAAAATGCATAAAACCCACGCTAGCGCCACTACGGCTTTGCCGCTGATTCGCTTGTGGATTCATGTATAAATATACAATAAAGCGTATATTTGCACAAGAGTTTTTTGCATCAAATTTGGATCCAAACAGGTCTCCCTATATTACTCGTCTAGGCAAGGAATGATGCAAAGACCTCGTTGCCAAGCAGGATGCCATGTTTGGACAATCGATACCCATCCGGCGTTTGTTCAAGCAGCTGTTTTCGCAGCCAGCCATTCAAGGTTTCCCCGAATTGCGATTCGATGGTAGTTCCGAATTGATCGATAAAATCCACGTTCCGTACACCTTCCAGCAATCGCAAGCCAACCATCATGAAATCTTCCATAGCTTCCTGCCGCGTTACCTCAAATTGTTCCATGATCGGCATGCCTACCTTTGAAGCATCGATATAAGGTTGAATTCCCTTCATGTTCACATGACGCTGGCCATTCATGTACCCATGAGCCCCTGCACCGAGTCCATAGTAGGAACGATTGCGCCAGTACATTGAGTTGTGCCTGCTCTCTCGACCCGGTTTAGCAAAGTTGCTGATTTCATATTGCTTATAACCAGCTGCTTCTAGCCTCTTCATGATGAGTTCGTACATATCTACTTCCTCATCTTCACTTGGAAGAGGCAGTTGATTCTTATTGAATAATGTGTGAAACAACGTATTCTCTTCTACTTTTAGGCTATAGATGGAGTAATGCTGGAGATCCAGAGATAAAGCCTCATCTAAAGTAGCCTGCATGATATCTACGGTTTGTTTCGGAAGCCCGAACATCAAGTCAATGGAGAGGTTATCAAAACCTAGCTTTTTGGCATTCGCGATGCTTCGATGTACGTCATCTGTATTATGGATTCGTCCAATTGCGGCCAGCAAATCATTATTGAAAGATTGCACACCGAAACTAATCCGATTGACACCGCCTTCTTTCATAACGGCCAGCTTATCTTCATCCGTCGTTCCTGGGTTTGCTTCCATGGAAAACTCAACTTCTGTGCTATCTGCCGGAAAATACGTACGAACCATGCGCAGAAACCGCTCCATTTGATCAGGAAGCAGCACCGTCGGTGTTCCCCCGCCAACGAAAATCGTTTCCACCTTGATCGGTGGATTATTTCTAACTGTAAGCTCCATCTCGCGCTCAAGCGCATCCAGATACTCCATAACGGGCTGGCCTTTGAGTACATAAGAATTGAAATCGCAATAATGGCATTTGTTCGTGCAAAAAGGGATATGAATATACACAGCGGTTGGAGCCGCATAGGTTACTAACATAGGGGTATTTCCTTTCTATCTAGGATAGACTACTTCACCGGCCACAGGGACGGGCGATTTGTCAAGGTTGATGCAAAGCAAAGTATTGAACTTATACTTAGCATCAATTAAGAAAAAGCCAAGGGACAGAGTTACTCTGCCACCCCAGCTTCTCATTCATTTCCATCTATTCGTCGATTTTGAGAACCGCCATGAACGCTTCTTGCGGCACTTCTACACTGCCGACTTGCTTCATGCGTTTCTTACCTTCTTTTTGCTTATCAAGGAGTTTACGTTTCCTTGAAATGTCACCGCCGTAACATTTGGCGAGTACGTTTTTACGCATCGCTTTAACCGTCTCACGCGCTACAATCTTTTGTCCAATCGCCGCTTGAATCGGCACTTCGAACATTTGCCGCGGGATCAGTTCCTTCAGCTTATCACAAATGATTTTGCCACGATGATACGCGGTGTCACGGTGAACGATGAAGGAGAGCGCATCTACCTGCTCGGAATTCAAAAGTATGTCCATTTTCACGAGATTCGATTTCTTGTAGCCAGATACTTCATAGTCAAATGAAGCATAGCCCTTTGTTCTTGACTTCAACATATCGAAGAAATCATAAACGATCTCGGATAACGGAATTTCGTAGGTTAATGTTACGCGATTGGTATCCAGATATTCCATGTTCAAATATTCACCGCGTTTGCCTTGGCAGAGCTCCATAATCGTTCCTACATAATCATTCGGAACAATAACCGATGCCTTGACATAAGGCTCTTCGACGAAGTCAATTCGCTGTGGATCTGGATAGTTCGATGGATTATCGATTTCCATCACATCGCCATTCGTTAATGTGATGCGGTAAATAACGCTTGGCGCCGTCGTAATTAACGGAATATTGAACTCACGCTCAATCCGCTCCTGAATAATTTCCATGTGCAGCAGACCCAAGAAACCGCAGCGGAAGCCAAAACCTAAAGCTGTCGATGTTTCCGGTTCAAATCGCAGCGAAGCATCATTCAGCTCTAGCTTCTGCAAAGCTTCGCGCAGATCGTTGTAATCCGTTGTTTCGATCGGATACAGCCCACAGAATACCATCGGGTTAATCCGTCGGTAGCCAGGCAGCGCTTCAGGTGATGGACGATCTGCTTCAGTTACGGTATCCCCAACACGTGTATCGCCAACATTCTTGATACCCGCTACGATGAAACCTACATCTCCAACTTCGAGGGAAGGTACAGAAGACATTCTAGGTTTGAATGCTCCTACCTCGATAACTTCAAATACCTTATTCGTCGCCATCATCTTGATTTTGGAGCCTGCTTTGATCGAACCATCAACGACACGCACATAAACGATTACACCTTTGTAGCTGTCGTAATGGGAATCGAAGATCAATGCTTTCAACGGATTATCCGGATTTCCTTGAGGAGCCGGTACTTTTTCACAAATTTGCTCGATGATCTCTTTAATCCCAATACCGGCTTTCGCAGAAGCATGGACAGCCTCACTGGCATCAAGTCCGATAACGTCCTCGATTTCCTGCTTCACTTTGTCAGGATCAGCACTAGGTAGATCGATTTTATTGATAACAGGTAAAATTTCTAAATTATTTTCCAGTGCCAGGTACACGTTGGCAAGCGTTTGCGCTTCGATACCTTGTGCAGCGTCTACAACCAGCAGAGCGCCTTCACAAGCGGCAAGGCTTCGGGATACCTCGTATGTAAAGTCTACATGTCCCGGTGTATCAATTAAATTAAGAATATAATCGATGCCATTGTCAGCACGATAAGCTAATCTAACTGCCTGAAGTTTAATCGTAATTCCGCGTTCCCGCTCCAAATCCATCTGGTCCAGCACTTGCTCCTGCATCTCACGCGATGATAATGCGCCCGTATATTCAAGTATGCGGTCGGCAAGTGTTGACTTGCCATGATCGATATGAGCGATAATTGAAAAGTTGCGAATTCTTTGTTGTCTTTCTCGAATGTCCGTCATGCTAAAGACTAACCCCCACTACATGCAAATAATTTTCATTATAGCAGTTGTGGGAAGTTGCAGCAATGTACCCCTTAACCTTTCCCTAAGATGGCATCAAACAAGGACACGAATAACTTAATTCCGTGATGCGATGCAATCTGCAGTAAGTCCCCTAATTTATTCCCGACATGATTCAATGAGTTATCGTGATCAGCAACCGGTTCCGCCTTCTTTTCAGCTTCTGGTTTCGCAGCAGTGTTAGCTTTCGCTGCTGTGTCACCTTTCAGAGAGGGCGTTGGTGACGTCTTAACTGTGGTTACATTCCCTGGTGGCGTTTTGACAGCCGGCTCCTGTGCAGCTTTAGAGGATGGCTGAGGCCCTTGTATACGGTCCATACCGCTCGATGCCAAGCTGACTCCGAATAAAATACAGAACAACAGCAAGAGTCCAAACAAGCCTACTTTCATATAAAAATGCCTCAGCCTCATTTTGAGATCCTCCTTAGAGTTTTGCTTTAGCAAAACTAGCTTCGAAAGCATATGCTTAAGTTTTCGTAAGAAAACTGGCATCGTAAGCATTAACTAAGTTTTGCCTTAGCAAAACTAGCTTCTATGACTGCTTAGGGGTAACAGGTGCATCCACTTTCTTCGCGTTCAAAATTA
The DNA here is from genome assembly GCF_000422905.1 of Paenibacillus alginolyticus DSM 5050 = NBRC 15375. GTDB lineage: Bacteria > Bacillota > Bacilli > Paenibacillales > NBRC-103111 > Paenibacillus_E > Paenibacillus_E alginolyticus. Next base: position 11,587 of record NZ_AUGY01000009.1, read on the forward strand.
CCTCTGAAATGGCATCTGCCAACCAATCTGTTGTTCGATAGCACTCTTCCAGTGAATTATATGGACCGCCGACCTCAATCAATATATTATTTGGCGAAAAGTTCTGATTATATAATCCGTTGCCTTCGCTGGCTTCTTTTGCATGAATGCCTTTGGATATGCCGGGATGCTTGGCTTCTAACGCCTGATGAATCTTGCTCGCGAATTCCTCATTCTTTTTCCAATTCGGATTTTTACCGCCGATGATGAAGTATACCTGGGCATAATCTTTGCCGTCGAAGGTTGCGGTCGTTTTATTGCGTGCAGCTGAATCCCGATGAATATCGAAATAATATTGCAAATCCGGATGTGCAACTGCAGCTTCCTGCAACGTTTTCAAGGAATATTTGTAAGAGTACGGATATTCAAAATTTTTGACTGTACTTGGATAGACCGTCTTGGAATGTACGGCACCGATGCCGTCCTTCTCCAAATTTTGTGCTAATCGTTGACCTACGGAAATGATATTCACCTTATCGCTATAAGCATTATCAGGATTGGTAACACCTTTTAGCTCTGGCAAAAAAGACTCATTGCTATGTGTTTGATAAATGAAAGCGATATTTTCCCCCGCGGTTCTTGGCGGTTGTCCTGTTGGATTAGTGATCAGTGCCGCACCACCCACAGGTGAGGGTTCTGGCGATGGAGACAGCCCAGGATTCTTCGCCTCTGCCTCCAGATCCTGAGAGTTTGGAGGATAGTCAATAGGGTCACTGGGATTCGTTTCACTCCCTTTAACCAATACTGTCGTTCTATTCGCATCCATCCCCGGAACTTCACTAGCCACGAGACTTTTGGGATCGCTTGGATTAATGTCCGTCATGAACTGAAAAGCGAAATGAAACACATTATGCTGAGAAAATGTAAATTTCTTCTGATCATTATGTAGATGAGGCACTTCCATGCCCAGCATATCGATAAAAAACTGATTCGTTACGGATGCAGCTAAGCTCTTCATTGATGAAACTGGCGAAGTCGTCATGACTCTATTTTGCAAGAAGCCGCCTACGCCAATAAGTACAAAAAGAGCTAAGGTGCCGAAACTGAGTATAAAAAATGTTTTTCCGACGGAACTTGCGCTCTGAAACGTTTTCCGAACATGGCTGAGATTCAAAGTAGCTGATGTCCATTTCATAGTTTGATTCCTCCTAATCTATCTTACTTCAATCTATGAAACGAGCTCCGTCGATAGAACCAAACACTAGAATTTTTCTGATAGAGGGAAATACTTATGCCTTCTCGGGTACCAAACTTGCTAACTTGCCTTCTCTCAGCAGTTGAGAGGTCCTTTTCAGACGTCTCGCGGCACATTAGCTGCATTCGAGCCTCCGAGACGCCCCTTTATGCCTTCTCAGGACGCAAAACCCGCTAACTTGCCTTCTTTCAGCAGCTGAGAGGTCCTTTTCAGACGTCTCGCGCCACATTAGCTGCATTCGAGCCTCCGAGACTCCCTTTTCTGCCTTCTCAGGCTGCAAACCCGTTAACTCTCTTTTTTTCAGCATCCGAAAAGTGCATTTTCAACCACTCACTTCGCTTTAGCACCATTCCCACACTTTAGCGATGAATAGATCCGTTTCCGCGGCGGCCCTATAAATCATGGGTAAGCTTCGCTACAACAAATAAATGCTTAAACGTAAAGAAAGACCTGAGGCTTTGCCTCAGGTCCTTTGTGTGCTAATCCATATGTTTGAGCTTGGGCAGGGAATTGGATATAGGGCCCCAACCGCCCATGTCCGCTTTCTCCATGATCATCTTCTTTTCTCTGCAGACCGATTTTGGAAGCTGTCGCAGAGCTAACGAACCGTGCACACGTAATTGTCCTCATCATGCGCATACTCGAATGGCTAACGAATCGCAGCCTCGTTACATTAGCGAAAAAGCGTGATTTGGGGCTGTCTTTCCTGCAATAGCGTTTTCTCGATTCGTTAGACTATCAAAAGCCCGCTTTTGGGCTTCATAACGTTTTCTGAGTTCGTTAGCGTTTGTCCACAATGAATCGACAGCCGACTTTGCACAATTGCAGAAGTTTTTGAATGCCACCTTAGAAAGGGGATACCCTTAAGCTCTACCTCGAAACTTATACTTTCTATTATGTCAAAAAAGAACCCCTCACGGGGTTCTTATGTTTATCTTGCTATGCAAGGGATTCGAAATCAAATGACCCTTTGGCTACAATCGTTACCCCGCTTGTTTTATTCAAAACAGTGGGTCCGTTATATAATTTGAGCAGCGTCTTGTCACTCTGTTTATGTTTATTGTCGGTGGTTGGTCGGTTACGAACTTTCTTCATGTGCTTCAGCATAAATAATCCTTCCTTTCACAATGGATTTGAGTGAAGACACGAGCTTCGCATTTCTTTCCGATAACTCCATCATGACTTGATGATGATTACGCGCGGGAATATCCGTCCTTGTTTTGAAATGTATGGATGAAACAATGGTCGGATGCAGCTTAATGCAGTAAATGTATTCAAATTCGCCATCTTCTTTATCCTTGGCTTGCGTATAGCATCGTTTTTTTTCATATCGGATAACTTGTAACGATTTTTATGAACACCAATACTATGCTTTATCGGATAGAGGTGAGGACCTCCTAACTCCGCGATTCCAGAGACAGCCTGCTGCGCATCAATTCGCAGTGGGTTGTAACCCTCCAGGTACTCAGGCAATTCACAATTCTTTGACATCACAATGAACGTGCGACTGTGGCCCAATTCTCCAATACAAAGCCCTATCAATACAAGTATATTTCCGTAAACCAAGGGATCATGACAATCCGCATGCGTGATAATAAGAAGGGCAAAGTCCGTCTCTTCGATGTGCTTTTTTAGCATTTTCAATTTATGATTGGACGCCGTAAGCACACCCTGATTAATAACCGTAACCTCAGATAATGAAGACAACTGTGCTTGATAGAATTCAGCCCATAGCGAACTTGCCGGGGAGCAGCCAATAAATATCTTTGGTTTCATTTCTCTCTCAGCCCTAACTCTTTGAGCATTTGCTTGACGACGAAAGTTGCCGGTCCTAGGCCAGCCATTAGCCCAGAGGAATGATTCGCATCATAGGTTAGTGGGGTTAGGCCGATTAAATCAGAGGCTATATGTAAGGTTTCTTTTTCGGGAATAAGAAAATAAGTTCGTTCCAAACCTATTTGACCAATAAATAGACCCAGTTCCAAAATAACATTATCACGTACTGTGCTGACCAATGAATCTCTCAAAAGTGTCAAATCATTCGGTTGAAAGACAAAGATAGCAAAATCACTAGACTTCGCCTGCTTAATGAGTGGAGCTAAGGTGGTATGTGAAGGAGGAAACAACAATTGACTCCAAACGGTTACATCAAATGAAAAATGGAGATTAGACTGAAAAGCCTCTGCAACTTCAACACTTTCAGCAGATGACCCTATGAATAGCTTCGCTTTCTGTGCGCTGCTCAACAGAACCACGTCCTCATTTAAGTTGATCGTCCCTTATTTCGACGCCCCCCTCCTTATTCCTTCCAAATTACGTAAAAATGGATAAAAAAGAAAGAACTGCATCCACCAAACTAGCGGACTCAGTTCTTATAATCATTTAGTGCGTGTAGGCTGCTACATTATCAATACTTACGGCATCGTGTAAGGCTGCGTTTAAGCCGCTAGCAATAATATTGGCGATGTCTTCAATAAACTGGTCGATCTCCTTCGGCGTGACAAGCAGATCGTGTCCTACGGGGTTCAGCACCTCTTTAACCAGCAGCAGCCGCTCATCTTCGTGGATATTGTCAAGAAGCCCTAGAATCTGCCCTGTGTTGCTCGTTTGCTGGCTAAAATGCTTGTGCATTAAGTCAAAAGCATTATTCACGATGGTCGATGCATACACAACAGTCGGAACCCCAATAGCTACCACGGGAATGCCAAGATTTTCTTTGGTCAGCCCTTTGCGTTTATTTCCGATGCCTGAACCGGGATGAATGCCTGTATCTGCGATTTGAATAGTCGTATTGACCCGATCTAAGGATCTGGAAGCCAGCGCATCAATGGCGATTATGAAATCAGGTTTGGACATATCGACTATCCCCTGAACGATGTCACTGCTCTCAATCCCCGTTGTTCCGAGCACCCCTGGCGCTACCGCGCTAACCGCCCGATACCCTGGACTAACGTCATCGGGAACTAGTTCAAAGTAATGACGTGTGACCATCACATTATCCACAACCAGAGGGCCGAGCGCATCGGGTGTCACATTTGAGTTGCCTAGACCGATAATAAGCGCTTTGGCATTCTTGGGGATGCCGATATCACGCAGAAACTGTTCAAACTCTTGCGCTAATTTCGTAGCGACGCGGTCCTGTAGTTGGCTGTCTTTCTCCCGCAGAGCTGGAACTTCTATCGTTATATAATGTCCGAGAAGCTTACCAAGCGCTTTGGAGCCCTCTTCGTTCAGAACGTTGATCTTGGTAACTCGTATCCCGTTTTCACGCGTCGACTCCTGTTCAATGCCAGGTATCGGCTGCCCCTGATTGGCTGCATGAGCCATATCCCTTGCATCTAACGCAAGATCCGTATGTGTTGTAAAAGAGCTTAAGTCCATTGAAGTTCCCCTTTCTCAAAATATAAGAATTTATATGTTTAACATTATAAGCTTTGCATATTTCTGGGTAAACGCGCCTGTCCTTGGCGGACAGCTTAGCCGTTACCCTTGGGTGCATTGCATCCCTTATTGTGCTACGATTTACAACCACTTATACAAAAACAGAGACCACTGAAAACCTATTGACAGGTCTTGCATTTTCAATTATTGCATGGTAGAATACTTAAAGTTGTCAGCAAACATACAAATGTAACGTTGAACGTGTTTTGTAAGTAGGAGGTGAATTTCATGCCAAACATTAAATCCGCTATTAAACGAGTAAAAGTTAGCGAAAAGCGCCGTCTTCGTAACGCTTCCCAAAAGTCCGCTCTGCGTACTGCTGTGAAAGCTTTCGAAACAGCTGTAACCCCTGAAGCTCTAGTTATCGCTTCTAAGAAATTAGACAAAGCAGCTTCTAAAGGTTTAATCCATAAAAATGCCGCTAACCGCAAGAAGTCCCGTCTGGCTAAAAAGCTGAACGCTCTTACGGCTCAAGCGTAATAAAACGGACATAAAGCAAAAGTCCAGTTCTCTATCACAGAGAGCTGGACTTTTTACTATTCGAAAGGCCGTCCTCCTAGGCAGCAAGCCTAAGAAGGAACAACTCTAAGCCTAACACTTTATCGATTTTCCCTGTTTTCATTTGAAAATCGAGATCCGCAAGCTGCGACATGATCCGGCTCAGCTTCTCAATATCATATTTGCGCGCTTGCCCTTCAGCCACCTTCACGGCAAAGGGATGCAAACCGATCTGTGAAGCCATTTGCTGCTGGGAATAGCCCTGTTTACTTAGCTCTTTCACCTGCAGCATGATACGGAACTGTCTTGCAATGAGCGCCGCGATCTTGATCGGCTCCTCACGCTGCTTCAGCAGTTCCTCGAGAATAACGAAGGCACGTTCCAGTCTTACATTTACAATATCCTCTATTAGTATGAAGACGTTCTGTTCTGTACTGCGCGCCACCAATTGATCGATTACATCAACCGATGCTTCCGAACCGACTCCAACATATAATGAAATCTTCTCAATTTCTGCAGATAAGGACTGCAAATTTCCTCCGGTGTATAGGATCAGCTGGTCGGCTGCCTCCCCCGTGAACGTAAAACCCAGCTGCTGGGCTTGTTTAGCTACCCATTGCTGCAATTCTTCTGGGCTAAGTGATAAGAAGGGAACCGCAGCTTCAAGGTCCTTGAGCGCTTTCACAATCTTCTTACGCTCGTCCAATTTATCTGCATCTACCGTAAATACCACAACGGTATGATCGGCTGGAGATTTCAAATAATCCGTCAAACGATCCAAGTGATGTTCAATCTTCGAACTTTCCTTCGCCCCTGTGAAAAACAGCGCATTCTTCGCGATGACCAGCTTCTTCGGAACCATAAAGGGAAGGGTCTCCGCATCCTCCAGCACCGCAGAGAGACTTATCTCACTTAAATCAAATTTACTCACTGCAAACTCTTTGTGCTCAGGCTCAATGAGCAAATCTGTTAATACCTGAATAAATTCCCTCATCTTATATTTCTCAGGACCATAGCACAAATAAACCGGTGCAGGGCGCCCTGCTTGTATATCTTTCAATGCTCTCTTTGCGTCCATAGCTAGCGTTCACTCCTTGCAACCATTTTACCAACAACAAAGGGATTACGTCAAAGCCCGAAGACCTTGAGGTAATCCCTTTGTTTGTCTATTTAAACACCGGCTAAAGGCTCTAGAAACCTTATACCGTGTGGACAAACCACCAAACCATTGCCGTTTCCTTATCTTACAACATACGCTAGAACCGTCACATTGGTGCATTCGCATCACAAATTTACTTAGCTGCTTCCTCTTTCGCATTTAAATCAATGAGAAAAGTTTGAAGCGAGCCTTCACTTTGAACTTGATAAAATAATTTGTCGTCCTTAGACCATTCCACTAGCGTGATAAGATCACCAGACTTCCAAACTTGCTTGGACGCAAAAACGACTTCTTTGGTAGAGCTGTTTCGGATCACGACATGCTGCTCTTCAACAACAGCCTCGAGAACGCCCGTTGCTGACTTCAACGGATTAGCACTGACTGGTGCTGTCAAAGAATAGATGCCTCCGACATCACTCGTAGTTCCACCCTTCTTAGCAGCTGGTGTAGGTGTTGAATCGGTCGTTTTCAATACCTTCTGCTCTTCCGGCACCTTACTATCGGTTGGCGGATTCGTTGATGCAGGGTCCGTTTCCTTCTTCACATTAGACCCAGCGGAAGCAGGGTCTTTCAACCGTTCAGGCTCTGAGGTAGAAGGTGCTTGGCGCAAACCATCCGTACCTTTTGTGGTCCCAGATGAACTCAGCGTTTTGGGCTCTTCCAGGTTCGCATCTGTAGTAGCCTGCGGTCCCACTAGCCCATTGCCCGCTGTTGCTTCCGGCTGCGGCGCTTTCCCTTGCCCTACTGACCCAGCAGCGGCTGGGGTATTAGGGGCCGCCTGCTTCGCGTCTGCACTATTTGCCGCGTTCTTCTTAGCAGCATCTTGTGCGGCGTTCGAATCGGATGCTGCCGTGCTTTGCATCTGCCCGGCACTTTGCTTGTTAGACCTTGGCTGCAGCAAACCATCTGCTTGATCCAGCACAGGATGCTTCAGATTGAATGCGAAGAAACCAAGGATAAGACCTGCGGCAACGACACCGCCTGCGAATTTCCAGGAGAACTGTAATCCTAAACGGCGTGTCCAAGGGAGTTTGGGAGGCTGCATAGAAGCTGACTGGTTAGCACTGGTGCCGAAAGCAGCCACCTTGTCGGTAATGGACGCCGCGGCATGTCTATCTATATCAGCCAGCTGCGGCATGATAGCATCGACCAAACTGTATGGAGGAATGACCTTAGGTAACTGGGTCAGTTCATCGGACAATCTTTGTAAACGTTCAAACATCTGTGCACAGTCCAAGCAATGCATCAGGTGAGCATGAAGCTCAATTTCCTCTTTCGCATTTAAATCTCCATCCAGCTGTCTTTGCATAAATTCCATCACCTCTTGACAATTCATCCCCGAACACCTCCTTTCTGATATTCTTGGAGCAGCGACTGTAATTGCTGTCTAGCTCGAAATAAGTAAGACTTCACCGTGTTTAACGGTAGGTTTAGAGATTCTGCAATTTCATGATACGAAAAGTCCTGCAAATAACGGAGAACAACAACAGATCGATGGTGTTCGGGAAGCTTTTCGATTGCTTCTCTAATATCTTTGGCTAAATAGCCAACTAACATTTCCTGTTCAACATTATGCTCTGCTGTAAAGGTCATATCATGCTCATCAATCGAAACCGTTGGTTTCGCCTTGCGAAATTTATCGATGCAGATGTTCGTTACAATCCGCTGTACCCACGTCTTGAAGAGCGCTTTTTCTTCATAGGAATTAATTTTTGTATAAATCCGAAGGAGTGCCTCCTGTGAAGCATCGAGGGCATCCTGTTCATTATTCAAAATATAATAAGCGGTTCGATAAACGTGAGACTCAATTTCTCGCAATAGGGTAATGAGAGCATCACGATCACCGGCTTGTGCAGATCTTACCAGTTCGGGTGCTACCACTGGGATCCCTCCCTCTTGCAATCTTACAGACGCAGCAGCGCCTCATAAGGTTGCAACTCTTTTAGAATAAAAAAACGATGGCAGTCTTGCAACTACCAGAATAACAAACTTCCAGAAATAAATACACTTGTTATTAGACGTATACCAGACCGATTAGTTTCATCTTCGCCTCACAAACCGCTCTCCCCTCTCTCTTATCCATCAAATTACTCTCCATTGTAAACTTTTTTAAAAGTTGGAAAAGTACTATGTTTGGATAGTACCGCCTAAGATATTGTCATAACCGTTTAATTCTACCCGATGTGGTAAATATTACAGATGAGCTATTCGAAAGTGGAGGGCTGCATCATGTTCAAACAATTATTTGGCAGAAAGCGTCTGCTTCGAACCCCTCAGGTTCACAACCAGCCAAACACTTCAAATTCAGATTCCAGTAAACCATTATCATCGTCATTGCAAGAAAATTTGACTACCATTCAGACGATCCTGCACCATCCAAGCGATCTACTCATTAGACATTTTACAATCGGTACAAACCAATATCCGTGTGCATTAGTCAGCATTGATGGTCTGGTTGACATTGCTATGATTAATGAGCAATTACTAAGCCCAATGCTCCATTCCTTTGATCACCCTGTTTCTTCAACTTCGGACTTAATAAACGTATTGAAGCAGCAAATTCTAACGGCTTATGAGTTGGAGACGGTTGAACTTCTGGACGACGCTTTAATGGCCATTCTATCTGGCGATACGATTCTTCTATTAAACAATCTCTCACAATGCATCATCATTTCTAGCTGCGGTTGGAAAACACGTTCAATTGAAGAACCGCAAACTGAATCAATCATTCGGGGACCAAGAGCAGGGTTTACAGAAGATATTCGAACCAACACCGCTTTACTTAGAAGAAGAATTAAAGAAACCAACCTTGTTTTTGACACCTATCAAATCGGGCAAAGAAGTAGACGCGAAGTGATCGTCACTTATATCGCTGACATTGTGCATCCCGACCTTGTGAAAGAAGTTACTCGCAGAATAAAGACTATAGACATAGATGATATCGAAGGTTCAGGTTACTTGGAGCAATGGATAGCAGATAGCTTCCTTAGTCCATTTCCTCTCATTATGAATACAGAACGGCCTGATCGCGTATCTGGAGCACTTCTCCAAGGGCGAGTTGCCATTCTAGTAGATGGAGACCCCTTTGCCCTCATATTGCCGATTACTTTCGCTTCAAGTTTGCAATCACCTGAGGATTATTATCAGAACTGGCTCATCTCATCGTTGACGCGGGTACTTCGATTAATTTCAGCTTTCATTGCTACCTTTCTGCCAGCTCTATATATTGCTTTGCTCGAATTCCATCATGGAATGATCCCTTCCAAGCTGGCTTTCTCTATCGCTGGAGCTCGGGAAGGGGTGCCATTCCCGGCAGTCGTTGAAGCCTTCGCAATGGAATTCACGCTCGAACTTCTCAGGGAAGCAGGACTACGACTGCCCAAACCCATCGGCCAAACCATCGGGATCGTAGGCGGTTTAGTTATTGGCGAATCTGCTGTGGCTGCGGGCATGGTAAGTCCCGTTATGGTTATTGTTGTAGCCGTCACAGCCATCTCTTCCTTCTCGCTGCCCTCTTATTCCTTTGCCATTTCACTGCGCGTCATGCGATTCAGCATTATGTTGGCCGCTGCTTTTTTAGGCTTATATGGGATCATCCTAGCTTACATCATGATCAATATCCACCTGGTAAATCTGAAGAGTTTTGGCGTTCCATACTCCACCCCTTTTGCGCCAATTTTATTACGGGACTGGAAAGATCTTATTTTAAGATCACCCCTGTTGTTCGTAACAAAGCGGCCAAAAATGATGCAAACAAAAAATGAACAGAGAATGAAAGGAAGGAGAAACCGGGGATGAAATCTTTTGAATATGGCGATAGTGAGATCGGTTACGTAGATATAGTGATCACGATTTCATCCATGATTATTGGCGTAGGTATACTCTTTCTTCCGAGGGAACTAGCAAAAACGGTTCAATCTTCTGACGGGTGGGTATCCATCCTGTTGGCAGGTCTTCTTGCGATCGGCGCAGCCTGGATGCTAGCCAAAGTTGCCATTCATTTTAGCAAACAAGGCTATTTCGCTTATGCCTCAGCAGCCGTCACAAAGCCAATCGCCCTCATTGCTATCATTTCTCTTACCCTATACTTCATCCTATATAGCGGTTATGAAGTGAGGGCAATTGCTAATATTTCCAAACAATATCTATTTGAGCGCACACCTGTAGAAGCAATATCCTTAACCTTCTTACTTGTCGTCGTATATGCCGTTTCTGGCAGTCGAGTCGGTATTATTCGTCTTAACATTTTATTCTTACCCATTGTTATCGCCATCTCACTAATCGTACTCTCCTTTAGCATGAGCATATTTAACCTGGATGACTTAAAACCGTTTATGAGCTCGGATTGGAAAAGTATGGCGAAGGGCATAAAATCCAGCGCATTCTCACTCCTAGGTTTCGAAGTCATCTTAATTTACATCACCCTAATGAATCAACCGAAAGATGCCCCCAAAGCAGTTGTCTTCGGCGTAGCTATTCCTGTTGTGCTATACACGGCAATCTACATAGCTTGCGTTGGTGTATTTTCAAATTTCGCCCTGCAACAAATTACGTATCCCGCCGTTGAGCTTGCCAAGGAAATGCAAATTCCAGGCGCATTCTTTGAGCGGTTTGAATCTATATTTTTTACAATTTGGACGATGACTGTCTTTACCACGACCATGATGGCTTTTGACTGTTCCATCTATTTGCTTATGTCCGTTTTTACTAAAACGAAGAAAAAAACATGGGTATTCATACTTAGCCCAGTCATTTATTTACTTTGCATGTTCCCACGAAACTTAGCTGATTTCGATGAGTTAAGCAGTTATATTAGTTATGTCGGATTAGTTGTCGGCATTCTGTTTCCAATTCTCATACATGTTGCTGCTAAACTTCGAGGAGTGAATAGTGATGCTTCTTAAAAAAAGGAGCTGCTGGTCCAGTCTAATCTGCATCCTCTTCCTTCTAACAGGCTGCTGGGATCGTATAGAAATTGACCAACGCGGGTTTGTAATCGGCGTTGCTATCGATTACAGCCATATATCGAAACACAAATTCAAGGGAACCTATCAAATTGTCGTACCCAGTGGGTTGAAACAAAGCAGTCAAGGACAAAGAGGATCTGACAGTTCCGGTAAAGCCTACTTTAATTTATCAACAACTGAAAACTCCATGCCTGCAATTAGTGCAAGATTGGCCGCCAGGACAAGTCGTACCCCTTATTTCGAACATCTAAAAATCATTATCGTTTCCAGCGAAGTAGCCAAAGACGATAAAATTTTCGCCGACTTGTTGGACTTTTTCTTACGAAATAATGAAATGCGAAGAAGCGTTCAAATATTAATTGCCGATGGTAAAGCTGCAGATATTCTAGATATTCCTACTTTTAATGAACCCACACCGATAGATTATATTACATCTATTGCTAGAAACGATCGAAAAACTAACTACATGTTACCTGAATCACGTATTGGCGATGTCCATGAATTTTTGGTCAAACATGAAAGCTTCGCCATTCAAACCGTTAGATTGGAAGAGAAAGGGGTTTCGATGACCGGATCCGCCATATTCGATGGTAAAACCAAGGAATTTGTCGGATTCTTGCAAGGCGAGGAAACGCAAGGGTTGAACTTCGTCACTGAGCGAGTTAAAGGCGGTATCATCGAAGCTAAGATTAAAGATCACACCTTCGCCTTCCGAGCGGAAAGAACGAAAAGCAAAATTACCATGCAGCAGTTTAGTCCAACAAAGTTTAAGTTCAATATTAAACTCGCAACTGAAGGCGTTCTTGATAAATCGATGTCCGAATATGATCCCTCTAATTCAGAAGCAATTAAAGATTTAGAGAAAAGTCTGGAAGATGTAGTTAAAGCCAATACCCTTAAAGTAATTAAAAAACTCCAACAAACTTATAAAAAAGATGCATTGGGACTGGGGGCTTTTTTATATGAAAATCATTATAAATTATGGAAACCAATAGAAAATGATTGGGATCAGGGATTAAATATTTTCACACAATCAGAGATTAACGTGCAGGCAGAAGTCATTATAAGACGTATCGGAAACATCATCAAAACGACAAAGGAGTAAGGCAAGTATGTGGTTTTCTCTCATTGGAAGGATGCCTTCAGGCATGATATTGATCTGTACCCTCCTCTCATTCGTCATTCCCTACGGTGTTCATTGGATTTACAAAGAGCTGCATGCCAATGGTGATCCACCATGGAAACAGGATCCTAAGGCGGAAGAACACCAAGATCCACAATCGAACAACTCTGGATAGAGACTATTAACGATGTCAATTAATCCATTATTTTTACACGGGAGTAAATACCTTCTTTGCGAACTTCAAGCTGCACTTCACCCATTTGATCTGTTCGTAACACCTGAATCTCATTCTCTTCCAAACGCGTTAACACATCAGGTGCCGGGTGACCATAACTATTCATACCACCAACGGATATGACGGCCCATGAAGGTTTCCAAAAGTCGAGCCATCCAGGTGTCGTCGACGTTTTGCTCCCATGATGAGCAACTTTCAGTACATCGATCTTGTGATTAATTTTTAGTTCTTGATCCAATAAAGAAGGGTGATCTTTTAAATAATCGACCAACTCTGTTTCAGATTCTTTCTCCATATCCCCTGTAAATAACCAACGCGTCCGCTGCATCTCGAGCAAAAAAACAACAGACCGCGCATTCTGTTCTTTGACAATTTCGATGAGCCGATTATCACTTTCCAAAGGATATAGGACCTGCAATCTGGTAAGCGGATCAATCTGGATCCAATCACTTACATTTGCAGGCAGAAGCGGCACTCTGCGAGCTAGCAAGGTATCAAATAATTTCGCTATGCTCGCCCCCGGCTTGAGCGTCCCATTAAAGAGAAATTGCTTGACGGGCATTTGTGAAATAACAGCCTGCAGACCACCGCTATGATCCGTATCTTCATGTGTGAGAACTACGAGATCTAGTTGATGAACACCGCGTTTCTTGAGCAGCGGAACGAGCATCTTTTTGCCAACTTCATAAGGATCCTTGCGAATTTTCCAATCTTCACCAGGTTTCCTAAATGTAAGAGTCCCTCCACCATCAACAAGAATATGTCGTCCATAAGGCGTCCGAATCAGAATCGCATCACCTTGACCAACATCAATAAATTGAACGAGACCGGATCGGTTGAAGCGCTCAGGCGAATACCCCATCCAAAGCAATAGCAGTAAGCCTCCTATCGCACAGATTAGCCATTTCGATAAGTTCACTTTCTTTGTCCCTTTGACTCTTACCAAAATAATCGGAGACTCTCCTCCAGCTTCTTGCAACAAGCGCTGACATATCCCATAAATCAAAATGAGAAAAGCATAATAAAAAGCAATCCAGGGTAAGCTCGGCGACGGCCACAGCATCTTAAACTGGTTTAAATGCTGCAGCTTGTCTGTCATCCAGAAAATCACTTCGTTTAACCAAGAAATAAGCAAACCGATGCTTTTTCCAGCAGGAACGTAGACGATTCCCAGAACTAAAGCAAGCAGGCCAGCTGGAAATACAATCATACTAATAACAGGAACCAAGACGGCATTAGCTAGCCAAGATAATAAAGAAAACTGATTAAAATAATAAATAGATACAGGAAAGGATATCATTTGGGAAACAAGCGTAATGGAGGCCGAACTCCTGATCATTGGGGAAGAAATCCACCGAGTGAATAAATCATTGACTCTTTGTACCCCTACAATGAGACCAAGTGTAACCAGAAAAGAAAGCTGAAAGCTAACATCCAGCAGAAAGTAAGGATTCCACAAAAGCATGCTCCATGCCACAATCGCCATAATATGCAATACATCCTTAAAATGCCCTCGCCGGGCTGCATAGAGGGCAATGATCGACATGAGTCCGGCCCGAACAATGGAGGGCGAAGCACCTGTCAGTAGGATATAGAACGGCAATAACCATATACAAATTAGTAAATAGGTCTCCTTTGCCAGCTTTAATCTGCGCATGATCCAAATGCAAACGCCAAGAAATACGGCAATATTCAAGCCGGATATAGCTAAAATATGAGTCAATCCCAGCTCCGAAAACTGCTGGAAGCGCTCAGGATCAAGATCGTCCGTCTGACCGATCAGCATGCTCTTCATGAACCCCGCCTGCTGCGCGGGGAAGATAAGGTCCATGCGCCTGCTGAGGGCACCGCGCAGCTCGTCGTTCCAGCGCAGCAGCTGGACGACGCTTACGCGCGCAGCCGCAGGCTCGACCTGCGCCTGATCCACCCCTTTGGCTGAAAGCAGCCAATGGGTGTGGTGAAGGCGCAGGTATCGGCGGTAATCGAAGCCGCCGAAGTTGCGGGCCGGGGACGGGCTGCGCAGCGTCCCGTGCAGCGTCAGGGCGTCGCCTCGACGCCAGCCCGACGCTACCGCCTGCTGCGCCTGCTGGAGCAGGCGCAGCGAGACCTGCACGCTTTCCCCGCCGAGCGGGAAAGCTTCCGTGCCTGGGAAGCGGATGGATTCCGCTTCCATCGTGAAGCTGGCCCTGTCGCCGTCTACGGTGACAGGGCTGGAGAACCGGCCGAGCAGCGTGACCTTGCTGCCGTCCAGGGTTTGCTGCTGCGCCAGTGGCAGCAGCGCAGAAACGTTGCGCTGGTCGGTCCACTGGAAGTAGCCATAGGCTACTCCGACCAGCAGCAAGGCGCACAGCGGCTGTCTGCCAGGCAGCCGCAGCGCATAAATGACGATAAGCGCGGCTAACAGCAGCGCGCTCGTCATCAGAGATAACCACCGCAGCTCGGTATAGAGCGCCAGCGTATAGCCAGTTATCCACAGACAACACCCTATAACAACTGGTCGTTTCATTAGCATTTGCATAGGTATAACTGCTCCTCTCCTCTTGAATGTTGTAAAACCAAATAGTAGTCATTTACACGACCTATTAAATTGAAGAACAACCTGTCAACATTCATCATTCATCATTCATCATTCATCTTTCTTCTTTCTTCTTTCTTCTTTCTTCTTTCTTCTTTCATCGTTTATCTTCATCTTTCATCTTCATCTTCGTCGTTAGACTTCCTCCAATATTTCCCACACCACATCTCGTTCACCTTTGAGGAGTCTCAATATTGAGATCCATCGTCCTTTTATGCTCATTTGATATTGTCGGATGAATGAATCATATTCTTCGTTGAACGATGTTGTAGATAGTGCAACAATTGATGTCTAGATCCCGCATTTTCCCCTTAGTTGTTGCATTCTCTGGTGTATGACTCAAAAATCGAATTTTTGAGTCATCCCCACAATTTATAAGGTTGCATAATGGATTAATCGACAGTCTCGTCATTCCTATAGCAGTCCCTTCAAAAGGCAATTCGCAAGGGCAAACAAACAAATAAACAAAAAAAACCTCTCCCCCAGAGCAGCCACGTTGGCTGCTTCTAGAAAAAGGTTCTTCCTCTCACTACAATAGACATATTTAATTCACAACAACAGAAACTGTGCCAGGCGGAGGTTCATATCCTTCCATTCTACGGAACACGATGCCTCTGTCCTCCATCAAATGACTTACTTTCTCATGATCCTTGGGGTATCCGCGATGAAAAACGATCTCCATCACTCCGCTGTTGGCCAGCATATTCGCACATGTCCAGCAAGGCTGATCTGTCACATAGACAGTCGATCCTTCGCGATCTTCCCGATCCGTAAACAGCAGAAGATTTTGCTCTGCATGAATCGTGCGAATACATCGCTGTTTACGAACAACTTCCTCGGTATCATCCACTACTTTCAGCTCGATTTCTTCTACAAGCATGCAGCCAGCCTCTGTGCAATCGGGCACACCCATAGGCGCACCATTGTAAGCTGTTCCAAGCAGCTTCTTACCCTGAACCAAAACGGCTCCCACATGTCGGCGGTTACACCTTGATCGCGTTGATGCCATGTAAGCAATATCGAGGAAATAAGTATCCCAATCTTTACGGTTGCTCATAACGGAATGCAACTCCTCCTTCCGAAGACCTATGTATACAAGTGGATTCCTTTTTTCATTTCTAGTATTCTCTCATATTTCCTAGCAAAATAAAAGAAATGAATGGACTATTATGACGTTACATAAAGAAATACCTTTAACTTCTCAAGCATTTTTTCCCCGATGCCCTTTACCTCCATTAGCTCCTCAATCCGGCTAAATCGTCCCTTTTTCAACCGATAGTCCAGTATGGCCTTTGCCTTGCTCTCTCCAATACCCGGTAATTCATCTAATTGCTTGAGCGTAGCTGTGTTAAGATCCAATTGTCCGGTATTCCGCGCTGCTGGCAAACTAGCTTCCGATTTTTCATTTGGCATAACCGAAAGCTTAGGTAATTCCGTAGATGACGGCGCTGTTGCTTTCCGTTCTGTGTCTATGGTTACTTTCTGTTCCGCTTCTATGGTAGCTTTCTGTTCTTTATCTATGGCTGTATTCGGTACTATGTCCATGGTTGATTTCTGTTCTGCATCTATAATTGTCTTCTGTTCAGTGTCTGTAGCGACCTTCGGTTTTGTGTTTTTACTTAACTTCGAATCTGATTTTCTTATTGGCTTCGCCTCAACTGCCGGCTCTTCTCCATTTTGAGAAATCATAGCCTGCATCTGAGTGTTCATAGGCATAAAATTTGTCTGTATCATAGACCTGCCTCCACGAAGAAAAGGCCAAACGACAAAAGCAAATAAACAGATCGCTGCCATCATAAGCAGTATCCTTCCTCTTTTAGATCCAAAAAAATCCACGAATTCCCTCCTCAGAGTTTTGCTTTAGCAAAACTGACTTCGTAAGCATTAACTTTAGAGTTTTGCTTTAGCAAAACTGACTTCGTAAGCTTTTCCTAACATAATTGCTGACATAAGAACATATACATGAAAAAGCATCCGAATGGCATGGCATTTAAAACGAACCCCGTTCAATAAATGATGAAAGAAAGTGACTGATTTTTTCGGGAGGGATTACTGGATGAAAGCAGGATTCATCGGTACTGGGAGTATGGGAAGTATTCTGATTGAAGCATTCATTCATTCTGGAGCTTTCAATCCGGAGCAAATTATAGCGGGAAATCGAACGATTCGTAAAGTTGAGCTGCTTGCGGAGACATATCCTGGACTTCATGTTGCCGCGTCGAATAGAGAAGTTGTACTGGGGAGCGATCTCATCTTTCTATGTGTGAAGCCGTCTGAATTCAAGAAGGTTATTGATGAAATTAAAGAGGACGTGCTTCCCTCTCAGCTCATCGTATCCATTACAAGCCCTGTCCTGCTCAAACATTTGGAAGGTCTTCTGCCAGCGAAAATCAGTAAGATTATCCCAAGTATCACGAACTATGTGTTAAGCGGTGCTACACTATGTATTCATGGGAATCGAATGCAGCCTGAGGACAAAGAGTGGCTTGAGAACCTGTTTGCGCATATTTCCTCACCCATTCGTGTTTCCGAAAATTTTACGCGGATCTCTTCTGACATATCCAGCTGCGGTCCCGCATTTCTTGCCAAATTTCTGCAGTCATTTATTGATGCAGCTGCCCAGGCAACTGGTATTTCGATTGAGGAAGCTACCTTACTTGCCAGTGAAATGACGCTAGGCACAGGAAAGCTGCTTACGACCGGAGGATTCAACCCTATTACTCTGCAAAAACGCGTATCTGTACCGGGTGGAATTACAGAGGAAGGCTTACGTATTTTGGACGACGAGCTTGCGGGGATATTCTCAAGTGTCATCTCTGCTACACATGCCAAATATGAAGAAGACATTGAGAAGGCCGAGCTGCTTTTTGCTTTGAAGCAGTAGCCTTCCCAAATTGCCAACTTCCCTTACTATCCTACTACAATATTGACTAATTTACCTTTTACAACAATCAATTTGCGAACGGCCTTTCCGGCGGTCGCTTCTTTGACTTTATCGAGGTCAAATGCGATTTTCTCCATCGCAGCTTCATCTGTATCTTTGGAAATCAGCACACGATCAACAATTTTACCATTAACCTGTACAACAATCTCTATTTCATTATCGACTGTCCACGCTTCATCGTAGGTTGGCCACGGCTGATACGTAATTGATTCTGTGCCGCCAAGCTTCTCCCAAAGTTCTTCGGCCAAATGCGGCGCAATTGGAGACAGCATCTGAACAAAGTTTTTCATCGCTTCAAGCGGTAAACGCTCTGTTTTATAGGCTTCATTAACGAAAATCATCATTTGACTGATCGCCGTATTAAACCTCAGGGCTTCGAAATCCTCCGTTATTTTTTTGATCGACCGGTGCCAAGTACGTTTGAACGTATCACTGCCCAATGTTTCATCGGCGCTGATTTTAGCGTTTATTTGACCATTCTCGTCAACAAACAGCCTCCACACACGATTCAAGTAACGATAAATCCCATCCACACCCGTTGTATTCCATGGTTTTGTAGCTTCAAGCGGTCCCATGAACATTTCGTAAATACGCAGTGTATCGGCACCTTGATCGTTAACGATATCATCCGGATTAACAACGTTACCGCGAGATTTACTCATTTTCTCCATGTTTTCGCCAAGAATCATCCCTTGGTTTACGAGCTTATGGAAAGGCTCTTTGGTATGAACAAAACCAAGATCATAAAGTACCTTATGCCAGAAACGTGCATACAGCAAGTGAAGTACAGCATGTTCGGCTCCACCGATGTAAAGATCTACAGGCAGCCATTGCTGCTGAAGCTCATGCGAACAAAACTCTTTATCATTACGAGGATCGATAAAACGCAGATAGTACCAGCAGCTGCCGGCCCATTGCGGCATGGTATTCGTTTCACGGCGAGCTTTCATGCCGGTTTCCGGATCAATCGTGTTTACCCATTCGGATACGTTCGCAAGAGGTGATTCTCCTGTACCTGATGGTTTAATTTCATCAACTTGTGGAAGCAAAAGCGGCAGTTGATCCACGGGAACAGGCTTCATCGTACCATCTTCAAGATGAAGAATTGGAATCGGCTCTCCCCAATATCTTTGACGGCTGAAGAGCCAATCTCTTAAACGGTAGGTTACTTTGCCGCGGCCTTTGCCGTTCTGTTCCAACCAAGCGATCATATGACTGATCCCTTGTTCGATGTTCATGCCATTAATCGGACCGGAATTGACGTGTTCGCCATCCCCTGCATAAGCTTCCTTCTCAACATCTCCACCTTGCACGACTTCGATAATCGGCAAATCAAACTGTTTAGCAAACTCCCAGTCACGTTGATCGTGTCCAGGAACAGCCATGATAGCTCCCGTACCGTAGCCGCCAAGCACGTAATCAGCAATCCAAATTGGCACTTTCGCGCCATTTACCGGATTAACAGCATACGCCCCTGTGAAAACACCTGTTTTGTCTTTGGCCAAATCCGTACGCTCAAGATCGCTTTTGCGGGAAGCCTTTTCTTGGTATTCCTTAATGGCAGCAGCTTGATCTCCCGTTGTAATTTGCGCAACAAGCTCATGCTCAGGTGCCAGTACACAGTACGTAGCGCCAAACAAAGTATCCGGACGTGTCGTAAATACCGTCAGACTCTTCTGATCGTATCCATCAATCGCAAATTGGACTTCTGCCCCAGTTGATTTACCAATCCAGTTGCGCTGCATATCTTTGATACTTTCGGACCAATCCAGCTCCTCAAGATCTTCAAGCAGACGTTCAGCGTACTCAGTAATCTTCAGAATCCATTGACGCATCGGCTTACGAATAACGGGATGGTTGCCGCGCTCGCTCAAACCGTCAATCACTTCTTCATTTGCAAGAACAGTACCCAGCGCAGGACACCAGTTTACGGGCACTTCATCCACATAAGCGAGTCCTTTATTGTACAATTGGATGAAAATCCATTGCGTCCATTTGTAATACTCAGGATCTGTTGTACTAATTTCACGATCCCAATCGTACGAGAAGCCTAGAGATTTAATTTGACGACGGAATGTATCAATGTTCTTCTTGGTGAATTCTCGGGGATCATTTCCCGTATCGAGCGCATATTGCTCAGCAGGAAGTCCGAAAGCGTCCCAGCCCATTGGATGAAGGACGTTAAAGCCTCTCATCCTTTTGAAACGTGATACGATATCAGTTGCCGTGTAACCTTCCGGATGTCCTACATGCAGACCAGCTCCAGATGGATAAGGGAACATATCCAGTGCATAAAACTTCGGCTTATCCGAATTTTCAAGCACCTTAAACGTTTTCTTCGCATCCCAATAAGCTTGCCATTTCGGCTCAATGGCTTGTGGATTATAGCCCTGCTGCTCTCTTGTTTCTTGGGTTTCTTTAGTTTCCTGTGTCATGTGCAAAATCCTCCCTGTATACAGCCATCCTCTTCATGATTCAAAAGCGCTATAAGCGCCAAAAAACCCCTCATCGCTAGCGGATATCGCTAGGGACGAGAGGTTAGATTCCCGTGGTACCACCCTAGTTAACACAAGGCATTCTTTGCCTGTGTTCACTCTGCCCCTTAACGCGGGTGAGACGATCCGGCTAGCTCCATATATAGGGATCTTTGAGCGTTGCTCAAAGTCTCTCCGCTTTAAATGGTGATTCACCTTCTAGCTCCAAGGCGAGTTCACAAGACTGACATCTACCGGCTTCCACCCTTTATCCGGCTCTCTGAGAGATGCTGTACAAGTTACTAATCCTCTTCTAAGCTTTAACAATCTAATTAGCTTTGATTATATGTAAAATAATGCCGCACTGTCAAGCCGCAATGGACTTCATTGTCGTTATTTCTTTGCAATAAAGAAAGCTCGCTCCGTCATAGAGGTAGGTTGCTCCCAAGTAAAGTCAGCAGCCATATGCACCTCAGTGAAACCGATATCAAGCAGCGTTTGCTTAAGCCACTGCAAAGAATAGGCCCTTTGAAGATGAGTTTCATCGATGCGTCGGAATGTATCCGTGCCGCTATCCTTGACAAATATCGTTAAATCGTGCTCAATCTGCACTCTTTCTTCATCCAACTCGCTTGTCCATATATAGGCAACATCGTCTTCATTCAGGAAAAAGGGCTGAGAGTCTGCATAAGCGAACAACTGCTCAGGAGTATGCACATCGAAAAGGAATAGACCCCCTGGCTTAAGCCCCTCAAAGGTTTGACGGAAAGCACGGATGATATCGTCTTCCTCTAACAAATAGTTGAGACTATCACAGATCGAAAACGCCACATCCACTTGCTCACCTAGATCCCATTCACGCAGATCCTGTTGTACCCAATGAATGGAGCCACCGCGGAGTCGACTTTTGTGCTCCCCCGCTTTTTGCTCGGCGACTGCCAGCATGTCTTCCGATAAATCAATCCCTGTCAGCTGGTACCCTTCCAAGGCTAAAGGAATCGTCAAATTCCCAGTACCACAGCCTAGATCAACAATCGTAGATGGTTTCATACCAAATCGATCGAAGCTTTCTTTAACGAAACGAAGCCAATCTTCATACGGCATGCTATTCATTAAGCGATCATAGGTATATGCGAATTTTTCGTAACTCATGTTAACCTTGTGTCTCCTCTTGCTTCAGATAGGTCCAATCATCCTCCTGATAGATGAGCCCGTCCTTCATAAGCTTGCCTAAAGCGCGTTTGAACGCCGCTTTACTGAGGCCAAATCGATCCTTGATAATATCCGCCGACGTTTTATCCGAAAATGGCATCGCATTCCCTGGCCGTTCTTGGAGAACACTCAAAATTCGCTCGGCATCTTCATCGCGGCCTTTTTCCTTCGGAAGCCTCATCGATAGATTAACCCGTCCATCCTCTTCACGTACGAAGGCAACACGTACTTCAACCAACTCACCTACACGCAGCAAGCGTGTCCGTTCCGGAGCAGCAATAAGTCCGATAACACCATAGCCGAGTACTCCGGCTTCGCAAATCACAAAGGTCCCAATTTGCAGCGGCCTGTACACACGTGCTTTGACCCATTGATTACTCCAACTCGAAGGTGCGCGAACGCAAAGAGGAGCCAGATCCTCCTCCAGAGCCAGTTTAGCGATTAAACGTCCTTGCCGATCGTGTGCTAATGTGGCAAATACCTTATCACCTACTTGAGGACGCAGCTCCTCAAGTTCAGGAACATGTCGGTAAGGAAGCAATAGGTTGCGACCTAGTCCCATTTCGAGAAAATAACCAAATCTAGGGTGAATATCTACAACTTCAAGGAGCCCTACTTCGCCCATGAGAAGATGAGGACGCTTCATTGTAGCCATCAATCGATCCTGTGTATCATGGAACAAGAAGGCTTCAACATGCTCTCCAGGTTGAATCTTGCCTACGATTTCTGCATAAGGCAGAAGAACATCCTGTTGGCCGTCGGTCAGGAAATAACCGTTAGGAGGAACTTCCCTCGCTACCTCTAGGGTAACAAGGGATCCTGCTTCCATTCTCATACGCGCTCCACAACTTTGGCATCGGACCAAAGTCTTTCGATATTATAATATTCACGATCATCGCGGTGGAAGACATGAAGAACAACATCCCCTAGATCAAGTAGGACCCATCTTGCTGTATCAATTCCTTCGTAGCCTCTAATATGAACGCCGTGCTCATGTGCTTTCTTTCTAGCTTCGCCGGCAATCGCTTGCACTTGTGTTTCTGAATTTCCATGACAAATAACGAAATAATCGGCGATTAAGGATACGCCTTTCAAGTTCAGGGTTACAACATCTGCCGCTTTTTTATCTTCAGCAGCCTCAACAACAAAAGCCAATACTTCTTCTGGGTTTTTACTCATTCAATCATCCTCCAAGGTTTATGTGTTTAATTGTGTTATCAAATCGTTCCGAGTCAAAATAGTAAGCGGATAAATCCGTTTGCCTTTGGCAATTAAAAAGCTAATTGTGGAATCAAAGCCGGCGACCAGCGCCTTCTCAAGGCTGCGTTCAGCGAGTTCGCGAATGAGATCAACACCCGGAAAATCACGTCCAGGCTCCATATAATCCGCTAAACATACGATTTTGTCCATTAATGTCATCTGAACTCGGCCTGAGGTGTGATACCGAATGGCATCTAGTATCTCCTCATCATGAATGCCAAATTGCTCCTTAGCGATAAAAGCTCCAGCATGGGAGTGCCATAGCTCCTTCTCGTATTCCAGTAAATCCTGAGGCAATCCGTTCTCGCGGATAATCTTAACTTGCTCCTGAACAGGCCAATACTTGCAATAATCATGCAAAATGGCCGCTAGCTCCGCTTTGACCGGGTCTCCACCAAAACGATTGGCCAAAATGACGCTAGTTTCCATGACACCGAGTGTATGCAGCCAGCGGCGTTCAGGCATTTGTTCCTTGACCGCCGTTATCAGTTCTTCACGATTCATACAACCGGTTCACCTCCATATAACTATTCACCGAGTCTGGGACAAGGTAACGGACTGAACCGTTCCTTTGCCGTTCTTTTCGAATAGCTGTTGACGAAATTTCAACAAGCGGCATGGGTACAATCGTTACTCGATTACGAATGTGAATAGGCATGTGCGACAAGTCAAGCTCATAGCCAAGCCTAGCTAATCCAATAAAGCGAATATGCCGCACGATGTCATCAATGCGATGCCACTGCGGCAAATATTGAACCATATCAGCACCTATAATATAAGCAAATTCCGTACCAGGATATTCTTTGCTGAGCAGTTCAATCGTATCGATACTATAAGATACGCCGCCTTTGCTGATTTCGATATCAACTGGACGAAAAAAAGGATTGCCTTCCGCAGCAAGGCAAACCATCTCCCAGCGCTGATCTGGTGTCGCTTTCGGCGCATTTGGCTTATGCGGCGGCACATTTGCCGGCATCAACCACACTTCGGCGAGATCTGCTTCCACCCTCGCTCTTTCCGCCGCGATCAGATGACCGGTGTGGATAGGATCGAAGGTGCCACCCATTATTCCGACAAGCATACATCCACCTCGTTAGCGCGGCAGTTCAATCTTCTTCTTGTCACGCGATTCTTTGTAAAGCACGACGATTTTACCGATAACCTGCACAAGCTCTGCGCCAGACTTTTCGGATAACTCAGTCCCGACCTCGTCGCGGTCTTCTCCACTGTTGTTGAGCACAGTAATTTTAATCAATTCACGAACTTCCAAAGCTTCTTGAATGTGACGGATTAAATGATCGTTCACGCCGCCTTTTCCTACTTGGAAGATCGGATCTAAATGGTGCGCCATGGAGCGCAAATAACGTTTCTGTTTGCCTGTTAACATAGATGTCCCTCTATTCATTCTTATTCAGCTAACGACTGTTCTACCACCTGTCTCATCGCCGCAACGGGCGCAGGGGCACCAGTCCAATATTCAAAGGCAAAAGCGCCTTGATAAATAAACATACCGAGTCCGCCATGTATGCGGGCTCCTCTTGCTTCCGCTTCATGAAGAAATCTTGTAATTCGCGGATTATAAATGAGATCGCTGACCAGATGATGCGAACGCAGGAATTCAAGCGGCAACGGAACTTCATCAACATGAGGATGCATACCGGCCGAAGTTGTATTCAGAACGAATTGGACCTCATCTACGACATGTCCTAGCTCATCCATGCCAAGTCCAATCGCTTCGGTGTAGCTACTAATCGTGTCGGCTAGCTCCAAGGCGCGTTCTTTGGTACGATTCGCGATGTAGATTCGGCGAGCCCCTTCTTTAGCAAGCGCATAGGCAACGCCTCTGGCAGCTCCACCAGCCCCAAGGAGAAGTACACTTTTCCCTTTCAGTTCAATACCCGTCTCTTCCTTGAGTGATCGCACATAGCCGATACCGTCCGTATTGTAACCGATAAGCTTGCCAGATTCATTAACGATGGTATTCACCGCCCCAACGATCCTAGCGCCTTCATCGATTTCATCCAAGTACTGCATAACTTCCACTTTATGCGGAATCGTTACGTTAATACCTCGATATCCCAATGCCCGTATCCCGCGAACTGCATCCCCAAGTTCTTCAGGACGAACGTGAAAAGCAGCATAAACTGCGTTAATACCCGCTTCCTGAAACGCCCGATTCAACATAATCGGGGAACGGGAATGCCGTATCGGATCTCCGAAAACCCCATATAGAATGGTATGACTGTCAATCGTCGTCACCAGTTTCTCCATGCTCTCCTCTTGTCCCCCTAAATCAACGACTCACGCGTGATAACCTTAATCCCCTTCGGCGCATAAACGGCAAGCTGTGCTCCAGCTAAGCTGTTCACTTTAATCCAGCCTAGCCCAGAGATCAACACATCCATCTGTTTCCCCTTAGGAATGTGCAGCGGATGCTTCACAAGCTTGGGCAGCTCGTCCAAGTCCGCTAGGTTAGGTGGCGCAAGCATGACACCTTTATGTTCTTCATACAAATCATCCGCCTTTTCTAGCTTTGTACGATGAATTTGAATGGCATTGGACGTGTAGCAAGTGAATGATTGATGTTCACCGCTAATAAAATCAAACCGAGCTAAGGCGCCAAAAAATAACGTTTGCGCTTCATTTAATTGAAACACCATCGGTTTCAGCGGTTTGTCAGGCATGATTCTAGCTAAATCACGCTTTTTCACGACTTCGGTTAAACGATGTGAATGCACGATTCCAGGTGTATCAACAATAAAATGACCATCATCCAGTGGGATTTTGACCAGATCAAGTGTTGTACCAGGGTACAGTGATGTCGTCAGCTCCGACTCCAGATCACTATAATCACTGATTAACCGGTTAATCAGCGTCGATTTACCAACATTCGTTGCACCGACCACATAGACATCCATGTTGCCGCGGTATTCCTGCACAGCTGTGATAACACGATCGAAACCAATGTTTTTCTTCGCGCTGCAAAGGATGATATCAACAACCTTGAGGTTCTCCTCTTTGGCTCTGCGCTGAACCCAGTTAATGATCTTGTTTGCGTTCGTCACTTTAGGCAGCAAATCAATCTTGTTTACGACTAACAATACAGGATTCGTACCCACAAAGCGTGCAAGACCGCTAATCATACTGCCTTCAAAGTCAAAAATATCTACGATTTTCACAACTAGCGCTTTCGTTTGACCAACATGTCCTAGTAATTTAAGGAAGTCGTCCTGCTGCAATGTGATACTCGAAGATTCATTATAATGCTTGATGCGATAGCAGCGTTGACAAATTAACGGTTCTTTCTGCATCGCTTCAGCCGGGATATAGCCCAGCTTACCCTTTTCTTCTGTTTGCAGCAAAACGCCGCATCCCGCACAGTGATTAATCATTTCAGTACTCATGAATCCTCCTAATTCTTCATCCTTCTTAAAGCCCATTTCTCAATACGGCGATTGATTTTCGTGAAAAAACCCTCATCCTTAATTGAGATGGGTTGAACAAGGATCGTGTATAGCCCCATCCGATTGCCTCCAAGAACATCCGTTAACATTTGATCACCAATGACAGCCGTTTGTCTCGCATTCGTACCAAGCAGCTTCATGGCTCTGTGGAATGAAACGTTCGTTGGTTTCTTAGCCCGGTGAATGAATGGAATGCCTAGCGGCTCCGCAAAGGCTGAAACCCGTCCATGATTATTATTGGACACGATGACGACCTTGAAGCCCATTTTTTGCAAACGATTCAACCACTCTATTAACTCCGGAGTCGCATGCGGATCTCGTGCGCCTACGAGTGTATTATCGAGATCTGTTATAATACCACGAACACCAAATCCCCATAGGTGATTGGCATCAATATCATAGATCGTATGTACAGACTGTCTGGGCACTAGCTTATTCAGCAAACAAATTACCTCCAACTGCTTCGTCGCAAAGTGGAGAGATTTTGAACTACGTTCAAAGATCCCTCCAAGCGGAGAGACTTTGAGCTACGCTCAAAGATCCCTATATTATATACGTGACTATACCATAGTGATCCACTTGTTGCAAAAAGAAAAGAACATATTTTCCCACTAAGAACGGGCCGGAAGCGGCAACCAGTTCAATACATTTTGAATTTTACGATCCCAATAGCCCCACTCATGTTCGCCTGGCTCTTCTTCATAGGTCAGATCTAGGCCTAATTTGCGGCAATAATCTCGGAATCGAACATTATCTTCGTAAAGGAAGTCCTCGGTACCACAGCATTGATAGAGCTTAGGAGATGGACTAGTCGCGCCTGATACTTGCTCAGCCAAATAAAACAAATCATCCCCGCTCCCTTTAATCTTAGACACATCTGCATAAATCAGTTTGAAATCGTCTGGAAAATTCGATGCTCGGTCCGATATATCTAATGCCCCCGATAAGCTTGCCGCTGCTGCAAACCGATCCGGATGTGTAAGTGCCAATTTCATCGCGCCATAGCCACCCATGGACAACCCTGCCGCATAATTCAATTCTCTTTCCTCAGCTAGCGGGAAAAATGATCGCGCTAAAGCAGGCAATTCTTCACTAATAAACGTCCAATATTTGGGCCCGTACGCCATATCGGCATAAAAGCTGCGATTGACGGCTGGCATGACTACCGCTATCCCCAATTGCGAAGCATACCGTTCTATCGAGGTTCTTCGCATCCAAATGGTATGATCATCAGATAACCCGTGCAGCAGATATAGCGTAGGATGCTTTTTCCCATAAACTGCAGATGCCAACCCGATTTGATTTTGAGCGGCTTGCGGCAAAATGACATGCATGGATGCTGAAACACCAAGGGAATCTGAATAAAAATGACAGTCGATAAAAGCCATAATTGATAATCTCCTCTGATAGGAAAACCACCACCTAGAAGGGTGAGTGGCTTCTTTGTCCTATTTCATTTGTTCTTTTAATCGAATAATAGATTGACTAACGGTCTGATAGTCGACTTCAGTGGAATTCTGCTGACTGTACTTCGCTCTCTCAAACAATTCGAGCACCGTTTCCAGCTCTTTTTTCATCCACTTGCTTTGGTTCGACCACCTTGTCGTCGCTTCTCGCATTGTTTCATGCTCGTGTCTCATGTAGCCCTTGCGACGGCTTAGCCGCAGCAGTTTTTCGAATTCAACGATAATTTTCTGATTAAAATTAACGACTTGCCTTTTCTTCCTGCGGTTTCGCCATGCTTTCCAGTTATCGCTTTTCAAAATAAAGAAAAGAACTACCGCAACTGCCGCAGCGGCTGCTACGCCACTTAACGTCAACCACAACCATGTAAAGCTCGGAGCCGCTTTCGTTTCGTCAGGCACGGTAACAGGGGCACTGTCCGTTGATGGGTCAACGGGTGGCGGTGTTTGCTCTGGGAACACATTCGGCAGTTTGAAGCCTGAGGTTGGTTCAAAGGGTATCCAGCCAAAGCCTTCAAAGTAAACTTCAACCCATGAATGAGCATCCGAATTTCTAACTGTATAGGTACCAGCGCCATTCACATCGATTTCCGAACCCAGTTGACTCAAAATACCTAAATCCCTAAATTCCGGTGGAATCGGTGAAGTGCCTGATGAATAACCTTTCACCCAACGAGTTGGAAGCCCGATAGAACGGGCGAGTACTGCCATAGACGATGAGTAATAATCGCAATACCCTTGCTTCACTTCAAATAAGAAGCGGTCAACGAAATCCTTGCTCTTGCCCTTGCTTTCATCTGGGGTATTCGTATACGGATAATGATCTGATAAATACTTCTCGATGGCTTTCGCTTTGTCATAAGGATTCGTCGCTGCCTTCGTAATTTCAACAGCAAGCTGCTTCACTCGTTCAGGAAGGTCGGCAGGCAGTTGTAGATATTCCGCCCATTCCAGTTGATTCGAATAGTCTGATTTGACTTCTCGCAATAACGCTTCTTCCAGAATAGGTTCCTGGACAACGATTGTATAATCTTTAGGATAGTTATTTCTCCCTACATAGCGCAGTTCTGACTGGCGAGGAGACCATATCAGGCGTTGAAACGGGTTCTCACCTTTATTCACTTCCACAATTTTCTGGATGGCGAATCCCCCAAATAAAACGGGAAATACTTCCTCTCTATCCATTACAATCGTTTGTGTTACTTCTTTGGTTTTCAAAAGTGACAAATCAAATCGCGGGTCTAGCTGCAGCGGATTCCCATTCACACGATTGACTGGCAATTTACGCTCCACGGGGCTGAGCTCCCAGCCTTTTCCGTTATATAGGGATCTCGTTTCCCCTCGAAAATAGGTTCTCTTGCTCGTTTCGACGGTCATAACTGGCGTGTAATCATAACGAAATCCGCCGCCAAGCCGACTGTCGTCTCGACTATAACCGGAGGAAGCATCTGCGTTCGTCGATGACGTGACGCTGACTCCTTTTCCAAGCAGAGGAACAGCTTCGCCACGACTTACTTTCCAAGCTGTGTAAGGATCCGTTAATATCGGATTCACGGTTGGCGCTAGTAAGCCAACTAGAAAAGTGACACCGATAATCAATAGAACGGGAACAACGAGGGTTGATGGGTAATCCGTAATCGTTTCCCAAATAACAGGAGCCCGTCTCTTCAGTTGGCTAAAATGCTGTACCATCAATAGTGAGAATCCGCAAAATAAGACCATAGCTACTTGCGGCCACAAAAAAATCAGACTGAACGAATCACGCATAGCAAAAAATAAAATACTGACAAAAATAAGGACAAATACACGCAGTCTAGATTGGACAGACCACATCGCAAATAAATAAGTAATCCAAGCAATTAAACTAAACCAAATGTATGGTTCCAGCTGCCCTGCATTCAGAGCAATCCATTTCACCACATCTTTCCATGCTGTCACTTTAACCGCCACAAAATGATAGTTCATACCTATGCCGTGCAGCCATAAAATCAAACCGAATTGAATCAAGGAACGCCATCCGCGATGCAAGTGAGGTATGAGGTAAGTAACCGCTACAATGAAGAGGGTTCCCGTGACAAAAGCGACCGTTTCAGGCAACCAAAGTCCATCCTCTTTCATAATCCAGATGACAAATTGATAAAGGAAAATGCCAGTTAGAATGGCTGTGACTCGCTGCGACCAATCTGTCAGTAAAATTCTTTTCCATAATACGTTAGGCATAACGTTTCGCCCCTCCCAACAGGTTAGGCAAGTCCGTCAACTGACTAACCTCATAACCCATATAGCCTTGTGAGCGAATCGCCTTTATCCAATCCTCCTGATTGTTGCCTTCCATGTCCACACCCTGCGGTTTGAATGCATGGTTGGACTTCCCATGAACCCAGATATGGCATGGATTCATCTGAAGATGTTCCAGGTGGTGAATCACCTGTATCATCGCTGAGCCCTTTTGCGGAGAAATAAGTACAAAGAAGCAGCCTGCCGGCCATTCTCTCGAGCGTTCCTTGATAATTTGGTGAAGAGAGTGATAACCATCTGCCTCTACACCGACCAAATGCTGTATGATTTGCTTGTGATGGTTCTGGCTCTGCTTCGGTTCAAAAAAGGTCGATTCCTTCCCAATCGAAAGTAATCCTAGTGCTAAGTCACGACTCGCACCATAGCGAAATAAGGAAGCCGCAACAGATACCGCCAGTTCAAATTCAGCAGTGTCCCGATAGGCACGGGCATTCCGATCTAATAAAATAATCGTCTTAGGAAGTGATTCTCGCTCGAATTCTTTGGATTTCCAAGTACCTGTCTTCGCAGTGGCATTCCAATGGATACGTGATAAGCGGTCGCCATAAATATATTCACGGACACCATTAATTTGCGTCGTTTCCCGATGTGCTCGCGTCGTTGTAGAGTGATGCTGCATGCCTTTAAGCATTTGATGAAATTGTGCCCACTCCCGTATTGCCACCGTTTGTGGATACACAGTGATAGGCTGCTGAAGCTCTAAGCGTCCTTTATGCTGAAAGAAACCAAAAATATCCTCCGTTAGGCACTCTGTTGCCCCAAAGCGATAATATCCTCTTCTTAAAGGTGGTGTACTGTAAAGTAACTCGCCTCTACGTTTCCAATCCGGAACAAGGGAGCCTTCGAAAACCGTCTCTTCCCCATTTTGTCGAATAAGCTGATCTTTAATCATCATATATGGAATGGGCCAAAAACCCGGAATCTGCACCCCAATGCCAATCTGCAACGATTGCCCTGCTTCTATTTGTGTATCTTGCCCTACATTCGCTAGCTTGCGTGTACCTTGAGCACGTTTAATTCCACTCCAGTTGCCAGAGAGTAAATAGGCGGATAATAACGTGATAATGATAAAAAGCATAGAGGCTAGCTTCCCACCTTGAAACAACAGGAACAATAAACTAGCTGTGAAACAAGAAATAAGAAGCCATAAAGCTGCCGGAAACCGGGGAAGCTCCCCGAATCGTTTGAATACCGGTCGATTCATAGGCTCACTTCTCCAATCGTACCGGCACGCGTACTTGCTCGAAAATCGCGCCGAGAACTGAGGAAACCGTGGCTCCATCCATGCGGGCTTCGGAATGAAGAATCATTCGATGACCAAGAACATAAGGAGCAAGGTATTTAATATCATCAGGAATCACATAGTCTCTTCCATGAAGGAACGCAAAAGATTTGGAAGCTAAAACCAATGAAAGCGTAGCCCTTGGACTGGCTCCGAGGAATACGGCCTGATGTTCACGTGTTTTTCTGGTAATTGTCACTAAATAATCAGCTACTGCTTCATCCATGTGGACTAGACGAACCTGATCTTGGATGGCCAGCACCTGAGACATATCCATAATCGCCTGCAGCGCCTCCATCGGATGCACTTTGCTCTGGGACGTGATCATCTGCTTCTCTGCGGCTTCACTCGGATAACCTAGACTTAGCTTCATCATGAATCGATCAAGCTGCGCTTCAGGCAAAATATATGTGCCTTCGAAGTCAATCGGGTTCTGGGTTGCCAGCATCATAAATGGTGAAGGAAGCTCGTGAATATCGCCGTCAACAGTGATATGTTGTTCTTCCATTGCTTCCAGCAAAGCAGACTGTGTTTTGGTTGTTGCCCGATTAATTTCATCGACAAGCAAAATGTTCGTCATAATCGGTCCTGAACGGAACAGGAACTTCTCTTCTTTGGGATGATATATAGAAACACCTGTTATATCGGAAGGTAATAAGTCCGGATTACATTGAATGCGGCGAAATTGACCATCTATGGATCGAGCAAGTGCTTTAATCAACACTGTTTTGCCTGTACCCGGAACATCTTCAAGTAAAACATGCCCACCTGCAAGCATCGCAGTTAGCAGCAATTCAATCTCAGAGCTCTTGCCAAGAATGCATGATTCCAAATTCGCTTTCAATCTAGCTAGAACTTCTACATGATGATGGGTGGCAGTTTCCATGTTTGATCCTCCTTAGAGTTTTCGTAAAGCAAATTGTGGATGTGTTGCCATTTATGGTGAAAATACTTCCCTAAGTCCGTATTCCTTAAAAATGATAGGAAAATGAGCGTAAATCTAGTTTACAGTAAAGTTTTTCGCCCGTATACTTGTAAATCCTCTAAATTTATTTGTTAAATTTAACCATCCATGGCTTTAGGACTTTTGCTCCTCTCAGAGGGCGGAATGATTCCTATCCGATTGAAGAAATATATTTAAATGCAACAGATTGCAAACTTTATTTTATGAGATTCTAGTAAGTTAGATCTATGATTTCCATGTTCCCAAACAGGTCGAGCCAATTTTCCTTATCAAGGAGATAGTTACACGTTGTAAATAGTTGGAGTATGGGGTGTAATAAGGAATGAATCCATCCTTTCTGTAGAATGAAAGCGCACAACATTTCAGCCCTCAAATCGATCATCTGATGAAAGACCAAGGATTATTTGAATAGTTGAGCTAAATGAGGGAGTTTAGATAAACTCCGAACAGGTTGTATCTTGGATATCTCTCCAGCATTTGATGTACTATCATGCTGAAAATAAAGCACCAACCCTACTTAAATGGTGAGTGTATGCTTTCAATGGAGATAAAAAAGATGACTCCCGGCGAATACCGTACAGGAGCCATCTTTTATCCATCCTATCCATCTTTTATCAGCCAGGTTCTGACTTTTTAGTGTCCACGAATGGGGTCACAATGCACAAAGCGTTCATCTTATCCTTTAGGTTTGACAAATACTGCCGCTATGAAGGAAAAAATGATCGCCGCGGATATCCCTGCGCTGGTCACTTTAAAAATACCGGTAATGATCCCTATATAGCCGTCCTTATGGAGCTCTTCTAACGCCCCGTGTACAAGGGCATTGCCGAAACTGGTAATTGGTACGGTTGCACCCGCACCGGCAAATTCAATGAACGGATCATACAAATTACAACCGTCAGCTATAGCGCCCAGCACGACGAGCGTGCTCATGGTATGAGCGGGCGTCAGCTTGCCCACATCCATCAAAAGTTGGCCTAATACACAGATGGCTCCACCTATCAGAAAAGCCCAAAAAAAGTTCATGCGTACAACCCTCCAGACTCAATTGACACAGCATGTGCAATGCAAGGAATGCTTTCCCCTTGCTGGAAAGAAAGCGGTGAGAGCAAAGCTCCAGTCGCTACGACTAGGATTCTCTTCAATTCTCCACTCTTAACCCGCTTCAGGAGATGACCGTAAGTGACGGTTGCTGAACAGCCACAACCGCTCCCTCCCGATTGGACAGCCTGCTTCTCGCGATCATATATGATCAAGCCGCAGTCGTTATATGTCGTTTGATCAATTGGGAACTGATGCTTATCGAATAGTTCGCGCGCAATATTCACACCCACTGTTGCCAAATCACCGGTGACAATTAGATCGTAATAGCTAGGCTCAATATTCAATTCACGGAAGTGAGTTTGAATCGTATCTACCGCTGCCGGCGCCATCGCAGCGCCCATATTAAACGGATCCGTGATCCCCATATCGACGACTCGTCCGATTGTGGCCGAGGTAACGACGGGGCCGTCACCGCTTTTGCCAAGCACGGCGACTCCGGCGCCGGTGACGGTATATTGAGCTGTCGGCGGCTTCTGCGATCCGTATTCTGTCGGATAACGGAACTGTTTCTCCGCCGTACAGTTATGGCTGCAGGTGCCGGCCATCACGTAGTTGGCAGCCCCCGAGTCGACCAGCTGCGCGGCTATCGCGAGCCCTTCCATCGATGTGGAGCAAGCGCCGAATATGCCGAGAAACGGCATATTCAGCGTGCGCACAGCGAAGGTATTGGAGATGATCTGATTCATCAGATCGCCTCCAATATAGAACTGTATGTTGCCACCTACCAACCCTGCCTTATCAAGTGCTCGCTGCGCTGCTTCCTCTAGCAGTGCCTTCTCGGCTTTTTCCCACGTTTTTTGACCAATGGTCAAATCACCGTGAACGATATCAAAATCTTCACTAATAGGCCCTTGGCCTTCATCAGGTCCTACAACCGTCCCCGTTGATAAGATGACAGGGCGATTTTCAAAGACCCAGCTCTGATGTCCCTTCAGCATAAGGTCAACTCCCACCCGAAATGATAAGATGTACGATACCTACAACGAAGGCTGCCACGGTTCCGAATACAATGACGGAGCCAGCTAACTTGAACATATTACCGCCTACCCCAAGCACAAGTCCTTCCGCCCGGTGCTCAATAGCTGCTGAACATAACGAATTTGCGAATCCAGTTACAGGAACAGAGCTTCCCGCTCCGGCCCATTGGGCAATTTTATCGTACACACCAAAGCTCGTCAGGATGACGGATATGATAATCAACACGGCAACCGTTGGATTCCCTGCCGTTTTTTCTGTAAAACCAAACCAATTAACGAACATCTCCATGATGCATTCACCAATTAAACAGATTGTCCCTCCAACGAGAAAGGCTCGCAGGCAATTCATTAGAACGGGTCTTTTGGGCTCTTGCTTCTTTGCTAATTTCTGATACTCCTGCTGCGTCATTGTCAGGTTCTTCTTCTTGTTGTTGGCCATATATTCCCTCCTGCTTCCTTTAACGCCCTAAGTTCTAAGCATTGTATACAGATTCTGAATAACCTTCGTTAACTGCACCGAACATGCCTCGTACATATTCTTTGCTTACGGATGACAAGTCGCAATGAAAAAAATTCAAGTTCTGCCTCACATTTCTTCAGAGTGGCTAATAATGCGGGCCTTTCACTTAGCTGAGGCACTTTTAATTTATCATCATAAAGATCGACCGTTAACTCGCCATGCGTGTCAACTTGTGCGAGGAACACATTCTCCTTCGTTACTCCTAGCTTATCCAGTTCTTTATGTAGCCATCCTCGTCCTCTACCCGCTGCAGCCAAGAGTTCATCTTGAATGACGCCGTCCATAATGACAGATTGCGTCGGTTTCTCAATATTAAGCTTCATGCCCAAATGATTTGGTGTCAGAGGCTGAAGTTCACTTTTAAGTAGAACAGTTAAATCACCACTAGGCTCGAGCATAGCGAATTCAACATCTGCCAGGCGAAAAACACTTTTGCCCGCAGCTGCGCCAGCAGCAATCTGCCACAAGCTTTCCCTCCCAATCCTAAAGCTCGAAACAACCTCATTATGTGTAATTTAGGCAGCAAGTATGATCATTTTGAGTTGGATTTAAATGTTAACTAAGCAAGTGAAAAATAGCTTGCAAGTTTAAATTTACACGAGTAAAATACATTTTATAACAAATGGATAATGAGTAACTTGCTCCTTTTCCATTTTATTTTCAACTCATTTTACACGAGTAAAATACAAGGAGGAAGATGAGAATGACGACAGTGACTCTGGATATCCCTGAGCTCTCACGACAATTTGAAAATGATGGTTACTTACTGCTTCGCAATGTACTATCGGAAGAAAGGATTGCAGAATTGAATAGTGCCGTTGACGGCATCCTTTCAGATGAGCAAGAGTCGTTATCCTACAACATTTACAATAGCGTAGTGCGAGCACCCTCTATTTTGTCCTTAATGGACAATCCGACAATTCTTCCACTGATCGTTAATTTGATGGGTTATAACATCCAACTTCATATCTCACATCTGACCGTGCGCAAACCAAATCCTGATGATTTCAAGACTGAGACCAACAGCTTCATAAACTGGCATCAGGATGGACCCGCGCCCAAATTCCCAAGTATTAACGGACTTACATCCACCTACTACATTAAAGTTTGTTATATTTTGAGCGATATGTCTGAGCCAGACCGCGGGAATACGAAAATCATTCCGGGCAGTCATAAGTGGCCAGATTACCAACCTGTTCAAATCGACGTGAATGTGCCTTTACCAGGAGAAATGCAGATTTGCGGTAAGCCTGGGGACGTATTTATATTTGCACAAAATCTTTGGCATGCCGGTTCCCCGAACCGCTCTGACTTCACACGTCGCCAATTATTCATTGGCTATAGCCCGATTTGGATGAGGCCTATTGATTACCATGCTGCTTCTCCAGCTCTACTTGAAGGGGCAGATCCGATACGCCGCCAACTACTTGGGGCAATTAGTGAAAACTATTTCAAATTCTACGTTCCGGAAGAGTCAATGGTCCCGCTTAAAAAGCTATGGTTAGGCGATGATGCTACGAAAAGTGAGTACATTTAGATTTGTCCAAATTTATGATACCCTTGAGGAAACAAGAAAAGGGAGTTCCTTATGATTACCAGGAAAGAAGTCGCAGACCGGGCGGGTGTTTCGGTAGCTGTCGTTTCATATGTGCTTAATAATCGAAGCATCGTCAAAGAAGAAACAAGGCAAAAAGTACTTGCGGTAATCAATGAGCTAGGTTATCGTCCCAATCAAACAGCCCGCAGCCTCAAAACTAGGAAAACAGGGCAAATTGCTGTCCTCGTCCATTTCGTGGGAAACCCATTCGAGGGTGGATTGCTATTGTATATTGAGAAAAAAGCTAAACTCAGCAATTATTCTGTGTTTTTTCATTCATTTGAACCTGCTCGTGAAGAAGAATTAAAAAATACACTGATGGGGCGTGTGGACGGCATTCTTCTGCTGGGCCAAACGCTAAGCGAGGAAAGTCAGGCATTTTACAGCTTGATGGAGCTCCCCATCGTGTCTCTAATGCATCCAGGTGTTTCCATGCCGAACATCCCGGTCGTTGATGTGGATTGGGTAACTGAAATGCGGCGGTTAATTGTTCATCTGCGCGAACAAGGGCATGATCAGATTGCCTTTATGACGGCTGGCGATTCGCAGGATCCGATTGCTTATCGGCTTATTGCTTTCCGCGAAGCCATGCGTCACGAAGGAGTGGAACTGCCGGAGCCATATATTCTCGAAGGAGCTGGCCGCTTCGAGATGGCTTTCCACACGTTAACCACAACACTAACGCAAGGTTTTGATTTTACCGCTATTGTAGCAGCAAATGATTTGATGGCGGTTGGTTGCCTCGCGGCTTGCCGCGAATCCGGCATTCTTGTTCCACACCAATTGGCAATCGCCGGGTGCGAAGATATTCTAATGTCTTCGCAAGTCTCGCCAGCTTTGACAGCTATCTCTTATCCACGGATGGAGGTTGGCTTGGCAGCGACAGAACTGCTGTTATCACTCATCGACGGAGACAATAGGAAGACACCACGACTGGAAGGCAAGCTTTCAGTAAGAGCTTCTACAGTTGAGCCGTAATGAACAATCTCAGTTGGAATAAATTGTTATATATGCAAGTGAAAAGTTAGGGCATATTAAAGATCGCAATCAATTGAAAACGATCAATTTGTTTGCTATCCTACACAAATCTTAAAGAAGAGGTGCACAACATGACAGTAGCTTCTCAAGTAAAAACAACATTGGCCTCGCTTAAAAGTGCCCAAGCAAGCTTGGAAACATTTGCTCTAGGCACGCAGAATCAAGAAGCCAAACAGCTGTATGAAACGGCAGCCCTCACTACGCAAGACATCGTAAATCAAGTCGCCTCCCGTGTTCAGCAATTAGAAAATGAAGAACCTCAGTACAAAGGCTTCTAGTTAATAGACATAAAAACAGCCGGCTGCAAGCTTATGCAGCTGGCTGTTTTTACATTAGAGCAAGCAGGCGAAAAGCAGAGTAAGTAAAACGAACAGAATTAAGATGAGCAGTATCAGTTTATCTATTGGCATTTAAGCCGTCCCTCGTTTCGGATGAGATTCCTATTATTCCAATGGTTGGCCGGACGATTTCCTAAGCTCGTTGGCCAATCGGTGAAATTCTGCTCTTGCCTCCGCGTCCTCAGTTGCCGAATAAGCCGCAGACAAGAACGCAATAATTTTATTTGCATCTTCCACACTTAACATAGATTCAGCTCCTCCCTGAAGTCGGGTTATTTACCAGTCCAATAATCAAACGTCAGCACATTGTTTTTGAAAAAAGAATAGGGCAAGTAACAATAGCCTTGATCTCCCCATGCTTTCCCCCATGAATTCCGAACGATGACGGTTCCTTGGCCCTTCTGCTTACCATCTCGATATCCGACGGCCAATAAAGCATGACCGCCTAATAGCTGCTCTTTTTTCCGATTCGGGTAAGGGATCTTGCCTGTTTTTGCCGCCAGTGGGCTTTCGAAGGATTCATACAACCAGATTCCGAAGACAACAGGCTGGCCATCAGCTAATGCAGCTTTAATCCCTGCCAAATCGTGGATCCGATGATAGCCTTCAATACGATAGGCACCTGCTGCAGCTTCCGCCTCAGAATCAGGTGTTTCTTTAAATTTGGCTATACGATAAGGCCATTCGGCTTCCGTACATACCCCAATTTTATGCAGTACTTTCATGCCATCACGTACAGTTGCTCCCGAGTCACGGTTGATCGCACCTTCTAATTTACGCTCATGCCAATAATGAAAAAGACGAGATAGCCGGATCGTTGAATCTCGTTCTTGACGAAGCCAATACTCACGGAGCCCGCTTACAATGGCATTCGATGTGCAGGAGCCTAAATTTCCCTGATTCACAATAGGAGACAGCTCCTTGCGCAAATCCACTTTGCGAGGCAATTGCGATTCCCGAATATAATTCACGCTTCGGTAATAATAATCCCGAAAATCACGCTGGTCCCGTTTAACCGTGTACTTACGCATCTCGTAGCCTCCTAGTGTGTTTGCAGAATTGTACTGCAGTATATTCAACCATAGGCTACAGCGTGCAAAAAGCACGCATCCCTATCGAATGCGTGCTTTTTTCTGATTACTTTTCATTACTTTTTGATATATTTGCAAGTATTTTGTTGTCATCTGGGACGTTGTAAATCTACGAATGACATAACGACGAAGAACAGCCGGATGCGGGTACTTCCCTTCTTTTACCTTAGCAACCATTTCAGAAACAGAGCGGCAGATTAATCGAGGAAACCCCGCCATAACTTCGGACGCACCACGTTTCAAGGCAATTACCGGTGTGCCGCAGGCCATAGCCTCAATCATAACGAGTCCAAAAGGCTCTTCCCACAGCGTAGGAAACAGCAAACAACTTGCATATTTGAGCAGCTTCTGTCTATTCTTCCCTCCAATAGGGCCAACAAAATTGATGTTGGGATTTCTTCTAATTCGAGGTGCAATTTCATTATTAAAAAATATTTTATTTTTTATCGGTCCAGCAATAATAAGTTTTTTATTCGTTCTCTCCGCAATCTCAATGGCTTGCAGAACACCTTTCTCTCGCAGAATACGTCCCATAAATAACATATAATTGCGCTTTTTATCACTGAATTCATATTCATTAGGGTTAAGTCCATTATATACATAGTGTCCTCGATTTTTGCCCATCACCTTTCTAGCTCGCATGGAAAGATATACAGGATGCTTCACTCTTTGCTTTACAGGGAGATGTAAGGTACACACTATCGGAATACGAAGATTGAGCCGTCCAAGTGCAGATCTAAACGTATGATCATGAATAACGTTAACATCACGCGGCAACCTACTCAAGACATACTTTGCTATTCCTTGATTACGAAGCCCCCTTGGAAACGGGACAAGTTTAGCGCTTGTTCGACTCCCGCTAGCAGCAAAAATAGTAACCCGATGACCTCTTCGGACTAGATTCTCAGTCAATTCATAAACTATCTTTTCTGTCCCTCCCTGATTCGTGGGCGGAAGCTTCTGTGCATTTGGAAAGTTGGAAATCACCTGCACAATGTGAAGACGCTTCATCCCCTATCACTCCGTTTCTCTTAACATTTTTTCCATGTGTTCGCGAAGCCATGACCTCAGATCGGCTCTCTTGTTCGCTTCAGAAAGAATCGATGTAATAAATCCTCTATGATTTCCAACATCATGCCATTGCCCCTTTACCTCACAGGCATAAATGGCTTCGATTTCGTTCAACGTAATCAGTGCGTCCGTCAACTGAATTTCTTTACCAACGCCTGGCTTTTGAGTGGCCAGCACATCAAAAATCTGAGGTGTCAAAATGTAACGACCCAGTATGGCCAAATTAGACGGCGACATAGGAAGAACTGGTTTTTCAATAAGGTTTAATACACTATAAAAACCTTCATGCAGATCTTTAGCATCTATAATTCCGTAATTCGAAACGAATTGATCCTCAACTTCCTGAACACCAATAATTGACCTCTGATATCGATCATAGTAATGGATTAACTGCGCCAGTGCAGGCGTTTCGGCATCAAAAAACGTATCTCCTAATAACACCGCAAAAGGTTCATTTCCAACGAAAGAACGGGCGCACCAAATAGCATGTCCTAGTCCAAACGGCTCGGTTTGGCGAATATAGTGAAGATTGGCTAGCTGGGTTGGCTCCTGCACACGCCCAAGAAGATCAAACTTCTCACGCGCTGTAAGATAGCTTTCCAATTCAAAAGCGGTATCAAAGTGATCTTCGATCGCTTTCTTCCCTTTCCCTGTCACGATGATAATGTCTTCAATGCCTGAAGCTACCGCCTCTTCTACGATAAATTGAATGGTTGGTTTATCTATGATAGGCAGCATTTCCTTTGGCATAGCTTTGGTTGCCGGTAGGAATCGCGTGCCCAAACCTGCAGCTGGTATGACCGCTTTTCGAATCTTCAAACATATCACCATCTCTCAATTAAAATGAATAAGCTTTATGTTTAAAATATGCAAATCCCTTTGGAATGCTACGGACATGTATCTTTTTCTCTCAAAAATATAACTTAATTAATGTTAAGCTTCGCCTACCCTCACACCAACGATTAACTTAGTTCTGCATGTGTTTATCCGGTTAATAGCGCACAAAAAAAGAGCCTACCCGCAGGTAAGCTCCATTTGAAACTACAAACTTATTAATCTTCGTAAATCACGACTGACTTCGTCTCTTCTTCCCATTTAACCGTAGCTTTTAGAGCTTCGCTGATGAAACGAACCGGTACAACCGTGTTACCTTCAACGATGGCTGCAGGAACTTCCAGTGTTACTTCTTTACCGTCTACAGTAGCTTTCGTGCTATCGATAAAAAGCTTTACTGTAATTCCGCCACGAGTAACCGTTACTGAACGTTCTTCCGCGTTCCATGTTACTTCAGCTTTTAGCGATTCCGAAATCGCACGGAATGGTACAACGTGCTGCCATCTTTAATAAAAGGATTTACTTCCAAAGCAGGCTCCTCACCATTCACATACAAAAGCACGCCTTTTTTCCCTAGTTTTTCATAAAGCTTGCCCAGTTTCTTGTAGGAATTCAAGTTCTTTAAGTTTGCTTTTACGGCTTCCTTTTGAACATAAACTGCATCGGTTACACTCCCCTGCTCGTCCAATACATCTGCAACAGCAGAAAGTGCAGCATCTCGATCTTTAATCGCATCAAGTTCAGCCTTTAATTCGTCGCTAATGTGAGCACCGTAGTTTGTCAAAAGTAGATCAGCAATAACAGCTCCGGCTGGCTTATCCTTTACATTCTCGAGCGCATGAAGAAGACCAAGATAACCGTTTTTCCCTTGGTTTCCATATGTATCCGAGGTTACAGTTGCAGTCATATCTTCTTTAACTTTCACATTTAGTTCTACTGCTGGCTTGGACGAATCTGCTTTATCAGCATTGTTGCCATTCTCGAATTTTGCAAATGCAGATCCTGTCATAAGACTAGTTACAACAATGCATGTAGCTGTGATCATCCAGGGCTTGTTCATTTTCATAATAACGACGCCTCGGTTGTTGGGATTTATTAACTCCCTAACATATTCGACAGGATTCCAATTATTGGAGGGGTCTTAGAGAGAATTGAAAAAAACCAACCAAACCGCAGAGTTGTTATGATAGAAAGAGCCATGAGAAGCAACTGCTATCCAAGGCTCTTCTTCTAGCTATTTCAAATAAAACACTTCACGCATTGGTTGAATAGGCGCCGCTTCACGGAAGTCGAAGGAACCTACGACCATCTTCGAAGTAATCGCATTCCATCGATTGCAAGCTTCACTTTCTGCTAAGTAAGCGAAAGCAGCTTCCACATCATCGCACAAGAAGCAATAAAAAAACTGTGTACCATTTTGAAAGATCGAGTAATCTCTAATCCCGGCTTTCGTGTGCTCTTCCATAATTTCCGGCCATGGAGCCAGATGCATAGTCACGTATTCCTCTAAGTCTTCTTCACGAATGGTCCATGTCCATGCGAATTTCCCGCTATTCGTCATATGGTCACCCTTCCCCCTTAACATGTAATCAATTGTACTTTACCGCGGTAACTTCGCATCGTCAATAAACATCGTCACCCATACTTATAAACAGTAAAAGACGACAGCCAATTAGGGCCGCCGTCTCTTGTTACATGGTGTTTATTATTCGATTTTACGGGATGCTACAATGAACCAAATGAGAAAAGCGCAGCACAATAGCGCAAGAAAGCCATAGCCGCCGAACACGTCATATTTTGAGGCAAAGTAACCGAAGCCAAGACCAGCGAGCATGTGCACGAGGTTCTCCCCTAACGACTGGAAAGAATCGATTGTTGCCCGCATAGAGGAATCCGTCCGGTGATGCAAGTAGCCCGAAGCGATTGGCTCCATCACGCCGGAGAACAAGCAAATGATGAACATTGCCGTGAGGCCGATGAAATCCTTACTAAGTGCGACATACGTGAAGCCGACGGCGAAAATAACCATAATCATGAAAATCAATACTCTATGGCTGAACCAACGTATCAGCATGTGTGACATCAGATTGCCAGGAAGCTGCAGCAGCATGATCCCTGCTGATAATACGCCGAAGTATACAACTGGAATACCTAGTCTGCTCGCGTATAACTGCCAGAACTCTTCAATATACCCCATCGCAGCGCCTGTCACCATGGCTGAAAGCATCACAATGGAGACACTTGGGTTCGCTCTAAAAAAGCGCAGAGACATCACGATATATGTCTTGAAAGGAATTGCTTCCTCGACAGAAGTGTTGTCCTCAGCAGCCGGTTCAATCAATACCAATGAGATGGCTAGAGCGATTAGCGTGCTTCCGAGTGATATCCAGTAGTTCAGCTCAAGGCCGTACTTACTTGCAAGCAAGCTTCCGCACAGTGCAGCGAGTATGGCAGATACGAAGCCGCAGGCATTCAATCTGCCCAGTTGTTTTTCGAACGTAGAAGCCTTCCCTTGCAGCAGCAAGGAGTCGTAAAGCAAGGCATTCTCTGAGCCGCTGCTGGCTGATCTGCTCACGCCCGCCAAGAAAACAACCAAGGCAAAGTGCCAGAATTCCGTCGCATACAGTAGAATCAGAAACTCACTGCACCTCAAGAGGGAGCTTAGTACTAGCATCCTTTTTCGGCCCCACTTGTCGGCCATAATGCCAGTTGGAATCTCCAGAAGGACAATGGTCAGCGCATAAATGATTTCGGTAAACACGACCATCTGAATGGTCATGCCCCGCTCTTCCCAGAATAGCGTTTCGATAACGTAGGCTGGGATAAGGCTGGAAAAGAAGCGGAGCGCAAATAGTTTGCGAAGATTGGCTGTGTAATCCATGAAAGAACTCCTCTCCTAATCTGATTGGCTAGTTGGGCTCAATCAAATCAGGGGGGCGCTCGTGGCGGACTAACGGTTACGTCTTAGCAAGGAGGTCGTGCGAAAGCTATCATATTGGGGTCTCTCCTTTCATTTAGATCGTAGTTAACCCCATCATAAGTTGCGAAACAGGGCGCGTCAATGATTCTAGGATCATTGTCTCTTTTTTACTTTTTTCCGCCACAACACCCAAGCAAGCATGCACATCGAAATAACCGCTCCAGCTAATCCAAGTCCCATGTCTTTTTGAGTATCAAAAACATCACCTTGCAGACCGACATATTCCAATCCCTTTTGCCCAGCTACAAAAGCAGCCCCCATCTCTATGATTTCGAAACAGGCGCTGCAACTGAAACAGACAGCCACGGGAATGATATAAGACCAAAAACCACGTAGTGCGGCGGCTCGTGTTAGCAATTCACGGAATGGATATGTCCAGAACAAACCGAATGCGAAATGAACGACCCGATCGTAGTAGCTTCTCTGTGTATGAAACGAAGCTTTCAGCCACATATCGAAAGGTGTACCCTCATAGGTATAATGAGCCCATAGGTATGTAAGCAAAGAAAAATAAACATGAGTAAATAGGAAGCATTAGAG
Organism: Paenibacillus alginolyticus DSM 5050 = NBRC 15375; assembly: GCF_000422905.1. Lineage (GTDB taxonomy): Bacteria > Bacillota > Bacilli > Paenibacillales > NBRC-103111 > Paenibacillus_E > Paenibacillus_E alginolyticus. The sequence goes on from NZ_AUGY01000009.1 coordinate 56,270, forward strand.
AACCGAAAAACTTCATAAGTGAAAGCGAGAATAAGCACGACGATAACGGGGAGTATGCTCTCAATAAGCCATTATATCCGGTCAGTGGGTGCGATGGCCGTAAATCCCCAATACACAGCAAGCATGAAGATCATCAAATGCAAAGGCCAATTGCGGGAAAACGGTATGTCCGGGTTCGTCAGCATGTTCGTCCGTTCCTTTTACACAGGCTGCTAATCATATAGAAGTTAACCTTTCCGATTGTATGTTTTTTGTCTGGTTTACAAATACACAAAATCCCGTTAGCCATTTCGGCCATTGGGAGATTTATGTATGACTTTAGTCTTCTGGTGTACGATCCAAGTATAAACGGGTCACGGAAGTAGCATCGCCATTTTCAATATCTTCTTCCGTTGCTTTTTTTTCAAGAGGATCATGCGTGTTCATACCCGGTGCAATTGTCGGCTCGTTATGGTTGGATTGGGACTTCTCTTTCAAATTGATCACCTCCATCAACCATAGTTTGGATAAATTTGCCGATCCTATACTTGGACGGTCAAATTCTGTGCAATAAGGGCAGAGAATCAAATATCCAAATTGGTTTTTTGGCATCCCCAGCAGGATGTTGGAGTTTGGGGTGGCTCTAGACAGTCATTAATGTAAAAAGTACATCAAAATTTGTTAAAAGTGACTCATCTGGCGAGTAATCATGCATTTTGTACATCAAATTCAGGCCAAACTCTGGCCTTGAGCCAGAATCGGTTAATTTTGATGTAATTTTTGCAGCTTCTGCCTATCGAAAGGTAGTTTTAACAGAAATTAACTGCACTTTTTGCATGAAAATTCGTTTATAAAGCAATCTCTGCCGTTTCACGGACAAGCGCTTCAAATATGCCGATTGCCTTATACAAATCAGAACGTTCAGCTGTCAAGCAGGCGAAGCCCTCCCGAACGCGTGACTCGAAATCACTTGGAGCCAACTGAAAACGACTACACTGTGCCACCGCCCCTTTTTCGTTCAAAAGATAAACCCCATTGCAAGCAAACAATACTTGCGTTAAACAACTTACCGTCCGAAAGAGATGACCAGCCGCATAAGATACATCCTTGCGACTCCATGCTTTTTTGGCATTCGATACGGAAAAATCCGCTTCCCACATAAACTTCGCGATTGTCGCTTGCCGAAGGGGATCCGGATACGGATCTGTCAACGTCTTCATCTCAGCCACTAGGCCATCCGGATCCCAGAGAGGTCGGCAATACGCTGCTTCTCCCATGTAAATAGATGTGCAGAATCCATGAGGATGCCCAGGCTGATAATGGATGTCAATCCGCCCTTTACGACAATCGGTGATCACTCCAGTTACAATCTCAGCATCACGGTAGAGGAGGTCCATTGAATATCCTCCCATCTTTAACCAGCCTCCACCGTTAATCCATGGCCACCAGCCGCCTATCGGCGTAATTAGTCCATTACGATGTTCGTCGTCTAGTGCCGATGCTAAACTTTCGAGAGCCTCCGTGTCGATCGGGTATCCAGATTGATAGTAGAGTCCAATGTCAATGTCGGATTCCGATGTTTCAGTACCACAGGCCCGAGATCCGCCTAACACGACCGCTTTGATTCCCGGGATATGACGTAATTGCCGAACAGCTGATTCCATTACAACGTTTGCATCCATGTTCCATAGCCTCCATTCCAGATGAAAGCCAGCCCAACAAGATGAAGGGCGAGCTCTATCACCTATGATTTAAAACTGTAGGACAAGTTTGGTTTGCGGTTCAAGAACTATTTTTTCTTTCCATATTAAATTTCCCTCTGCCTGTTCAAAGGAGACGCTTTTGCCGCCAATCATTACGCTCTTCACAGCTCGCCCAACCAAGAGTCTGCTTCCAAAGCTGGATAACCTTAATTCCCCCATCATTACCTCTAACTCGAGCTGTCCATCGCTGCTGCGGAACTCGCCCCAACCTTCGTTCAAGCTCCAGAAACAACGAAAATCATCAGCTTGCCATCTCGGGCTAAAGCCAACATGTCCTGCTACCATATCATATTCGAATCCGCTTAAAGCAAGAAGCAGGCCATAGGACGCCATGGAACGGGCATAATTGCTTCCGCACTCGAACTCGTTCCATGGGTTGCGGCGCTCTCCATCATATCGGTCCCGGATGGACTTAACGGCACTCAGCCCTTCCATCACGAGTCCTTCATAAATCATATGGCAAGCAGATTGATATTCGAACCCATTCATGCATTCGTCTGCATAAGGAACCGGCACGATCGGACTGTTCTCATCAGGCCAAGTACAGATCATCAGGCCAGACTCGTCATTCAATCCATAGATACGGCAGGCATTTGGAAAATCACGCAAATTCTCGATATAATTATGATCATAAATCGATTGAACCGCTCGTTTCACTTTCACAGGATCAAGGACATAACCGAGACCAACCAGATGAGCAAACCATTGACCGAGTACTTGATCAATACCGCAGCCTTCACCTATCTGATACTTGTGCTCACCTGCCTCGTCATTCCAGTATACTTCTTCCGCTCCATATTTCTCTAGGATTGATCGGTCTTTGAGATCGACCAACTGATGGAAGTACCGGCCATTGAACATATGCTCGTTCGTCCATGCGGATCCTTTGGTGTAAATGGAGTCGTACTCTACCGCAATCTCCTGTTCCCCGAGAGCCTCCGCCATCTCTGCTGCCGCCTTCAACGCAGTCAAGTACATGCTCGTCAGCCAAGAATTGGGGCCGAACAATTCCATGTCCAGCGTATGATGCTGGCGCCCTTCCATGACACCGTCCTTGTCGGCATCCCATTGGTCTTCGTTGGTAGGATCCCAGGCATATTCGAGAGCTTTGCGAACATTTGGCCAAATCGAGCGCAGCCACTCGGTATCGCCTGAAATTTTCCATTCCCGATAGGACTTAATCACGCCTCCCATCTGACCGTCGGCAGCCGCCCTGAACGTGTTATCACGAGTCGTTCGCTCAGCCGGCAGCATGAGGCGGAACGCCATTTTTCCATTCTCGAATTGGGCGTGTTTGTACTCGATGTTTCGCATCGAACGAGCAAGTGCCGGGAACAAGAAAGCTGTCGCCTGCTCGTAATTCCACACATGGGTGCAGGAACCTTCACACGAGCCTTCGTTCGTATGAACACCCTCGAAGCCGTAAAGTGTCCCGTCGGTCAAACGCAGCACTGTAGGAGATTTCAGGATCGAAATGTTGCCGCTAATAGCATCAATCACAATGTCGGGTAGTGTAGACCGGAACAGCGTCTCTTGGAATAACCGCGTTTCCTTATTCAATCGATCATAATGTTTCATGATGTAATTTGCCGTATCAGTGGAATCACGAAACAAAGTTGAGTAGTAGTTTTTCCATGAAGGTTGACGCCCGCTTTCATCACCACTGCCTGGATTCCAGAAGTTAACGCAATTCGGAAAATTCCAGGCAAGCACAAACCGGAATCTAGCCTTCCCACCAGCCGCTACCGTACGATGCCCGCTCAGCAGACCAACATCCTGATGCTTTTCATGCAGCCTTTTCGCATCCAGCTCACGCGGTCCTTCATATCTTCGCTCCTGAAAGCGGCCGGGTCGACGAAAATCCTTCCAGAACACGGTAAGGTTATCGAACCATCCACCACGATACCAATACGATTGATAGCTGACGTCATCATTGTCAGTCATCAACGTCATATCGCCGAATTCCGCTTCGTCCATTTCATACTGTGTGGATGACATACGGATGGCTCGTCGCCCGTCGAATTCAACTGCTTCATTGACAGCACCCTGACGAAACGGATTCGACACATTGCCAACCACACTGATGTCCAACTCATCCGAAGACCGATTAGTCACCTCATATTCGAAAATGGCACAGGGTATAGATGAATCCCGATCATTCAGAGGAATGAATGGATTGAAGGCTGTCAGTTTGACCGTGATTGGGTCATCGACATCGTCGAACGTCATTTCTGCGAAAGGGAATTGTCCACGGAACGATGTATTTGTAAAGTGCGGAAATCCAGCCATGTTTTCCCGTCTGGGTCCGTACCCATAACCTTCGAATTTGCCTTTCCCTTCTCCAGTATACGGGGCTTGCATATCGCCATTGAGTACTTTGGTCAGCCTGACCTCACCCTTGCACTCTGCCTTAACGGCAAAGAATGAGAACCCGTTAAAGCTCAACTTGTTGGGCCGGTTGAAAATTTCCCAATCAATCAGCCGTCCGTTGCCAGCGAGACCGATACTTCCCGTTCCAATCCCGCCAAGCGGAAAAGAGATTTGGCTCGTCTTGGCTCCTGTATACATAAAGTCTTTGTCCATACGAAACTGTTTGTTTACTATATTGTTGCTCATATCTTGGCCTCCTTAAGTTCCTAACTGATTTCATGAATCCTGACAGGCACTCACAGTTTAAGTCCACCCGCCGTAATGCCATCCAGCAAGTACTTTTGTCCGAAAATGTAAAAGAGCAGCGGAACGATAAGCGACAATGTCACCCCTGCCAGGATAGCAGACAAGTTCCCTGTTCCGAACGCTCCGGTTAATGCCGTCATTCCGATCGGCAGCGTCATTTTTTCGAAGGAATTCAGAAAAATTAAAGGGCGGAAAAAGTCGTTCCAATGCGCAATGAAACTTATGACCGAAGTTACGGCAACCGCCGGAAACGACATGGGAAGGATGACTTTAAGGAAAACCCATAATCGGCTAGCACCGTCCATATAAGCGGCTTCGTCATAGGTATAAGATATGGACATCATCGTTTGCCGAATCATGAATATTCCGAATGGGTTGATTAGGCCCGGCAAAATGAGCGCTAAGTGTGTATCGACCAAGCCTAATTTCGACATCAAAATGAACTGAGGAATGATGGTTACCTGCCCTGGAATCATAAGTCCTGAAAGAAAGATGAGAAAGAGGACGTTGCGTCCTGGAAAAGCAATACGAGAGAAGGCAAAAGCGGCCATGCTTGAGATGAATATATGCCCAATCACGATGATCAAGCAAATTTTCAGGCTATTGGAGATAAAGTCGGAAAACGGTACTTTTGCAAACACCTCTGCATAGTTGCTGATGTGCCACGCTGTCGGGAAAATGGCCGGCGGCAGTGAGAACGAATCTTTTGGCAGACGCAGCGAGGTGGAGAAAATCCATAGGAAAGGGGTGAGCATCAGAAAAGAGAACACAAGCAAAGCGCCATCCAATAAGATGCGTTCTAGTTTGATCCGCCTCACGGTTCTTGCAGCCGTACCTGCAATCCGCAACTTGGTAACCTCCACAAGTAATCAACTCCTCTTTTAGTCCCGATCGTAATTTACCCACTTATGGCTAACGGAAAATTGCAAAATCGTCACGCACAAAATAATCAAGAACAGACTGAGTGAGAGCGTAGATGCATACCCCATCTCATGATGCTGGAAGGCGACCTCATAGATATACATGTTCACTGAACGCGAAGCATCGCCAGGACCTCCCCCAGTGATAAGGTACGGTTCATCGAATATTTGCGTCGCACCAATCAGCGTAGTCACCAAAACGAAGAATATGGTAGGGGAAAGCATCGGCAGTGTGATGAAGAAGAATCGCTGCATTTTGCTTGCACCATCAATTTCAGCTGCTTCATAGAGAGGCTCTGGAATGCTTTGGAGGCCGATCAAATAATAAAGAAATGCATTACCTATAAATTTCCAAAAACTGTAAATCGCAACGGCCAGATATACCCACTGCGGCGACTGCATCCAAGGAATCGGATCGACTCCAAACTTGCTAAGAAAGTAATTCAAAATGCCGAAATCCTTGCTGAAAATGAATTGCCATGCGACGGCGACCGCAGCAGAAGTCGCTAATACCGGGAAATAGAAAATCGTACGGTACAGATATTTCCAACATTTTCCTATATTCCGGTTAACCGCTAACGCAATGAACAGCCCGAGAATAACGTGCATCGGCGTTAATATTGCAATAAATTTGATGGTATTGCCGTAAGTAAGCCATAACCGATCATCAACAAATAAATGTGTAATGTTGTCAAAACCGATCCATTTGACTGGTGTGATTATGTTGTACTTCGTGAAACTGAGATAAATGGTTGCCACAACCGGTTCGCCGATAAATATAATGAAAAATAGCAAAGCCGGTGACAGAAATAAGAACCCGACGAGGATGTTGGACATTTTACGATTAACTGCCACGCTAGATCCCTCCCATGAACCGGGGCGCCGGGCGATCCGATTGGATCGCCGACGGCATACCGCGAGTCAACATCATTTTTTCAGGATGGCATCAATTTCTTGTTTGGCTTTCTTCATGGCTGTCGCTGCATCGGACTGGTTAGACAGGATCTCCGATACATGCCGATCGAATACTCCTTGGATTTCACCATATTGCATCGGAGCTTCTACCGCTTTGGCAATATCGGCGCTTTCTGCGTATACCTTCCAATTCTGAGCTGGTGTCTTCGGCAAGACTTCATTCATAACAGAGATGCGGGTTGGAATTGACGTGTTGGAAAGCGTCGTTTTCTGCGAATAGGCGCCGCTTAGGAAAGCAGTAAGTTTATATGCCGCTTCCGGGTATTTCGTTGATTTGAGCACAGGGAACGCCCCTGACCCGAAAATAACTTTGTTCGTCTTGAACGTTGGCAAATACTGTACGTCAATGTTCGTGAATTTATTTTTGTCATAGGTACCAAATGGCCATTTACCAGCTGATATCATAGCAATTTGACCATTGATCAACATCTGGATTTGGTTATCCTTAGGGTCAGGAACCGGCGCAACTTTGTATTTATAGATGAGATCCTGAAAAAATTGCATCATCTCGATGGCATTAGGATCATCTAATTTACTAGTGGTCATATCGTCATTCAGTACACTCGCATTGTTGTTAAACAACCATGCCGACGCTCCAAAATAATAATTGGGAATTGCAAAGCCGAAAGTTTTCTTCCCATCCTTCTCTGAGGTCAACTTTTGAGCGTACTGAAGAAAGTCATCCTTCGTCCAGCCTTTATTTGGAACAGATAGCCCGGCTTTCTTGAGGAGATCGGTATTGAAGTGCATAACGACGTTATTCCAGTCCCAAACAAAGCCGTACGTTTTATTGTCAATAACGAAAGGCGATTGAAGCTTTGGATGCAGATCACTATAGTTATCCAAAGCACCGGGATCTGTTTTCATATAGGGATCCAGCGGGAGAAGCAGGTTCTGTTTGGCAAACATCTGGATGCCTTCGATCGCTACGCGAATAACGTCAGGTGATTTGCCGCCAGCAATCATTGTCTGAATTTTATTAAAATAATCTGCCCAACCGTTGCTGACCACTTCGACCCTTTTCACAGTGATATCGGGGTTAAGCTTATTGAACTCGGCCAAAATATTCGTAAGCTGTTCATCGGATGCTTCATTTTTGCTCCAAACTAACGTAAGTTCGGCTTTACCTGATTTGGATGCAGTAGGTTTGCTTTCTGAGCTGCATGCGACTAGCGACCACCCAAGAGAAAGAATCAATAATAGGACCCAAGCCTTTTTCATATGCGAGACACCATCCTTAACAGATTGTGGGACGCACTGCCGGAACAGCGAACCCGGTGCATCCAGATGTCTGTCTATGCTGTTGAATCATGGTCGAAATTCACTTCCGTGCACGTGCACGGAAGTGGCTAAAAAAAATTTGAAGCAAAGATCATATTACCGATAGGGGCGTCCCCCCTTGCCACCGTTCCTACTTCTGATTGGCAAATAAACAATGTGAGCTCCAATATCTAATTTCGTGCACGTGAACGATTTCATCTTAACAAATGCCCTCAATTTTGTAAACGCTTTTATTGCAAATTAGTTCATCTTTCCTATGCCTAACTCCCCTTTATCGTTCACGAGCACGAGGTATTGACCAGCCCGCTCAGTTAGGCTACGATTAGACCACTAGATTCCATTCTCACGGAGGCCGCATGAACATTACCAGTAAACAAATCGCCGAGCTGTGCGGAGTTACACGGGGAACGGTGGATCGGGCGCTAAACAACCGTCCCGGTATTAATCCGGAAACTCGTGTGAAAATACTGCGGGTCGCAGAGGAGCTCGGCTACCGCCCCCATTTTTTAGCTCAAAGCCTTGTCAAAGGACATACCAAAACGTTAGGTATCGTGCTGTTTGACATTCATAATCAAATTTTCTCCCAGTTATTCCACGCGTTCGAAGCCGAAGCAAGGAAACGGGGCTATATCGTTTATCTTGTCCTTTCTAATCGCGACAAGGACCTAGAACTAGAGTATATCAACAACTTGTTAGATCGTAGAGTCGATGGAATTGCCTTGCTGCCAGCTAATTTCAACAAAAAATTCGAATCACTTTTGACTCGCTCGCGGACACCTATCGTGACCTTCGGCAATCGCCTTTCTGGCCCGTTTCCTTATGTTTGGATTGACGACAAGCAAGCGATCCGAGACTCAGTCGCCTTTCTTTCCAGCCAAGGCTATCGGCATTTGATCTATTTAAGTCCGCCTCTGATGCGAAAGGGAAAAGAAAATATATATGTGCCCGAACAACGATATCTTGGTTTTATCGAGGCATGTGAAGAGATCTCAGATATGCGGCATAGCGTCATCGCACAGAAAAATTATTTGGCCGAATTGGAGCAATTGATAGAGAAAACGGACGGCAAAAGCGCGATCTTATGCTCTAGTGACGTGTATGCCCTTGAGGTTCTGAAGTGGTTGAAATCCCGCAAAATCCGAGTACCTGAACAAATTGGCCTCATGGGTTTCGATAACATTCAAGTATTGAAATACATTAATCCCTCACTAACAACAGTAGATTACAATGTGAATGAAATCGGCACTAAACTGGCTGACGTACTAATTAGTCAAATTAACAATGATGAAGTTCCTGCCGAGACACTTATCGCTCATCATGTCCTCCAAGGTGAATCCGTCACGCTAGACAGAGATTTATAGGGTCTCTGTGAGAGTGATTATTAAGGTTGATGCAACGCAATAATCAAAAAAGAGCCGCCGCGGCAGCTCTTCTTTGATATATATTTCTACACAAATCCTCCATTACTACGAATGGTTTGACCCGTAATCCACTGAGATTCCTCGCTGGCCAAAAATAGCGCAACACTGGCAATATCGTTAGGTTCTCCTAGACGTCCGAACGCATTCATTTTACGAAGACCTTCAATTTGCTCCTCTGTTTTTCCAACTGTGAATAGCTCCGTGTTAACCGGACCAGGTGCAATTGCATTGATGGTGATCCCCTTCGGACCAAACTCTTTGGCCAATTGGCGCGTAAACTGCTCCACTGCTCCCTTTGTTCCTGCGTACACACTGTAAGTTGGGAACATTTGACCGACAACTGAAGTAGAGAAGTTAATGATACGACCGTTCTGTTCCATATATTTTGCAGCTTGCTGGCAAGCAAAGAAAGTTCCCTTCACATTTATTGCAAATTGCTTGTCAAAATCCTCTTCAGTAATGCTAGCAATCGGTTTGGTGATCATAATACCTGCATTATTAACTAGAATATCAATTCGTCCAAACGCCTTTAAAGTCTCCTGAAATAGTTTCTCTACTTCTGCCACGCTGCTAATATCAGCTAGGATTGCTATGGCATCTCCACCATTGTTCTTTATCCCACTTACGACCTCTTCTGCTTTAGCCGGGCTGCTTGCGTAATTAACTATAACCTTTGCTCCGTTCCGAGCAAACTCCTCAGCAATTTCGCGTCCTATTCCCCTTGATGCTCCGGTTACTAAAGCTACTTTTCCAGTTAGTTTATTTCCCATTATGATACTCCTCCGATCAATTCGTATTCGGTTGATTCCTGCTTGTTGATATGATTATATTGTAACACAAAACAAAAATCAAGTTACATTTTTATATTTTTGTCACTTGATTTGATAAGTTCTGAATAGAACAAAGGGAAAGCCCTCCTGATGGATAAACATCAGAGTTCTTTCCCTTTGTTTATTGCCGATTCCCTGTAATAGGCAGTGCAAGCTTTTCTAAGCTACAATCGAACACTCGCCACGACAGGATAATGGTCTGACGGATAGCGACCATTGTACATGCTTCGATCGATGTTAATTGAATTAACTTGAATGTCGGGCGTCACGAAAATGTAATCTATCGGCTCTCCCATATCGCCGCCTTTAAAGTCATGCCAAGTGCAGCCTACATCCTTGTCCTCGCCATAAGTGTCACAAAGCCCCGCCTGTGTCAGAATTTCGATCACATCGCTGCTTGGGCCACAGTTAAAATCACCCGTCAAAATTGCCGGAATCCCGTCTCGGCTGTTCATGGTGCGGATTCGATCTAGAATAAGCTGGATGCCATTCGTTCTAGCTACCTCACTCATATGATCCAAGTGAGTATTGTACACATAATAATCCTGTCCATCTTGCTGCCTCAGCCTTACCCAGGTGCATATTCGCGGGCAGCCTGTGTTCCAGCTCAAATAACCGAGCTGTTCAGGAAATTCGGATAGACCGAAATCCCGCTCTCGACTGGTTTCAGCAGACCGCGATGATAGAAGACAGCGCAATGCTCGTCTTCATTCCCACCCTGCCGGCCATCACCGAGCCAGGCGTAATCCGGCAGCAGCGGCTGTAGATCCTGCAGCATAGCGTGCGTTCCCTCCTGCGTGCAAACAATCGCTGCCCCCGCTTTTTTTATGGCCTCGGTCACTTCAGTGATACGGTTCGGCCACGCATTGTCGCTATCCTGCCTGACATTTACCCGCAAGTTAAACGTCATCACGGTAATATCCATGGTTACCCTCCAACTACAGAATCCTTCCCTATACACCATTCGTTAACTATTCTGAATCCCCTGCCAACCCCAATCAGCCAATCGTGATCTTCCCCTCCGGGTAACGATAAGGCTCTTTTTTCGGCAACGGCGACAAGGTATAGGCCAATGTGACAGGACCCAGTCGTCCGACAAACATTAAAATGATGATAAACACCTTACCGAATCCCGTGAGCTGTGACGATAATCCCACCGACATTCCAGCCGTAGCATACGCCGAAGTAACCTCGAACAATATGCCTAAGAAATGGAAGTTCTCTGTGATCGATAGGATCATTGTCGAAAGAGCTAATGTAATAGATTTATAAATCCGATCCTTTGATATTCTGCGGTGGAAAAGTACAATTTCGTCCCTGCCTCGAACCATGGCATAAACCGCGCCAATAAGGATCACGAAGGTAGTCACCTTAATTCCTCCACCGGAGGAACCGGGCGCGGCACCGATAAACATCCTGAGAATGATAAAAAACTGCGTAGCCTGCCTCATCGAAGCAATATCGACTGTATTTACACCTGCTGAACGTGATGACACGGATTGCAGCATTGCACTGAGTGTTTTGCCTATGGTGGACAACGGCTGCAGTGTGAGGGAATTGGTGAACTCAAACACAAAGATGACAAGTGTACGTATCCATATAAGAGCGGCGGACGCGGTTAGGACAACCTTGCTATGCAGCGTTAATTTTTTATTCTTAGGGTATGTAAGCAAGTCAGAAATAACGATAAATCCAATTCCGCCTAAAATAATAAGCAGCATGGAGACGATGTTAATGTACGGGTCCTCTACATAATGCATCAGGCTTCCCATTCTATTAGGCAAACTGCCAAACAGATCGAATCCCGCGCTGTTGAATATTGAGATACTATGAAAAATGCCAAAATACAGCGCTTGGCCTACGGGCATTTCAAATGACCAGCGAAGTGCGAATAACAACGCGCCTGCGAATTCAATATACAGCGCATAGATTAATACCTTGCGTATAAGACGGACTATCCCTTCCGTCGAATCATGGTTCATCGCTTCCTGTAAGATGAGACGTTCTGAAAAGAAATACGTCGGCGGAGCACGAGTGCAATGAGTGTGGACATCGTCATGAAGCCGAGACCGCCAATTTGGACTAGCAAAATAAGAACAATCTCCCCAAAAGCCGATAGATGCGCTCCTGTATTAATCACGGTCAACCCGGTAACACAAGTAGCGGAAGTCGCCATAAATAAGGCGTCAATAAATGCTAATCTGCCAATAACAATGTAAAGACAGCATGACCAATTGGCACGCCTTTAAATTGACTTATAGAATTTTTGATAATTATTTCTTTTTCCCATTCAAATTATGGTAAGATATCGTACGATAACTTTAAGAAGGGAGTCCTACCGTGTCTCGTATTATTCAAGTTGATGAACGCCCCTCCATAGGCGAAAGTATTCCCCTTAGTTTACAGCATTTATTTGCTATGTTTGGCTCCACCGTGCTGGTCCCTATTTTGTTTCATGTCGATCCAGCCACTATTCTGTTGATGAACGGGATAGGCACTTTGCTTTATATTTTCATTACAAAAGGAAAGATCCCCGCTTTCTTGGGGTCCAGCTTCGCCTTCCTCTCCCCCGTTTTCTTCGTTCTCGATTCCAAAGGATATAGTTCGGCGTTAGGTGGATTTCTGGTGGTCGGATTGATTTTCACCTTCATAGCCTTGTTGATTCGTGTCGTGGGGACACGCTGGATTGACGTTGTATTTCCACCTGCTGCGATGGGAGCGATCGTTGCTGTTATCGGTTTAGAATTGGTGCCTACAGCCGCCGCTATGGCAGGCATTATTCAGCCGGCTAATTTAAAAGAAGCCTGGGTTCCCGATCCTATCGTTATATCGGTTTCTATTTTTACTTTTTTGGTAGGAGTCGTAGGTTCCATTGTCTTTCGCGGACTTTTGAAGGTCATTCCGATTTTGGTAGCCATTGTTGCCGGTTATCTGCTCGCAGCATTACTAGGTTTGGTACATATTGGAGAAATAGTTGGAGCTGCTCAGTGGATCAGACTTCCTACATTCTACAGCCCAACATTCGACCTCGCGAGTATTTTAATCATCGCTCCAGCTGCTTTAGTTGTCATAGCGGAGCATATTGGCCACTTGATTGTAACGGGGAATATGGTTGGAAAAGATTTATCCAAAGACCCTGGATTAAGCAGATCCTTACTCGGAAACGGCATCTCTACCATGCTGTCATCCTTAGTAGGTTCTACGCCAAATACAACTTACGGTGAAAACATCGGTGTCATGGCGATTAGCCGCGTATATTCGGTTTGGGTTATCGGAGGAGCAGCGATCCTGGCGATTGTGCTCTCCTTTGTCGGGAAAATATCAGCCTTGATTCAAACCATTCCAACTCCTGTCATGGGCGGCGTTTCCTTGCTGCTGTTTGGTATCATCGCCGCTTCGGGGATCCGCATGCTGGTAGAAACGAAAGTTGATTATTCCAAACCGGTCAATCTGGTTCTAACAACCGTTGTTCTTGTCATTGGGCTTAGCGGAGCAACGCTGAAATTAAGCCATTTTGAACTGAAAGGCATGGCCCTGGCCACCATCGTTGCCATACTGCTCAGTTTGTTCTTCAAACTGCTGGAGGTTCTCAAGCTTTCTAACGACTAATTTTCAAATGGTATAAAGAATGGCTACCCCTAATGTCTTAACAGACCTGTGGGATAGCCATTTTTTAAATATTAGTAACCGCTATCTCTGCTTCAAACTCCTAAAAACATGGATAGCATCAAAAAAAGGCTCGCTATAGCTGCCATCCTCCTGAACTGTCCAACAGGTTGCTAAAACAGAATGTGCAAACCCCCACGATAACATTCTTTTCTTGTCTAAGTTCAACTCTTTTACAAATATATCAATACGCTTCTCAATAACATGTGTTGAATCTCCATTAGGCAATTTATTTAATAAATATTGAATAACATCGTATTCTCTGTCGCCAATCAACCCTTTAGGGTCAATCGCCAACCAAGGTTCCCTAGCAGCCATTAAAATATTGTAATGATGTAAATCGCCATGAAGTAAATATGGTTTATCCGGCATAGCATTCATTGTAATATATGTGTTCACTGCTTCTTGAAGTATTTCCTTTGTTATAGGACCGAGACCTTCTGTATTTCTCTTGCTAATATTTAATAATTTCTTTTCCATATGTTTAGTTGTTGGAATGTTAGTTGAATGGGTAGGTGCATGAATCCATAATTTCTTCATCACTTGTGAGGCTGTCTGAGCAGCTTCCTCCTCATTTTCTAAGGAGGCTAGCGTTTTCCCAGGAATTAATCGTTCAAGAATAAGAATTCCTCTTGCGATATCAACATCAATGATTTTGACAATGCCATTCCCATTAAAAAGTGTAAGGGCATCGACTTCAGATTCGAATTCATCACCTGGAATGACGAGCTTTATCACAACTTCAGTTCCGTCTTTCCGTATGGCAGGAGCCACAAAATTAAAAGATAAATCAAACGGGGTCATGATTTTGATTTGCCAACGCTTTTCGCAATCATTAATAAGCTTGTCAAAATCTCTCAACCATTCATCAGCTTTATCCTTATGGACGTCTCTTAAGGTTTGAACGAATTGTTTTGGTAAGCTGCTCATCATTTTTCCCCCTACGGCACTTATCTATAAATGAGAATGGTTTCATCTAATATAGGATTTGTTTTTACCTGAATTTTTTATTAAAATATATAAATTCGCTAACCATTTTGCAAAGAAGGAACAACATATGCCTTTTCTCAGATTTAAAGGTTTTCAGAAGGAATTCATTTCTTCGATTTCAAGTACGGTCATCCAACAATTTTCGAAATTAACGGGCGTCGTCCAAGAAAAAATAAAAATCGAACTTCTTCTTGTGGAACAATTAAATAATTCTCCCCTCTCATTAGAAATATATATGTTCCCGAGAGATCAGGAATTGCATGATAGCATTGTTAAAGAACTCTATTCGATTCTATGTGAGCATGGCTTTCGCGATGTTCATATCTTTTTTATCCTGCTATCTCCTCAATTGTACTATAAAGAAGGACAACCCTTAGTATCCAATCATTCAGAACCTTTCTTAATAACATGAAGTACGTATACGGTGTTACAAGAACAAGAAAAGTCATGCATTTTGCGTGCCTTTTCTCTATTAATACCAAATCGAATAAAGCCGAAATATTTGTACGTCTCTTCCCACTTATTCAACGTTAAACTCCATATGCTTTTTCTCCTGTTTGTAATAATCTAATCTATCCTCTAAAGTACCTGTATGAAATTCGAATTTATGACCATCTGGGTCTGTGAAGTAAATAGACTTCTTATCTTTCTCATCTCTTGGACGGCCTGGCAGGATGTTAACCTGCAATTTCTTTAGTTTCTCATACAGATCATCAAATTCAGCTTCTTCAATTGAAAATGCAATGTGAGTGTAGGAAAGGTTTATTTCATTTCGAGGAATATGCTTTTCGACATTCAAGGCAATCCACATGCCATTCAGGTCAAAATAGGCCGTACTTCTTCCTTTGACCAACAACTTTGCATCAAAAACCTGTTGATAAAATGAAATCGAATTCTCTAAATTTGAGACCGAAAATAATAAATGATTCAAACCCTTTATAGACACGTAACCACCCCGGAATTTATTTATTTTTACTAACCATAGCTAGCTCCTTAATCATTTCAGCTAAATGCACAATACCCCATTCAAGCTCATGAAGCTTGGCGTAGGCATAGGAAATCCGCAGATAATTTCCCGCATTTCTATCATAAATTGAACCCGGGTTCAGCAAAATTCCTGCTTTCAAAGCACGCTCAAAAAGCATTTGCATGGATACATCCACAGTGAGGCGAACCCAAATGTAGAAACCGCCTGCTGGCACTGCCCATGTAGCAATCTCCATAAAATTGGTCTTCAACAACTGAACAGTGAAATCCCTTCTTCTCTTTAGTTGTTCCCTAACATAGACAAGATGCTCTTGATATAAGCCTCTACCCAGCCATTCGGCTGCTGCCCACTGGGATATCGAGCTCGAGCCGTAATCGTTCTGCATTTTGATATCAGCCAAACGTTCAATAACCGGTTCTGGGGCGACCACCCAACCAATTCGAAGTCCCGGACTTAAAGTCTTCGACAAACTCCCCAAATAGAGGACCAATGCATTAGGATCCCTTGCCTTTAATGGAAGTGGAGGCGGAATTTCAAACCAAAGCTCCCTATAGGCATCGTCCTCAATGATGGGAAGTCCCTCATCCGCACAGATTCTCATCAGCTCTTGACGTCTTGGCTCTGACATCAGCGTGCCAGTAGGATTATGAAAAGTAGGTATCGTATAGAGCAGCGAGGCGTTGTAGCCTTCTTTATAACGGCTAATCTGATTCGTTTGAATGCCTTCTTCATCCATGGGTAGACCAACCAGCTTAATTGCACTAGATTGAAACACATGGATAGAATACAAATAGGATGGCTTTTCCAGAAGGATGGAAGAACCTCGCTGCAGCAACCCGATGGATATGAGTTGTAACGCTTGGAGTGAGCCAGATACGATTAGAATGTTGGAGGGCGAAGTTTGAACGCCAATGCCATGCAAGTAAGCAGCTATCTGTTCCCGCAAATACGGATTTCCTTTAGGTTCTTCATAGCCGATAGTGAAAGGATTCACTGAAGACTCTTCAAAAATCTGTTTCATTTGGACAGAAGGAAGCAAATCTGGTGAAAGCTCTCCAGTACCCAAGCGGATAATGCCATCTTGAAATTCCGCACGGTTAATGTGCTGTATGGCAGGCTGGTTTGGATAATAAGTGCCGGCTTGCACATAAGAGCTCCAGTCTGGAGGAGGCGAAGCAGCTAAAAGGTTCCAAGAGTTATTGATGACTCTAGTCCCTCCTTTGGTGTTCCCCTCCAGTAACCCCTCGGCAATCAAATCGCTCAGTGCGGTCACAACCGTACTACGATTGACATCAAAGCGTTCAGCCAGCGCGCGCTGTGAGGGAATTTTGGTCCCAATCGCCCATTCGCCTAGCGATATTTTATTTTTTATAAAATCTTTAATCTGACTATATAAAGGGGTTTCCGACGATAAGTCCGGCTTCCAGTCCATGCTATGATCCTCTCCTAACCATTCAAATATAACATTTGGTTGGGTGAATCGCCATCCATTTGGAGGGAGACATCCGCTAGATTTTCTCTATACTTGTGAAGAATAGTCTAATTGATGGGAGAGATCGTTTTGTTGGAAATTGTTTTACATGGGCTTATTTTGGGTTTTGGGCTCATTCTGCCCATAGGGGTACAAAATGTTTTCGTTTTCAACCAAGGAGCCCGTGGGTCATCTTATCTTAAAGCACTGCCTGTCATCCTTACGGCGTCGGTTTGTGACACGATCCTAATTTTATTAGCCGTCTTAGGTGTTTCGTTCGTCGTACTCACCTTCGCCTGGCTTCAAGCAGCGCTCTATGGACTTGGATTCTTTTTCCTGTTGTATATGGGATGGGTACTTTGGAAAAGTAAACCTGGCTCAGTAACATCACACCGGGAAAATGAACCCAAAAAACAAATCCTGTTTGCAGCATCTGTCTCGTTAATGAATCCCCACGCTATACTCGATACGATTGGAGTTATAGGCACAAATTCCTTACACTATGTTGGCGGAGAAAAATGGGTGTTCACCGTCACCGTTATGCTAGTTTCCTGGCTCTGGTTCTTCGGTTTAGCGTTCGCAGGACGCCTTGTTGGCAAGCGTGATCCTAGCGGTAAATTCATTGCCAAATTAAACAAGGTTTCTGCTTGTTTGATATGGGCTGTAGCGGTCTATATGGGCATGCAATTCTTATAGAGGAACGGAGGATTTGTTGAATACTTTGAGCATCACTCTATGCTCACTTTAGGTTCTCGGATGAATGGATCTTAATCCTCGGCCGAGTGATGTTGTAGAAAATTTGTAGAAAATTACAATTACTACAACAATCGCTACGTCGGTAGCGTCTGATCCGCGCGTCCGTCCTGCGAAAGCGCGGAAACCGCGCTTAATGTGGAGCGCTCGAACAAATAAGCGCGAAAAACGCGCTTTCAGCGAGAGCTCCGCGAGCAGAAGCTCGTCGACAGCGTCTGAGAAGTCGAAAATCGACTTCTCAGCAGCCTGACCCGCGCGTCCGTCCTGCGAAAGCGCGTAAACCGCGCTTAATGTGGAGCGCTCGAACAAATAAGCGCGAAAAACGCGCTTTCAGCAAGAGCTCCGCGAGCCGAAGCTCGTCGGCAGCGTCTGAGAAGTCGAAAATCGACTTCTCAGCAGCCTGACCCGCGTGTCCGCCCTGTGAAAGCGCGGGAACCGTGCTTAATGCAAAAGCTCGTCTTAAATGAGCAGGTTGTCCTCCGACACCTGCTCATTATTTGTTTCATTCCACCCAAAAATCTAAAAAAACTACAAAAAAAACTAAAAACACTGGCATACCTGTGGGTAGATAGGAGCGCTATACTTAAGTCACATCAAATGAAAGCACTTACAAAGGTAGCGAGAGGAGGTCCGCTTTACGATGAGAATACTTCGAAAAATTGCTCTCGGTATCGATTCATGTATCGAGTCTGCTGCCCTCATCGGTTTGCTTAGTATGATCATCATCGTCACCGTACAGGTCATGACCCGCAAGCTGTTTAACTTCGTATTCTTCTGGTCGGAGGAAGTGACCATGCTGCTTCTTATCTGGTTTTCCTTCATGGGAATTGCGATTGGCTTTCGTGAGAAGCTGCATTTGGGCATCGATTCCTTCACCCACAAGCTTCCAGCTTCCATCAATAAAGCGCTTGATAAAGTCATCGAGCTTGTCATTCTCGCTTTCGGTTGCTATCTCGTATATTTTGGTTGGGACTTCACCGTCATGATGAATGAATCAGAGTTACCGGCGACGGGTCTGCCTAACAGCACACTGTATGTCATCATGCCGATAACCGGCGTCATGACCTGTGCCTATGCCCTCCTCCAGTTGTTTGGTATCGAGACGAAGCGGCATCAACATATCAAAGAAGGAGGTCCCGAATAATGGATCCGACCATCGCTATTATTATCCTAACTATCACCTTCGTTGGTCTGATCGTTCTCCGCTTTCCGATCTCGCTCGCTTTGGCAGGTTCTTCCCTGCTCACCTTACTTTACTTGAAAGTCCCTCTGGCCACTGTGGGCCAAACGATGATTCAAGGGATGAACTCTTACTCCCTCCTGACCATCCCTTTCTTTATCCTGGCCGGGCAAATTATGAGTGAAGGCCAGATGGCATTGCGGCTTATCAATCTCGCGCAAGTTCTTGTTGGTGGCATCCGCGGAGGTTTAGCCATGGTCAACTGCGTCGCTTGTATGTTCTTCGGGAACATCTCCGGGTCAGCCATTGCCGACGTCTCCTCCATCGGCTCGGTCATGATCCCGATGATGAAGAAAAAGGGTTATGACACCGATTACGCCGTTGGTGTTACAGTCTCTGCCGCCATTCAAGGCGTTGTGGTGCCGCCAAGCCACAACCTCGTGCTTTATTCCCTAGCGGCAGGCGGTGGAATCTCTATCGCATCGCTTTTTCTAGCGGGCATAGTCCCGGGCTTGATTCTATGTGTATCGCTGATGATCACGAGTTATATCATCGCCATCAAGCGCGGTTATACGAAGAGCGAAGCTGTTCCCGTGCGAGAAATTCCAAAGATTGTACGCGATGGCCTGCTTTCCCTTCTGACAGCCGTCATCATTCTAGGCGGTATATTCACGGGATGGTTTACGGCTACAGAAAGCGGCGCGTTAGCTTGTCTATACGCCTTTATTCTCACCTTTCTCGTGTACCGAGATATTCCCGTAAGTCGGATGTGGATTATTCTCCAACGTACATTTCGAACCGTAGCCATGGTGCTCTTCCTGATTGCTGCCTCCGCTACCTTCAGTTGGGTATTAGCCTTTCTCAAAGTTCCCGGCATGTTAACGGATTGGATGCTGGGCATCACAGACAGCCCCATTGTCATTTTGCTGATCATCAACGTCTTGCTGCTCTTACTTGGCGCACCGATGGATATGGCTCCACTCATCTTAATCATGACGCCTATTTTACTCCCAGTTGTGACAGCGCTTGGCATGGATCCTGTTCACTTCGGCATTATTATGATGTTAAACTTAGGTATTGGATTGCTTACACCGCCCGTCGGAACCGTCCTCTTCGTAGGCTCTGCGATTGGAAATATTTCGATTTCTGAAGGCACCAAAGCCATGATGCCGTTCTTTTATGTCATGTGCGTTGTGCTCATGATACTTACCTATATACCTGGTCTCGTCATGTGGCTTCCAAACTTAATGAAATAAGGAAATAACTCAACTACTACGATAAAAAGGGTGAATATTCGAGATGAAAATAAAAAGAAAATACATCATAGCTCTAAGTACAGTGATTGGTACTAGTCTCTTGCTTGCAGCTTGCGGTGGCGGCAGTACACCGACGAATAGCGGTTCAACAACGACTCCTGGAGCCGCGAGCCCTGCAGCAGCAGCGAAGAAAGCCGATGGTCCTAAATTAAATTTCCGTCTGGCTGAAACACACCCAGCGGACTACCCAACCACACTAGGCGATAAGAAATTCGCCGAACTCGTCAATCAAGCATCGGATGGGCGCATCAAAATCGATGTGTTCCCTGCCTCCCAGCTCGGTGAGGAGAAGGCCGTCATCGAGCAAGTGCAGCTCGGCGCTATTGAATTCACACGAGTTAGTACAGGAGCACTTGGCGGATTCAACAAGCAGTATGAGGTCTTCAGCTTGCCCTACATTTTCGATAACGATAATCACCAATGGAAATTTCTAGAAAGCGAGCAAGGAACGAAACTGCTGGATAGCTTAGAGTCTTCTCGTATGAAAGGACTGGCGTATTACAGCTCAGGAGCTCGTCATTTCTATTCCAAGAAACCGATTAAAAGCATCGCCGATCTGAAAGGACTCAAAATACGCGTCATTCAAAACAAGGTCAACATTGATCTCATGAACGCACTTGGCGCGAATGCAACCCCAATGCCTTATGGAGATGTCTTCAATGCTTTGCAAACAGGTGTCATCGATGCCGCTGAGAATAACTATCCGAGCTACTTCTCTTCCAACCATTTTCAACAAGCCAAAAATCTCATTCTTGACCAGCACCAACGGGTGCCTGAAGTTCTTTTGATTTCTAAAGTAGCATGGGATAAGCTGTCTGCTGATGATAAAGCGCTTATTAAAAAGGCTGCCTTAGAATCCGTCAAAACACAAAAAGCAGAATGGGATAAATTCGAGAAGGATTCCGAAGCCAAAGTGAAAGCGGCGGGAGTTACGATTACGGACGTATCCGACCTTAAGCCATGGCAGGATGCTGTAAAGCCTGTTATCGAAAAGTATCGCAACGACTACAAAGAAACGTTAGAAGCTATCGAGAAAGCTAGAAAATAGCCATTCAAAACAAACTAAAAAAGGACATTCTAAGGGGTGCACCCCCTCAAGTGTCCTTTTTCATTTGACTTCATTTGGCTTCATCCAGCCTTCCGCCACATTTCCTATATTCCAAAGGGGAGCAGCCTATCAGCTTTTTGAAAGTACTGCTGAAGTAAGAAATATCCCCATAACCAAGCCGTTCCGCGATCTCAGACACTCGCAAAGACGTTTTAATCAGCAGCTTCTTCGCTTCCTCCATGCGCATTTCAATGACATAATCGACGAATTTGCCTCCCGTTTGCTGCTTAAAGAGCTGGCTTAAGTAGCTGGGGTTCAAATGTACCAAGGCTGCGGCATCGGTTAAGCTGATATCTTTCGATAAGTTGGAGCTGATAAACTGCTGCACTTGTTCAATGGCTGACAATTCATTCGTTCCGATTAGCGGGGAATCCGCCAACCGCCTCGCAGATTTCGTTGTCCTGTCTTGCATCCATCGGCCCAAACAATCTGCCATTGCCTCCATTTCCACAGGCTTCAGCAGATAGTCCTTTACCCCATAGCGTATCGCTTTCTGAGCTAACTGAAAATCGTCATATCCGCTTACTAGGATTAAATTGGCTGAAACTTGTGTCATCTGCTCCGCTAGAGCAATACCGTCCATGATCGGCATCTTTACATCGGAGATGACCAAATCAGCGTGATGCTTTTGCAGTGCATCAATCGCCTCCAAACCATTCGCGCATTCCTGCACGATTTCGAAAGGAAGCTTCGTTTGTTCCACGGCTTTGCGAAGCACGACACGAACCCATCTTTCATCGTCCACGAGAATGACTTTGTACATGACCTCCTACCTCCATTCCTCTCCGTAAGGCTTCAGCGGCAGCTTGATTCTCACTAGAGTTCCTGCATCTGCCTCACTATCAAGCTCCAGACCATAATCGTCACCAAACAGATAAGAGATACGCCGATGTACATTGACGATGCCGATCTGTGATACGGCCGTAATCATGTCCTTTTGCAGCAAATCGAGCTGTAATGCAAGGAGTTTGTCAGCCGGAATACCTACACCGCTATCCTGAATCTCCACAACAAATTGATGATCATTTACTTGAGCAGATGAAATGACAATATGAACAGGCTGTGCACTCGTTTCAATGCCATGAATGACACAATTTTCAACCAAGGGCTGCAAAGCGAACTTCGCGATGATTTGTCCTTCTGCCCATTCAGGGATCTGGAATTCATAGGTGAGTTTATCGTCAAACCTATATTTCTGAATTCGTAAATACATATCGCAAATCTGAATTTCCTGCTGCAAGGAGATCGTTGCCCCAGCATGATTCAAATTGTAGCGCAGCAGACGAGCAAGAGATGCAACAAGCACCGAGATGTCGGTCATATCCTTTTCCAGCGCCATCCCACGCACTGTCTCTAATGCGTTCATGAGAAAGTGCGGATTCACCTGCGATTGCAGCACTTTTAGTTCTGTCTCTTTTTGACGGAGCTGAAGATCCTTCTCTCGGAGCTGAGAGTAGTAAATTTCATCGAGCAGCACCTGGAGCTTTTCGACCATTTTATTAAAATCGTTCGTTAACTGCCCAATCTCATCCTTGGATTCGATGTCCACGCGAGCCTGAAAGTCGCCCTCTTTCACTCTTTTCATGAAAAATTGCAGCGCCCTCACAGGTCGAACGATACTCGTAGCAAAACCAATCCCAATCAAATAGGCAATCAGTAATGTGGCAAGGACCGTCCACCACATCGTACGCCGAATATACTCGGTTCCACGCGTCAATTCTTCTTCAGGGATCGTCGTCACCAACCGCCAATTCAAATAGGATGACAGGCTAAAGGTGTAGAAAGGCTTATCTCCTGTTTGCGCTTGGTAAGACCCGCTTTCCTGCTGCAAAATCCACTCTAACTGGTCCCAATTCGCCAAATGACCGATTTCCGTGTATTCAGGTGAATAAATATAGCGCCCGTAGGGGTCGAGAATGGATAAATACCCTGTTCGTCCAATGGTAACCCGTTCAGCAATCTCTTGAATCCGCTTGAAGTTGACTTCCATAATTAACGTTGCAACGGGCTCTAAGGTAAGTGGACTCACTAAGCGCTTCACGATGGAGAGAACAGGCACATATTCCAGCTCGTAGCGCTGAGAAGGCGGTCTGATGATCAACATAATATCGCTGTTGGAGGGGACACTGGCAAACCATGGCTCCTGAATTAGTTGAAGAGCAGGGGTCACATTTTTGTTCATGCTTGTATCCAAGACCGTCTGATTTTCCATAACAAGCATGATCCGAGAGATATCAGATCGGGAGTAAGCCGTATCGTTCAAAAGCTGCATCATGGGCTCGCGGATACCTGAACTCTTCACTTCCTGTTCGCTTGTCATCCTTAGAAACTGCTGCATCGAAGGATGATTCTGCATGCGAATGGAGTCGATCTCGAAATCCCGAATATAATATTCAATATGCAGCTTGACTTGCTCAATGATTTGCTTGTTGCTCAAGTTGGCTTCCTCGCGCAGCACTTCCGATGATTTCTGATAAGAAATCAGCCCCACCACAAGCAGCGGAATGACAACCAGCATGGCTGAATAGACGAGCAGTTTCACTGTCAGTGGACGATCACGCAAAAACAAGCTTCTGTAGAACCAGATCCAAGCTCTACGACCTCTTCTACTCATATGCAACCTCCTTTCCGCCGAATTTGTAAGCGCATTCAATGTTTAGGAAAGAAAAACCAGCTGCAAGCGCAACTGGTTACCGTTTTACAAGATCTTCGCGAATCGGTGTGAAAACATCTAACAATGCGGATTCTTCTAATGCTGTAACACCATGCTTAGCGTTACTTGGTATGTATATCGTCTGGCCTTGCTCGATAACGGTTGCCACACCATCTATGGTAAACTCAATTTTCCCTTTTAAGCAATAGGACATTTGTTCATGAACATGGCTATGTTGGTAACCAATGGCACCTGGCTCAAAGTGAACCTCCATCATCATTAAACCAACCTCAGCTTTCAGAATGCAGCGCTGAACGCCTGGCTCGGCTGCTTCCCATACACCAATATTAGACATCTGGCTTTCCCCTTTCCTAATTAAACGCTCTAACCAAGGATAAACGACTCCGTCGTCCTACAGGACGAGCGCGTTTGTCAAGGTAGATGCGAAGCAAAAGTATAAAACTTATACTTTCTTATCTACGAATAAAAGGACCGTAAGCGGTCCTTCACTTACTTTTTAATTATATCTGAAAAGCACCTAAATGAACATACTTGAATCTAAACGAACATTAAGAGTTAACCGCTGCGCGATCCTTCCCTTTGTCCGCTTCACCCGCATTTTTATTCGCAGCTTCACGATCCTGCTGCATTTCTTCCACCGTTTTCACCTTCAAACGCGCTGCACCTTCATAGCTGCGCGTAGGAACGAGATTCCCAGCTGCTAGACGTTGTTTTGCTTCTGCAATAGCCGCGCCATACTGAGGCAGCCATGCCTCCTGGGAGACCAACATTTCATCGACCATCTGCCATATTTCTTTGGGATTGCACACGGCTCCTACTAGCGGATCCATCATGAATGCTTGACGTAGCAGCTTATCATCGCCATGCACAGCAGCTTCTACAGCAAGACGCTGCACGGAAATACTCACATTGCATACCGCTGCCGGTCCAAGCGGCAAATCTCCTACATGCGGCATCGAGATGCCGTTGCGATCTACATAGCCTGGTGCTTCGATAATCGCATCATCAGGCAGATTCGAGATGACACCGTTATTGACTAAGTTGAAATGTCCGCGATACACGCGTCCTGTCTCAAGACCCTCTATAATATAGGAGCCATGCTCTTCACTGCGTTTCTCTGCTGCGTACACGAATGGCTTATCCTTCATCCAGTTCGGAAACTCCGTTTCGAACCAGTTGCGTCCCTCCGTGCAAACACGCAGATAGCCGCCTGTTTCTCCATTTATCCAGCTGCCCATGTCGATCCAATCTTGGATTTCGCTAGCACGCTTTCGGTACCAAGGCACATACTCGCTCAGATGTCCGTTGGATTCTGTACTATAGAAGCCAAACCGGCGCAGCATGTCGATACGCACTTTCTCCGTACGCGTGAACTCCGGATGGTTCTCGAAAGCTTCAAGCAGACCGCCTGTCAAATCTTGACCGTTGTGACGGATCTGCACATACCAAGTTTGGTGATTGATGCCTGCGCAAATAATGTCTACTTCCTTTTTCTCCAAACCGAATACTTCCGCGATTTGTTTATGCCCATGCTGAACGCCGTGACAGAGACCAATCGTCCGCACACCGCCGTATTTGTTGCAAGCCCAAGTCAGCATGGCCATCGGATTTGCATAATTGAGCAGCAGTACATCAGGCGCCGCCACTTCTCGGATATCTTGGCAAATGCGAAGCATTTCTGAAATGCCGCGCTGACCATACATAATGCCGCCAGCACATAGCGTGTCGCCCACACATTGGTCAACGCCGTATTTCAACGGAATATCCACATCAGTGGCAAAAGCCTCCAGACCACCCACACGAATCGTACATAAGACATACTTCGCATCTTTCAAAGCTTCTCTACGATCCGTAGTTGCTTGAATCTCAATTTTCAATCCATTTTCGCGAATATCTCGTTGGCACAGCTCCGTAACCATATCTAAATTATGTTGATTGATGTCTGTAAAAGCGACTTGAATATCGTGAAATTCAGATACTGCTAACAAATCTCGTAGTAGTCCGCGTGTAAATCCAATACTCCCTGCTCCAATAAAAGCTACTTTAAATGACATATCTATCATCCTCTCCGTCGTTAATCTACAATTCACATTGTATCAAGCACGAAAGAGAAAACGTTATCAAATTCCTAACTTCATTGCAGCTAGTTTGTCAAAAATTCTCACTTTTTTCTGGATAATCCCACTTCTGAGTATCCATTGATTTACGAAATTCCGTTGGGGTTAAATCCGTATAGTCTTTGAAAAGCATATGAAAATACTGACGGCTCCCAACCCCGATATAATCGCATATTTCAGAAATCGGCACATCTGTTTCGAGCAGCAGCATTTTGGCTTTTTCCATTCGAATCACGGTTAAATAAGCCATAAGCGTTTGCCCCGTTAACGATTTGAAAATCCGCTGTAAGTACCCGGGATGTAAATTTACTGCTCCAGCAATATCCTTCACTTGAATGTCGCGGTCATAGTTCTGATGCAAATAATCCATGCTCTGTTTCACATACCACTCACTTTGCGCCATGCCGCTGCTTGCTGCTTCTTGCCTAAGACGCGCAATTCGAATGAGCAGTTGAGCGATGAGCAATTGAACCATCGTTTCACTTTTGGCGGCTGCTTTATCCAGTTCAAGCACCAAGCCTTTCATAATATGATAAACCTCATCGGGGTCGCGCAGTACCAAATAAGGAGATTTGACCTCTAGTAAAGAAGCCAACAGCTTGTCTTCTGCAGCCAGTTGATGAATAGATGGAAATACACCCTTTTGGTAGGTAAAACGGAACTCTACATTTAGCATTCTGCAGGGGGCAGTCTCGTCAACGATCAATCGATGGGAGACATTGGCGTCCATAATAATGAACTCTCCCTTTTTGAGACTAACACTTTCGGATTGTGTAGGCAGTGTTTGGATTTCAACGTCGCAGGAACCTTGTATGGTATACATAATTTCTACAGCATCATGGCGATGAAAGGGCATATAGAAGCCTTGCCATTGTTTAAAATAATACGCCATCACCTGAGGACGGCAGTGATGCTCGGTCAAAAAAGCTGGGAAAAGGCCACCGTTATTCGGCATAGATATCTCCTTTCCCCCAAGATGAGGTCCTTATTTCTGAAGGCGTTTTACCTGTTTGCTGTTTCACCTGTCGTGCGAAGTGGTAGCTGGTTTGGAACCCGCTTCGTTGAGCAATTTCCGATATCGATAAACCTGTTTGGGAAAGTAACTCAACAGCACGCAGTACACGATAGTGCCACACATATTTAATCGGCGTCGTTTGCTCGTACTTACGGAAAAGCCGGACCAAATGTTCATCCGAAACTCCTGCGTGCGCGGCAATTAGAGGCAGACTCAAGTTTTCTTTAAATGTTTGATGAATGTAAGCTTTCGCACGTAAAACAGATGGATGAATGTCTTGCTGCAGCTGTGCCTTGGACAACTCGGATAGGAACAACTGAATCGCTGTGTGACCGAGACTTCGCATCACAGGCCCCGTATCTGCATGCTCGGATCGGATCGATAGCATAAGGTCTGTTATTCGGTTCAAGTGTTCAGAGATTGGGAGGCTAAACGGAACCTGCTCTAATGCTTTCACTTCATCCACAGATAATGGTTGGACCGCAATCCAACGATGCCAGCTCTCCTGCTCATCCGCAAATGTAAAATGCTCGATGTGTCCAGGCTTCAGAAGTGCAACATTGCCGGGCTCCAGTCGGAAGGGAACGCCATCAATGGTCACTTCCATAGCACCAGTATGTAATAAAACGAGCTGAATATCTTGTTGGATGCGGGGACCATACCTGCCGCCAGGTGGATATACAATCGTACCGACCGTAGCGGAATCGATATGATTAAAACTAAGATGTCCGAGCGGATTCGCCATGTGCTTCATCTCCAGAAAGCTGTGTCATCATTAAGGCAATTGTAACCGCCTGTAGGTAAAAAGAAAATCCCTTCGATGGGAAGGGATTTTGCACCTGAATTATCGTTTAAATAAAACTGGAAAGTACTCATTGGCAAAAGCTTGGCCGTGGTAAGGACGTGGCCCTAACAAACGGGAATTATCATGACGCTGCACGCCAGCACGGTAGCTTGTGCCACCCGGCATCAGATGCGCGACGACAGACATACGAGGCTCATTCGTCTTATTCGCACCGGACCCGTGGAACGTAAGAGCGTGATGGAAGCTCGCCTGACCTGCCTTCAGAATGCAGGGCTCCTCGACCCATTCGCGGCCTGCCGCAAATTTGTTCCTAAGCTCCTCCATGTTCGGATCGAAGAACGTGTTGCTATCAGGGATCAATCCCCACTTGTGAGAGCCGAGAATGGTCATCATCCCACCGTTGGTTAGATCCGTGTCCTGCAGTGCGATCCATACGGTCACCATATTCGGATTGCTGGAGCATTGCCAGTAGCCGTAATCCTGATGCCAGCCTACATTGCCTGATTGCGTCTCCTTGTCGCCGACACCTGGCTTATAAATAACTTGATCGTGCCACAGCCGAATTTCATCGGTTTCTAGCAGATCGGCTGTAAGCTCACCGATAAATGGATCTGTGACGGTTTTTCGGATCTCGTCATTAATCCACCATCCATTATCCAGCTTGCGTAATGAATCAGGGTTCGAGTTCGCACGGTAATGATTCATCGGAAGCCCATCGCCATCGTAATCGCCCGTCCAAACCCGTTCATGCGCATGTCGCAACCGCGCGATTTGATCATCGTCCAGCAGCTTCGGAGATATCCAATAACCGTCACGATTGAATGTATCCTTATCCTGAGCTGTAATCTTGTACGTTCTCTCTGCTTGCAAAGTCATCGTAAATTCCTCCTTCTATGTCTTGCTTTCATCATACTTAATCCCAAGCTGATTGACGTTCACAGGGCTACAAAGTAGTATGAGAAACATATAAGACAAATAAGAACATTTGAACAAAGAGGAGGCCCTCCCTTTGCCTGTGGAAAAAAGTCCACGTTGGACTTACGATATCAATAAGGAAAATCGCCTATTAGGAGTTCCGGAGCTGCTCCTATTCGGTTTTGATGAGATTAGGTCAGCAATGCCCCTTTCCTATCATCAGCATGCCGGATACGAATTCGTTTTGGTTGAACGGGGTAAAGCCAGCTGGGAGCTCGACGGGCACGTCTATGAGACAAAAGCAGGTGACGTGTTTCACACAAGTCCAGGCGAGATTCATCGCGGCGGCTTCAACGTGATTGAGCCTAGCCGATTCTGGTGGTTCATCGTCACACCACCGCATTCGGAAGGCTGGTTGCGCTTGCCGCAAGATGAAAGTGAAGGCTTCAGAGTTGCATTAGAGGCGCTGCCCAGAGTTACCCACACAGGACTGCAGGCCGTTGACGACATTAGAAAGTTGCGAAATGCGCTAAATTCCAACAGTCCATTACGAACCTCCGCTACCCGACAAGCGCTGCTTGGGTTGCTGCTTCTAATTCTTCAGCCTAATCAACAAATAGTCTCACTCGCTGACGATCTATTACATCAATTGGATGCATTGATTGGCCGGATTACGGAAGAACCGCAATGGCGCCCCGCTATCGAAGAAATGGCTGATTTGGTCCGAATCAGTCCCTCCCACTTCTTTCGCACCTTCCAGGAATACACAGGGCTCCCGCCTATGGTATTTATTGAACGTGCACGAATTAAGAAAGCTTGTGGCCTGCTGGTTGAAGGCACAGATACGGTCACAGAGGTTGCTAATGAGTTGGGTTACGCGTCCAGTCAACATTTCGCCACTGTGTTTAAACGTATTACAGGCATGACACCGATCCAATGGAGGAAATTTCAAACTGACCGGAATGATTCACTGTAGCGGGTAGTCCGAATGCTCCCACAGCAACAGAGCTAGGGAGATTCTCAATTTTTATGGTAACCACGATTGCCCATCTACCCTCACGAAAGCTGAATGACTCTAAAATCGGATTTTGGAGTTAGGTCTATCAGCTGTGAGGAATAGTTACTTATCGAATGATCATGCCTATCCACAGCCTCACTTAGCCTAGCAAAAATCCGTTGCGAACTACTCTAAATAAGGAAAGCATCGTCGCCTTATCCCTAATCCCAAAATGAAAAAAGGACCTTGGTATCTACAATTTGTAGACAACAAGGTCCTTTTCAGCCTTCCGCTTTCTAATCCCGATCATCGGGATCGCCACTTGAGAACACCTTTTTCACATTATCCATGATTTCCTCGACAGCCTCACTCAGCATATCTGTTGGTGTTGTAGCCTCTTCCTCAGGTTGAGTGGGAATCGTGTCGTTACATACGCGGTCGAAATAATGACTTTTATCCATGCGCTAACCTCCTAATTGTAAACCAGTCTCGTTTGTTTGTTGTTTACTTATTCTGCATCCTTTATTCACCCCAAACAGAAACTTTTGAAACATAGGTCCAAAAACCCTTGCCTAAACCCCCTTTATGGAGTAAATTAAACCTATATGAACGAATATCAACATAAATAAACCAATTTCGAGGAGAGATTAACCGATGGATATCCGCTACGCATCACACCCGAATGAAGTTAAACAATTTGACACGGAACGCCTGCAAGCTGAGTTTCAAATTAATTCTTTGTTCTCACCTAATGAAATTAAATTAGTGTACTCTCACGTTGACCGCTTCATCATTGGCGGCGTGCTTCCTATTACAGGCACACTTCAATTGCAAGCTGACAAGAAAGAAATGGCTGCAGATTATTTCTTAGAGCGCCGCGAAATCGGTATTATTAATGTTGGCGGCAGAGGCACGATCACCGTTGATGGAACGGTTTACAACATGGATTCCAAGGATTGTATTTATATTGGTCTCGGCGCGAAGGATATTACGTTTGCTAGTGATAACGCTGCCGAGCCAGCGAAATTCTACTTTAATTCAACACCTGCTCACCAAACATATCCAACAGTGAAAGTCGCCATCAGCGAAGCTACTCCTACTCACTTAGGCAGCATTAATACATCCAATGAGCGTACGATTTACAAATACATTCACACTGGCGGCGTAAAAAGCTGTCAACTCGTAATGGGTATGACGCTTCTGAAACCAGGCAACATGTGGAACACAATGCCATCCCATACACACAATCGTCGTTCCGAAGTTTACTTCTACTTTGACATGCCGGAAGATGCAGTTGTGTTCCACATGATGGGTGAACCGCAGCAAACTCGTCACGTCGTTATGCGCAATGAGCAAGCTGTCATTTCCCCAAGCTGGTCCATTCATAGCGGTGTTGGCACGAACAACTACACCTTCATTTGGGGCATGGCTGGCGAAAATCAAATGTTTGATGATATGGACGCCGTGGCCATGAAAGATTTAAAATAGTCGGTAACCTCTATTTAGAAATGGATGACAACCGATGAATCCTCTACGCAGATATGAAACCATTATGGAAATACTCCTGGCGCAGAAAGAAGTAACCGTTAACGAGCTTAGCGAACGGCTGGACGTTACGGGCAAAACGATTCGTGAAGATTTGGCCAAACTCGAAGAAAAAGGGCTGCTCGTCCGCATTCATGGCGGAGCGGTGCTCGCTCAAAGTGATCAGCTTGGCATACTTTCTACGAAAGAGCCGATCATTAAGCATGCCGATCAGAAATCCGAAATCGCAACGATTGCTCTACGATACATTCAGCCACGGGATATTATTGCCCTCGATGGCGGCAGTACAACACTTGAAATTGCTAGGCGGCTGGAAAATCAGCCGCTTACTGTTGTAACGAACGATTTATTTATAATCTCCGAGCTCTTGCATAAGGAAGAAATTCGGCTGGTTGTTCCAGGCGGCTACCGTCTGCGCAACATGCTCGCAGGACCTGAAGCCGTGGAATATGTGAGTAAGCTCAACATCCAGAAATCGTTCATTTCTGCCACTGGTGTTCATTTGCAGCACGGTTTTACCATCTACACGAGTGATCATGCCGATTACAAACGTGCGTTGATTAGATCCAGCGCAACGGTTTACGGTGTTGCCGATCATTACAAATTCGGCCAGTGTGCCTTACGAACGTTCGCTTCCTTGTCCGAGGTGGCTATGATCCTAACAGACAGTGCCCTCCCCGCTGATATTGCCAAGCAGTACCGTGATGCTGGCATCCAGATCGTAACTCAATAGTGAAAAGGAGTATCCTTCATGACACTTTTTAATTTATCAGGCAAAACAGCCTTCGTAACCGGCGCTTCCGGCGGTCTTGGTCAAGCGATGGCCATTGGCCTTGCTGAAGCAGGCGCTAACGTCATAGCTGTATCCTCATCTGAAAGCGTGCAAACGGTCGAAGCCATCCGCGCACTTGGCGGCAAAGCCGAGCTGATCGCAGCTGATCTTAGCAACGAAGACATCCTTGAAGATGTTGTGAATAAAGCCATCGGCATCTACGGCAGCATCGATATTCTCGTGAATAATGCTGGAATCATCCGTCGTACGCCGGCTGTCGAGCATGCGCGTCAAGATTGGCACGATGTGATTGACCTGAACTTGAACTCCGCCTTCTTCTTGTGCCAACTGATTGGCCGTCACATGATTGAGCGCGGCAGCGGCAAAATCGTCAACATCGCTTCCATGCTGACCTACCAAGGAGGCATTAATGTGCCTGGCTACACAGCGAGTAAACACGCTATCGCTGGTGTTACCAAAGCATTAGCCAATGAATGGGCTGGGAAAGGCATCCAGATCAATGCGATCGCTCCTGGTTATATGACGACTAATAACACAGCTCCTATTTTAAAAGATGAAAAACGCACACAATCCATTACGGATCGAATTCCGGCAGGCCGTTGGGGCTCACCAGAGGATTTGAAAGGTCCAGTTGTGTTCTTGTCATCGCATGCCTCGGATTATATGAACGGACACGTACTTTGCGTGGACGGCGGATGGATGGCTAGATAGATGGGAATCGGTACATTAGCCCATACCGTAGGACATCTTCCGTTGAAGCAATTAACAGAGAAGCTTAGCGGACGAGGCATTGACTTCGTTCAACTTGCACTCAGCAAAGCAATCAGTGATTATGACACGAGCCTCGGCAGGCTCAGCCCTGCTCTGGCCAACCACATTGGCGAGCAATTTCACCGTGCTGGCATCCAGATTGGCGTCCTTGGCTGTTATATCAACCCGATTCATCCAGATCCGCAGAAGCGGCGTCATGAAATCAATCGGTTCAAAGAGCATTTGCGTTTCGCCAGAGACTTTGGTACTTCTATCGTCGCGACGGAAACGGCTGACTTAACGACGTACCTCGCGCAGGATTCTGAACGATATGAAGCTATTGGTTGGGATACCCTCAAACAAACAGTTGAAGAATTGGCTGAGGAAGCGGAACGTTGGGGTGTCTTTGTCGGACTCGAACCCGTATTCACTCACACATTATCTAGCTGTGATAAAATGGTTCGGCTCTTGGATGAGATTCCTACCAGTAATCTGGGGGTTGTGTTTGATCCAGTTAATCTGCTCCCGCCAACAGAAATAGATTCACAAGATGTTTTCCTTGATCAGGCCTTTGCTGCTTTTGGTGACCGGATTGTCCTCGCCCATCTTAAGGATGTTGTCATCCAGAATGGTAAGCGGAAAGAGGTGCGATCCGGCAAAGGTATTTTCCAAACGAAATCGTTTTTGGACAAGCTGCATCGGGTAAAACCAGGGATCGACATCTCATTAGAGCAGCTAACGGATGATACGATTGACGAAACCGTTCAATACGTAAGAAGCCTTTTGAATTAATACATAGGCCCCATTCTCTCTTTCATTAGAGGAACTGGGGCCTTCTTATTTGAATGGACGCCTATTTCTTAATATCTGGAACTGTCATGACATCATAGGCGTTACCCAAATATGTTTGCAGCGCCTTCAACGCCGCAACCCCCACCGCAATGTCATCCTCGCCATTCCCTCCACTTACACCGACTCCGCCTATGACACTCCCGTTCACCACAATCGGTAGCCCCCCGACGAAAATAGCAAATTTACCAGGCATCATGGCATGAATCCCAAATGCCTCACCATGGATAGTTGCTGGACCACCGGGTTGATTGAACAAATGTGTAGAGCGCCTGTGACCGCTAGCTGTAAACGCCTTAGCTATGGCGATTTCCGGGCTCGTATTGCGAGCGCCATTCATTCTTTCTAACGCAATGAGATATCCGCCATCGTCTACGATACATATGGTTTCGGCTGCATTCGCTTCTACTGCCGCTTGTATGCCTGCAGCGATCATAACTCTCGCTTCCTCTAATTCAAGCTTAAATACTGATTTCATAAGTCAATTCCCCCCTGCTTGTCGACCATTATGATGTGAGCAACGAACGCCTCTTCCATTCATATGGGGACGTAAAGGGTTTAAGTCATAGTCGTCACTTGAAAAAAGATATTGAATTTCGGGGAAGGAAATTGTAAGATTACAGAAAATTATTCGATGTGTGACTGGCGTAAACATGGATAACCCTGAGGGAGCACATTGCAAACAGCCGTACGCCTGGGCAAAGTATTTGATCCTTGATCAAGTGCTTTTTTGTTCTTTTATGACAATTGAAAGGTTAGGTGGTTGTTAATGAAAATGGCATTCGTCTTATTCGATGGGATGACCGCATTAGACTTTGCCGGCTTCTATGAAGCTATTACATGGATAGGGATTTTGGGAGCTAAAGAGAACGTCTCTTGGGATTTCTGCTCCAATAAGGACGAAATTACCGACGACCGAGGCTTAACCGTTAAAGTAACACATGTTTATCCTGATCTATCGGGTTATGATCTCCTGTTTGTACCTGGCGGATTTTCAACGAGAAGCCTTAGATTCGACACTGCCTTCATCGCTTGGCTCCAAACTGCCGGTAATGTGACTTACAAGGTTTCCGTGTGTACAGGTGCGTTGTTACTGGGTGCAGCCGGATTTCTACATAAAAAAAAGCAACCACAAATCCGTCCGCCTATGATTTATTGACGCCATACTGTTCCGAAGTCATGAAAGAACGAATCGTCAGAGACGGAAATCTCTTTACCGGTGGCGGCGTTTCGGCCTCCATTGACTTAGGATTATTCGTGATTGAATCGCTTACTGATTCTCATTTCGTACAGCAAGTTCAACAAAAGATGGATTACCCTTACTATCAAGCGGGACAGTTGTTTAAAGTGAATTTGGATTGATTAACCTTCCCAATAAGGATAAACGACTTACACTTGTTTTGGGCGAGAGAGTGTGTTTGGGTGGTGGGTGTGAGTGAGTGAGTGAGTGAGTGAGTGAGTGAGTTTGAGTGAACGTGTATGTCTGTAGCCAAGACGTATATGTTCAAATATTTATTTGCTTACTCGCTCACCCATGTAATGTTGTTGCATTTTATACAACATTACGCTAGCGAATCCGCGTTTTCCTCGCGATTGTTGCATAAAATATAACTATTCCAGCCGAAAGTAGCATTTTAGCAGGAAATTAGGCTAAATTGTTGCACAAAATACAACATCTTCACCTTTGCCCAGCCAAAATGATAGAAATTGTTGTACGCCGTACAACAATTTCCTCCCTTATTGCCCAAATCAACTATAAATCTGAAAACCATAAACTAGAAGACCAAATTACCAAGCAAACACAATCATTTCCCAACTATTTATGCCTGTATCCTGTATCCTGTATCCACACTCTCACTCGAGCCGAGTCCGTATCTCCCCCTCCCGAGCAATGGGTAAGCTCCACTCCCGCTTGACCCGAAGCAATTAAATAAGCCTACCCAGCACACATAAAGTGTCTGGATAGGCTCATCTGTGTTATTTTTTAGGTTGTTCACGGTTAACACGAACGGGTCTCTCGACCCAATTCTCACGATTCATACGTTGAACCTGATTAATCGGATTCTTAAGATCGATAATCTCGACAGTTTTACCTTCCGCTTGCAGTGTGGCCGCTAGCTTTTCCTTATAACCTGTTCCAGCCGCTGGTCCGCCACCCCCGTTGCGTTTACCCTTGTTCCAAACTCTGCCTTTACTCATTTCACCACTCCATTTTTGTTTTAAGTGTAAAGGCACGAGGAAAAAAACGCAAATTTTTACTTCAAAACCTTATCTACTTTTTGTCAAAAAGGGGGACCTGCTCCAAAACCAATCACTTCACGGGCCCCATATTTCCTTTGGTCACCTTAACGGAAACATGAATGTCAGCCTTTGACAGCGCTTCTCCCCAATGATCCTCCACTTTCTTGTATTGACTATATTCGTGGACGCGTGCATACAGACCAAGCCCGATCGGATCGATTTGATGCTTCTGTGTGTTTTTGATTAGGTTCTCGAACTGCTTTTTCATATGTTCAGAAATCATTTTTTCTAACTCTTTTCCATTCTTTCGTACATCAAAAGGGAATAAACGTTCAGTAAGACCGGCTGGCATTTTAATGTTGATATCGAACCGAAACTTGTTCTGCTTATACGAGGTTTTTATTTTTGTTTTCATTCCTTGAACCGATATACTTAAATGGTCTGTTTGGAATGGACCGCTCTTCTTTTCACCAGGAATCAGAAGTGTAACGCTTACAGATTTCTTGGTGTTTTTATTCAATATTTGAAGTAAACAGGTTTCATCGAGCTTATGTCCATACGGTCAAACTTTACGCTAACATTACCCTTGCAGCTCAAACGCCTTGGCTAACAAACGATAAGAATGAATGCGCGCATCCACTTCATGAATCGGCGAAACGACCATAAACTCGTCAGCTTTATACGCTTCGTTCAGTTTGAGAATCTCCGCTTTTACTTGCTGAGGCGTACCCACAATACGCTTGTGCTGGCGACCACGTATTAGGGCCAAATCCGATTCTGTATACGGATAATTCATAGCCGTTTCAACGGAAGGGAATGAGGGCAACAGCGCGCCGCGGCCAAGGGAGAGGAAGAATAAATCCGTACTCGTTGCCAATCGGTTCGCCTCTTCTTCCGTATCGGCGCAAACGACTAAAACCGCTGCAAGCGAATGTGGCTTATCATTCAAAATAGACGGTTTGAATTCCTCGCGGTAAATCTGCAGCGCTTGTTCACAATCGGCATTGCCAAAAAACTGAGCAAAACCAAATGCAGCCCCTTGTTTAGCGGCAATACTGGCACTGTCGTAGGAAGAACCGAGCAGCCAAATTTCCGGTGCTGTCGGAATAATTGGAGATGCATGCAGCGCAGCAAAGCGATGGTTCGC
Organism: Paenibacillus alginolyticus DSM 5050 = NBRC 15375; assembly: GCF_000422905.1. Taxonomy (GTDB): domain Bacteria; phylum Bacillota; class Bacilli; order Paenibacillales; family NBRC-103111; genus Paenibacillus_E; species Paenibacillus_E alginolyticus. The sequence goes on from NZ_AUGY01000009.1 coordinate 93,435, forward strand.
AGGCAGCGAATCATATAAATACCCCGTCAAGTCAGCAACTTGCTGCGGATATTGATCTACGCTCGTGTATTTCCCCTCTTGCAGCGCTCGCGTCGAGATGGGCATGCCGCCTGGTGCACGTCCAAGACCAACGTCAATCCTTCCCGGATGCAGCGCCTCCAACAAACGGAAATTTTCAGCTACTTTGTATGCACTGTAATGCGGCATCATAATACCGCCTGACCCTAAGCGGATCCGATTCGTTTTTGCAGCTAAATGTGCGATAAGTACTTCTGGGCTTGAATGAGCAAGCGCCTCAGAAGCATGATGCTCCGACACCCAGTAACGTGTATAACCAAGTTTATCAGCCTCTTGCGCCAGCTCGGTCGTTTCAACCAGTGTTTGCGCGGCGTTGCGACCTTCTCCTATTTGTGATTGGTCCAAAATCCCCAATTTTAACATGCTCGATCACCTCCTTTTAACTGTAACATATTTATGCACAGAATAGCAAAGACAGTCGTGATTACTCCCGACTGTCTTCAAATTTATTGAACAAGACAAGCCTGCTCGAAAGGATGCTCACCATTCCATTCAGAATGACAGGCTACCTTCTAACATGATGATTTCATATGCCAAGCATCTAAAGATTTTAAATACATATTTCCGTCATTCGCATAAATGCGTACATGCTCGCTATCGTGACGTGTCGGATATACACGTGCAGACATGGCAATCTCATTCTGAATAAATACCTCGATCGTTGAATGATCGATAAACACGCGTAGCAATAGATCATCGCCATTGACCTGAGACAAGTCCGCAGTCACTTCATGCCGGTGTACATCTAGGTCCTTGCTTGATCTCGAACGGTCCAACACGACCTTTAGACTTTTGAAGTCGATTTCAAGCAAAGTTTCTTCCTCGCTACCCGGTGAACCGAATAATGACATACCGAAGATCCCACTGCTTTGCTGTCGATCAATAATAACGGAGAGCTCCAACGCTTTGCCTTTTATCCCTTTTACCATGTCGCCTTCAATCCATCCAGAACCAAGTGACCAATGCTCACCATGCAAAGATTGAAGTTCTGGGATAGGCTCAATATGAAGTCGTTGGGTTTCCTCATTCAAAGACAACAATCGAGGGACATTATGAGCTCCCGACCAGCCACTTATCTCCTTACTGCTTCCTCTTGCACTGTCCGGCATCCAACTGAACAAGATTCTTCTACCGTTTTCGTCTTTACAAGTAGTCGCAGCATAGAATCCCTCTCGACCGCCATAGTCCAAAATGCCTGTATACTCCTCTATAAAACGGTACTCCTTTGTTAAGACCCCAATTTTGTATCTTACCCTATTATCTTCTTCATCCGGAGAATAAGTAAGAACCCATTTACTGCCTAGTTGGAATAGATTAGGACACTCCCAGACTCTCTCCGGTCCATCAGCCGTAATGCCCAAGAATTCCCATGACAGCAAGTCGTTCGAACGGTAAAGAACCGCGCATCCTCTGTTGTTATGAGTTCCTCCGCAGACCATGAACCATGATCCGTCCATTTCCCAGACGTAAGGATCCCGCCATTCCTCGATAACCATGTCCCCATGAATTTCCGACTTCAGAATCGGATTAGCCGGTGATTTCTCCCAATGAATGAGATCATCGCTGCCGAAAGCCAACCATTGCTGAGCACCAGTTTTGGAATTCCGCTCTCCCCCACCAATGCTGGTATAAAGGATCGCAGGTTTACCTCCAGCCATAACGGTACATCCTGAAAAGCAATGCTCCTCTCCCTGTTCAAGAGAGGGGTATAGCGCAAGCGGCAAATGCTCCCAATGCACGAGATCTTTACTCTTCGAATGACCCCAGTGAATAGTCCCCCATTCATCTCCAAACGGGTTGTGCTGGTAAAAAACATGATACTCCCCATTTACGTGAATAGGCCCATTCGGATCATTGATCCATCCACTTTTCGCTGTAAAATGATACGTAGGTTTATTTGTATTCATATCAGGATTTCACTGCTCCTCGAATGACGCCGCTAATAATCCAACGCTGCGCAATTAAATAGACGACAATCATCGGAAGTAAGGCCATGAGATACGAAGCGAAGGCATAGTTATAATTGACACTGAATTTGGACTGGAACACATATTGAACCAGCGGCAGCGTGGCCATGGACGGTTTGCTAAGGATAATAAGCGGCAGCAAAAAGTCGTTCCAGGCCCAAATACAAGTCAAGATGGCTACCGTCGAATTGATTGGGCTAAGGAGTGGAAAGATGACTTTCCAAAACGTGCCCCAAACACTGGCGCCGTCCATCACAGCTGCTTCTTCCAACTCAATTGGGAGACTTTTTAAATAACCAACATACAAAAACATATTAAATGAGATCCCGTAAACGACATACAAAATGATAAGACCATATTGATTATTCAAGTGTAGATTTGACATTTCTTTAACAATTGGCAGCATAATAATGGGAAAAGGAACAAACAATGCACTTATGAAATAGTAGTACAGAATTTTGAAAAACCGCTTTTCCATATTACGAGACACCGCATAGGCCACTAATGAATTCGTTAGAAGAGTAAATACTACTGCACCTACTGTCACTATAGCACTGTTCGTAAAAGCATGTGAGAAGTTGGTCATCTTGTAAGCTTCTGTGAAGTTACTCCAATGCCACACTGTAGGCCAAGCCAATACGGAAGAGGCCATTTGCTGCGGGCTTTTTACGGCGATCATTATGGTCATATAAAGTGGAAATATGACAATAAGCGAGCCCAATGCAATTAAGAAAGTGACAGTCCAATTTGTACGGTTTTCACTCATTGTAAGCTCATCTCCCTTCTTTGCAGGATCTTGAGCTGGATGATTGAAATGACCACAATAACGATAAAATAGAGGACGGCATTCGCCGACTGATAAGCAAAGGAACCGCCTTGAAATCCATCTGTGAAAATTAAGTAAGAGATCGACATCGTTGCCTTCGCGGGACCACCTTGGGTGAGCGCTACGATTTGATCGAAAGCCTGCAGAAAACTTTTCATGGCCAACACCATATTGATGGTGAAAAAGGGAGCAATCATCGGAAACGTAATATGCCAGAACTCTTTCCATTTTCCCGCACCGTCTAAACTCGACGCCTCGTATAGATCTGCAGGAATGGTCTGCAGTCCCGCCAAATACAAAATAATGTTAAAAGCAGTCGCTTGCCAAACTGTGACAATGACAATCCCTACCCAAGCCCATTCCTGTCGACCTAAAATATTAAATGCCATGCTGCTCATGCCAATTTTGGTGAACATATCCGGCAATATATTGGAAAAAAAATAATTGAAAATAAAACCAACAATTAGAATACTTAGGATATTAGGAAGAAAATAAACCGCTCGAAATGTATTTTTCAGCTTGATGCGAGAATTTAGTCCCATAGCCACCGAAAGGCTGATAATGTTCACGATAATCGTTGTTAGTATAGCAAACTTAAAGGTAAACCAATATGCGTGATAAACGTTGCTATCTTTAAATACATTCACGTAATTTTTAAATCCCACCAAATGATAGGTTTGCGATAAACCGTTCCAGTTAGTGAAACTATAAAATACCCCCATAAGAACAGGAAACGTATGAAAGGTAAAGAAAAGAATGACGGCCGGAATGACCATCAAATAAAACGTACTCCTATTTTTTCGCATGTAAAAGCTCCTTTGTAAAGAAAAAGGGATGAAACGAAAAGAGCAATGCCCTCAATTTCATCCCCGTCACTTTAGCTTATTATCGGTTACTTGCTTTCGTCCACTCGTCATCCATTGTCTTCAATAAAGCCGGAATGTCTTTTTTCATGATGACTTCCTGAAGCAATTGATCCAGTTTCATGCTGCTTGGAACATAGTGGTCAATGAAGTCAGCAGTCAGGCCTTTTTCGAATATAGGCTTAAGGTCACTTACAGATGGATCATTCTGCACAACCCCTTTGATTGCGGAGAACGTATTGACTCCCTTGACATAAACCTTCGCGTTCTCGGGATCAAGTAGGAAGTTAATAAATTTCTTGGACTCGTTCGGATACTTTGTTTTCGCCGACATCGCTAGAAGTTGATCTACGCCAGAAATGAGCTTGTTTTTGTTCGGATCGTTGGTGACTGGGTAAGGGAATACCCCGACTTCGACGTTTGGATTTGCTTTCTTGATATCCGCGATTGCCCAAACGCCTTGTGCATACATGAAAGATTCACCGTTCGCGAAAGCAACATTGCCATCATTGTAAGCTTTTCCGAAGGTGTCCTTTTGGCCAAATGTAATAAATTGAAGGTACTTTTCTGTAGCCTCTTTATAATTGCTTGAATAATTCGCTTGCTTTGCTTCATGTTTCGAGTAGAAATCGTCACCTTGTGTGCTTGCTGCGAATGCATTATAGGACGGCAGCGTTGTCCAGGAATCTTTGAAAGTGAAGTAGAAAGGAAGCTTACCGGCATCTTGGATTTTTTTGGAGAGAGCTACGAACTCATCCCACGTTGTTGGAACCGTTAAGTTCATATCTTTAAACAATTTCTTGTTGTAAATGACGCCGTTTGCGTTAACGCCGTAAGGAATCGCATACGTTTTATCGGTTTTGGAAATGTCGTGCAGGGTCTTGATATAAGCATCAGGAATATTTTTCAGTTCAGGAGCGTTGGTGAAATCAGCCAAGACACCTGCTTGGACTAAAGTCGCATAAACATTGTCTCCTCCGTTTGCAATGATATCCGGCACTTCACCGGCAGCAACTTTTGTTTTGAGCGCAGTGGATGCATCCGGCGGATTATCTTGCACGATATGGATATTCGGATTTTGCTGTTCAAACTTTGCAATCAATTGATCAAACGTGTCGCGCGCTTCTGGTTTATATTGAAGGAATTGCAGTTCTACTTTCTTGCCACTGGCTGTTGCAGCCGGGCTGGACTGCGATGCATTTGGTGTAGTACTAGTTTGGGTTTCACTTTTCGCCCCGCAAGCACTTAAGAGAGAAATAGCGGTCAACGAAACGGTAACAACTTTAAGGATATTTTTCATTCAATAAATCCCCCAACTCACAAATTTTGTTTGTAATGTCTCTCTGTTTTAGATACAATTAAAATGGTTTGTTTTACTTTTTGCCCATAGCCTTATTGGCTTGGGTTCTTTTTTTGGCTTTTTTCCGACTTTGTTCTGCGTGCGACAATTGACAGGGTCCCTTTTCATAATCACCTCCTTAATAAAATATAAATACTCGTTCAACAAGGCTACGATTATTTCTTTCCTCCACAACTCTCCCTAACTACCAAGTTCGTTCCAATCGTGACATGCAGGACTGGTTCTCGCCCCTCAAATCGTTCTACAAGAAGCTGTACGGCCGACCTGCCAATTTGTTCTGGAAATACTTTCACACTAGTTAGAGGTGGATTCACGTAGGCGGAAACATCAATATCATCAAACCCAATAATAGCCATTTCACTTGGCACGTCCACCCCATTCTCATGTAAAGCTCGAAGGGTGCCGATCGCCATCGGATCATTACTGATGAAACAGGCGGTTGGACGATCAGATTTGCCCAGCATTTCCTTCATTAATTCGTATCCGCTTGCTGTATTCCATTCACCGGTATACATGTACTCGGGGTTATACCATCCTTTATCTTTCATGACGCGTTCAAAATGAAGTTGTCGTATATCAACAGCGGTTGGTCCTTTTTTGTTCGGTCCAAGTTTATATACATATTCGAACCCGCCTATCATTCCGATCTTCTGATGACCCAAGTGAAACAAATGTCCGAGAACATCTTCCACTGCTTGTTGAAAATCAAGTTTGACGGAATCGTAATTCGAATTATTTAGTAAATGATTAACTAAAACAACCGCAGCTCGATTCGGATATATTTTTTCAATATCCTCCATGTCCACAGAACCCACAACAATAAGACCATCCATCTGATGAAAAGCTGAAGGATCGACATTGTTCCCTCTAACTACCTTGCCGATGGCGATGCCCAATTCTTCACACCGCTTCTCAACACTGAGTCGCACGGATGAGAAATACGGATCTTCTTTCTCATCATCAGATGAGATCCAAAGAAGTAAACCAATCTGTTTGTTCGATAGTTCGTTTTCTTTTTTCAACCGTTTAACACGGCTAGGCTTATATCCTATTTCTTCTGCAACTAAAAAGATTCGATCCCGCGTTTCATCACTCACAGACAGACTGAGGTCATTATTTAATACGCGTGAAACGGTTGCGGAAGATACATTGGCTTGTTCAGCTATATCTTTAATGGTCGCCATTCACACCACACCTTATTTAGTTAATAAATTTACTAATTTTATTAATTATATCAGTTGCTATATTTTTCTGCAATCCCTTTCATTTCTATGCGCAAGTAAAAATATTCACCTTAAAGCAGCCCGACTCCAGAACTTCCAGTGATAATCACTACGTTTTCATCTTTTCATATACGGACATTTTCATATTTTCATAGCATTTAATCATATTTAAATGCAATTAGTCAGAAAAAGACATTTTCTATCAATTTACACCTCTACCAAAAATGCTCGTTTGATGATAATTTAAGATATACATCAAAGCGAGGGAGAGATCATAATGAGAACCATTTATGAGAATTACCGAGGGTTTAAAATTAGTAAACAAGAAAGTACATATAATGCTATTTCTTCAGATCGGATCATCTTTAGCAAGTGGCAATTAAGCCAGGTCCTAGATACAGTCGATCATTATGTGGAAATTACAGATAACAACTCGGGAGCGGATATGGAGTCCGGTATGCCGCAAAATTAACACTTGAACATGTCCTGATTACCAAATAAAAACCTAGGGGTCAGTAAACCACTAGGTTCTTTGGTATGCTCCTTTCCATATTCCCTTAAAGCTCAAAAAGTAGTTATTTGGATATATACGGATCGTAGTTCTTATTGCAGCGTAAGATCCTTTTCTATAGAATCACATGCTTCACATTCATCAGCTCCGCGACCTTCTGGAACATGGAAGCATTATTACCAATGGACATCGCACAGTGGTGCGTCGGCGCTTCGGCGAACCAGCGCGTCATATACGCGTCTGGATGGTCGCGGAACTTCACCGGCGTCTGCGCGTTGCCGATCTTCATGATCGGCCCGCTCGTGGACTCGCCTTCGCTGGAGATCAGCTTCAGCCGTCCATCGCCGGTCTGCGTCACGTTCAGCGTCGTGATCGCTCCCGTCTTCACCTTCGCCTCGACGGATACGCCCGTGCCTTGCTTCCCGTGATAAAGCCCCATGCCGCGCAAAATCGGCTTTCCTTCGGAAAGCGCGATATGGAACGGTCCGTCATGGCCCAGCAAGATCGTCTCGTCGATATAATCCACGACGACGATTTCGGAGAAGCTGCCACCGACGCCAAGGATGTCGCTGATTTTCATCGCGACGGCCGTCTTGAGATCCCCTTCTCCGGAACAGGGGATACCGCGCGCGGTAAGCAGCGAATGGCCAACGATGAAGCCGCCTTGCAGCTTCTCATAGTCGCCACCCGGCGCACCGTGGTAGTAGTAGGACAAGGCGTCCAGATCGTAAGCTCTAACGAGCTTCTCCTGTGCTGCCGCCACTTTGCAAGACCACTCCAGCTGCTCATCCGTAGGCTTCTTCGCGATCGGATCAGAAGGCGAGTCGCCGCTGATCTGGAACATCTCGTGAACCTCAGCCAGCTTCGCTCTCACCACCTGCGGTGTCACCTCCCGCAGCATGCGATCCAAATCACACATTTCAAGCACCTCAACGTCCAGCCCTGTCTGCGCCGAAATCATCGTAAAGTCGCTGTACATATCGAACATACCGCCGTATCTACCAGCCCGTAATAATAGATTTCAGCCCATTCAGAGATTCGCTTCTCAATGAATCGACCGTATTCCTCAAGCCGTTCCTTTAAGCCAGGGAACTGTTCCCAATAGGCACGGAGCCCCACCGAATAAAGTCCGATTCGCAGTTTTTGGCTTGCTTTTATAGCTGGGTAAACAGACATCCCTACCACTCTATTCATTTATAAGATAAAAATAATACCTTTATAAACTCATTGTAATGGCTTACAACACAGAAAACATCCAATTAAATTGTTTGAAAATAATAGAATCTTGTGCAGGTGATGCAGCATGACAACTTATAAAGAAAATTTCACGACAGCTTGGTCAGAAGACTCGATACGCTTCATATCCAGCCCCTCTGTTTTCGCCAAATCCACCCTCTATTATGTGCAAGAAATTGGCCATTTCCGTACGTTGCCCGGTTACTTTACAGAACGTGAACAGCTGGACTCCTACCTTATCGTTTACACGATCAAAGGCAAAGGCCGCTTGAAATATCAAGGTAAGAGATATAACCTTCAGCCTCAACAGGTGTTCTTCATACATTGTGAAGATTATCATTACTATGAAACTGATCCACTCGAGCCTTGGGAAATTCTATGGGTGCATCTGCATGGCAGCTCGACATCTTGGTTACTATGAGCAGTTCACTTCTAATGATGAGCCAGTCCTGCAGCTGAACCCTGAATCCATCATTCCCACTGTACTGCGGCAAATCTTACATTACCAGCAGCAACGAAGTGCCCGCACTGAGCTCATCTCGTCCAAGCTGCTTGTAGATCTCCTGACGGAGCTCTTGCTGGCAGCGCAAAATTTATCCATGCCCGATGCCGAGAAACCCAGCTACATCGAAGACATTTGCCAAACGCTGGAACATAGATTCATCGAATCGATTTCGCTGGACCAGCTGGACCATGAGCATGCTGTAAGCAAGTACCATTTGGCCAAACAATTCAAACGATATACAGGCTATTCGCCCCATGAATATCTCATATTAATTCGTATGACACACGCCAAGGAACGTTTGAAATACTCCGATATGCCTGTATCCGAAGTAGCCGCCAGGGTCGGTATTGACAATGTCAGTCATTTCATAAATTTGTTCAAAGACCGTGCTGGAGATACGCCGCTAGCTTATCGGAAGAAATGGCAGCGCCCCAAATGATGGGGCTATTTCAATTCATTCTCGTCAAGAACAGCTGGGAGCTCGATCCAAGCTCGTACACCTTGACCTTCTCTAAGGCTGTAATGTAAACCGTAGTTTCCGCCAAAATGCAGCTGGATCCGCTTCTGAACATTAATAATACCGAAGCCTCGATTACTTTCCTTCCCCTGCAGGATACTATTCATCATCTCGATATCCGCCTGCCGATAACCGTTATCTTCCACACTGATGATGACTTTATCCTCCGCGCTTTTCACCGAAATCCATAATTCCCCATCTTGGCTCATGTTTTTAATGCCGTGCAGAATCGCATTCTCAATAATTGGCTGAAGAACGACCTTCGGCACTATAAACCGCTTCGCTCCCTCTTCAATATCCCAGTGGACTTGAAAGGCATATTCATAGCGGAATAGCTGCAAGCGAACATAAGCCTCCGCATGATTAATTTCCTCCATAACTGGAATTAACAGCTTCCCTTTGCTCAGCCCAATTCGCATAATAAGCGATAAATCTTTGATCATTTCAGCAGACTCTGCTGCCCCTTCCATTAACGTATGCCAATACACAGATTCCAAGGTGTTGTAAAGTAAATGCGGATTAATTTGTGTATGCAGAATGGATAATTCAATCTCCTTATGCTTTAGTTCGAGTTCATATTGATCATAAATGGTTTGATTCAAGCGATCGGTCATGCGTATAAAATGATTATTGAGCAAAACAATCTCATTCTTGCTATCCGAGTGTAAGGAAATAGCCAAGGGTCTACCTGGATGATAGGAATTCGTGATACGGGCTAATCGAGAGATCGGTTTCAAGATCGACTGGATAAAGTATATACTCGCCAAAATCAAGATAAAGAAATAAATAACCATGATCCAATCAACCAATCGCTGCACACTAATATGATCGATAATAATCGACTGAACAGGAACTCGCATGAGCAATTTCGTCTTCGTATAGTCACTTGTGTGAAGAACGCACATGAACTCTTGTCCAGCCTCTTTCAGCTTATAAACACCTTCTACTTGATTCGCAGGAACATGTACCGAGGATCCGATCTCAAAGCTGGTTGTATTCGTCGCGAGCACCGTATTGTCTTGGTTTAGCAGCATTAATTCCGCACCCGCATACTTGTCAAAAGGCGAAAAATCCAACTGCAGCGGTGTCTCAATGCCAGACACAACCAAATAACCAATCACACTTTCCCCGTTATAAATGCTATTTAACTGGCGCATATACGCAACGGTTTGCAAATTATTAGGGTTGTATCCGAATTTATCAATAACACGAATAACCCCTTTCCCTCTGGCCTGACTTACATCTTTATACCAAGATAGCGCATTCAAATCTGTTGCATAAAAAATACCATTGTTCAGAAGATCGGGATTAGGGACGAACGAATACTGCTTATCTGTGTCCGAAAAAAACAGCGAATATCGAACCGCACTCGTCGAATAGTTGTTCAAATATTTATCTAGGGCTTTAAAAATTTCAAATCGTTCGTACTCCGACGAGGAAGGGATGCTGGCAAGCTGTTGTATTTCTTGAGATATCATGATTTTCTCTGTCTTTTCCTCAAAATCACTGCTCTCTCTGTCTAGCGTCAAGTGACTTCCTCGCACTAACTGAAGCAGCGCGTTCCCCACTTGCTCTTCCGTAATGGACTCCAGCTTCTTGGCTACAAATAAATCCAATACCAAAATCGGGATGACGACGAATAAGATGAGCAGTACGATCAACTTTTTCATCAAATTCATATTACTCAGCATTTTTCGCATGCCGACATTCCTTCCTTTCAAGCCGTATCCTCGGAGATTATTCCTCCTAACCGTCTCACTGCACACTTAGCTTCGCTACAACGGCCGCAATCTCCTTTAAGCAAAAGAAAACGCCTTCAGAATAAGCATTCTGAGGGGCGTTCTTTGACCTAACCTTTGACGCTGGAAACGGTTAACCCACGTATGATAAATTTTTGGAAAATGAGAAAAAACACAACCGGCGGCAGCATCGCCATCGTCAAGATAGCGAACCGCACACTCCATGGAATAACCGATGTTGAGTACACCACATACCGATAAATCCCTGTGGCAAGCGGGTACATCTCCTTTTCTGTCATCACAATACTAGGCCAGTAGAAATCGTTCCATGTTGTCGAGAAGGATAGAATCAGCAGGGTCCCAATTATGGGTGTAGAGAGTGGAACAGCAATTTTAATGAATGATTTGAATTCACTCGCTCCATCGATTCTCGCTGCTTCCAGAATTTCTTCGTGGATGCCATCGAAGAAGTTTTTGAGCAGAAGCATGAAATAAGCATTCGCTGCAGCCGGCAGCCAGAAAGCCCAGTACGTATTGATCATGCCCAAGCTTTTCAGGTTCATAAAGTTAGGAACAATGTAAGTGGCAGGCGGTATCAACAGAGTAGCCAAGAAGAAGAGCGTCACCCATCTCTTGAACGGTACCCTCAAATGTGACAGCGCGTAAGCCGCTAAACCAATTAGCAGCAGTGAACACACGACATTTCCCATGTAGATGAATAGGGTATTCTTCAAGAAAGTCAGTAAGGGCAAATCGAACCCGTTCCACGCATCATTGTAATTGGTCCAAATCCAGCTTTTCGGAAAAAAAGTCGGTGGAAAGGCAAAGAATTCCTCCCGTGTTTTGAGTGAACCAAAAAAAGTATTGAAAAACGGGTATAACGTCGTAATGCCAATGACGATCATCAGCAGCACCATGAAGGTGTAACCAGCTTTCACAGAGCCTTTTTTCATATCATAGGGCGAAATAATGCCACGTTCATCCCGCTTCATGCCTTCTCACCTCTACGCTGCAACAGATTGTATAACACGGAAAGTAAAATTAAAACGAAAAACATTAAGCTGCCCATTGCATTCGCTTTCCCAAAATCAAGATCACGGAACGCCGTATGATTCATCCACAACAAGTACGTAAGCGTCGCATTATTCGGTCCCCCGTCGGTCATCGATAATTGCGCTTGAAAGCCCTGTGAAGTGGTGATCAACTGCAAGAGAAGCAGTAGCAGCATCAATGTCTTGATACTTGGCAAGGTGATATGGCGAATACGCTGCCAGACACTGGCGCCATCGATCTCAGCGGCTTCGTAAATGTCCCTAGGAATACCCACGACAGCTGCGATATAGATGAGAGTGGCTGCGCCAAAGCTTTGCCACGTTTCAAGCAAAACGATCGAGCCCATGGCCATCTTCGGACTGAAGAACTCCACTTTGGGGATACCGAGCGTTTGTAAAAGGCTGTTAATCGGGCCCACGGCATCAAAAAACCACTGCCACATCCCATAAAGAACGATGGCTGGAACAGCACTTGGCAAATAGCCAATTATACGGGCTGCCCCCTGAAACCATTTCAATTCGGAAACGACGATTGCGATAAGCGGCGGTACCCAGAAACCGAGTAAGACACCTAAGCCCATATAATACAGCGTATTTTTAATCGAGGTGAGCAGCAGTCCATCTTGAAAAATGCTTACATAGTTAGCCAAGCCAATGAAATGATTGCCATCAACAAAATCAATATTGTAAAAGCTGTAGAAAATCCCTTTAAAAATCGGCACCCATAAAAAAACTATAAATAACACGATTTCTGGAAGGACAAACAGCGTCCCCCACAAATACCAGTTGATTTTCTTCTTCACCGTTCTACTCGCTGCGACAGGTCGTACACGCAATTCTGCATCCATTTTGAACACTCCTTATAAAATCGGACCTAAACCGATAAACGGCTTAGATCCGATGTTTCGGTGCTATTCGACTTTCACTTTGTCAAATACTTCCGTTTGTACTTTATTCGATGCATCCGCCAACGTCTTTTTCAAATCAACATCTTTGGTTGTGAACACTTTTTGGATCACATTGGCCATCTCAGTATAATATTTCTGTGCTTCATACTGCGCTTCAGGCTTGCCGTCCCATAGGCTTAGCAATTGTGGGTCGTATTTAAACACGTTGTCATATTTGGCCAGTAAATCGGTATACTTTTTACCGAAATCTGAGGAATCCTTCCAATAGTTAATCGGTTGTGGAATGTAGACACGGTTTTTACCTTTACGGTCTTCGATTTCTTTTTTCGTGGAATTTAAGAAATCGTCTGTGAAATACTCATCCGTAATCCATTTGAAAGCTATTTGCTGTTGTTCCTTGTCACTCTTCGGATTGATAACGCGATAGTTACCGCCAAGAACGCCCGTATGCTTGCCGCCTTTCGTGATCGAAGGCATTGGATATACGACCATGTCCTCTTTGCTAATACCGCCCTCATTGATCGCAGCATCTGCTGCGTTGCCGCTTCCGCACATCACCATCGCACCGCGTCCTTGGGAGAATGCACTCAATGCGTCGCCATAACCTAAGGCCCAGTTCTGTGGAATTAAGTTCTCGTCTTTTAGCTTTTTATAAAATTCAAGCGCCTTCACACCAGCATCAGAATTGAATACGCTTACGACTTTACCGTTATCGAGCTTCTGTACATCACCGCCAGCTGCGTAAAGGAAATTCGTCCAGTTCCAGCCTGCTTCCGGTCCTTTACCCATTGGAATAAAGCCCGCGATGCCTTTGGCAGGATCATTAATTTTTCTCGCAGCCGTTAACAGATCATCCCACGTCCAATCCATCGGTGGCAGCTCGACGCCTTTCTCTTTGAAAAGCTTCTTGTTCAACGTAATGGTCATCACATAACCGTCGATAGGTACTCCATACGTTTTCCCATTGACCACAAACGGTTTGGAAAGGAGATCATTCATATCCTTGGCATGCTCCCAAGCATTAATCGAATCGGTAATGTCAGCGACCCATTTCTTGTCGACGAGCACTTTTCCTTCTGTTGCATACGTCGTATATTCAGTTGGCGCGCTATTCGAAGCCATTTTGATCCCAATTTCCAGCGGGTTGTACTGCCAGTCGTCCTTCTTGAATTCAACATTCGGGGTTTTCGCCTTAAAACGGCTGATCCGCTGGTCAAGCTGATCATTCTTTTCCTTCTGGTCAGGCTTGAAGCCTTGGGCTGTAATTGTCACTTTTTTGGCTGCAGGCGTCGCTGTGGCAGCAGGCGCTGCTGTTTCCTTTGCTGGGGCAGGAGTGCTTGATGTCGTGGTACTGTTCGTACCGCATCCTGCGAGTAAAACGGTCAGTGCAATCGCACTGATGGCTGAAGCCTTTTTAGCTTTCATGTTTGGTTCCCCTTTCGAATCGTTTCATCAAATGTTAGTTTCTACACTTTCGATTATAAAGGGAACCGCCAGGAGCGACGATGTGTCCTGTTACGCTAATCATGTCGCATGTTACGGACCCGTATGTTTTAACTCCGAAATATTCAACCCGAAATGTTTTTTAAATATTTTACTAAAATGCTCTGGAGATTCGTAACCGATTTCTTCCGAAATTTCGTACCTGCGTTTGTCCGTAGTCAAAATCAACTGCTTCCCTTTTTCCATACGAAGCTTGGTCACATAGTCCCAAATGTTGATTCCCATCACTTTTTTAAACAAATAACTCAAATAATTAGGGCTCAAATGCACAGCATCGGCGATATCTTGTAGCTTTAGGCCTTTATCACTAAAATGTCCTTCAATGTAGGTTTTCGTCTCATATACAATTCGGTTATTAGCTTCGTCAACCTGCGTATTTGTCAAATTTTGTTCGTTCGTCGTTTTGCCGATATCCTCAATGTAGAACATGTGATGCCCTTTGTGCGTCTCGCTCCAAGCCAAGCTCTCCAGAGCTTCTTGATAAATAACAGGCAGCTGTATGACACTCTCCCGAATGCGGCTAATCCCAATCTGACATTTGACATTGACGTATTTTTGCAAATTCGTATGAATCATCTGGGCCACCATCAACAATTGGTTAATGCTCTGAGAACCCCTAATCTCCTCTTCCGGAATTTGCAGCAGCAAGGAAAAGGTAGAATTATGCGTATTAAATACGAGATGGCACCACTGAATCGCGGTCTCCTCAATAATATTCAAAGCGGCGTACTTCAGAAGACTACGGTCCTTCAATGTCGATATTTCCTGATCATGAATGCCGCCTCGCTCTAGAGATAATTTGATCACTAACATGCTGTAATGCGTACCCTTCATTCGGCTTCCCAGCTTCTCCATGATAGCCGGTACTTCGGACTCATGAACCGTTCCTGTGACAAGTTCATTCAAGTAATAGTTCATCTCGAGCGACGTATGCTCAGACAGGGTTCGGCTGCTCTCCCAATTCGAGAAATGCCGCTGCTTCTCTTCCTTTTCTCCCAACAACTTAGCTGCTACCGAAATGAGATGGGGCGGCGTTATCGGCTTGACCAAATATTCCTTGGCTCCGAAACGGATCGCTTTCTGGGCGTATTCAAACTCGCCATGAGCGGATAAAATGACGATTGGAATCGTTGGATCTTCCATGAATATATTTTCAATCAATTCAATCCCATTCATCTTTTCCATTTGAATATCCGTAAAAACAAGATCGATTTTCTCCAAATGTATAAAATCCAATGCTTCAAAACCGTTATATGCGATAAACACCTCAGCGATGTCCAGGTTCGACTGTTTCAAAATGGCAGCCACACCTTTACAAATCATCGGCTCGTCATCAACAACCAAAATATTAACCATGCGGCCACCTCGCTATCCTTTTATGCATCAATTCCATTTTATTGTACAACAAATAGTATGAACATGTGTTGTATTACGGTTATTGTGTCTAATGTTCCGAATAGTGAGGAGTAACGGCTTATGAGTTAGAGCTTAATAGCACCGGGGTGCAAGTATTGTTGTATTTCCTTCTAGTTCTCTTTTTCCCTAAAAAAACCGCCCCCATCGAATGTGATGAGAGCGGATATTCCAGACAACTCTATTATTTCATTTGCTGCAATAAATTCACGCGGTAAGCTTCGCTTTCTAAACCTTGGATTTCTTTGTACTCTTCCTCCGTCAGCCTTCTGGGTTGACCAACGGATTTTGCGATGAGGTAAATCTTCGCGCTCTCTTCCATGACTTCCGTGCGGTAGTAGGCTTCACGCAAATTTTTACCCGTTGTCACGAGTCCATGATTGTTTAGCAAAATCGAGCTATAACGGTCAGCCTTCTCAGCCACTAGGTTGGCTAGTTTATCCGTTGTTGGAACGACATATGGAACGAAGGCTACGTCGCCAACAAGCGCGGCTTGGTCTGGAAACAGCATTGGAAGCTCATTATCAACGAGTGTCAATGCGATACAGTAAGCCGGATGCGTGTGCACGATCGCCTTCATGATGAGATTCACGCGATAACAAAATAAATGCATGAGTACCTCGGAAGAAGGACGGTAGGTTGAGTCCAGAATGTTCCCCGTTGGGATATCGACCGGCACCCATTGCTCAGGCTCAATATCTTCTAGTGCGAAACCGCTTGGAGAAAGGTACATCGTATCTTCAAATCTTGCGCTAATATTCCCGCCAGGTCCTACAACCAGGCCTTTGGCTACACTTTTACGGGCATACTTCGTCAATTCTTCTCTTGTTTGCTGCTCGGACATGACCTGCATCGTAATATTGCCGATCGCCGTCGCTTCCACAGGGCCAGCTATAACCGGTCTCCACCGCCAAGCTCAACAGGATCATTCGAGAAGCGATGAATGTCTTCAACGGTAAGTGTAGAACCACTCCAACGCCCCAAAATAGTTCTGCCGCTGCTAGCTCCGAAATCTACGGCTAGCATATTCAAATGGTTAGTCCCCACCAGAGTCACCTCAATTCGTGCAATTGCAACTATTTATATAAAGGCCCGAAGCTGCTGCAAGCTCTGAAATCAGCGCCCTCTGGATCTGATGTGCCGAAATTACTCCAAACCCGAGGACGGAAAATGTGTTCTTTCGCTACGTTATGCATAGACACAGGAATTCTTAAAATAGCAGCAAGTGTAATCAAGTCAGCACCGATGTGACCATAACTGATCGAGCCATGATTGGAACCCCAGTTATCCATAACGGAATAAACATCGGTAAATGAGCCTTCACCTGTCAAAATAGGAGCAAACCAAGTCGTCGGCCATGTTGAATCTGTGCGATCATCCAGCTGTTGATGCACATTCTCAGGCAGATCAACGGAGTAGCCTTCTGCTAACTGAAGCACGGGACCTAAGCCTCTTACTAAGTTGATGCGAGACATCGTGACCGGCATTCCACCTTTGGTAAGGAAGTCCGTGGAATATCCGCCTCCGCGGAAATATTCAACGGATGCAGGACGCCAAGAAGTTGCTTCCAGGCACTTGGTCACTTCTTCATCCGTGATTTCCCAGTAAGGCTTCATGACTGGCTTGCCGTTGCGGCTTTGTTCGCCTGTGCCATCCAGCGCTGCGGGTCCGGAGTTAATCAAGTGAAGAATTCCGTCTTTGGCTGCACCGCTAAGCGTGTGCCCTGTTACTCGTTTCACCGCATCTGGGCTCCAGTATGTTCTTACATCAGCGAAGATTTGCGCTGTATTCGTCAACAGATTACCAAATAACATCGCAACACCATTCAGACTATCGTTCTCCGTGGCAACCAAATAAGGTGCGCGTTTGCCATTCCAGTCAAAGGAAGTGTTCAGGATGGCTTCCATGAAATCCCCGTTCGGGAAGTGATCCGTCCAATGACGCTGTCCTTGGAAACCAGAGAGAATCGCGTTGTGGCCAAGCGCTTCTTCTCCGAACTCGATGTCAGCCAGACGCGGGTTGCCAACCATTAGGTCCCTGACAATCAAGGACATTTTCACAACGGTTTCCCAATCTTTATCTTTCTTTTCACGGCTTGTTTGAATCTCAGGCGGATTCTTATCCGGGCCTTCCGTACAGTTCTCTTTGACCCAGTTCAGCGCCAATTGATACTCTTCAGGATCGAAAATCTCTTCATCAATCCGACGCACTAATTCGGACATATCGACATATTCGTTGCGCATTCCCAAATAGTTCTGGAACAGTTCCTCATTCACAATTGATCCTGCAATCCCCATGGATACAGAGCCGATTGAGAGGTATGATTTCCCTTTCATGTAAGCGGCAGCAAGTCCTGCCTTAGCAAAACGAATCAGCTTCTCATGAACGTCCTGCGGTATATCTGTTGTACCTGCATCTTGAACATCTTTGCCGTAAATACCAAATGCCGGAATGCCTTTCTGTGCATGACCCGATAAAACAGCCGCCAAGTAAACCGCACCCGGACGCTCCGTACCGTTAAAGCCCCAAATGGCTTTCGGTGTGGATGGGTCCATATCCATCGTTTCCGTTCCGTAACACCAACAAGGAGTAACAGTGATGGAAACGCCTACTCCGGATTTCGTGAATTTATCCGCTGCTGCTGCAGCTTCTGCTACACCTCCGATGCAGGTGTCAGCAATTACGCACTCTACAGGCTCGCCGTTTGGATATTTCAGTGTTTCACTCAGTAAAGCGGCTACAGCTTTAGCCATATTCATCGTTTGATCTTCAAGTGATTCACGAATACCTTTTCTTCTGCCGTCAATCGTTGGTCGGATCCCAATCTTCGGGAATTCTTGGTTCCATCTGTAATCACTGTTTGCCATTTTTATTTCATCCTCCTTGTTATGTATGGGAATAATAGGAATTATGCCTTTAAACAGGGTTGATTTTAGGGTTATCGATAATTCAAACTACTCGCTAATGACACCTTTTTTCAAAATAATATTCGCGTATAAAGCTTTTTCACTCGTTGCCACGATTGCATAGGCCTTCTTCGCTCGCTCATAAAAAGCGAATCGCTCCACATGCTCAATTTGTGGCAGTGCATGGGTACGAATGATTTCTTCGTATACTTCCCAGATTGGTGTATCCACCTGATCCCCTGGTACTTTGGCCATTAACGCTACAGGGTATTCACTGTAAGTATCCAGTGGGAATAACGATAAAACCGCTTCCAACAATTCCGGTACGCCATGGCCATCGCTGCGCAGCAAACGATTCGCATGACTGGCAGCAGGGAAATTGCCATCCGCTAGAATAATTTCATCCCCATGCCCCATTTCCATCAACACCTTCAAAAGCTCCGGCGACAGGATGGAAGGAATACCTTTTAGCATATTCAAAACCTCCTCTAAAAATGAATGTTACCGATAACTCAAAAATATCAATTTCAAGCCTTGCTGTCAATCCTTAATTTCTATACAATAGACGAATAGGATGAGATGAAAAGGTGACTCAACGTGATTACAATTTATGATATCGCTGAAAAAGCCGGTGTTTCGGCAATGACCGTTTCACGGGTTATCAATAATACAGGTCGTATCAGCGAAGCAACGCGCAAACGGGTAAGTAAAGTGATGGAAGATCTCCACTATATTCCGAACTCGATGGCACGCAGTCTGGTACTTCAGAAGACCAAGATTCTTTCACTCCTCATTACGGATATTACAAATCCGTTCTATACTACGCTTGCACGCGGCGCAGAAGATGCTGCTAAACGTGCTGGGTATCGGCTTCTGTTTGCGAATAGCGACGAGGATTATGCGAAAGAGAAAGACTACGTTGATATGATTCTATCAACCCGTGTGGATGGCGTTCTATTCGCCCCGACGGGTGATCATTCTGCCCAGAGTCTTGGGCAATTGCAAAAGCATAATATCCCCTTCGTTGTGCTTGACCGTGAAATTCCGGGAATCGAGGCGGATGTGGTACTCGGGGACAGCAAGGAAGGCGCGCGGAAGCTTGTTGAGCATTTAATTGAACTGGGGCATCGCCGTATCGCGATGATTAACGGTTCCCAGGATGTCTCTACGGCCCGCTTGCGTCACACAGGGTACTGCGAGGCGCATTTGCTTAGCGGATTAACCGTAGATGACTCGCTCGTCGCACATCTGAACTATCGTGATTTCCACGATGAATCCGCGTTAGACGCACTACTCAATCTAGAAGATCCGCCAACAGCGATCTTTGCGGCTAACAACATGCTCGCCGTCGGCGTCATTCAATCGCTGAGACAGCGCGGCTTGCAGGTGCCAGATGATCTCTCGGTCGTCTGTTTTGATGATTTTGGCCCAGCAGGTGCGATTAACCCTTTTCTAACCTTGGCTTCACAGCCTGCCTATCAATTCGGCTTATTAGGCATGCAGCTGTTGATCGAACGCATCGAAGGCGAAGCCGTTCACGAGAATCGGAAGATCATTCTGCCTTCGGAGTTGATTATCCGAGCTTCCACGCGGGCGTTGAAGTGATGGTTGATTACACATGGAGTTGGCCATTCTACTCACTCTATTACCCGAGACGATGTTTTTCATCGTTAATTGATGAGAAATGCGGGAGTTTGCCACTTTAGCGATGTAAAACATGCTTAAAGTTAAGGAAGATGACCATTCCACCTTCACCGTATGCTTTTAGGAGATTACTAATGAACCCAAACGTAAAACAAGCCTTACAAACCACGCTAAAAAACTGGAATGCCATGTCGGCATCCCGTGGTGATGAGCAGGAAGCTGTTGCCGATCAATTCCAATCATCTTTCTATTTATTTATTGATGCTGTCCGTGAATGGGTTGATGAGTTAGAACCGCGACCTCAAACCATCGATGTGTTATTAGAGATGGAGTTGATGCAGGAAATCTTCGATGCACTGCCAGCACCTCTTCATTTGAACTTCGAGACGGAAGTTGAGCTCATCATGGATAATGTGGTTAGAATCGACGACGATAAATATGATTAAAATGTCCCATAATTACAATATGTCGCCTCTCTAACTCAACAGTCTAATCTCAGTTGGCTCATCATGCCCAAGCAGCAAAAAAAGCCCAATGTCGAATTGGGCTTTTTCATCGTTTTATAGCTTCAGATCGTGCATCCGCACTTAAACCGTTTTATCCACAAACGTAATATGGTTTTGTTCAGCAAATTTTTTCAATCTAGCTGCCATAGCCGCTACGTCGAATCGATTCAGAGATTTGTTGTACACCCAGCGAGGTGACTTCCCATTCAGATCAATGACGACCTGACCAGGAGAATATACGATTTCTTTGATTTTATCGGCGTTCAGAACAAGCTCTCTAGCGAATCCTCTTTTCGAAAGACTCGTTTTACTAACCTTCAAATACGGACGGCGAATAAAATAAACGAACAGACCAACCGCCAGATAACTGAGTGTCGTATACCAGTACATCTTGTCCCCTTCTGTTTTGGTCAAAGTAGCCAATAATAAGATGGAAATTAGAACAAAGAATAAAGCTAACATTATGCTTCTGCCCTTGAATACTTCCGATCGATCCGGGTCCGAAGAAATCGGAGCCATTCCCTGTTTGGAGCGATTCTTGTTTACGGTTTTCGTATTTTTACTTACCATTCTTTCCCACTTACGAGACATTCATTTCACTCCTTGGTTTATTCGTACTTATACAAGTACATCCCTCTTCATTTTAATATTCGATTCAAAACGCCTTCATACCATCTCCATGGCAACAGACTTCTCGCCCAAAGTCCCGCCTTCACACCGCGTCCCATTGGATAACGCAGCTTTGGCCGCGGGTTGGCTACAATTCGCGCAATTTGGTCTGCTACTTCCTGCGGATCGGGTGCTGTAGCTGAGGCTTTCCTTGAATAGTCAAGCATTTTGCTAAGCCGTTTCCAATAAGGAGACGCTTCCGCAGTATGGATCGCCTCGAAGCCTTTTCGCCAAATCTCTGTCTTATAGGCACCTGGCTCAACGAGCACGACACGCACACCTAGCGGCATCATCTCCAAACGAAGCGATTCACTAAAGCCCTCAATGGCAAACTTCGAAGTGCTATATGGCGCATAGCCAGGAAATGCGGATAACCCACTCACACTGCTTACATTAACGATACAACCCGATTGCTGTGTGCGCATGTGCGGCAGGACAGCTCTCGTTGTCGCAATGACACCAAATACATTCGTTTCCAGCTGAGATCTCCACGCTTCCAACGGTACATCTTCCACATAGCCCCCAACCGCAAAGCCGGCATTGTTAATGAGAACATCGATTCTGCCATACTTGTCCATCATATCAGAAACAACTTGTTCAATCGAATCATGAACGGTTACGTCAAGAGCCATGGTTTCGATGGCATTGGTTACTCCAGCTTGTTCGGCATGCGCGAGCAAGGCTCCGCTTTTACCAAGGTCGCGCATCGTCGCGATAACATGATACCCCTTTTGAGCCAGAGCTATTGACGTTAGCAAGCCAAATCCGCTAGATGCGCCAGTCACCAACGCTGTCGGCTTTGTGAAACTCATCAAAGCTGCCCCCTATTATCCAACTCACATTCCTTCATAATCCCATACAAAAGGCATAATGTCGATATGTAAAAGAGGAGATTTACTTCGAGCAGATGCCAACCTCCTAGTGATTGCCCATTTATGGCTGATTTTATCCAATCACAATTAAAAAACCTGAGGCTATGCCTCAGGTCGATCATATCGATTTGTCTTCATTTGCCGTCCGCGCTTAATCGGCAACGAACACATGTGACATGGAATGAATCACCCGTCGTATCTCTTCTTCACTCTTTCGAATCGTCAATTCACGTTAGTACTATACAAATTACCCCCGCCTGTACGGGTATCACCTGTCGCAGTCGTTCCTGTCGCCGCGCTTGTCGCATAAACGACGTAACCAGCCGAATTATCCAGGTTTACGGTGTTGTTGTTAAAAGAATTGTTCGTACCCGTGGCATAAGCTGTGCCGTGCGTGCGTACTTGGAAAGCGTCCAAAATGTTTGCATTTCCATTACGGAAACCTTGGTTATAACGAACGATGGTATTAACTCCTTTCACATCAATAAAGCTATCTGCACTGTTAGCTCCACTAATTCCTGTCCCGTTAAATGTGCAGTACTCGATAATTGTGCCGCTGGCGCCTTCTTTGACATCAATATGCTCGGCTGTAATACCGCCATTGAAATTCGTATGACTTATGACATTCCCCGTAACTACGTGCTCATAATTCGAACTGGAGTCAGATCCCACATAGGCACCCTCTCCATAACCAGCTTGATATTTCCCTGTGTCATAAATCAAGGAATACTCCAGTGTGTTGTAAGAGCTGCCATCGCGGAAATGCACTCCCTCATCACCGACATTATGGACCTCAACATTATTGAGTAGGTTGCGGTTACCGTTGTCGATGATAATGCCCTTTTGAGCGTTGGTCACTGCGAGATCGCGAATCTGCCAGTAGTCGCCAGTTAGATGAATGCCATAAGAACCGTCATTCACATTCACACCTTGGAGCACAGCCGGATGGGCTGCATCACAGCTTTTCAAAATAATAGGATTAGCAGAAGTCCCGTTTTTATCGGAGAAAAATAGCCCTTGACCGCCCGGGTCCCCGCTCGCAGAGGGATCACCTGTATATATGCCTGGAGCGATGGAGATGACAGAGCCTGCGGCCGCATTTTTCATAGCATTTTGAATGGCAGCCGTTGTATTTAGAGCATTCGTACAGCCTGAAGGCGGTGATCCTGCATTCGTAGTTGCATTAATGGTACTGCTTGGCGCAGAAACGTTGCCAGCTGCATCCTTCGCTTTAACATAGTAGCTATAAGTAGTTGATGCCGTTAAACCTATATCACTAGCCGAAGTGACGGTGACACTTGTGAGCAGAGTACCATTTCGATACAGATCATAGCCCGTAACACCTACGTTATCGGAGGATGCGCTCCAGTTCAAATTGATTTGGCTGCTGGAAGCCGCTGTTCCTATCAAACCCGTCGGAGCCGTTGGCGCCTGAGTGTCACCGCCAGTACCGCCACCACTTACTACCACGAGCTGTGGTTTATTAGACGCATTCTCGTTGCTGTTTAGCGTCGTATATTTGCCAACACTCTCTTGCAGTGCAAATGAAACAACACCATACACTGCCTGCCGCACTGCCAACCGCCGGTTTATTGTTCCAAGTAAGTGCTGATTGCGTCCAACTATCCGTGGTCTGATAAGCCGATAGAACGGTCGACGCAGAAGCGCTGCCATATATTTGCAATTTGGCACTAGAAACGCCTGTAATCCCCGTTAAATTAAATTTAAGATAGGCATATCGAGCGGCGGTTGGATCATTTTTGACATAAAGCGATGTCGCCGTTCCGTAATTGGAAGTCGCATTGCTTTGATGGACATATGAATCATCTGAGGGACTGAGTGTGCTCGTAGCTGCACCCGCAACAGAAGGTATCGTCATGACCATTAATGATGAAATCAATGTCATCGCCCATGTCTTACTTGTATATCTTTTGAACAGCTCTACCATATGAATCATTCCTCCTAAAAGTTATTCATACACAATGCAGCCATTTCGTTAAGCAGCCGATTGGAAAAATGGATCTACCTCCTCAGTGTTTTTTCATTTAGATAACGCTTACATTTTAAAGTATAGAAGATTACGAAGTACCCATGTGCCAGTCAATTGCCGTCATTTTGCACTGTGTTGCTGTTTTTTTATACCTGCATACGATATGCCTTAGGCGTGATCCCCAATACAGTCTTGAACACACGACAGAAATAAGATCCATTCAGAAAACCCACCTCCTGCGCGATAAAACCGGCTGTTTTCGAGGTCGTTTCAAGCAATAAACAGGCTTCTTTCAACCTGCGCGAAATGATAAATTCCGTGATCGAGCTGCCCGTCGACTGCCGAAATGTATGAGACAAATAGTAGGTAGATAAGTGCAAATCCTCGGACATCCGATTAAGATCAAATCTTTCCTTATAATGAAGCTCGATCCACTCTATCATCTGCAAGGCGGTATGATTGTAACGCGGCTTATTTTTATCTTTCTGACCGTTATATACCTCTTTCTCGAATGGCTCTAGTTGCTGAAGAATTGACAATAAGCATAAAATGAACTCCTCTTGCTGTTTATTGGCTGGCACACTCCTAAGCTTCCTATTCAAATCTTCAAATATTTTCGCGAAATTATGCTGCTGCGGCAGAACCTGGCACGTTAATTGCTGCTTCCATAGGATGTTAAACCATTTGCGAACACCGCTAAAAGCAAGCAGAGCAGCATCCAGCTTATAAGGGTCAAACATGAGGACGGAGCGGACGAATGGCCCTTCAATTCGTATCCGATGCAGTTGAAAAGGCTGAAACACAAGCAATGTACCAGATTCTATGCGAAGCTGATGCTTGTTCACTTCCACACTACCTTGACCTTCATACACGAAGAGGAACTCCATGCATGGATGCGCATGATAGATTTCCCAAACCTGCTTTCGGCTCGATTTATAGTGATTTAGGTGAAATGGTTCTTTCCTTACGTCCACACTTGTACTTAATTTCAACAGCCATCCCTCCATCACAATGAATTGTTTGGAAGCTACATTCGTGAGCACACTTTACCACAACTTTTCATGAAATGATTGTGTAAATCCAAGGGTTTCCGGTGTTTTTTGCAGTTGTCATTTGTACAACAATAGGCTAGCAATCAGCGTACAGTGGCAAGCTTCATCTCCCCCAACCCCAAGCACAAAAAAAACCTGTATCCAGATGCTCTCTTCTTAAGAGAACAATCACAGATACAGGCTTTCGGACGATCGTCTATACTTTCGCCTTCTCGAGCAGCTTATCAGCTGGCTCTACATGCTCGGGAACCTCTTTGCCCTCGGAAACGAGTTCCCGCGCAGAGTTTTTGAACTCATGCAGGGTGCGCCCCACTGCGCGACCAAGCTCTGGAAGCTTGGATGGACCAAACAAGACTAAGACAACAACTAAGATTAACATGAGACCAGGAAAGCCAATATTTTGCAGCATAGGATCAACAACTCCGTTTCATTAGTTTTGATTATGATGCTTCGGATATACCGCTACAGCTTCGATCTCTATAAGCCAATCAGAGCTTACGAGTCCTGCCACACCAACCGTGGAGCGTGCAGGCTTAACCGGATTCGCTTCATTTCCAAAAAATTGCGCATAAGCATCGAACCAGCCTTGATAGTCAAATTTGCCTTCTTTCGCCGCATCAGCTGTAAGATAGACACGGAGATAAGCGACATCAGCCAAAGTCAATCCCTTATCTTTCAATTGCTTTTCTATCTCTTTAAGAATTCCGATGCCTTGCGTTTTGGTATCGCCATAGCGCTCATATACCGTTTTACCCTCTTTATTAAGAACAGGCGGTACTGTTCCGCTTGTGAATAAATAGGAAGAACCAGAAGGCACAGATACTCCGGCAGAGATCGAGGAAGCTGGGTTTCCATAGAATTCCACTTCATTAATTGGCTCTGATGAATATTTACTAGACTTTTCTGTTCCGGCTGCATAGGCGCTGACACATATGAGGCATGAACCTAATGTGACGGCTGCCATGGTTTTCACTTTCTTCGTTATCATCATCGTTCATCGCTCCTCATCATCTACTCTTTCATTACACGCTCATGAATTTCAGTAACCACTTTCCTCGCAGATTCAATCGCCCCTGCTTGCCAAGCGGTAATATAGCTGATATGCTCCCCAGCCAAATAAATGCGACCGTCCGGCTTACACAAGGTAGGGTAATACGTTTTGCGGTCATCAGCCGTATACGAAGCCCAACCGCCTTGATTATATTTGATCTTCTTCCAATCTACGGAGAAAGAGGCCTCGAACTCTTTATAATATTGCGGATGAATTTTCGCCCCTTGGCTTAATGCGTAGTCTTCCCTTTGGGCAGGTGTCATTTTACCAATCTTGTCAGCGTTACCCCCGAATGCATAATAACCTAAGAGGAGTCCCTTTTTGGCAAAATAATCAGTAGGCGGGTAATAAATACTGGAAATGTCCATATTCGTAAGTGAGCTTCCGCCAAAAATAAACTCATCTTCCTCCCAGAAGCGACGTTTGAACTGGAGCCCAATTTTACCGGCGGATGCGTAGTTAATTTTAGAAATAGCCGTCGACATTTCTGCGGAGAAATCGGCTTTAATATCCTTGAGGACAGACAAAGGAATCGTACAGATACAAAAGTCTCCGGAAGCTTCCTTGCTGGCGCCGCTATTCAAGTCCTTATACAGGATACGAACTCCATCGGAGGATTGCTTAATTTCTTGTACTTCTGCATGGAATTCAATTCGGTCCCCCACTCGTTTCTCAAACGCTTTAGCAATCTGGTCCATCCCGCCTACCGGATGAAACATCATCATTTGTTGATCATAACTGTATTCGCTGCTAAAAAATTGCCCAAAACCAGAATTTATAATCGCTTTTAAACTAAATGGATCTCTACGTACGCCTGCGTCGAATTTACCGCCTGGTTCCTCGTTATACCCTGCTCTTTCCGAACCTTTATAGAACAGATCTGCATTCAAATCCCCTTCGGTCTTCAAATAAGTGACAAGCTTAGCTTTTTCTTCTGTTGTAAGAGGGAGATCCAGTGCTTTCTGATTTACCGCTTTAGCTAGCATTTCGGCGACATAGCCCCTAACATCGGCCTTCGCTTGGCGCTTCGGAATTTTCACACCCGACAATTCGCCCACATTTTCGTTATAATAGTAGCCGCTCTCGTTCACATTGTTGAAGGGTTCGATCGCGACACCAAATTTACGCGCATATCCCAACGTTACATGAAACTGGGGTATCCGCATCGGTCCCGCATTAAAATACATCCCATTATCAAAGCGTGCAACCTGCTTGCTGCCGCCTATTTCCGCAACAGTCGTACCTCTGCGAACCGTCCAAGCTCTACCGCCGGAACGAGCTCTCGCTTCTAAAATTGTGCACTGATATCCGGCCATTCCCAGCTCGTAGGCCGCCGTCATACCGGCTATCCCTGCGCCTAGAATGATCACCTTTTTCCCGTTTCGGTTCGTTGAAGTGAGATCCCTGCCTGAAGGCGGCGTGTAATCTGCCGCTTTCATCGTTTCTGGGGATAATAGCCCCAGAGTCCCCATAACACTAAAGAGTGCGGCTGACCCTCCTATTTTGCCGACTGTAGTCAAAAATTGTCTACGTGTAATTTGATCTTCTTTGATCGGTGTCTTCTCCATGCTCCCATCTCCTCGTTCATGTTTGGATAAACCACACAATAAACGTACCAGTAGATCAGGGTTCCGTCACTAATTCATGTAAGATTACATTACATAAATATTGCTTATATCGGGATAAAAATAGGTTATTTGATCGGAAATGAGCATGGTGATAGAGTTGACTTGTAAACAATGTCATGTAAACGTTAATTTATCTAACATTTATAGGAGGATGGATGATGTCGATGACGAAGAAGAAAGTAATTCAAATTGGTGTGGTAAGCGAATTAACCGGGTTATCGGAAAGGCAGATTCGTTATTACGAAGATCGTAAGCTTATTTTCCCGGAAAGAAGTAAAGGAGGCGTTCGTAAATATTCATTTGAGGATATTCAGACCATCATGGAGATCCACACGAAGCTGATGGACGGCTTCCACACCGTTGAGCTTAAGCGCATGCTAGCGGGATCTTAAGTCAATGACGATCATACTTAGCTTTGGAGGTGTTTTCCATGCCAATAAAAGAAATGATGTCTCTCGTTGAACATCTTTCCGAACTGCGAACACGTATTATTCGAGTTCTAATTGTCATTATCCTTACGATGATTGCCGGCTTTCTTGCCGCCCAGAAGCTCCTCCTGTACTTGAAGCAAACACCCCCGGCATCCGACATGACATGGCATGTATTTTCCCCCATGGATAGTATTCGCCTCTATATGATGATTGCGTTCGCGATATCCCTAACAGTCACTTTGCCTTTTATCCTCTATCAGATCTGGGAATTCGTTAAACAAGGCCTAACGAAGGAGGAGCAATCAACCACACTTCGTTATATCCCTTATACTATCCTGTGTTTTATCATCGGCTTAACCTTTGCCTACTTCGTTGTTTTCCCCATGTGCATGGCGTTCACTACCCAAATTTCCGATAACCTTGGATTAACCCCGACGTACGGCGTTGCCCAATATTTTAGTTTCATGTTGAACATTGTGCTGCCTTTGTCGATTGCCTTCGAACTCCCCATCGTCGTTATGTTTCTAACTAGACTAAAACTGCTGAATCCAAAGCTCCTGAACAAATTTCGCAGATACGCTTATATCGTGCTAGTTATATTAGCTAGCCTAATTTCACCGCCTGATCTCATCTCACATCTGATGGTGGCCATCCCCTTATTTGCTTTATATGAAATCAGCGTCGTGCTATCACGTTTCGTCTTCAACGGACAAATGAAGGAGCTAAGCAAACTGAATATTGACTACGGAGCCTCTTAAAATAGGGCTTCCCTATCATTGCCTATCGTCCGCTTTTGGGATATATTTACGACATAAATCGCTTCCCAAAAAAAGGAGAGCTATGCGGATTGAACAACTTCTCTATATCATTGAAATCAATCAAACCGGTTCGATCTCCCTAGCTGCCGAAAAGCTTCACGTCTCCCAACCAAATATCAGTCAGGCTATCGTGAGTCTGGAGGAAGAGCTTGGGGTGAAGCTATTTAAGCGTTCGCGCTTCGGAGCCGTTCCTACGGAAGATGGGAAATTAATTATAAGCAAAGCGGAAGAGATCATACAAAAAGTAGAGGAACTCCGAGAGACGGCAGAATGTCAGTCCAATCAGCTCTCAGGGTTCCTTTCCATCGCTTCTGTGCCTAGCCTATGCTTGAGTGTTTTACCCTCAACCTTAGCGATTTTCAAAGCAAAACATGCTGGCGTAGAGCTCGAAATGTTGGAGCTTGATTATCCGCAGATTAAACAAGAAGTCCAAAGCGGTAAAGTAGATATTGGTCTAATCGCCGTATCCCGGAATTATGAAGAGCCGAATAAGCAATTGATCACTGAGACGTTAATGGACAGCAGAGTGATGGCATGTGTGGGGAAAAACTCCCCTTTGTCTCATCGAAAAAGCATTTCCTTAGAAGAACTTGTCCATCAACCGATTCTCCTGAATTCTGAGTATCTTATTGGTAAATTAAAAAAATATGGAGAGCCGAATATTCTATTTAAGTTAGGGAATTCAGAGGCTGCCAAACGTGTGATTGCGGAAGGTATTGCCGTTGGATTTTATACAGAAACCGGCCTGAAATACGACCCCTATGTCCAAACAGGCAACATTGTTGCCTTAGAAATCACTGGAGAGGATATGGATATTTCCTTCTGTTCCTTGCGACTAAAGAATCGTCATCAGTCCCTGGCCTGCAAAGAGTTTACCAAAGAACTAAAAATGATTATTGCAACAATTTGAAATCGTGACTATTGCTTTCAGCAGCGTTTGAAGCCTGTTTATTTATTCGGCGTTTGCCGACAAGCTGCACATAAACGATAGATGCTGCGACAAGCACTATGTTGCCTACAATTAAGGGAGCCGACAATCGGCTGAGTAGTAAATAGCCTTGAAAGGCGAGTAAACCAACGGCTATGACGACAATGGTGTAAAGTAGACTTGGCTTCATAGTGAAAGGTGCTTTGCGATAAAGCTCAGGATATTTGCGTGGAAGCTGCACGGCAGAAAGTACGGGGAAAATGCTCGAAATGAGTAAAATGCCAACCCCTAGCTGTGAAATCGTGGTCAACGATACTCCTGTCACAATGGGTATGACACCAAGGAGATAGTAAAACGTGAGCAGCCAATGCGGTGTACCAACCTTCGATTAACGGTGCCGAATGATGAAGGGAGCCAACCATCGCGACATGCCACCAGCATCCCCCTTGTCACCCAGGAAAATGTCACATTAAGTGTAGAAGCCAGTGCAAACATAGCCCCGCCTATAATAAAAAATAGGAATAATGGATTGGGCAATATCGTCCTTGCCACATCTGAAAGCGACTCTCCAGCAACTTCCGAAATCGGCAGAACTCCGGTTGCCACAATGCCAATACCTATATAAAGTAAGGAAACTATGCCACTACTGATGAAAATGGTTAGCGGAATATCCCTTTGCGGCCGCTTCATTTCGCCTCCGAGCTCAACTACAGCATAAGCGCCACCAGATGCAAAGGACGTGATGCCAACCGCTGTAAGAAAGCTGCCTATGCCCTGAGGAAAGATCTTTGCGGGATGAAACACCGAATAGTCGACCTCCGAAATTCCCCATACAATGAAAACAAGAAGTGACAGCAGCTTAATCGCTACGAGCACCTTTCCTAATGATGACATAAACTTGATGCCAAACAGATTAATGAGATAGAAGAAAGTCAGCACTGTGAAGGCAACAAGCATGATCGGCGTATCCGGCATGATTCCCTGTAAATATTGTGCGAAGGAAATGGCATAAACAGCGATGGTTAAATGACCGAATGTAAATAGGATTAAATAGACAAACCCTGCGTTCGGAGAAAGTAACCGACTCGTATATTTATACATGCCTCCGGTTGCAGGAAGAACTGAGCCTAATACAGCAAGAGGAATCGTGATGATGAGCATAAAAACAGAGGAAAGCACGAAAGCAAGCGGTACTCCAGACCCCGTTAAGGCAATGGCGATGCCAGTGATTGACATGATTCCCGCTCCAATAATTTGACCGAGGGCGATACCAATCGAATCTCGTAAGCCTAACACCTTCTTCAATTTCCCTTCTTCATTCACCATATTCAGCAGTCCCTCCCTCTCAACTCTACCCTTACATATATACACTCATCTTCTGCATAAACCAAGTATTCCCTCTTCTTCTTCATGAAAATAGAGGTATTTTTTTAATGTAAATAGTCATAATCGATCAATATCCCACATAGAGTATATAGTTGCTTATTACTGAAAGCCAAATGAAAGTTTACTGAAATCCAATTTGCACACTTGAAGGGATGCTGATTTCGTATTATTACATTAGAACAAATTCAATTCATCGAAGCTCGCTGTATCAATCCGCAAGATGCCATCATCGTTCGTTTACTTACTGAGGGTATTGCCTCTCACGAAATTGTTTATTTGAAAAAGAACTCTTTAGACGCCAAAAATCAAATGCTTACAGTCACTGATGCTATGGGTGTAAAGAGGCAAGTACAAATTACGCGAACATGTGCTGAATTGTATCAAAGTGCTCTGGGACAAACGAAATACATAGCCAATTACGGAGACCTTCCCCATAAACAACTGACAACCGATCTTCGAGATAGCGAGTATCTCATCAAAGTAAGCATGCGAGATTTTATTGCAAATCGTAGTATGATTACAGAGATGGATTCCGTTATTTTGCGAACGATATATATGAGACTTCGGCGATTAGCTGACTTTTTCTCAACACCGGAACTCACGTATTTAACGACTGGAAAGCTTGAACTTAAACAACTGGCACATGCCTAATCATTAAAATGGATTGGAAAAGAGGCTATCCCTTCGGTAATCATTATCCTACCGTTGGTGACAGCCTCTTTTTATGTATTACTCCAACAACTCGTCAAAGATCTCCCGGAACTGATCCGCTACAGAGGAAGAACCTTCCTCCAACTCTTCACTACTGAAAAAGTAGCGATGATGGGACTCATCCATATCCAACATATCCGATAGAAATCCTTTGAAACCACGCGTTTTGCGATCGAACTCTAAGATGATTTCAACACCGTCTTCATCCGGGTAGAAGATGAGTTCAAGCTCATCCACCGAACTGCGGTACTCGCCATTTTTATAGGGGACAAATTCAAACTTTTGAATAAATGGTAAATGATAATCCCGTTGTAAATAATACTCATTCTCCGCTTGATGCAAATGAAAACCGAGTTCTTCCAAAGCTTCAAAAACAACCTCCGTATGCGGGTGCGCCTGAACTTCAATATCATCACGATCCGAAGGATCAACCGCGTTATCAATGTCTAAGCCTGTACGCACCCAGATCGGGCTGACACCGATTGAGATTGGCGTTTCATGGGGCAAAACGAATTCAAAAGGAATTTCAATCGTTTCACCTGGTGCAATCACGAGACTTTCACCCAGCAATATGTTGGCAATAACGATGGTTTCATTCTCCATACGAATTTCAGTTCGCCCATCGCGATTCGCATCTGTCTCCACAGGCTTCTTGTATTCCGTCATGATTTGAAAGTAGATTTTATCTACCTTCTGCTCCACTTTTCCGCCTTTGGCAATAACGACGCCCTCAACCAGCTCCCCCGGAATAAAATCCTCCGTATGAAACTGTGTATCGATATCGATATTCCCAATCCCTACGCGTGCTAACATTTTCTTGAAAAATGCCATTTCTGATTCCCCCAGTTGCATAATTGTTAGTTTTCTTCCACAAACAAAGCCCGAAAGTAGCGCTCTCTGTGATTTAGAAAGTCTCTCGTCAGAGTAAAATGATCTGTATCTTCATACGCGATCAGAACCGAGATTCCCGGAATGTTAATTCCTGTTGAATCCAATCTACAATCATTTGTCTCCCTTTATTCTCGCTGCTAGTTCCATTAATAATAAGGTCGGCATACCATTTCGTTGGTTCCACGTACTTATCATGACTGTGTCTAACAAGGTCTAAGTACTCAGCAACAATTTCATTCATGTTATGTCCATCCTTCGAATCCCGCGCAATCCTTCTAACTAATCTCTCGTCAGATTCACAGTCGATATAAAACTTGTATGCTAGACGTTCTCTTACAACTTCAAAATGAAATATCAGAAATCCCTCAACGATTAAAAGATCGCATTCATGATCACTTATCGTAGTATCCATATCACTTATTAATCTTTCAACATCAACAGACTCTGGCTGATTAAAATCATCGTAGTCTTTATTTGAGAAAGGGGCTCTTGTTACTGGCCTCAACTTCTTAAAGTATCTATCACTATGTATAATTCGGACTTTGTAATGACTAAAATGTTCTAACAAGTACTGACTCCAAGTCGTTTTTCCACTTCCGGAGCCTCCAGATATGCCTATGACAAGAGGTTTTTTCATGCTTGTTGTCCTTCACGATTTTTCAACATAATATAGGTTGTCTCCATTAACTTTACACGATAATTGATCATATCTCTACGAGTTTATGCAATTTTAATGTTTGTAAAATAACAAAAGCTATCCCGCGTAGACCCATCTACATCGGGATAGCTTATCTCTTAGTCTAAAGATCGAATCAAAATATCTCGGACTGATTCTCGCGTCATCATTTTGTATTGCCCTACTTTGTCCTTCATGAATGATTTATGGACTAATTCCTCAATCCTAGAATCATCAATCCCATAATCCCCTAATCGATTCGGCGCGCCAAGGGAATTCCAGAAACTTCTCAGGGCGTCAATCCCTTCAAGTGCAATTTCATGATCCGTTTTATCCGATGGATCGACCCCAAAAACAGCAATCGCCAGTTTCATCATCCGCGAAGGATCTTCCTCCGCACAATGCTTCATCCAGTTCGGGAAAACAATCCCAAGCCCTCCGCCATGCGGAATATCATAAACGGCGGATAGGCCATGTTCGATCTGATGCGATGCCCAATCTCCACCATCTGTGCCGCTGGACAGCAGCCCGTTAAAGGCCGTCGTCCCCGCATACATGATCGTCGCTCTATGCTCAT
Organism: Paenibacillus alginolyticus DSM 5050 = NBRC 15375; assembly: GCF_000422905.1. Lineage (GTDB taxonomy): Bacteria > Bacillota > Bacilli > Paenibacillales > NBRC-103111 > Paenibacillus_E > Paenibacillus_E alginolyticus. The sequence goes on from NZ_AUGY01000009.1 coordinate 127,872, forward strand.
AGCTGTTAAGATCGGCAAGCAGCTTCGGCGCAGCTTCTATGACTGTCAAAAGGACTGACTCCATGAAACGATCAATCATAGGTGTGTTCTCCGTCAAGTGGAAGTACTGCTCCAGCACATGCGACATCATATCTACGATGCCATAAACGGTCTGATCCATAGGTACTGAATACGTGTAAGCAGGGTCTAAAATAGAGAAAGCCGGATAAGATAAAGGGCTGCTCCAACCACGCTTTTCATTTTTCTCCCAATGGGTGATAACGGAAATATTATTCATCTCAGAGCCCGTTGCCGCAAGTGTTAATACCGTCCCGAAAGGAAGCGCTTTGTGAGGCACAGCCTTCCGAGTAATAATGTCCCAAACATCCCCGTCATAGTAAACTCCCACGGAAATTGCTTTGACACAATCAATCACACTTCCGCCGCCAACGGCTAAAATGATCTCGATTTGCTTATCGCGGCAAATATCTATGCCTTTGCGTACAGTGTTAAGCCGTGGATTAGGCTCCACTCCGGACATTTCAAACACTTCTGCTTGCATATGTGTAAGCTGTTCCATGACAGCATCGTATACGCCATTTGTCTTAATGCTTCCGCCGCCGTACACGAGCAAAACTCGCTTGCCAAGCGTACCAAGTTCCTGTTGCAGCTGCTCAATTTGACCTTGGCCAAACCATAATTTTGTTGGATTAAACTGTAGAAATGATTGCATGTCTGTTTCTCCTTCGGTGACTGATATCTACAGCAGTATATCACATGTAAGTTTCAATATCGAAAACGTTCCTATTTACATAGACTAAATTGAGGTGATAATCTTATGCCAAATTACCGAATAATTGTTGATCTTTCTAACTTTCAATTATATCTTTTGGATACAAATCGTGTTGTAAGAGGATTCCCAGTTGGCATCGGTAAAATGCTAACTAACACACCTACGGGTGAATTTTTCATTATCAATAAGCAACCACATCCCGGCGGCCCTTTCGGCGTCTTATGGATGGGTTTAAGTAAACCTCATTATGGTATCCACGGTACGAATGATCCTTCTTCCATAGGCAAGAGGACATCTCACGGCTGTATCCGCATGTATAACGATGATGTGCTCGAGTTAGCCGCACTTGTACCTATTCATACTAGAGTTACCATCCGTCCTTAGCCCAAAAAAACCGTATACCGCACATAAGAACATGTGAAGTATACGGTTCTTGCGGCTTAAATCCGATGTACAGGTAACGAAAACGAGATGCTGCAGCCTTTGCCAAGACGGCTTTCCGCCCAAATCTGGCCACCGTGATATTGCACGATTTCCTTAGCAATCGCAAGTCCTAGACCACTGCCGCCAGATGTGCTGCGTGATTTGGAGACTTTGTAGAACCTTTCAAAAATATGCGGAAGATCTTCTTCGCTAATCCCCACGCCGGTATCCGTAACCCGAATTACTAACTCGTTCGGCTCATCCTTGATTTCCACATGAACATCAATGAATCCGCCTCTAGTAGAAAATTTAATGGCATTGTACAAAATATTCGCATACACCTGTTCAATACGATCTGTATCTACCGTTAAAAGCAGTTCTTCGCCTTCCGAATGCGCCATGTTTAGCGTATAGGTAATTCCAGCATTTGCTGCATCCAGCTCATACTTTGCAAAAAGCTGGCGAACCATCGTTCCGCATGAGGTTGGGGCTAGCTGGAAATGGAACTGCTTAGTCTCAAGACGACTTAACTGATACAGATCCGTAATGAGCCGCTGAATGCCGACAATCCGCATGTGAACGACCGAAAGGTACTTTCTCTGTTCCTCAGGCTCTTGAATAACCCCATCCAGAATGGCCTCTACGTAACCCTGGATGGACGTTAATGGCGTCCCCAAATCATGGGAAATATTAGACAGCAGGTCTCGACGCGACGTCTCCATCAAGATCAATTCGTTCGTCCGTTCTTTGACTTTGGACTCCAAATCATTATAGAGTCTCGCATTCTCGATCGAAATTGCCGCCTGAGCAGACAACAGCTTGATAATATCAAGCCGGTCTGATGTGAAGGCATTGCGAATCAAATTATTCTCAAGGTAAAAGACACCGACTAGATTGCCCTGATGCAGGATCGGCTCGCAGAAGATCGATTTACTCTCCGTTGCCCGAATATACGGGTCATGAGTAAAGAATCCCTTATTCTCGGCATCATCAAGAACTACGCCCTCTTTGGTTCGGGCAACGAATTGAATCACAGCCGTCGGAAGATCCTCCCTTGTTTCTAATTGAACAGAGCTTACGGTACAGGAATCCTTGCCGTCGATGGCAAGCATCTCAGCCTCCACGAATAAGCTGTCGCGTTCCTTCAAGACAAGGATACTTCTTTCCGCGCCAGACGAATAGGTAACAATTTCCATTAACCGCTTGATCAATTGCTCCAAGTTAACTTCACTCGACAACGATCTAGACGTGTTCATAATCGTCATAAAATCAAGCGCCTGCAGCGAATAGTCACTAATTTTGGTTGTGCCCCAATCCATCGACTCCTTGAGTGATGTTAAATAGGCTGGATAACGCAGCATTAATTCCTCTGCCTTAGCCTTCGCACCCCAGCTTAAATAACCATAATACGCATCGACGAAATAGGTTTTGGCAATCTTCTCACGTCCAGCTTCCTTATACATCTTCCCTGCTAGCTCACAGGCAATCGCCTCATGCTGGATGAACCCCTGCTCCCTTGCTTGCCGGATTGACGATTCATATTCTTGTTCCGCTTTCTGAAAATGGCCTGTTACCCGGTTCCACTCCGCATGCATCAATAGGCTAAGATGCAAAAAGTTTTCTGGACAATGAGCAGCCCATTTATCCATCTTGCGAAGCATTTTTTTCATCAATTTGGCCAGCATCTTCTGCTCTAAGATTGCAGCCTCTTTATATTTTGCAGCTATGGATAAAGCAAAGTAAAAAAAGTTCTCAGGAATGTGAAACAGTCCAAAAGAAACAGACTGCATAGGTTCCGCATCTTTACCGAACTTTAAAGCCTCGTCATATTGACCAAACAGATAATACAGCATCATCTTCTTTACCGTATACTCATGAATAATGACTTGGTTCGGGTGGATCTCCAGCTTACGGACAAATTGGGCTTCCTCTTCCTCATCCATGCCAAGAATCAAGGGATTCTCAGATTTCCCTTCCAAATTATGAATGACCTTACGGAGCATTTCTAACATGAGGAGGGTGTCATGATGATTGGTTTGTTCCAATATCCGATAGTTTTTGGCAAGATCTTCTTGCACTTCCGAAAGTACTACACCTTGAAAATCCTTCACCAAAACCTGATAAGTAAGAGCATACCCCGCGAAAACCAAGTCACCATCTTCGATCCCGCTTCGGAATGACTCCTTCAAATGTTCTAAACAACCCTGCAAAGGCTTAACCCAAGGTGTGACGAACAAACCAAACGAGAAATGGCTTTTGCTGCGGAATTGATGGGATTGAAATCTGGCATTCATGCGGTCGCCAAGCTGACCATATTGGTAGCCCAACTGATAATCCCCGAAGCCTGATCCCAGAATCAAGCCATAGGATCCATATACATAGGCCATCATGGGGGTATTGCCATATTTCAAGGCATGCTTCGTCATGATGAACATGAACAATACGAACAAATTCGTATTCACGAAATAGGCGGAGATGGCAATACTCATCATTAAATTCATTAATTTCGTTCTGTATTCATCTTCCATAATCGGTAAATCGTACAGCTGAAGCGTATTCTTCCTTCCAATCATTGCTTTCAGCTTCATATATTCGAAAAAAATGTTAGCGCCCGTAGGTTCTTTAGAAACACGGATGCCTTGTTCAGCTAGGGCTTTCAATCCGACTTCCACACTTTTATGCTGCTTCCCAACGTTCGTGTACAGTATCACTTGCAAGTTATACACTTCCAACTTAAGTTCGTTCGTACGGGCATCTACAAGCAGTTCTTCATACGAAATCTCGGCTTCATCCGCCTGACCATTCAGATAAAGCACTTCTGACTTCTCCAGTCGAATGGAAAAACTAAGCTCATTTAACTCCACTTCCTCTACCAACTTCAGCAAAGCTAATGCTTTATTGTAATACTGCAGCGCTGAGCGATAAGCATTCGAGAATTTAGCCTTGCGGCCAGCAGCGAAATTAAATTCTAGAAGCTGGATAAGCTCCTTCCGCTCCGTTAGTAAGTTAGAACCAATATTCATATGGTTGACAATATCGAATAACCGGGGCTCGGCTTGATCTTCAGTTAAATGCTCCAGCAGCTGATGTGCGATGTTCAAGTGCATTTCTGGCAGCAAGGTTTCTTCGATTGATCCATAAACGGCTTCTTGAATGGAATCATGCACAAACATAAAACGTATGTCCCGCGCAGTTGAGTTCCCTTGGATCTCGATAAAAAACTTATAATCCGTACCAACGGGTATCATCAACCCGTTTTGAATAGCAATTTCCAACTCATGCAGAACATCACTAAAGGGCATCTTAGCAATAATACCAAGCGCTTCCAGGTCAAAGGAGGCACCTAAACAAGCAGCTAGCCGCATTAAGTACTGCGTTCTTGGCGGCATGCGCTGAAGCTTCTCAGCTAGGAGGAACATAAGGTTATCAGTTATTCTCAGCTTCTGAATTTCAACAATATCCCATATCCAACGATTCACTTCATAATTAAAGGTGAGTAAATTTTGCTCGTGTAAGTCTGTTAAAAATTGTTTAACGAAAAATGGATTCCCTCCAGTTTTTTGCAAAACGAGCTGAGCCAGCTCAGCTACCTGCTGCTGCTCGGTTTTCAACGACTCCGCTATCAACTGCTTGACATCCGCAATTTCCAGTGGCTGCAAAATAATCCGTTCCGTAACAAGGCGCTCTGGAAGCTTGTCCAGCAGTTGAACCCGTGTTGACGATAACCAATTGGTGTCATACTCGCTCCGATAGCAGCCTATGAATAGGAAATACTTCATTTGTGAATCGTTCAATAGTAGGTCAAGAAACTGCAAGGACGCTGCATCTGCCCACTGCAAATCATCTAGAAACAACACGATGGGCCGGTCTTTCACACAGAAGATTAGCAGAAATTGCTGCAACAAGAAGTGTAAACGATTCTGTGTTTCCTGCGGAGGAAGCTGCTTTGCAATGGGCTGCTCACCGATTAGGAGCTCAAGATCTGGCACGAGATCCGTCAATACTTTCCCGCTCGTTCCCAATACTTTCAGCAATCGTCCACGATACTCTTCGATTTGATGATCTTTCTCCGTCAGAAGCTGACGAACTAACTGACGCAATGCCCTTGACAACGCATGATACGAGATATGCTGTTTGTTGGGCTCGAATCTGCCCGATAAGAACCAGCCGTTGTCCTTACTGATCGTCTTCATCGTCTCGGCGATGAGGAACGATTTGCCATAACCAGATTCTCCTGTTACCCAAACGGCCTCCAGCGAGCCATGTACCGCACGTCCATAAACATGCAGCAGATTTTCGATTTCCTGTGCTCGTCCGTACAGCCCTTGGGGTATCTGGAACATGTCCGTCATGTCATAGAGACCTACAGCGAAATCCGTCATTTCTTCAAGAGAATTACTCAACATCAAGATGTGCTCGAGATCCTGAATAATGCCGTATGCGCTCTGATAGCGATCTTCCGCATTTTTAGCAAGAAGCTTCATAACAATATCGGAAAGCGGCTTAGGTATGCCCATCCGTAAGCTTTCGGGAGGCGTCGGCGTCACGGCGAAATGGCAATGAATCAGCTCCACCGGATCTTCCGTTTGAAACGGAAGACGCCCGGTGAGCATTTCATAGAATGTGACCCCTAAGGAGTAGTAGTCCGTTCGGTAATCGATAATACGATTCATTCGACCTGTCTGCTCAGGTGACATATAGCTTAGCGTTCCTTCTAGCATCATGGGGTCTAGCATTTCTTGGCGTTCTCTCGTAAACGAGGAAATGCTGAAATCAGCCAGCTTCATGATCTGCTTTTCAGGATTAATAATTATGTTGCTAGGTTTAATATCTTTATGTATGACGTACCGCTGATGAATATCCCCAACAATTTTGACTAATTGAATAGCAGCTGTGAGAAAGGCTTGTATGGACTGACGAAACATAGGGAAATAAGCCGATAAGGTCTCACCGTCAAAGTCTTCCAAGATGAGCGCTAAGCTGTTTTGATGCTTGGGAAGCGCCAAAGGCTTAACAATGCCGGGAAAGTCCAGCATTTTGCCTATCTCATACTCCCGTTTCAATCTAGCGATATCTGCTGATACAGGAAAGTCAGAACGCAGGGTTTTGATAATTACTTTTTCCATAGTTGGCTTATGAACAGCACGATAGAGTACAGTCCGTTCACCTTGATAGATTTGTCTGATCAACTCGTATTCCGGCAAAATTAGCATAAAATCCTCCTAGTAAAACTTGCTGCTAGGTATTCCTAAAAAAGTTTTCCATCCCAAGGAAGCCCCTTTTCAAATCGTTGCTTATCATGATGGTGAAAAGGTTTTAATAAATCGATATGCCCCAGCTCAAAGGTGTACATCTCCCATATTTCGCAAGTTTCTTCCGTCGAACCATCTTGTTTCAGTATGGCATTAACTGCTCGTCGCGCTGCTTCATTAGCACCTTCCATCGTCGCTAGGTTCGTATTCGTACGTACGTAGTCTGCAGCAAGGAACAGATTCGGAATAGCGGTATAAGCTTCAGGACGGTCATCCCAAGTACCCACACGATTAATAAGCAGGGGTTCCATATTCGTGCAAGCATGTTCGGGATTCTCAAATTGAATATCTGTATCCAAGAACCAAGAATGCAGAACATTGTCTTCGAGGATAACGGCGCCATCCACATTCAAGCTTAACTTCATCTGTGCCCATACTTCGGCTTTAATCTCTTCAGCCGTGCAATGTGTAGCCGATTTACCGAATAAGATCCCAGGTGAGTCCCAATCCGAAATATCGACGGATAAAACCCCCTTCACGGTGCCATCCCCATACTGGCTAAGGTCGACATCCGGCCAAAATTGCTTCTGGGATACCGAAGTCAGCGACCAAGGCGCATCTAAGTATATAACATGTCCATGTGTGATTGGCAGTTCTTCCTTCAAATAATACTGAATGCCATTCATCCACGCGACGGAATCAACAAGCTTCTGCACACCTACAAGTGAAGGATCGGCTTGCACCATTGCATCGGTAATGAATTTACCCATCACTTCAACCGGGAATGCAGCTATGTAATAATCAGCTTCTACATCGAAGGTCTTACCATTTTCCGTCACCTTCGCACTGCGAATAACGCCATCCACGCAGTCGATGCTTTCCACTTTCGCCTCTAAATGGTAAGCAACTCCCTGATCTCGTAGAAATGTTAGCCAAGGGTTCACCCATTTGTCATTCGTTGGACCATTCAAGAGACGGACGAAGCTCGTGCCAGGTGTTGTGATATCTAGTGTCATTTGAACAGCTACAGGGCCGACAGTTTGTGTGTTTGCAATTTTGGATTGACATGCAACGAGGGTTTTGGTGAATCCAGCGAATATTTTTTGAAATGCAGGGGATTGTTGATCCGCCTCAATGAAATTCCACCAATCGATGAGGTTATACTCCTCGCGAATGCGTTCATCACAGCTCGTCATGACTTGCCATAGCTTACGTCCGTATTGCTCCAGATCATCCATACTTAGACCTAAGCCATTATCAAATAAATCTCTGATGACAACCATAAAATTGTCTAAACTAAATTCAATTTTGGCGAGCAGCGGCAATAGCGGTGCCGTATAGGTGGCAATATCTAACCGCGTCACTTCTGTTAAGTTATCATATACGGTACCATTCTCATAGGGAATTCGTTTCAAAGTATCTATGACATGTCTGTAAAAGCGAGGGAATAACCGGAAACCGTGTTCACCTGGCAAATCCTTTCTCCCGTCAGTTCCGCTGCCTACGAAAGGCATACTTCTCGCTTTTCCGCCTGGAATACTTTTAAATTCGTAGACTGACACTTCGTAGCCTCTTACAATCAATTCATGTGCGGCACTCATCCCGGCAACACCACCGCCCAAAATAACGACTTTTTTCAACACGGTTCCCCCTCATATTGGATCAAATTGTAAAAAATTCTGTAAAACTATCATATCATCTAGGTCATTTGAATCATAGACTTTTAGTTATGCCTTTCAACTCAATTTTCTCAAGCTTGTTCCAAAACAGCGGAAAAAGGTGTACAGTAAAATTAATGAAATAACTGCTATCTGCCTCCTCAACTCTTTCCATTTGATGAAATCCATCATGTTCGACCACTTCAGATTGAATAAGCCAATAGACTTCATCATTATTCCCCCAAAATACCTAAATTCCTATATCCCGCCGAATCATATATAATAAAGGCAACTGCTAATGATGCCATCAAGAGAGAGGATGGATATTCCATGCACAAAAAAATGGGTACACGATACGTGCCAGATACACAGATCGCCGCATTACCTCATGGCACACTGAAGTACGGTGATGATTTATTTCTGACTCGAAAGGTTCTCCTTTATCAAATAGAGCTTCAACCAGGGCAGGTCGGCGAAGATTACATTAGAACCCTTCATCATAAAGCAGCTTTCATACACGATGGGTTTCAACATATCCTGGATACGTCTGTAGAGGAAGATTCGGTTACGATCATTCTGCAAGCCAAGACAGGCTCACTATTCTCTAACTATGTTAACCGGAAAGAAATGTCCTTCCCTACCATCATTGCAATGATTGCTGATTTAGGGGTTTCCTTACTTGACGCAATGGAAGAACGTATTACAGGATTTACAGTAGGCGCTGAAAACCTTTGGTTAGATGATCACGGCAAGCTTTCCGTCATTAACTACTGGGACAAAGGCGATCCTCAGGCACAAGGGGCCATCGGGCTTTGTCGGTTGATGATCCAGCTCTTTACCGGCTCGGAAACGATTACTGGTGCATTTGAAGTGATGCATACCCATCTGGAGCGCACGCCTATTCCATCTGCGACATATGAACAGAAATTGGCTTTAATTAAGCTGATTAAGCTCGTCTGCCAAGGTCACGCTTCACTTTCTTCGTTGATTTTTGGGTTGCGGAGTTTACCATCTTCCGGTCTAAAGCAGGACGCGGGGCCTATCCCCAAACAAATTCATTATCAAAATCCAAGTAAAATTCAAAATCACGTGGTGGATGAAAGTGAGGAGGAGGAGGACGAGGACGAGTTGAATGAGGCCGCACCTGCAGCTAACAAGCGATCACAATCATTGAGCGCTTTAAGCAAGGCAGGGATAGGAGCAATTGCTATTTTGGTCGTAGTCTTAGTCACCGTTTGGGCACTTTGGCCATCTTCGAAAGTGGAGCCGGTTGTGGTGGCACCTATACCCACCGCAACACCTCTCACGCCGACAAATAGTCCTGTCCCATCAACAACGAAGCCTCTCGGAGATTCGAATAAACAATCCCAAGAAGTGGTCATTCCGAACCTGGTAGGTCTATCTCAAGCCGATGCCGAGGCGCAGGCCTTGGCTGCCGGACTGCATTACAATTTTTTGATTGAAGCAAATGATAAGCCAAAGGGAACCGTCATTAAACAAGATCCAACGTCAGGCACGAAAGGCTTGCAGGGCGACAATGTTACGTTTTGGGTTAGTAAAGGGAATCAGTGATGCTTAAAAGCAGAACACCTTAAAGAAGAACACCTACTTGTTCAGGTCGGAAATACCCATAGTTTGCAAAGTTGGTATTCCCATTAACTGCAACATCGAAATTCGACCATCTACCACTTGGATAAATGTGGGAAGACACTTATTATCTTTAAGCTAAAGCTTCCGATGGAGCGCTTGAGACTCCGTATTTCTATCACGATTGACCTCTTTATTAACATAAAGGGGCTGTTCTCAAGTAATCTACTTGTGGACAGCCCCTTTAGCCTATTGTCCTTCCAGAATATCCGATTCGGTATTCAGAACGAAAATTCATACTTCCATTGGATTTTTCCAATGGAATCTACTCTACGGTCTCGAAATATGTGTTTCTATTGGAATAATCCAATGGAATTGACTTATTAGGCCGGCAAATCACTACTTTCATTGGATTTATCCAATGGAAGTAGCAGCCGGACTGCGAAATTCACAAAGTGGGAGCTACATTTTCCAAATATGACTTTGGAGGCAGCCCTTATCGTCTTAACCTATAACAAAACAATTTAAAAGTTCTGCAAATACTCAGCTGTCTTACCCTTTCACAGCAGAACCTACGGTCAACGCTTTCTCCACTTGCTCACTAAAGAGTACATACACAAGCACGGTCGGCAAGCTCGCGATCGTCATCGCCGCGCCCATCGCCCCCCAATTGGTGGTGAACTGACCCTGAAAGAAGAGCAGCCCGAGCGGCAAGGTTTTCAAGGATTCTTTGGTAATCAAAATTAACGCCATCGTAAATTCATTCCACGCTGACAAGAACACGAAGATCACCATCGTCGCAATTGCAGGTTTAATAATCGGCAATATGATCGTATAGAAGGTCCGGTAAATGCTGGCCCCATCCATACAAGCGGACTCTTCCAGCTCAACCGGAATACTGCGGAAAAAACCATAGAAAACCATGCTGGAGAATGAAATATTGAACGCAATATAAGGCACGATCAGCGCCCAATACGTGTTGGCCAAATGGAACTCACGTACGAGAATTGCCAGCGGGATCATGATGACTTGCACGGGAATGAACATCCCAATTACAACATAAATACGAGCTGCTTCCTTCAAGCGCCATTGCATTCTGGCGACGGCATAGGAGAACGTAACCGAAAGTACAATCGTACCCACAACAGTCGCCGCTGCTACCAGCAAGCTGTTGCTGAAGTAGACTGGAACATTGAACCTTGACCAAGCATCGACATAGTTCTCGAATCGTAGGTGAGTCGGGAAACCGAATGGATTCGATACGAAGATTTCATTGTTATTTTTAAGCGAATAAAAGACCATCCACAGCAGTGGATACACCGACAATCCCGCATATACCCACAAGAAGATGCCCAGGAGCGGATTCTTTTTACGCAATTTGAGTATTCCGTTCATCTGTCATCCCCCTTAAAATGTAATCCGTTCTCTGGCGATCAGACGGTTAATAGCCAAAGTCACAATCAAGCATTCGATGACCAAGAAAGCAGCCGCGGCGCTTCCATAGCCGAATTCACCAACGCGGAACGCAGAGCGGTACATCAGATAGGTCAACGTGTACGTGGAATTTCCTGGGCCTCCGCCAGTCATAATGAACATATTGGCGAAAGCATTCAATCCGCCTGTAATCGCAAGAACCAAACAAAACTTATACGTCTCAGCCAGCATTGGGATTGTAATCGCCATGTGCGCTTTGAATTTGGATGCTCCATCAATACGCGCAGCCTCTAAATATTGCTCTGGAACGGACTTTACAGCCGCCAGCAGCAATGCGAATTGGTAACCCATGTACTGCCAAGCATTCACGAACGCAATGGCGAAAATCGCTGTTTTGTTGTTCGTCAGCCAATCCTGACGATACGTGATGCCGAGCGCTTCAAAGATTTTATTAATCAAGCCATACTCACTGTTATACATCGCTAACCACAGCTGACAAACCACTGTAATGGAAAGAACCACAGGAATGAAGTAGCTAATTCTTAGAAACTTGCTTCCTCTGAACCCTTCTGCGACGGCAAAAGCAAGCACGGTGCCGATCCCGATTTGCACGACAGCCAAAATACAGGCAAAAACGAAGCCGTTGTAAAGCGAAGTGTAGAAAATACTATCCTGAAACAATCGAATGTAGTTATCCAGAAAAATAAAAGTGCCTTCGCTTAAGCCATCCCACTCGAATGTACTGCGATAGAAAGTTTGCAAAATCGGATAAAACACAATCACTGTATACAAAAGGAGTGCCGGCAGTGTGAAAAGCATAATAGCCGCCTTATTTCCCATGAATTTGCGCATGTCATCACTTCCCTTTTTTAGTAGAAAACTCACACCGGCTCAGAGCGATCCAGTGTGAGTCTCCTTTTCCATAGAAACTTCGGTTATTTCGCTGCGACTGCCGCTTTATTCAAATCTTTCACGAATTGATCCGTTGTATAATTACCTGTCATCAGGTTTTGTGTCGCATCTTCAAGCGCTGCTTTGAATTTAGGATTGGACAATCCCCATGAGAATGCTGTTGTGCTTGTGATTTTCGGAATATCTTTGGAAAGCTGATCCATCATCGGCGGGAATGGCTTCACAATCGGTTTGTCTACTTTTGTTGCTACGATTGGATTACTGCGGTTCGTGTATTTGTATTCCGCATATTTCAAGGAAATGAAGGATGCCACTTTCGCTGCAAGCTCTTTATCCTTGGTGTTGGCAGATACGGCATAACCACCAGGACCGCCGCTGCCGCTGAATGCTGTTTTGCCTTTTTCATAGGCTGCTGCATCAGCTGCTGGAAGGTACATGAAACCTGCTTTGTCACCCAGCGCTTTCGTAGCCGCTTCGATTTCCCACTGACCGTTAATGAACATCGCTGCTTTACCTTCGTGGTAGAGCGCCGCTGCTTGATCGTAGTTCAAGTTCGTAGCGCCTTTTGGCAGCATGCCTGCTTTCACCAGCTCGATGATTTTATCAGCAGCTGTTTTGTAAGCTGCATCATCAGCTTTGGCAAGACCCTTATCAAGCTTCGTCACACCAGCTGGTTCAGCACGTGAAACGAACATGTCATAGAGGGCCACGCAAGGCCATTTTTCTTTAGCGAAAATGGAAAGCGGCGTAATGCCTTTCCCATTGAACGCTTTAACAGCCGTCATCATTTCATCATAGGTCGTTGGCACTTTCACACCATTTTGTTGGAACAAATCTTTGTTGTAGTACAGAAGCGCTACTTCGTTACCCGCATAAGGGAAAGCATAAGTATGACCATCATCTGTAACCAGCGTATTCATTGCGCTTGGCTGCATTTTGTCTTTGAAGCCGAATTTAGTCACGTACTCATCCAGAACTAGAATATTATTGGATTTTTTAAATGTATCGATAATGTCTAATCCTGCTTGGAAAATGTCAGGCAGATTGCCTGTAGCTGCATAAGTTTTCAGCTTCTGGCCATCATCTTGCGCTTGAATATCGAGCTCAAGCTCAACATTCGGCATTTCCTTTTTCAATTCCGCAACCGCGTAATCATAAGGTGTTTTCGTATCTTCATCTGCGTATTGGGCATAAATTCTAAGTTTGACCGGCTTTGCATCTGCCTTCACTGGTGCTGCTGTTGCTGCAGCCGTTGGCGCGCTAGTTGCGCCAGTATCTTTTGTTGTGTTTGTAGTTCCGCAAGCTGCAAGGCTAGTAGCCGCGAGCAAGCTTACGAGAGTGACTCCCATTTTTTTCATTTGTTGGACCTCCCAGGCATCATGTGCTTTTCACTTCTTTACAACCTGAGTATAAAAGGAAAAACCCCTTATGATAATGGAATAATCGAGGGGTTCTTGTAAAATCCGCACATTTAGAAAATTTCGTTATAAGCGGTTATTCTCATATTCACTAGGGGAATAACCAAAAAATTTCTTAAAGCTTTTACTAAAGTAACTAGGGTCGTTAAAGCCGATTTGCTCGGCAATATCCGCAAGGCGTATGTTCCCTTTACCGAGTAACTCCTTCGCTGTATGCATACGAACATGCGTGACATAATCGGTCACCGTCATGCCGATTTCTTTCTTGAATACAGCCCGCAGATAGCTGGGATTGATAAACACCTGTTGAGCAATTTGATCCAATTGCAGCTCGGGATCTCCGTAATGAAGCTCAATATATTCTTTGGCTGCTTGGGCAATTTTCGACGATCGGGTCTTTCGGTGCTTGCCCGTGTAAAGGATCGCTTGATTGAACAATTCCTTGATCCATACGGATGTGGCGTCAATGGATTCCAACCGTTTGATCTCACTATAAGGAAAAAAAGCTTCTCCGAAGCAGTCTTCAATCGGATGCCCCGTTTCCGTTACATAAGACAGACAAACAGAAATAAGTCCCATGCTAATGACATAGGTGTAGTCTAAAGATAACCGCTGTTCACGAATCGATTGGAAAATTTCTTCCAACTTAGCATCTACCTTAACCCCATTTTGCATGCGCAATTGTACGAGCAGCTCTTCATTCACTTCTGTGGGATAGAACGCTTGAGTCCCTGATTCCAAGGATTCTGATCCGTAAGCGATAACACGATCATTCCCCAGCACAAACTTATTTTGCAAGGCTTCAAGCGCCTCCAAATAGGAAGTTCGGATCCCCTGATAGCCGGATTGACTCCGACCCACACCAACGGTTATCGTAAATTTCAAATATTTCTTGATCAGGAAGCATAATTTCTCATAACCGCCTAACGCAGGAATTTCCAGCTCACCAGTCCCTTGATGCTCCACCAAGCAAATGATGCGTCCCTCAGGTCCGTTGAAAATCAAATGATTTTCCGTTTCCTCCAGCGCCTCGTTCAGAATGTTCGTCACCGCATATTTCCAAAGCAATCGTTCACTCACTTTGTTCCATTTGAGGTCCATGTTATCAATCTCAATACACGCCACCACAAAGCATCGTGAGTCGAAGGATTCGCCAAATTGCTGGAGTCTTGAACTTGTCTCCTCATCGGAATGGTTGTAATCACCGCTTAACAAATGATTAAGAAAGCTCTCCTTCATCAACAGCTGATTTTCCTTCAGTGTGGACTTCTCTTCCTGAGCCCGCTGATGCTCCTTCTGAAGCTTAAGCAGCGTCAACACCAATTCATCCTTCGAAAATGGCTTCAGAATGTAATCTTCAACTCCAAGCTTAAGCGCCTTTCGAGCATAATCAAATTCGTTATGGCCCGTAATCAGCACCACGCTTGTCGCTGGATACTGCTCCTTCAATTGCTCCGTAAGTGTCAGTCCATCCATAAACGGCATGGTAATATCCACAAGGGCAATATCAGGACGATGCACGCCGACTTGCTCCAACGCTTCGACCCCATTTTTGGCTTCTGCGCATATTTCAAATCCATAAGCTTCCCAATCTAAAGCCGTACGCAAGTATTCTCGGAAAATGGATTCATCATCAACAATTAATATTTTCTGCATATCTTAACCTTCCTCACTTTGAAAAGGGAGCCATAGTGTTACTTCTGTGCCCTGCCCAGGTTGACTTTCAATTTGTAGCCCATAATCGTCGCCAAAATAAAGCTGTATACGGTCATTCACGTTCCTTAACCCATAGCCGACAGCTTGTTCCGGAGATTCCGGCTTCTTCACAAGAGCCTCTAGCCGCTGCGGCAGCATGCCAACCCCGTCATCGCTGACGATAATTTTGATTTTACCCGCAACAATCTCACCTGTTACTTTCAGAAGACCGAGGCTTCCCTTCGTTTTCAGACCATGGTAGATGGCATTCTCAACGAGCGGTTGAATGGTTAACTTTGGAATAAGTCCACTGAGCACCTCACCCCGAATATCAAATTCAAAGGTAAACACATCCGAATAACGGATACGCTGTATGGATAAATAATCCTTCACATTGCGGACTTCTTCCTCGATCGTTATCGTCTCTCTTCCTTTACTCAGAGCTGCGCGATAGAAATCAGCCAACGCTTTGGTTGTTCGTTGTACATCCCGAGCTCGTCCCATTTCAGACAAGGTGTAAATAACATCTAACGTATTATACAGAAAATGCGGTTTAATTTGCGCCTGAATAAGCGCCAGCTCGTATTCACGCTTCTTCTTTTGCTCAAAATTAATGTTCGTCAGCAGCTCTTGAACTCGTTTGATCATAGCATTGAAGCCCGAGGCCAATAAACCAATCTCATCCTCTGAATTCACTTGGAATTCAATGTCCAAGCTGCCTTCCTTGACCTTCTTCATATGTTTGGTTAGTCCCATAATCGGTTTGGCAATGAGTTGGGATAGCATCCCCGCTCCCAGCAAAGCAAAAAATAAACAGATCAATCCAATAAACACAATAAGGACAGTGATTTTACGCGTATCTGCGGTTAAGGATACCAGCGGAGCCATCGAGATTAGCTTCCACCCAAAACTTGGCACATCGGAGCTTACTACAAGTGTTTTCTCATGCTGAAAAGAGGTTAGATCCGAGGTATTATCGCTGGATGTAATCCAGTTTTTAAGCGTTGGATCTGCAACTTCATGCAGTAAATCCTCCGGATGCTGCGATGAGATAACGACGCCTCTCTCATTCACGATAAAATAGCTGCCATCCTGGATGGAGCCGATTTTCTGATAAATCGCTGATAAGGAGCTTTCTTTGATATTCAGTACGAGCATACCTAGCTTCTGCCCTGTATAAATATTTACAATCCGCTTGCCTAGCGTCATAACAATTTCTTGCGAATCCGTGGTCAAGTAATTACGCTGCTGCATGGGAAACCATATATTATTGCCACTGGAGGCGTCAATCTGTTTAAGCATTTCACTGCTAGTAATCAACTCCTGATTCCGTTCCATAAGGAGATTAGATCCAAAAACCCGACCATTCGCATCTATATACGCAGCCGATTGGACATCGGGAAATACAAGCATCGCAAAGCTCAACTGATTCGTAATCTGCGTATACATCTGTAAGCTCGTTTCCGATGACCCCTGAGATTGCGGTTCTTCCACGATCAATTTGTTCAGATTAATCGTCAGCATATTGGCGCAGCTTTCTACATTTGTTAACATACCTGTGATGCGCGTAATAATGAGGGACGAGTTATCCGAAACATTTTTAATCGTCTTTTTGACAATCGCATTCGTGTACACTTGATTCGAAACAAAGCCTAGCACAAATAAAGGCACGAAGATCAATGGAAAATAAATCATGATGATTTTATAGCGAATGCGTTGATTACGAAACCAAGGCATGGTGATATATTTTTGTAGAAATTGCATGATTTGCCCCCTACTTTTCAAAAACTGAAAAAACCCTATACAATCTACCTTCAGGCAATCCCTGTCGGTTATATTGTATAGGATTCGTCTACTCATTGAAACAAGCCAAATCTATATCCCTATTTACACATTGATTCGTTGTATGGATAATCGCATCTCATCCGTTAATCCGCTCAATGCCGTTGCTGAATCAGCTATTTCTTGAGCAATTTTCAGTTGATCCTGTGTCAGCTTGTGAATGCTCAGCGTTCCGTCTGATGAAGCTTTTGCAATATTCGCTATATCTATCACAGATGCTGTCACCTCTTCGGCCCCTGCCGTCATCTGCTCTGTTGCTGAAGAGATATCATGAATTTGCTCAGACACATAACGGAATTGTTCCACAATATGGCTAAAGAACTCTTCCGCTTTCATCGTGAGACCAGCCCCGGTCTGAATCTCCATCATTCCCGCTTCCATGGCCTCACCCATAAGCTGAGATTCCTTCTGGATATTTTGCAGCAGTCCAGCAATTAAATGAGCTGAACCTGTCGCATTGTCCGCAAGCTTGCGCACTTCACCCGCGACTACTGCGAAGCCTGCACCGTGTTCACCCGCCCGTGCTGCTTCAATTGAGGCATTGAGTGCAAGCAGCTTCGTTTGTTCGGCGATATCCGAAATAGCCGATAAGGCAACCCCAATTTCATGTGAATGGCTGCGCAGCAAGGCAGCTCGATGAAGCGCTTCTTCCGTAGCAGAAGTAATCGTAACGAATTGACCGTTCATATTCCTTACGATTGTTTGTCCCGATTCCGCACTCTCCAGTGCATTCATTGATGCGTCAGAGGCCGTTAAAGAAGCCTCCGAAATACGTTGGATGGCTGTGGCCATCTCTTCCATCGAATGTGCACTCTCATCCGTGCTTGACTGCTGGGTATTGGCCCCTTCAGCGAGCATTTGAATCGATACGTTTACTTTGGTGTTCATCTCAAGCAGATGATGAGCTTCCGAGTTGAAACGTTCCGTCGTCGCTACAAATTGATCCGAGGTGTGCGATACATTAGATACAATCGTTTTTAAAATGTCATTGATGTTGCCTGACATCTTGTTCATCGCCTGATAAACGGCACCAATTTCATCAATCGAATGAATAGGATTTTCAGCTAATTGCTGCTGTGCAAGGAGAAGGTCTCCCTTTGCAATGCTTTCCGCACCTGCAACAATCCGTTGTAACGGACGCAGTGAACGGGATATAAGCAGCATAACGACCCTAAGTCCAAGTAAGGTGAAGAAAAGCATTAGTAAGTAAACAGATAGGTTCCCCATGATCAAGCTGTTGGAAATTCGTTCGATGACCCCTGCCTCCGTATCGATACCTAGGACACCGATGGTTTTACCGTCAGCGCTTTTCAAAGGTGCATAAGTCGAGACATATTTACCGTATTGCGGGTTTACGATTAAGGGTGAGCTCGCCGAATTTCCCTTGAGTAATGCCTGAATTGCTTCTTCTGGAATATCTGTCACTTCATTGATTGGCGAAGCCGAGCTTTCTCCTTTTGGTTGTCCGTCAATCATAAGGAGGGGCTGATTTTTCTCATCAATTCGAACAAGATATACATATAAAGCTCCAATTTGCGTACGGTATTTGTCTAGTTCCTGCCTGATATTCCAATACAGCTCGTTTTCCTTTGGATCTTTTAAAAATTGCTCCCATCGATTTGCATCGATGCCTTGGACGTAGCTCTCTGCCAATCGAACGCCATAGCTGGATATCGCGTCCATCCCCGCTTTCTTGGCATTTCTGATTTCAATGAGTATATTGCCTGCTGACAATGCCAAAATGACTATCATTACGGCCGCAATGATGCGCACGACCAATCGTTTTCTAATCCACGTAACGAAACGAAACATAATTAAATACCCCTTTTCAATCAACATTATTCGATTATTTTCGACAAGAAATTGGTAAATCCTTCTTCTAATATTGAACTTATTTCTTTTTAAGCTATTCTTCAGATTATTATGTTAGGTTACTAGTGAAGATTGTACAATTTGAAGAAAAGACAGGTGACATGATTGACAACGACCGGTTTATTCGACTCCTTCCCCCTACTTACAACAAACCGTTTATGTTTGAGTCAAATGAACACTGAGGATGCTGAGGATCTTTATCACTTCTATTCCGACTCCAAGGTCACCCAATATTTAGACTGGCATGGCCCTGCATCTGTCCAAGATTCCAGAGACTTAATTCAATCATGGAATCAATATTTCCAAGATAAACGTCTATTCCCTTGGGGATGCATGAAGTCACGCGGACATTTCTGGATGTGATCATGCTTGCTTTTATTAATAATACATAAAGTCCGAGGAGTCGTAACCCTCGGACTTCGCTTCACTTCTATCCTACTGTTCAACCAACTGCACTGCTAGTTGAATTAGCGCGCAGCTCTCTCATTATGTACTCTGCCTAACAATGAGTTTTGGCTCGAGAACCGTCAGCTTCTTCACCTTTTCCTTCTGAATCAATCTCGATAATAAGGCCATCGCTTGACTCCCAAGCTCTTCACTATGCTGTGAAATAGTTGTCAGTTCAGGGTTCATCGCAGAAGCTAATTGGCTGTCATCAAACCCTGCAATGGCGATATCCTCCGGAATACGCAGCCCATGAGAAATAACAGATTTCATGGCACCAATGGCCACATAATCGTTAATACACAGAAAGGCCGTTGGACAATTTGGCATGGTAAGGAATTGTTCCATCAGCTTGCGGCCGCATTCCATTGAGAAGTCTCCCAAGCGTACGATTTGCTTTCGAAATGGGAGACCATTCGCTCCTAGCGTACTTTTGTACGCTTGCAGCTTTTCCATCGTCGTTGTCGTTTCCGCGTTCCCCCCCAAGAAGCCGATGCTTCGATGCCCGCGATCAATTAGATGCTGCATAATGAGCTGAGTGCCCGCATATTCATCTGTTTTCACACGATGACAGGGATGACCTGGAAGACTGCCATTGATCAAGACAATTGGAATTCGCTTCTGGATATCCACGACTTCCTGGACGAGCTGCTCCGGGCAGTGACGCGAATTAATACGTCCACCCATGAAGAGGAGTCCCTCCACCTGTCTTTCGCAAAGCAAGTTCAGATATTCGGATTCTCTGCTGAAATTGCTGAATGTATTACAGAGAAAGAGTGTAAACCCCAGCTTCTGCGCAGCTCTCTCTGCCCCTCCGAACACCTCAGGGAAAAACATGTTACTGCTATCTGGGAATAATACGCCAATCATGCCCGTTTTCTTATTCACCAGACTGCGTGCCAACGCATTGGGCTGAAACTTGTGCTTTTCAATAATCGCCATAATCTTCTGCCTAGTCGATGTTCGAACGGGTGCGGTATCATTGAGAACACGGGAAACAGTCGCGACGGAGACGTTCGCTTCTCGGGCAATATCATAGACGGTTATAGATTCCAAGAATTCACACTCCGTTACGTCAAAATATAAAGATCGAAGGCCTGTTCAGAGACAGACCTTCGATATCTTTATCCTTATTTGCTGCTTTCTACAGTGACCTTGAAGGCATCCAATTGTTTTTGGACTTCAGCCATCAGCTTATCAAAGCCTGCTGTTTTCAGCTTGGCGCGGAAATCATCAACCGCTTTGACGGGGTCTCCCGCTTTGCCGTAAAGAATCGCAGGTCCCATTTGTCCAACAACTTGGGTAACCGCTGTCAACTCGTTTGACACAGGTCCCTTATCGAAAACGAATCGGCCATATGGGAATGGCTTTTTGATTTTGTCATAGGACGCATAAAGCGCGCCTTTTCCAGACCAATCATTACCATCTGGAATTTCATTCTTATCGATGCGTCCACCCCAGAAGTTGGAATAGAATTCGTCTCTTTGCACATCATAGCCATCTGGACGGAAACGTTTGCCATCTTTGATGACGTACTGCACGCCTTCTAAGCCGTAATTCATCAAACGATACACTTCCGGGTCTTGACGAATCAGCTCGTAGACCATCAGAGCGCGCTCCGGATGCTTGCTTTTCGCACCAATGGAAGTTCCGCCGTGTGTGATCGACATGGATACGAGATTGTTGCGAGTAGCCGAGAATGGGAAGAACTGGAGATCCGATCCTGGCTGCAGCTTATCCATTTTGATACGTTCACCAAGGAAAGTTTGCGTGTGATGCTGATCTATACTTGACTTACCAGCCTCAAGCTCAGAACGATTATCGCCCTTATAATTCAGCACATCTTCGCGCCAGAAGCCTTTGTCGCCCCAATCCTTCATGAGTTTGGCAAAATTCACGAAAGTATCATCGAGAATAGGACTGTAAGCTTTATACTTCTCATCATATGATTTACCGTAGATTAGACCGAAGAGACCGGTACTGATCGGAAGTTCAATCGCATCTGTGTAGGAATTGATGTAGCCTGCAATATTACCAGCAGCCGTACCATTTGCATCCCAAGGAACAACGCCTGGCTTCTTATCCTTGACACCTTGGAGATAGGTCTCCATTGACTTCCAATCTGTAATCGGCGCCGTGATCCCAAACTCTTTGGCCCAATCACCACGATACAAGAAACCATGATTGACCCACTGTGTGTAATGATCTTCAGGAATGAGCATGATCTGATTCTTGTACTTCGTCTCAGCCCAGTTCTCTGGCGGTACTTCCTTCCAAGTTAACGGCGCATACACAGGAAGCAGCTTATCCAATGGTTGGAAAGCACCTTTTTGTGCATTCTGCCACGTATCCAACCAATCGGTCGCAACCGTGATCAAATCAACCGGTTCTCCTGAAGCTAGCAATAGATTATATTTGGTTTGCCAATCAGCCCATTCAACCCATTTAATTTCCAGTTTTGCATTTGCTTTTTGTTTCAAAATGGCGTTGACCTTCTCCATTACCTTTTCAAATTGACCATTCTTCGGTTTATCCCCCAACATCACGTAGGAAATTGTTTGGAACTCGGAGGTGTCAATTTTGCCGGCTGGCGCTGCTGTCCCCGTTGCCGCAGTAGTCGCTGCCGCTTTATCCGTGGAGCTAGTTCCTGTACTGCTAGGTGTGGTGCACGCTGTCAAGCTTACTGCAAGCGTCGCTGCCAGAGCCACACTAAGCGCTTTCTTTCTTCTCTTGAACATACGGATTTGCCTCCCCATAATCATTTTGGTATATGCTTTGCGTCAGCCTTTTACAGCACCAACGGTAATACCTTGGATGAAATATTTCTGCACCATCGGATAAAAGAGAATGACCGGTCCCGTTGCAACTACGGCAGTAGCCATTTTCATGGACTCCAGCGGCATATCCCTCGGCTGTACATTGGAGGAGACCGATGAGTTTTTGATAAAATCGGCACTTGTTACAACGTTGTACAGGAACAATTGGAGCGGCCTATACTTTAAATCAGGTGATAGGAACAACATCGAATTGTACCATTCGTTCCAATAACCCAAAGCAATAAACAATCCTATGGTCGCCAGCGCCGGTGTTGTCATAGGCAGGATGAGCTTGGTGAAAATCTTAAAATCGCCCGCTCCGTCCATTTTGGCCGATTCTGTAATGGCATGCGGGATGGACCTAACGAAGCTTTTCATCATAATAATGAGAAAAGGGCTCATCAGTCCGGGCAGCAGGACAGCCAAATAGTTATCCTTCAGATGCAGCCACTGCGTCATAATTAAGTAAAAGGGGACAACCCCGCCTTGAAACAATGTTGTAAAGTAAATAAAGAAGGAGATCCGATTGCGATAAGGAAAATCAGGACGCTGCAAGGAATAACCCGTCATGGCTACGATAAACAGTCCAATGGTTGTTCCAATCAGTGTAATGCCAAGCGTGACCCCATAAGAGCCGATGATGACGCCAGGGTTCTCGAATACAATTTTATAAGCAAATGTACTGAACTCTTTGGGCCACAAATTATAGCCGTGTAACGTGATCGACTTCTCTGCTGTGAACGATGTCCCAAGGACGAGAAGAAAAGGTACTAAGCAGAAGAGTGCAAATAGACCAATAAAGAAGTAGCCGAATAGCCGAATGGCCACCGAGGAGAAATCCGTTCCTCTTTGACGTGCGATGACTTGTTCCACGTATGCCCCTCCTAACCGAACTAAAGTGACGAATACTTGCATGTTGAATTAGAACAGCGTGTTTTCAGGCGAAACTTTCTTAACCAGCCAGTTGGCTGTGATGACAATAAAGAAGCCAAACACGGACTGATATAGACTGACAGCGCTTCCTAGAGAAAAGTTGAAGTTGTTCATCAAAGAGCGGAACACGAACGTTTCAATTATATCTGTCGCATCAAAAAGGGCTGTATTATTGGCTCCGACCAAGTTATAGAACAATCCAAAGTTCCCTCGGAGAATACCGCCTAATGAAAATAGCAGCAAAATAATGAACGTTGGCTTTAGCCAAGGAAGCACGATATAGCGAATTCGCTGCAGGGCATTTGCTCCATCAATTTCAGCAGCTTCTACAATCTCCGAGTCCAATCCCATTATCGCTGCGAAATAGACGATCGAGCCGTACCCTGTCGACTGCCAAAGGAATGTAAAGACGATGATAAAAGGCCAGATCGTTGGATTCGAGTATGTCTTAAGCGGCTCCCAACCGATCGATTTGAGAATCCCATTGAGCAGTCCAAAGTCATAACTGAGAATGTTGTAGGCAATAAGGCCAACAAGCACGAAGGAGATGAAAAATGGCAGGAACATCAGGGATTGCGAAAGCTTCTTAAACCATTTTTTACGAAGCTCGTTCAGCAAAATAGCAATACCAATCTGCAGGATATTTCCAAAAAAAATAAAAGCTAAATTGTAAGCAATCGTATTAAACGTTAATTTCCAAAGTGCCCCAGAGGTCACTAGAAATTTGAAGTTGTCAAACCCAACGAACTGGCTGCCGAATATCCCCGCCGTATAGTTATAATTAATGAATGCGAGATAAAGCCCTGGCATAGGAAGGTAAGACATGACTAGGAAAAATAAAATCGCTGGAACACACATGAGGACTAATGTTCGATACGACCAAAATCTGCGCAGTGGGGTTACACGCTTTTTGACAGCAGCAGGCGCTCCTTCTATTGAGCTTGCTGAGATGGCAGTTTTCATGCGTACTCTCCTTCCTAATTAAACTGCGGCTACCGGTACGAAGCGAAGCGGCTCTAGCAAGGCAGCTTCAGAGGCTGATACAGCCTCCAGTAAGACGGCTATTTCATTGCCTGATTCGCCACCCTGAAACCACGGACCCGGTAAATAAAAGGATTCATCGCTGCCGCCACGGAATATCGGTCTATTGGCACCGCCTTGCGTCCACAGGCGGCCAACTAGGTGTCCGTTGAAGAATACAGTCAGCTTCATATTGCTGCCTTTCACATAAACCCTCCAGCCTAAACCTTGGTTATCATCACGCAGGTCACCGTATAGCCATGACAGGGCACCCGGTTTCAAGGAGATAGCTCCGTCTACAGAGAGAGCCTTAAGCGCCGACGCTTTGGCATGCTGCAATAAACCATTCTCCTGACATGAGGATAATGTCCACTGTTTAGCGGCGGTTCCTTCATAAAGACTAATATTTCCGCTGAGGGAACCGTACGTTTTATCCAGATATAGCGTTAACGTTGCCGTCTCTCCCGCCTTTACGTAAGGCGTAAGATCCAGATAAGGATTGAGTGGATTTACTAATCCGAGTGAGTGCCCGTTCACGTAAGCATAGGCATGCGAGAAATTACCAGGCGTATGCAGAATCCACGTATCGGCTTCTTTCGTCAGCTTTATTTGTTTGCGGTAGCATTGATGTGCAGGCTGTTCGGCGGAGAGCCACCCTCCAACGCTTACAATCGGCCATTGTTGATCGTCACAATCTGTTGCTGCGTAATCGTCCTTGTCTTCTCCAAATTGCATTGATTTGAATCGCCAGTTTTGGTTTATTTCCCTAACCGACGTTACTCCAACAATGCCTGTTAGTCCTTTCAGAGCATTTAAGTGCAGACCCGGTAAATTCGTATCATGGAAATTGGTATGTCCCCAAATCTCGACACGAGTAACCAGATTTGGCTCTACACGTGCACCGGATGGAATCGGAAGGAAGTGACTTCCTCCACCCGGTGTTGCTGTACCAAGGTACGTTTCACCGGAATAGACGGAAACGACATCACTTGCCTGCTGAACGATAATGCCTAGACAGCTATTCTCAACCGTTAGGTGCGAGGTGTACCAGGCGAAACCTCGGTAAACACCATGCTTCTCCAAATAATCGGCGGTATCACCGATCGATAAGCTTTCATCCGCAAGTGGATCCAAGGGATTCACTAAGCTTTGTGACCAACTGCTTTCAACTTCGCTGCTTTCCGAGACTCGTTCTACGAATTCACCAACATGAAGCTCGCCATCTGCATCTATATTTTCTAAAAGCAAAGCACGTGAACGACTCATCCCGACCAATTCGATAACATGACCGTTTAGTAAGTGAATCCGAGCTGCTCTCTCTTGTTCACCCGATTGAAAGGATACCGTTACCTGATCTTCTGTTTCAGCATGGTGTACAGTCATCGTGCCAGCCTCCATCTGCACCTCCATGTTAAAGCAGAGACGGATTTCACCTTCGCCCTCCGTATGAAACACGAACACCGTGCGCTGCTCAAGCTGCTTCACCAGCAGCAATTCTGCAGTTGCGTAGGCGAGCGTCCCTTCAGCGATTCCCCATGTCTGCAAGGGCACCTGCACGGGAAGAATCGGACAGCGGCTTGCCTTGGCAACAAGAGTGGAATAACGGGGTATAACCTCTTCTTCCACATGTAAGTAAGCGTCTTCATCTTGCTTGTTAACATTACATAGGAAGAGCAGCTCGCCGCCTTGCTTTAACGCTAACCGATAAGGTGATGAATCACTACTCGTAGACTCAGGCTTCGCCTCAGCCAGTGAAGCGCCATACGTTTGAATCACACGATGCAGCATTCTGCCTTCATAAGCTTCCTCTCGAAGGTGTCCTTCAGGTGTTACCATCCCATGGAAATCATAGTCCGAGGTAAGGAAAGAAAGAGGATTCCCCCAATTGTTAGCTGCATTGGTAAAGCCAAAGTTCGTCCCTGAAGCCTGCAAGTAGGGACCGAGCAGCTTCGCTCCTGCCGATAGCAATCTGCGAAGCAGGAAATGCGAGCGATTCGTCTCTGTAACGAGTAAGGGCAGTCCGCGACGAGCCAACTCCTCTCTGTAGAAGAGCACCTTATCTACGAATGCAGGGTCTTTATCATTAGGATAGAAGTTGCATGTAGGCACCACGCCATCAGCAAAACCTGAAGCCTCATACAAGCCGCCTTGTCCGGCGCAAGCAATGAGCGGGACGGTAATCCCATGCTGCAAAGCTAAATCTCTTAATGCCGAGATGTACCCTTTGGGATCCGAACACGGATAGAAATCAAGCTCATTGTCTAATTGAACAGCAATGATCGTGCCTCCCTGATCCGCTTCATATGACTTCAGGATAGGAAGGATCTGATCATACCACCTGGCCACATGCTGCAAGAAGGCAGGATCGTTATCCCTTAAACGAAGATTTTCTTTCACAAATAGATAAGCTGGGAGCGCTCCGCCATCCCATTCCGAACAAATATACGGCCCTGGTCTGGCAATCACCCATAGACCCGCATCTGCGGCATCCTGTAGAAACTGAGCCACATCCTTTTCTCCAGTAAAATCCCAAGTTCCCTCCACAATCTCATGATGATTCCAAGGAAAGTACACATCAATCGCGTTATATCCAAAGGCTTTTACTTTATTTAGTCTCTCTTTCCATACACCGCGTGGTAATCGAAAATAAAATAAAGAGGCACAAAGTATAATTTCTGATTTTCCCTTTATCCGCAGTGCTTCAGATGATAACTGAATCACTGCTTCTTCACTTTTTGATAAATACAATGGCTAACCCCCTTGATCTACTCTCTTTTATTTATGAAACCCGTTTCATCCGCTTAGGATGTTTAGCTTGCTGTTCTTTATGAAGTTAGTATAAGTTGTTTTAAAAGCGCTTACATTGAAAGAAACATCAAATTATATAACAAAACTACACAGATACGACCTCACACAAAACAAAAAAAGCTCCGAATTTTATCCAAATTCGCAGCCGATTGCATTCTATATAACACTGATTTTTTATATAATTCACAGAATTTACGATCCATCATCTTGAATAATTAACCATTGCGCCTAAACTCCTTGACCGTTTTCCCCTCCAGCTCTTTAAATACTTTGCAAAAGTAGGAGGTTTCTTGAAATCCTGTTTTCTCTGCAACTTCATAAACTTTCCATGCAGGATCTTGAAGCAGCTGTTTCGCTTTCTGAATCCGGTATCGATTCATATATTCAACGATCCGCATCCCTGTCTCGCTTTTAAATAGATTGGATAGGTAATTCGCGCTCAAATGGAGAACATCTGCCAGCCTTGCCACCGTAATGTCTTCGGCATAATGCTCTTCCATATAGGCGATTGCTCCTTGAATTTCCTTGCGCATCAACATGTGCTCAGCTTTATTCCCAACGATTTGCTTATTCAAATTTAGAAATAATTGCTTCACTTGCTGTAGTGGCTGAAGGGCTTCCATCGCCTGGCTAACCTGTTTATACGCCTGATCAAACTGATCTGAGTACCTATTCCTCTCCATGGCCAATGTTTTCAGCTGCATCATTAACTCTGCCAGCAGGTTGCGCAGCTCTGGTATTGGCGGCTTCTTTTGAATGAGGCCTTGAAACAAATGCTCAGTTTGCGATTCAATAGCTGTGAATAGACCACTTTTCATCGCAGCAACAAGAGGCTGAATCGTGATTCCTGCCAATGTTTCAACCTTGCCATTGATCTGAAGGGACGTAAAAGCATAGAGTTGACCCGCTCCTTCATAAACATATTGATCTAAGGCGGTTTCAGCTTGCTTATATAACACTGCCCAATCCTTCAATCCATAGCCGATCGAGCTAATTCCCATTGTTACAGTGCCTATCTTTTTCATCCGGGTGTACAGCAGCGACGCTTGCCGAAGTGTCTCCTCCAAACATTTGTGTTCACTTTTTTCATTCGGAAAATAGATAATAACCGCAGTTCTCCGTTCGGAAATCGGTATAACCATGTTTGAGTACGCCGTCTGTTCTTCCTTAGAACCATCGGCAAGGACTTTAAAGTTAGCATCGACAACGACAACTGCCGTAGGACCTCCATGAATTGGAAAATGAACAGCGCTTACTTGATCTTCAATGTCCTCCGCCCGCTTCAACTCGCCTAAGAGAAGCTTTCGCCCCAATAGGCTACGCACCTCTTGAAAGCTGGCATCTCGAATACTCGCTTGTTTTCTTCGTTTATGATCTTCCATAATCTTGCCGCTCATTTGTTCTAATAGCTGCTGTAAAGCGCTAGGTTCGAGGTCATGCTTTAACAAATAATCCTCTGCCCCGAGCTTGAGCGCTTCCTTCACGAACCGGAAATCATCGAAGGAGCTGAGTGCCACAATTTTGATAGAAGCATCCTTTTGCTTTACCTGCTGGATCAGATCAATGCCGTTCATTTCGGGCATCGAAATGTCCGTCACAATAAGATCAACCTGCTGATGCTGCAGTAGATCAAGTGCATGCACGCCATTGAGAGCCTCGCATACAATTTGGAAACCATAATCTTCCCAACGAATGATCGTTTTAATGGCATACCGATATATCGCATTATCTTCAACGATCATGGCGTTCAACATGCTCATTCCTCCTTTGACGATGCGTTCTATGCGGAATTCGAACAATAGCTTTCGTACCTAAGCCAAGTGCACTTTCGTAGCTAAGACCATATGTATCCCCATAATACAGCTGAATGCGTTCATTCACGTTGTGAATGCCTATACTCGTCACGCCTGGAACCGATTCTTTACGTGTAGCTGCGTTCAATAGATTAAGCGCTTGTTCAGCTTCCATACCTATGCCGTTATCTTCGACAATGAGAAGGAGCTGCATCTCTTCTATGCGTGCATGAAGTACAATACGCCCACTCCCCTTGGACATTTCGATGCCGTGAAGAATCGCATTTTCGACTAGCGGCTGAAGTATGAAATAAGGCACCTCGCTTTCCAGCAACCGTTCATCCACTTCATAGTCCATGTGAAAGGCATCGCCATACCCAATTTTTTGAATATAAATATAGTTTTTTAATTGGTTAATCTCTTGCTCCAAGCTGTGAAATTCGCCGACACGCCGTACCGAGGATTTCAATAATTCAATAACTGAGGTGACCATTTGCTCAATCTCGGCTTGTTGATTCATGCGAGCGTACCATTTCACAGTACCTAGCGTGTTATAAAGGAAATGAGGATTAATCTGACTCATGAGGACGGTAAATTCAGCCTGTTGTTTGGCAATTTGCTCTTTATATACCGTGTTTATTAAATCGTTAATCCGAGACAGCATGAAATTGAACCGAATCGACAAACTCCCAATCTCATCTCGCCCGAGCGGAATAATGCGAACATCGAAATTGCCATCTTCGACTCGGCGCATCGTTTGCTCTAAGATTTTGATATTTCTCGTCGTAGAATTCGAAAGTAATACGGCAATGCCGGTAGATATCAGAACAGCAAGCAGAGAAACGAGCGCGATTACAAAAACTAACACACGTGTATTGGACAGAAGCTCAGACATCGGAATGAAGCAAAGCACCCGCCAGCCCAGCGTTGATGTTCGTTCTTGGACGAATAAATGACTCCCTCCCTCTGCATTATCGACGATTGCCATGGAGGCATCATTATCCTTAAGGTTATAACTTAAACTCCTTGAGATGAGATTGTCCATTCCGGGGGTTCCGCCACCCGCTAGCAGTTCGTTCAAGGGATTGAGAATCGCAACATTATTTTGCTTAATGATCGAGCTATTGCTTCCCAAGGATAAGAAATAATCCGAATCGATACTGATTACAATCGTGCCAAGACTACGATCTACTTGACTCAGATCAACGAAATCTCTGATAAGGAACACTTCGTTTTGC
This sequence comes from Paenibacillus alginolyticus DSM 5050 = NBRC 15375, assembly GCF_000422905.1. Classification (GTDB taxonomy): domain Bacteria; phylum Bacillota; class Bacilli; order Paenibacillales; family NBRC-103111; genus Paenibacillus_E; species Paenibacillus_E alginolyticus. Next base: position 157,789 of record NZ_AUGY01000009.1, read on the forward strand.
TTTCTCAGAGAAGGCGACCAGTTGATGCTTTGTTCATGATTTTTCAAATAATCAGAGGCATTATTCGTCATTACAGTTACATCTTCATGATTTAGTGTACGATCCAAGCCTTTTTTATTTTCCCACCAGTACACCTGTCCCTTCTGTGTTTGAATCATAATAGCATTCATATAGGGATTCCCATTCCCATACTGAGCCAGCAAGAACTCCATACGGCTGCGGAAAGCTGGATAGTTGTCTACTGTAACTTGTTCACCTTGTTCAGCAGCAATCTGCCGAATATTACTGTCACTTAGGACGTAAACAGAAGAAGAGAATGCTTCCTTTGCCCTGATTTCAATATTATCGGAAACTTGATGAATGACCTGCATCGATAGATCTCTAGTATTTGATTCAATGAATTTTGTAGAAGCATAGATGGCAACTCCGCCAATCGCCGATGAAATGAACAAAATAATAATCATATTTGATAGAAATATTTTCGTTCGGATGCGAAAGTCCTTGACCCGATTTAAGTTCCACGGGGTGGCTGTCATACGCAGATCTCCTTGCCGTCATTTGGATGGTTTGCGAATCCGATCGAATGCTTGATCCAGCTCTTGAATACAGAGATCCACATTATGACTGCGATCAATAACGAATTTCGTGAGTGCATTTACAAACACCTTTTGCAGATCTTGATTCACAAAATCTGTCGGCAAACTCGACCAGTCATAGGTTTTGCCTGTTTGGATATACGTCTCATCCAGCTCCACATAAGTGGGGTCAAAGTCATTCGGCAAGCCTTTAATCACTGACAAAGCCTTCTTTTTCGTCTGAAAAATCGTCCCCATCTCCTTCGAAGCAAACAATTCCAGTGTTTGAAGCGCCGCTTCCTTATAGGGTGATTTGGGATTGATCACAATCCCTCCTGTTGATTTGAGTCCAAACTTGGCATCTTGGGGATTATTCGAATAAGGAAAAGCGAACAGTCCTAGATTACTCGCAGGGTTCTTGGATTTAACACCGTCAACTGTCCAAGTGCCATTAATGATAATGCCGGCTTTCCCCTCCGCAAGGAGCCCTTGGGCTTGGTTCCAATCGGTTTCGAACGGCTTGATGTTCACATAACTCAGACGTTCTCCATATCGTTTCAAGATGTCTTTGAAGTGAATTTGATCATCAGCGAACGAAGTTCGACCTGCTTCTATATCCACAATCCAGTTGCGGCCAGCGGCATACTGATTAGCCAGAAGATCCGCCGCAATGTCCCAAGTCAGGGTCCAGCTATCCTTATAGCCTGCTGCGATCGGAATAATTCCTGCCTTCTGCAGCGCCTCGCATGCAGCTAAGAATTGCGGCCAAGTTGTTGGCGGACTTTGAATGCCAGCGTGTGCGAAAGCATCTTTATTATAAATGACACCAGCGCCATTCACGTCAATCGGCAGCGCCCATATTTTCCCATCGGCTGTCTTCACACCATTCAGGAACTTCTCGTCGATTTGCGATAAAAAAGGTTGACCCGTTAAGTCCATCGCATACCCTTTATGAATGAGATCCTGAGCGGCCTCTATATTATCCAGCATATAGATATCAGGCATGTTATTCGAAATCACACGCGTGCGAAGCAAGCTCATATAATTGCCGCCATCCACACCCGTCAGCGTAAACGCATAGGGAGGATGTTGTTTAGCAAATAGTTGTGTCCCCGCCTCCAGCCATTTCCTTGCCCCCTCCTCGTCAAAGTGATGTATCCACGAAAGTGTCTGCTCCTGGAACTGCTGTTTAGGAACGACTGTTACTGTCTGGGGTTGACAAGCTGTAAGCATCAGAGTTACAGTCATGCCAAGAGCTAACAAACGAGTCCTCATTCATTCACCTCATTCCATGGTAGCGTTTACACAATAGTATAGCGGACACAGCCGATAAAAAAAACAGCCTATTTCCTCTCTAGAGAAAATAGACTGATGCATGTTATATATACAAGCGAATCATCGCTTATCGAATTCTAGTTATTCCTAACTTTCATTCATTGAATTCCAACCATCATTGGCTTTGATGATATCCATCATTTTCTTCATCGAAAGCTGAATTTGTTCAGCGGAGGGCAAGGGTAAGTTGCTGTACGTTTGCTTCACAACATCCGTTAACACAGAATCGAACATGCAATCAAATTGCTCGCTTTTCATTATGAATTCCCTCCTTATTTACTTAATTTTGGAAGATTACCTATACTTATCATATATAGAAACGCCTTCGATAACAGCGCAATATTTTCTTTCGCAAATCCACATTTTTTTCCATAAATGCGCAGTTTTTTTTGCACATAACGAAAAAAAGACGCAAAATTAGATAAATAAAATCTAATTTGCAATCTTTTTGTGAAATTTGGTAAAATCAAGGAAAGACAAGAGACAGCGGCGTTGAACTCAGCATTCGGATTCCCTACCAAATCAGGAAGGAAGTATCATATGATTAAGAGATCGAAGATTCTGATCGTAGATGATCACCCCTTAATGGCAGAAGCAACATCGAATACGCTGCAGCAAATCGAGGGCATACAGATTATAGGAATAGCCGGAACTGGCAAACAATGCTTGGAACTCGTAGATTTGCATGTACCGGATATTGTTTTTTTGGATTATAATCTTCCGGATCAATACGGCGATGAGCTTGCCAAAATCATTAAAGGGAAATATCCCGCCATCCACCTTGTCATTTTTTCGGGCATAGAATTATCACATCTTTATAATTATTTGATCGGACTTAAGGTTAGTGCTGTTATTTCTAAGGAATCTAGCGGTACGCTTATTAAAAGCTTAGTAACCCTTTTGCTAGAGAATTTCACGGTAATACCCGTCCCTGTTTTTCACAAAATGAAAGTGGACAGCGGTAATTTGCATCAGACTGACTCATTAGACGACGATGAAGTACACATGATGACCATGATTGTCCAAGGCCTAACCAATGAGCAAATGGCCGAGGAAGTGCATATGAGCAAGCGAACCGTAGATAATTACGTGCGCAAAATTTATGAGAAATTAGGCGTGAAATCAAGAGCGCAAGCAGTGGATAAATTCAATCAATTCAAGCATATTTATGAACTTAACCGTCGGACGTAGAGGGTTGATGGGTTAAATGACAAATAAAAGACTGGACTCTTCGTGATGAAGGGATCAGTCTTTTTCATTGCAGTTCTTAGGGCTGGGATTCTTCTCGATGATGCTGATGATGTTCCACAATATTCGCCGCTTCCATTAATTCTCGCATGACATCGGATTGCAGCTGCGGATTGATATAGAGACCTTTCACAAATAACTGCCCCTTCTCACTTGAGGCATACCGCGGAGGGACTTTATTTAAAACCAATGCAAGCACGTCTTCTTTGCAAGTATTGCAATCGCATTTCATTTCATAATTTTTTTGAAATTCATCAAACAAATTCATCACTATCGTTTCCATTGCATTGAAGACTGCCATTGTGAGGTTCCCCTTCTTTATTCAACTATTTCTCTATTATAACTCATATCCTCCTATTGAACATCTAATGACTAAAGTCACGAGATTCTTGGGTAGTCCCTTCATACGAAGAGAAGTTTACCAAGCTAGCCCTGTCGTTCCGACAGTTCGTGCAATGGCTAAACAGCCAGTTTACACGGTAAGCAGTCTTTTACCTTCGGCAAGAATATTTAGACTTGCATTGAAGTCTCGATCATGGTGGGCCCCACAATCGGGACAGTCCCATTCTCGCAACTTTAGATCTTTAACGACTTTGTGCTTATAACCACAGCAGGAGCATAGCTGCGAAGATGCGAATGTTTTACCCACAGCCACAACTATGCGGCCATACCACTTCGCTTTGTACGCCAGCATGGAGTGAAACATCGACCAGGAAACCTCGCTAATTGCTTTGGCTAATTTGTGATTTTTCATCATACTGGATACTTGCAAATCTTCAATCGCAATGATGTCGTGGTTTTTGACAATATGCGTTGAAATTTTGTGAAGTTTTCTAACTCACGACTGAAGACACGAGTTTGCGAAAACTGGTTTATCAAAAAGAAGAAGGGCTGTTCCAAACTAACATTCTCTTCCGGCCACCACCATGGATGAAAATGCATACATGCGTACATGCTGCCCAACATGGTAGGCTTCCACCAAAGGAAACGTAGCGACTCTATTCCGTTGTTTTCGCTTCGAATCGCACCAATTTCATCGAATAACGCCCTCTCGTTCCGCTAATTCATTTTTCAGCTCCTTTCATCCAATTTAGCGGCTTGTCGTTCCGTTAAGAACACAACTATGACCAAAAAGGACCTCCCCCTATTGGTGGAAGTCCTCATTGATACGTGTAAACATCTTCAAGGTAGATACCCCTTAAGGTCTATAACCCTTTTGGAACTGCCCTCTTGTATCCTCATTTTCTCAGCAGATGATGGAGTAGGTGCCCGATCCAAGTTCTATCCGCAGCTCTCCATCGCTTTCCGCTGCGGAAAGGACTCCTGATGCTGTCTGGGCTGCTTGACCATTAACGGATGCTGCTGCTAATGTCGCTCCTCTCAAGGTTGCGAGGCCAGTCGTATTCGGAGGTAATTGGAACTCATAAACGACTCTGCCATCGGCCTCTTTCTTCCATTCACTCCGTATCTTACCGTAGCTAGAATGGAGCGATGCTTTCGCGTATTCAAGGCCAGAATCTGGTCGCGGACGGAATTGAATCCGTTTGTACCCAGGCTGCTGATCATCGGAATCGAGACCCGCCACTACGCGGTACAGCCAATCTCCAATAGATCCGTACGCATAATGATTATAGGAGTTCATATCATCACTCCAGAACGATCCATCCGGCTTGATTCCATCCCAATGCTCCCAAATGGTGGTTGCTCCCTTGTGAATCGAGTAAAGCCAAGATGGATAATCTTCCTGCTGAACTAACTTTACAGCCAAATCATGGTAGCCATTTTCGGATAATACATGGCACAAATACGGCGTACCTACGAAACCGGTCGTCAGGTGATTGTTCTGCTCCACGACATATTCGGCTAACATCTTTGCTAATCGATCACGCGTACTTCCTTTCACGAGTCCAAACATCAGCGGGAGCACGTGTGCTGTCTGTGTATGCGCGGCCAAACGTCCGCTTGGTGTAAGGAATTCATGTGTGAAACCTTCAACAATGCGCTCATAAAGCTCACTGTACGTAGCCACATCCTCGCTGCGTTCCAGCACTTCCGCAGCTTTCACGAAAAGTGATGTCGAATAGGCATAGAAGCATGTCGCGATTAAGTCTCTCGGGGTAGCTCCTACGTAGCTGCCTTCTTTGGCATCAAGCCCAAGCCAATCACCAAAGTGAAAGCCTGTATTCCACAGATACTCATTCTCTCCTTGGCTTCGCATGTACGTAATCCACGCTTTCATGCTGTCATATTGCTCCTCCAGAACACGCTTATCGCCATATATTTGGTACATCGTCCACGGGCATATGACAGCTGCATCCCCCCATGCAGAGGAAGAGTGGTCATTCGGACCAAGTACGTCTGGAATGACGAATGGAACACCGCCATTCTCATGCTGATCCGCTTTTAAGTCGCGCAGCCATTTGGTGAAAAACAGAGCTACATCATAATTAAAGGCTGCCGTGCGAATAAATACTTGCGCATCTCCTGTCCAACCCAGCCGCTCATCCCGCTGCGGGCAGTCGGTCGGCACATCCAGGAAGTTGCCTCTTTGTCCCCAGACAATATTTTGCTGAAGTTTATTCAGCAAGGGATGGGAGCATTCAAAGGTGCCGCTAGCTGCCATGTCCGTATGAATAACATGACCCGTGAAACGCTCTGCATCAAATGCTGTATCCCTAGGCCAGCCTACCACTTTGACATATCGAAAGCCTTGGAACGAGAAATGGGGTTCATATAGTTCTTCTCCGCCACCTTTACATACATAAGTAACCGTCTGCTTCGCATGACGCAGGTTCCCAATATAGAAGTTCCCTTCTTGATCCAGCACCTCTGCATGCAGCAGTTGAAGACGAGTTCCGACAGGCAGTTCCAAACGCATGTGCACTTTTCCGACCATATTTTGCCCAAAATCAAGAACGGTTTCACCAGATGGTGTTTCAATAACGGTTATCGGCTTCACATGCTGGGTAATGCGTGATGGCTCATTCTCCTGCATGACTAGGATGTCTTTGGAATGATCAAGAACCGTTACCGGGCACCAATTATCGTCCTGATACGTCGACATGCTCCACCCACTAAGCTCCAAATTTGCATCGTAGGTTTCTCCATGGTACAGCTCAGACATCCGAACTGGTCCTAATGAAGCCCGCCAAGAATCATCACTAACGGTTATTTCAGAGGTTCCGTCTGTGTACTCGATATGTAATTGAAGAAAAAGAGCTCTAACGTCCCCAAAAATATTACGTTGATTCTTCCATGCCAAATCGCCTTTGTACCAACCATTTGCCAGCACTGCGCCAATGGTATGGTTTTCACCATGCTGCAGCAGGCTCGTTACCTCATACGTCTGAACCTGCAGTCGGTGACGGTAGCTGGTCCAGCCAGGTGTGAACTCCCAATCCCCCACACGCGCTCCGTTGAGTTCAAGCTCATAAATGCCTAGACTCGTTGCATAAATAGTCGCTTTACGAATTGCCTTAGGTACTGTGAATGTCTTCCTCAAATAGAAGGCTTCTTCTGCTTCAGGATCCATGGAGGCTGCATGAGGTGTAATCCACTTGGCTGACCAATCATCTGGACTTAGCTGTCCCATTTCCCAGAATGCGATTTCACTCCAAGGCGATGGCGAGCCAGTCTGATTCCATACTTTAACACGATAAAAATAACGATTTCTCGGCAGCAGCGCTTGACCCGCATAAACAACAAGCACAGATTGTTCGGATTGTACGTGACCGGAATCCCAAACCAAACAACTCGATTCGAATGAATTTTCATTCCTACTAACCTGGATTTGATAGGCTGATTGCATGGTATAATGGTTTTCCGAAGCTAGCTGCCAAGTAAAGCGAGGCTGAGTCGTATCCAGTCCAATCGGATTGACGCGGTATTCGCATGTTAAGTTAGAAATACTGAGTGTCGTCATTCATTAACGCCTCCTACTTTTATCAAAAATGTCTGTGCCCTATTCCTAAAGCAAGCATCCTATGTCCTATTGTAGAACATCGAGAGTCTCGATATGAAGGTGGATTCAGACAATCTTATAGGTAGAATACGACATGGACACAATCTTTTTTTCGGCTTCCCCTCAATCTCGGAACCGCATGCGAATAGTATACAGTTATCGTTAAATCACGTAAGGATAGGTGCATAAGATGTTACAAAAAACACACAGTATCGCCGGATTCATTTCCGCGGAAATCGTTCTCACGTATCAAGATATTAGTTTCTTCACATGGGATGCCGCAGGGGCCCTTTTACTTGGCTGTTTGGCAGGCACGCTAGCGGATGTCGATAAGCCAGGCTCAACCATGGCGAAGGTTCTCTTCCCATTATCTGCTCTGCTGCGGCTGCTGAAGGTGAAGCATAGAACGGTTACCCATTCCCTGCTTTTCATGCTTCTCTTAGTCGTCATTGCAATGCCCTTTTCTCCTTTATATTTCTGGGTGTTCATCCTCTCTTATGCGTCGCACTCGTTTATTGATCTATTCAATGATAGAGGGGTCCAGCTCTTCTGGCCAATTCCCTTCAAGATTCGTCTACTCCCAAAATGGATAGCGATAGACACGGGCTCTGTGAGCGAGACCGTTTTCCGCTCTATACTTCTGGTGTTGAGTCTAATTATCCCTTTTTGGACTTATGTCCTTCCAGAAATCATGAGTCGTACCGCTCTGTTTTAATGTGTTGCAACGATGTAATCCCCCTTGGCATTGAGCAGAAATTGCGCATGATAAGCTCCTTGAGTGTCGGGCTCAGCTAAGCTCTGCACGATTTCGCCAACCGCAGGAACTCCTAAGAAGTCGTTCAATTCTTTTTTCATCGTCGATTGGAAAAGGATCTCACTTCTTTTCCCCGATTTCCCGGAAAAATAACAGGATGGCTCCAATGAATCGGATTATTCTCATCCAACAATTCAGAATGCTGCAGCAGTTGGTTAGGAACTTCCAAATTGTCAGGAACGGAAACCAATAATACCGTTTCCTTATCATTGGTTTTTACTTGCATAACCGTTCCTGCCACATAGGCTGGACCCGGTTGGACTTCTTCCATCGACATCAACTCTTTTTCTGGTGAAAAGAAAGCAAACAGCGCAAACAGAGGAAATAAATGAATGAGACTTTTATTGAACTCTTCCTTGTAGCGGCATTTTGACTTCTTCATTCTTTGCTCCTCCTTTGTGATTAAATGAAAGCTCACGATTCATTGCATTCGTTAGTTATCCTTACCCCTTTTATAAGTTTTTGAAAACAAAATGTAACGATTTTATTGAAAAAGAATAAAATAGACTGTCCCAAAAGTCATTTTGGGATGTTATTCCTTTCCACTTTTGCTAAAAAAGTACCATGTTATGGTAACCAGCATTAACTGAGGGAACGTAGAGGCTATTTCGGCGATTACGCCGAAACGGGGCAAGTACACGGAACGTAGAGGCGTTATTTGGACGAAAAACACCAAAATCATGAGGAGGCGGAACGTAGAGGCGTTATTTCGCGGTTTTTGCCTTTGGATCATGCTTTTTTGATCAAATAGCGTCCTCTCGTTCCGCGAAAATGGGAAATAAGTGCTTTCGAGCAAAATAGTCGAGTAGGCGGGGCCTTTCCATCTCGGATTGTGCCCCTTACCCCTCACAGATCCGTACGTGCCCAATTAAGGCATACGGCTCTTCATGCTACCTTACAGAGTTGCTTTCTTTGCAAATAGATTCACGGTTATTTTGGGCTTCGGAAATGGGTTACGGTCGACGAACTTAGCGAATTTTTCCTCCGTGAAGCTTATCTTTTGGCTTCTTCGGTTTCTCCACTTTAACACCAGTCGTTTAATTGCGTCTAAGTAGGATCTTACACAGTCGAAGTTGTCCGACACTCCATAGTAATTGTAGTGTCCCACTAACTTGCTTCGTATGGTTTTCATCAGTTCAACTTCTGACGTATGTCGGTTACTCCGAATCCATGTCTTGAATTCCTTCACCTTCGCCCTAAATTTCTTTCCACTCGTTTTCCTCATGAGTCTTGAACGTCCACTCTTGCCTTTGCCCCAGTAATGAGTAAACCCTAGGAAGTCGAAAGGTTTC
>NZ_AUGY01000010.1 GCF_000422905.1 Paenibacillus alginolyticus DSM 5050 = NBRC 15375
GAAATCATTGAGGCTCGGCATCAGAATGCCTCAACGATTTTCATCTCTCAATTTGCTCCCGAAGGATGGCACGATAAAATTGGAGAACACACCATGGCGGACGCCATCTTAGACCGTATCGTTCATAATTCCTATCACATGCTCATCGACGGCGAAGATTCGATGAGAAAGCGAAAAGCACAGTTGATTTAAGTCCAGCATTGCTAACGAGAGCCATCTATTCGCGGTGGCTCTCACCTCTGAGAGGGCGGCTCTATTTCATTAACAACGTGGCTCTCACTCATTAACCCAGCGGCTCTGCCGCACCGAAATATTCACAATAAAAGTGAAGATTCATTTATTCTCGAGCAGGGACTTTTATAATGTGCTGAAAAGGCTGCCGATAACATTGGCAGCCTATTCAGCTAATGGCCAGTTATGCGTGGTGGCATTTCAAAAAGACAAGCGCTTCTGGAAGGAAAATCCAGAATAATGTCGAAGTAGTTTCCTTAAATTTAGTGGTTTTTAGGGGGAGTATTTATTCATCCTGATTTAGATTTTATCATATCAGAAATGAAGAATTTCCAGATGCCTTGGTTTATATCAGGGGGTTGGGTAATCGACATCGCTTTAGGTAAAGTGACGAGGGAGCATGACGATCTTGATATTTGTATTTACCGTGAGGATGCTAATGAAGCACTACGATATTTTGAGGACTGGGAAATTAAAGTAGCGGTTCCAGGTGAAAACCGTCTTGTTGGCTATGAACAAATTGGCGACTTATCACTACCTAGGTATTGTTTACATCTCTTCAGGGATAAAGATTTTGTAGAAATTCTGCTTACTGAACGTGTGGAGGATAAAGTTCTCTTTCGAAAAAATAAAAATATTACCATGCCCATAAATGAATTTGCTCTAAAAGATTGTGAGGGGAGACCCTTTGTAAATCCGGTTTGGCAGTTGTTGTTTAAAAGTTTGAACCCAAGAGAAAAAGATATTGAAGATTTCAATAATTATGTCATCAACATGAATGATCAGCAGAAGCTTTGGCTAGCAGATGGATTACGTATAATGAAACCTGATTCAGTATGGTTAGAGAAGCTCGTGGATTAACTAGCACTTTAGCCTGAGTGGCGACTAAACCGAGGAACGGAGAACGATAGACTTTACCGGTACTTGCTCGAACGCGGGTGTAAAAAATTCGTGACGGCCAGCTCGATTGCAGCAGTAGGCGGCTTGGACGATGATTTTATTCCGCTTAGCCTACCGATCCAAGCTGATCATCCTTGTCTGGCAGCAGATGCATATGGGTTAAGCAAAGCTTTGGTGGAGGAATTGACCCGTTATTTTCATCGCGTACATCCTGACACGGATTTTATCAATTTACGCTTTGGCGCGGTAGCGAATGAAGATTGGGTACCGCCATTGGTTGAGAAGGATAAAAGGATGTCTGTTCCGTTTATCGTCTTAGGGCATGTGTATGAAAGCGATGTCGTTGAGGGAATAATCAGGGTCGTGGATGCGCCAATCAAATCAGGCGTAAGAAACTTTAACCTAGTAGGACCGGATATCAGCAGTACGATACCCGCGCTGGAAATTCTCTCTTCTATATTGGGAGACCATTATAGTCTGGATTATTACAAACTTTCAGGCAATGAATATAAACCCCTGTATGCCATGGATGATTTCATCGCGGAATTCGGCTACGAACCCCGCAGATCAACGCGCAGTCCCACAGAGTAAACTAACCACTAGTTAACGGTCTGTTAAAGCATTTTTTTTGTTACTGACGATCTCAAAACGTTTGCTCGAATAAAAAAACCTTCCGAAAGGAAGGTTTAATTTAGTTTACGACTGCTTGTCCGATTTATTTTATCCTAAACTTCTTTAGTAATTTCACTATATTTTTTAAAATTGTCTAGAAACGACTGCCAGCCTGCTTTTTGCATCTCAATGGGATTGGCGGTTTCCGCGTCAAAAGTTTCAATTACCTTAGTATCGTTTTCTTGACTAATAAAAGTGATCGCAACTTTTCTTCCATCTCCAAGAGTGTAAGAAATAAATTCGTTCATTCTAATTTCATCATAAACTCCACCAAAATCAAATCCAAAGCTTCCATCCTTTGCTTCCATTCTGGTAAGAAATTTGCCGCCAACACTTAAATCATTTTCAGCAATTGGTGCATGCCAGTCATCTGAAGCAAAAGACCATTTCGTGATATGCTGTGGTTCTGTCCAATATTTCCAAACTTTTTCAACTGGTGCATTAACTGTGGTTTCTACCGTTATTTGATTAGCTGTTTCCATAATAATTACCGCCTCACTATATTAGATTTGGATTTATGGTAATTTATACCATTGAACTAGCGGGAAACGATAGTTCCGACTGATTGGCGCGTATCGGATCTAGAAACTTAGTTCATTGGGCTTCCTCGTCGGCCGAGGGACCGTAGATGCCCGGCACCGGAATATCGAGAAGCCGCAAGTATACCCCGAGCTGCGCCCGGTGGTGGACCATGTGGCTTAATCCAAAGGTGCGGAGCGCGATCGCCCGCGGCTTGCGGAGGATGATATGGTCGCCGTGGCGCAGCGTCCATTCCTCGCCGAGCGTTTTCTCGTCGCATTCGGCGAGCAGCTTTTCAAACTTGCAGACGTTCGCGTCGAATTCCTCCAGAATGTCAGCGCGTTTTTCCAAAGGCTCCCGCCGCAGCGGCACGGTCGAAAGATCGAACTCCGGGTACTGAAAAATCGCGATTTGCCAGTTCAGCAGGTTGATCAGGTGCGTGGCCAGCCCGCCGAGCGTCATCGATTTCTCATGCGGCTTCCACGACATATGCTCCTCGGGCAAGCGTTCTAGAATGCGGCGCGTAGTGGCCAGTTCATGCGTTGCGTCGCCGACGATCAGTTGTTTGATCATAAATTCATCTCCTCCTTTATGGATTATCATACTATAAATTCCAGTCGAGTGGATAAGGGCTATTTGGCGTCATATGCTTTAAAAGACGATGGTACAGTTTATCAATGGGGTGTGACGAATCTTCAGACTAATACGTCGTCTTCCGTGGCAACTGCTGTCAGTGGCATTTCTGGAGCAACAGCAATCGTATCTAACCCGAAGGCCGGATTCGCGTATGCCGTAACAAGCAGCGGTATCTTTGCATGGGGGCAAAATATCCGTGGACAACTGGGTACAGGAGACACCAAAGATTCCTATACCCCCGTACAAGTGACATCTTTAAAAGACAAAAGTTTGAAATCGTTAAGTGTCGGTATGATCCATGTGCTCGCGTTAATGAACGATGGCTCTGTTTGGGGAATAGGCGCTAACTTTAGTGGTCAACTAGGCGATCCTCAAATATATGGGCAAGCAACCCAGTTCACGAAAATCACAACCGTATCCAACGTAAAAGCTGTTTTTGCAGGTTATGACAATTCCTTTTTCATCAATGAGGATGGTACTGTCGTTGCAAGTGGATCAAACTATGACTATAGCACGCACATGTATGGACTGTTGGATGTCGGTTACAATTTCTCTTCCACAAATAGACCAATGCGCATGATTCCTTTTGCGTCATCGTACGATATAGCGCCAAGATCATTGAAAAATGTTTCGATTCAAGTGGTTAATAATGATCAATTAAAGTTTACGTATGATATTCCGGCTTTATCGAATTTGGACAAGATCTATTTTGATGTATTTCCTTTGGGTGGAAGCACTGCAAGCCTAAGCGGTTCAACCCGTAGATACGACTCGCCGTTTGGTGGTGTTACTAGAGTAACTCATACACTGGATGGTCACTTGCCGCCAGGAACGTACATTGTAAAAATCCATACCGAATTTACGGGGAATCGTTCCGTATCGGAAACCGTAACCTACGATAATAATGGCAGAGGGTATACGGTAAACCCGGGTTCCGTGACGTTAAGAGTACCAGTCAAAGAATGGAATGTGTCAACAGCGGCAAATCAATCAGTGTCGAACTCCGTCTACGGTTCTGTTTACAGTGCTCCTGTTTCCGGGGTTACAGTTACGATTGTAGATGACAATGATTTTCGTCATACAATGACAGCAAATACCTCAACAGATGGGGTTGCCGTATTCAATCATCTGTATCCCGGTCTTTATCGTGTAGGCATTACAAATAGCATGAACGGTGAGATAGATGAAACTATCGTTCAGGATCCGGTTTTTGTATTCGGCAGCCAAGTTTCACATACGCTTCAGACTATTTCAAATATGCAACCGACTAGATTTAATTACCGGCAAGGTCCTAATACGCCGACAGGGAAGATTTCCGGTTATGTGTCCTGGTATCCCTCATCTGGACCATTACAGCCAAAGGATTATCGCTTTTATTTCGAAGATGGAAAAGGGAATAGGCTGGGCGACATGATTCTCGATACACCATTTGATCCTAGCAATACGAATTATTCTCCTGTTGTACCAGAAACCAATATCCCAACCGGTGCAATAGGAATTCGTTTATACACCTTTGATGGAACATCCGAGCATATCACCCCAGATTTTGCTAGTCTGTGGAATGATTCTATGCTGCCGCTGCATGCATCTATGCAAAGCACAGATCCAACCAAAAATAATTTGAGCGGGACTATCAAGTGGGATGCAGCATCAAATGAGACAGGCATATCAAGCTATGTTATCATGCCTGACTTTCAGACGATTGACGGCAATAATGAACGTAATGAAATTAGAATTGCGGAGATACCGGCAACTGGAGCTTCTGCATACTCATATAACTTGTCTGATTTCCCTCTCCTGGATAACTATAACTCCCCGTCAAAAGCCAACCAATACATGATTGGTGTACAAAATGTGATGGGGGAATTGCTAGGATATTTGAATTCCGGTTCCCAATTTGTTCCTTATACTTCAGATGTTACGATTACTCCTTATTCGCCCGATCCAGGAGGCAACCCGGGAGGTAACCCAGGAGGCAACCCAGGAGGCAACCCGGGAGGTAACCCAGGAGGCAACCCGGGAGGTGACCCAGGAAGCAACACACAATTACCATCGGTGCAACAGAATAGTGACGGCAGCCTTTCCGTAAACCCGACAACGGTTACCGATTCCAATGGGCACAAGGTTTCGCAAGTTAGCGTGGATACGAAAACGATTCTGGATGCGTTGGATCATTTGCCGTCATCTAGTGATAAAGATCAGGTGGTCTTGCAAATACCATCGGACGGATGGGATGATTTCGAGCTCGATTTTGACGCGGAACTATTTCAAAAATTACTGTATAAAAACTCGAAAATAGTACTGACCATCCAGTCAATGTTTGCAGCTTTTCATTTCCCAGCCAGCACAGTTCAAAAATCTCTTGAACAATTCGGGGTGCCTTTGAATGGTGCACATGTAAAGTTGCGGATGTCGAAGAAGAGCCTGGTAAACGATGAACTCTTGCATCAATTAGGGGTATCGTCTGTTACGACACCAATCGATTATAAGATGAACTTAATCGAAAAAAGTGGATCGGATCATGCCATGAATCAATTTGATTCTTATACGAAACACTTGTTAAATGTGCCAAGTTCATTTAGCGAAACAACGTTTAGTCATCTCGTTGGCGTGATGATTGATCCGGCAACCGGAAAATATTATCCTGTGCCAGCCATCTTTACGAAAGATTCGAAAGGAATTCTACAGGCGCAGATCTATGGGAGAAATAATGCCGTATATGCTGTTGTTCAAAATAGTAAAACATTCCGCGACGTTGAGAACAGTTATGCGAAAGATGCGATTGATACACTGGCTTCCAAATTTGTGCTAAACGGATATGAAGATGGCAGTTTTAAGCCAACTAAAACGGTGACTCGTGCCGAGTTTATCACGATGCTTACGAGAGCGCTTGGCGTCACCCCTGATACAAGTGATAGTCAACCCATTTTTAAAGACGTGAAATCCGGCGATTGGTTCGCGCAATCCGTTGGGTCTGCGGTGAAAGCACATTTGATCGATGGTTATTCAGATGGAACCTTTAAACCGAATGTAGAGATAAGTAGAATGGAAATGCTTCAAATGATCTACAATGCCATGCATGCGAGTGGAATGTGGAAGGAGACTGTATCCCCGGCGGATATCGACAAAATTCTCTCTCGGTATGCTGATCATGACAGCATTCAAGGCTGGGCGAAAGAAGCGATGGCTGTAGCGATAAAAACAAGTATTACAAGCGGTGTGACGGATGACAAGCTGGCTCCTGCCATGAATGCAGACCGCGCTCAAAGTGCATCATTTTTGTATCGCATGTTAAAGAATTTAAACCTAATTAACTAGGACGGACTCTAACTCTATACAAACGATGAAGGAGCTGCAATGGCAGCTCCTTTTACTTCTTCAGGAAATAGGAGTTTTTATCAAAAATATCGGAGGAAATATTCTTTTGTTTATTCCATTAGGCTTTTTTATACCCTTGATATGGAGGAAAGTTAATTGGAAGAGGGCTTTCTATTTTAGTGTCCTTAATAAATAGTATCAACAAAAGTGAAAATATAAGCGACAAATATAATAAGATTGTTACAAATAAAGGAAAATATTTAGGCATACCGAATTATATTAGCAAAGCAAGTACGATTTTGAAGGAGGGGCTTTGGCATGGCTGAGATGCGGCATCAGGCTTCTGAACGGGGCGCGGGAAATAAGGAAACCGCGAGCAGCGAACGAAAGGCCGGCGGGGCGGCGCAGCGGGAAACAACCTATGGCGATTGGCTGCAGCTGCAGCGGACAGTGGGTAATCGGATGGTGGGGGAGCTGTTGAAGAGTGGCGTGGGGCTTTCCGCTGTTCCGCCGTCAACAGTTGTACAAAGAGCGCCAGGGCTCCCAACGAGGCAGCAGCTAAAAGATGAAGGCCTGAAGGCCGGGACAAAGCTGATTGGCAAGACATCGTGGGCCAATCTGGATGACGCGCTATACGCTTACGAGAAGCTAGGCGACACGGATTATAGAGCTCAGGAAGAGCAGATGCAAAAGATTGAAGTTATTATTGGAAAATGGCGGGCTAGCTACAACCAGCGGGCAAATAAGGAGAAGCTGAAGGCGAAAGACCCGGCTAAGCTGGCCAAGGTGGAGCAAATTCTGGCTGACATTCGGAATCGGCGTGTAGCCATTCAAACGGCGAACGCACCTACTACCGTTGGGCAAGAGGGACTCCGAGGGGCAGAGGCATCCCATGTCGGAGTGGGACATGCTTCTGTACATAACAACGAGGAGAAGAAGGAAGTGAAAGCAGCCGTCAGCTGAACACTTATTTGCGAGGGCAGGGTTACAAGCTCGACCGCAATTATTTGTCATGGGCCATGGGAGAAATGGCACACGTGAGTTGGAAGGCACATGTCGGCTCAAGCGATGCTACCCAGCGATTGGCGATTGCGCAGGCGGTCAGTCCAATGCTGAGGAGTTGGAACATTTCACATAAGTTTGACTCCTCCAACACACAGGATCCCATCGACAAATTCCTTACCGTCTATCCTCCGGAGGATGAAGAGGACTGGGAGCTGATTGTTAAGATGCTGGAGGGGGCGGTAGGCAGCTTCGCCACGGTCGACGTAGCCGGCGATATGCCAGTTGGCGAAACGGGCAAGGTGAATATGCGTCACGGTCAGAACACGACGCTTACGCTGGACATGCTTAAAGGGCTTGATGTGAAAGAAGGAGGCAGCCTCGGCTCGTACAAGCAATACGTTGGCAGTGCTGTGCATGGGGGGAGCCTTCCGCTGTTGATAAACGGCCAAACGATGTTTTTCAGCAAGACCATGGATGCTCCCGCTCTGCTCAACCCACAATACATTTATATGGCGATTCTAGTGGGTGACCGTATTGTTCCGGACAAGCGAGAGGAGCCGAATCCGGCGAAAGTGCCGCTGCCGCCTGGGATCAAAGCATTCGAGCGGCAATAAGCGGCTACCGGATAGTTTAATTAAAATCGAATGTTCTCCTTTCAAAAATGGTAAATTGGTAATAAATATATGAAGGGGAATAGAGAGATGCACAGTAATATTTGGTCTGGTTCAAAAGTCAGATTACGTCCTGTACTATCATCAGATTGGAAAGAATTTCATGAGAATGACCACGATTCCGAAGGTGCAAGATTGTGTGATTTCATACATTTTCCTCGATCTGAAGAGGGAACAAAGTCGTGGGCGGAATACACTTCATCTAAGACCTTCGATGGCGATAATGTATTCCTTGCAGTTGAAGCTCTCGATGGAACTCTTGTTGGCAGTATAACTGCAAACAGCTGTGATACACGTAACGGTACCTTTAAATATGGTGTAGCTATCTTCCGTAAACATTGGCGAAAAGGATATGCCTCTGAGGCAACAAGGATATTGCTCCGTTATTACTTTGAGGAATTACGCTACCGTAAGGTGAACGCTTATGTGTATGCCTTCAATGTGGGGTCACGTGCTTTGCAGGAGCATCTTGGATTTGTCCAAGAGGGGATCCTCAGAGAAATGATTTTTACAAAGGGTAAGCATTATGACGAATACGTTTATGGACAAACAAAGGATGAGTTCCAAAATCTAAGCAAATAAACAACACTCGGTAACAACTTAATTCCGTTTCAGCACGTTATAACTTTGGAGGTGGAAATACTGATTATTGTCAAGGAAGTATTACTCGATCAATTAGCCGCTTGTCATGATGATGAAAGTTGGATTAAACCATCTATAACGATTTTAAATGATGTACCTGTAAAGAGGCAGTCTGGAAAGCAGAAGGCAAGTTGGAATGAGACTATTCGGAGATTAAGCAATGGGTTTGTACGCTGGCAAGAAGTTATTATGAACTGTGACGATTCTAAACTGGAAAAAAGAATACCGTCTTACTTCAATGCGCAGTGGTGGGGTGTGATTTCGAATTTGTGTATCCATAACGCCTACCATATTGGGCAGATGATGCTATTGAAAAAGCAAGTACAGAAATATCGAGCGTAACGAGAAGCAGTCTCTGTAAAGAAACTGCTTTTTTTTTATTTCATTAGTCCGTACTCTTTCACCCTATACAATAATGTTTATTTATTCGGCCGTTTCATCAAGGTCCTCATTATAAGCTAATATTCCGCGTTTAAAATAATGAAGTTTTTCGTCTGAGGTAGTTTCCATTAAATTGGTGATCAGCAGTTCAACACTTTCCTTGTAGTTTTGGCTATTGTACAGAGCCATGGCGAGGAACACTTGAATTGCCCGGTTCTCTGGAAAGTCCCTCACGCCTCTGCGTAACGTCTCAACGGCTCTTTCGTAATGCCCCCAGTAGCGATATGTACTCCCTAAACCCATTAAGCATCTTTCTAGATCAGGACCAGATAAGCCTAACTTAAGAGCTCGCTCATAATAGGGAATAGCCTCACGTCCAAGGCCGGAATTGTCATGCGCTATTCCAGTTTGATAATTGATCTCCGCATCATTCGGATAATCGGAAAGCAAATCTAATAAGTTCTCGCGAACCTCACTTAAGATCGCTTGATCCTGCTTGGCTCGTCCTTCTTCTCGCCGTTCAATTAATTTGCTCAATTCGTCTCTTGTCATATTTTCACCATCCCAAGTTTGACAGTCTTTTTTTAGCTGAGATTATATTAACATGGCGACTACACACGAACAAAATATTTACGGGTGCGCCCAAAAATAATCCATTCATCCTGCATCCTCCGTCGGGCTATAATCAACAATGTAAACGGATTCAAATAAGGAGGAGCGACATGTCCAAACTAAAAAAAGCGATATCAGTGCCGGTTGTTTTCTCACTCGTATTTGCAGCTGCGGGCTGCAGCAGTCCAAGTAACAATGCCAGTTCGAATGCAACTCCAGCGAGCGGCAGCACGACGGCTCCAACCACACAAAGCGCAGATGCATCCAAATCAGGGGAGCAAAGCAATGCCAAAAAGACGAAATTGATCTTTTGGGACAAGTCGGAATACGTGAAGGAATACAATGATTCGCAAAAAGAAAGAGTGGCCCAATTCTCCAAGGAGTTCAATGTCGATGTAGAGTATGTCGCAATCCCGCCGGCAGATTTAAAAACAAAGCTGCTTGCGGCTGTGGAAGCGGGGAACCCGCCTGATTTGCTGCTAGCTGACGATTTTGTCGCGAAACAATTCGTAGGCAACAATCAATTGGTGGAGATTTCGGATATCTTAAAGAAATATGATTTCCGGGAAGACTCCAAGAAATATGCCTATGCGTTAGAAGGTTGGTATGAGGTTCCGGTTTATCATAATCCTAACGTTATGTATGTGCGAAAAGATAAGGTAGCAGAAAAGAATCTGGAGCTTCCGAAAACGTGGGACGATGTAAAGAAAGTGGCAAAAGCAATCAACGATCCGAAAAATAATTTTTATGGACTTGGCTTTCAGCTTGGAGGCGGCGGAGACTCGAATGGCCGTATCGAAAACTTAATTCGAACGTTCGGAACGGACTTGGTCGACAAGGACGGTAAAGTTACGGTCAATACGCCGGAAGCTTTGGAAGCCATCAAATATGACACCAGCTTTTTCACGGAAAAGTTGACACCTCCTGGAGCCGTAACAGGCGATGACTCATGGAACAATACAGCTTATTTGAATGGTCAAGTTGGGATCATTTTTAACTCCAGCAGCGTATATGCGGCTATGAGAAAAGAGAAACCGGAATTGCTGAACAACACGCAGATCATGCCTTGGCCAGCTGGTCCCAAAAGACAATTTGGTTCAGGCGGCGGTACCGTGTTCGTCATGTTCAACAAAGGCAAAAATATTGAAAACGCCAAAAAATACATCGACTACTTCTTCAACAAAGATTTTTATGGAAAGCTGATCGAGAAGTTAAATGGATTGGCTGTGCCGGTGTTGAACGGATTTGAGAATACGGAGTTTTGGCAAAAGCCGGAAAATAAAGGCTGGTTCGACGCTTCGAAAAATATTGTTCCGCTGGGTGATCCAGGACCTCCAGACGCACGCGCTTCTCAAGTCATCAGCGAATATATCCTACCCAAAGCAGTTCAAAGCATTGTCGTTAATAATGTAGATCCGAAAAAAGCACTGGATGAGATTGAAAAGAACTACAAGAGAGTTTACGAGAAAAAATAAGATACAAACACAAAACATCTAACTGACGTACTTTCCCATAGGCAGGTGAAACCATGCTGCAATCATCTAATCGAAGAAGTGAAATGGTTTTGGGGTATACGTCGGTCATGCCGGTTATCATCGTTATTTTCGTGGTGATCGGCATTCCTTTTATCAATGCGCTATACCTCAGCTTAACCGATAAAACCGTAGGAGCCGAAGCACATTTTATCGGCTTTGGCAACTATCGCGAAATTTTTACAGACCCGGTGTACTGGAAGGTTCTCAAAAATACATTCATTTATTTTATGACGGATGTGTTCTTCAAATTGGTGATCGGGATGATTTTTGCCTTGACGCTTAATCAGGCATTTTTCGGAAGATCCATTGTACGGGTGTTGTTCCTTGTACCATGGGCGATTTCCGGTCTGGTGTCGGCGCTTACGTGGAAGTGGATGTATAACGATTCTTACGGCATCATCAACCAATTGCTGCTTGACTCAGGTTTGATTGATATTCCGGTCGCTTGGTTAAGCGGGCCTAAGATCGCATTAGTCTCTGTTATCATCGTCAATATTTGGCGGGGGATCCCCTTCTTTTTGTTCAGCATCCTTGGAGGTTTACAGACGATTGACAGGCAGATGTATGAGGCTGCAAAAATTGACGGGGCAGGTCCTATCCGACAATTTTTTTCGGTCACGATTCCTTCCATCAGTTCGGTTCTTGTCATTACGACCATGCTATCCTCGATCTGGACATTTAATGATTTTGAAAATATTTTCTTAATTACCGGAGGAGGACCTCTGTATAATTCGGCGGTAATTTCCGTTTATACGTACGAAACTGCGTTTCTCCAAAATAATATGGGCAAATCGCTCAGTGTGGCCGGATCCATCATTCCGATCTTGCTGGTGCTGATGTTTTTTATGACCCGCAAGCTGGCCAAGGAAGATTGAGAGGAGGTGGCAGCTAGGATGAGAGCATCCACCGTACGTGCTGTTCGCAAAAAAGTGTTGATTTATGCAATCGTCGTTGTCGGCTTAATCTGGACATTATTTCCGGTCTATTGGATGGTCAAAACATCGTTTACGCCCGACGCACTGATGTACGATGCCAAACCTTCCTTGATCCCGACCGAGGTAACCACAAAGCATTATAAAGACTTGTTTAGCCAAACGGAGTTTATGACCAACCTGAAAAACAGTTTAATCGTTTCCCTGCTTGCCACTCTGATCTCCTTATTCATAAGTATTTTCGCTTCCTACAGCCTGACCCGGCTAAAGTTTCGTGGCAGAAAATTCATTACGAAAAGCATCATCATCTGCTATCTGATGCCGGCAGCGGTGCTGTTTATCCCGATGTATGTGCTTGTCAGCAAGCTTGGTTTTGCCGATAACAAGTATGGATTACTGATTATATATCCGACGTTTATTGTGCCTTATTGCTGCTACATGCTGCTTAGCTACTTCAAGGCGATCCCGGGTTCTTTGGAAGAAGCTGCGCTGATTGACGGATGCACGCGACTGCAAACACTGTGGAAAATTATTTTCCCCATTGCTGCTCCGGGTATTGCCGTGGTGGCAACCTTCGCCTTCACCATGTCATGGAACGAGTTTCTGTATGCACTTGTTGTCACGACGAGTCCAAGCCAACTAACCGCAATGGTTGGTATTGCAGGCTTTAAATTCTCTGATTCCTTCATTTGGGGGCTACTGATGAGCTCTTCGGTTATCGCTTCGATTCCTGCTTTAATTTTGTATCTCGGCGCCCAGACTTTTGTGATCGGCGGACTTGCCGATGGCGGCGCGAAATATTAAGCCAAATGGTTCATACGCAATAGGTCATCCGGAGCATTCTGGCTGACCTTTTTAACTATGATTCTATTGGATTTAAGCTATAATAGAGCTAAAACGATCCAGTACCACAAAACAGCATCTCTGGGGGAAGTTTACATGAATCATAAGAAGCAAAGTGTATTACCTTTGTTGACGATTGGTCTTGTACTTATATCTGGTTGTGGTAACGGCGCTTCCTATAAACAGGCCCAAGCAGCTGCAAACGAAGCGGGGAATGGCGGGGCATTGACCCTATGGATGTTTAATACGGATATCTATTTGAAGCCGGCTGCCGAAGAGGTCGCCAAAGAGATGAATATCAAGCTGAATTATGAATTTATTAATCCGGAACGATATAAAACCAAAATCAAAGTGGCCGTTTCTGCAAATGAGCTGCCGGACATATTCGCGCAATACTTAGGCAAATCCGAGCGGGACTTCATATTGAATGCTAACGTGTCAGCACCGTTAAATGATGTGTTGACCTCAACTGGACTTGAATCCAAATTTGACAAAGGAAGTTTGATTCAAGAAGCGGATGGGAGCATTTACTCCGTTCCTTACCGTCCCGAGCAATCGCAAGTCATGGTCTATAATAAGAAGCTAATGGCCAATTTGGGCATTCAGCCACCCAAAACATGGGATGAACTTCTTGTTGTGATCCAGACGGCCAATCGAAAAGGTGTTATTCCTATTGCCTTAGGCGGCAAAGACCGCTGGCCGGGAGATATCATCTATAACACGCTGGTGCTGCGCGAGGATCCAAATGCTTTTAATCGAGCGCTTAACAATGAAATCAAATTCACCGATAAGCCATTTGTGGATGCTGCCGACAAAGTCATTAAGTTGGTACAGGCCAATGCGTTTCAACAAGGTTTTTTAAATCATAGCGATCTCGAAGCTCGTGAACTGTTTTACACGGGTAAGGCGCTCATGCTCATCAACGGCTCTTGGATTTTCACGAAAGCCATTTCAAGCTTAGGCGACGATTTGGGCTATATCAAGTTTCCCCAGACGGGAGCGGCAGCGGATCCCTTCTCTACGAACACCGGGGAGCGAAGCAGCACGCCTTACGGGCTGTTCGTCAACGTGCAATCCCAGCAGCTGCAGAAGGCTAAGGAGTTCGCAATCCGATATTCGCTAAAAATCAATAATGAACTCGTCAAGCTTGGTCAAGCTTCCTATGCAGCCTCGGATATGAAAACAGAAGGAAAAATAAACGATGCTTATGCGGAGTATGTTAAGGATTTCAAAAGCTTCAAGTTCATCCAAACGTATTGGTATAGTGCAATCACAACTTCTAAGGGAGAAGAGTATCGGGATTTGAACCAGAAATTGTATACGGGAACACTGTCTTCCTCACAGTATACGGAAAGTATGGAGCAAATTATGAGGAAGCCGTAAACGGCTGGTTCACGGCATTGCTTGCTGGAGGGGATAGGTATTAAGGTGTTCCAAGTGTTTCAAGACATGCCGATTCGCAAAAAAATTCAGATCATCAATGTGATCATTATTTTGCCCAGTATCGTATTTTTGACTATAACACTGTATCAAATGACTCTGCATCAAGCAGAAGAACGGGCTCTTCGCAGCTCTGAACAAAAGATTGGACACATTACCAATACCATCAACACCTTGTTTAATGATATTGAAAATTTCTCGAAGCTCTCGATAATCAATAAAACGTACCAGTACGTATTGATGGATACGATTGAGGAGAACAGCGAGCTGCAGAAGTTGGATGACATCCAATCGATGTATGCCAGTTTGAATGCGCTGGTCGAATCCAACCCTTATATTGACTCGATTGTCATTCAATCGACGGATGGAAGCAAAATTTACTACTCGGACAATATGTCGAATGTAACCCACTCATCGGTAAATGTCTATCCAAAAGAACAACTGATAACTGCAAAAGGTACGGCCGTATGGATAGAAACATTTGAGAGCTCGTTTCTTGTCAACGATCAGCATAAGAATTTACTATCCATAGGAAGGCGAATTATTAATATCAACAATGGGCTGCTAATGGGTTACATCTATATCAATATTGATGAGAGAAAATTATCCAACCTTTATAGCAGCGACGACCTACGAAGCAATATCATGATCGTCAATGCCGAAGGTAGGATCCTTTCGGCTAATGATCCTGAAATCGTTTATCGATCGACTCAGGACTTGTTTGGCCGGATGATTGTTGATGGGAATGGATCTACAATTTTCAACAATGGAAAGATGAACATACTCGTTTCATCTAAAGTGATGGATAAGAACGGGTGGAGAGCCGTCTATGCGGTACCTACCAAGGAATTAATGAAAGACCAGTGGAAAATTACTTTATTTATTTTAGGCTTTGGTCTGACAGGGTTACTTTTGGCGCTCATTCTTTCCATTATTTTTTCCAAGTGGATTACCAATCCGATTATGCAGCTAAGCAGAGCTATGACGGCCGTTGGAGATGGTAAACTACATACGCGGACGATCGTCGCTTCTAACGATGAAGTCGGTCGTTTAGCTTATAAATTCAATGAAATGGTAAGCCGAATTCAAGACCTGATGCATACCATTAACTATGAGGAGAAGCAAAAGCGAAAGTTGGAGCTTCGACTTTCTTATTCGCAAATTAAACCCCATTTTCTATATAACACGTTAGAAATGATTCGTTCTATGGCTTTGATGAAACAAGCCCATGATATCGGCAAGGTCGTCAAATCGCTCGGTGATTTTTATCGGATGTCGCTGAATCGCGGTCAAGAGCTCATTCCGGTGTCTCAGGAGAGGAAGCATCTCGAAAGTTATCTCTATATCCAAACCATCCGGTATCACCGTATGCAATATCGGATTGAATTCGATAGCCGGATCGAGGGATGTTGGATCCCGAATATGCTGCTGCAGCCGCTTGTAGAGAATGCGGTCTACCACGGACTTAGAGACAAGCAGGAAGGTGCACTCTGTGAGATCACTGGTGGGGTTGAAGAGACGAATGGCGTGGAGGTCCTCTGTTTCACGGTGAAGGATAACGGTAACGGAATGAGCAAAGAGAAGCTCGAACGAATTTGGCAGCATGAACCGGATCATCATGATTTATCCAGCTTTGGCATCAGCAACATACAGGAACGCATTAGACTTCGCTACGGAGAGCCATTCGGTATCACGATTTTCTCGAAACCTGGAGAAGGCGTAGAAGTGCAGCTGCGGATCCCTCTTGTCTTCGAAAAAACTGAGCTTGAGGAGAGGATGTAGCTGTCTATGAACCGTAAATTACGTGTACTACTCGTTGATGATGAATATTATTTCCGTAAACTTCTGATCAATTTGATTGACTGGGAAGCTCTTGGCTACACCATCGAGCAAGAAGCAGAGAATGGCTCTCAAGCCTTAGAACTTGCGCGACAAGAGCAGTATGATTTGATCGTCGCGGATATTAATATGCCGGGAATGACGGGATTAGATTTTGTAGAAGCATTAAGATCTTCATATATGGATACGAAAGTTATATTTATAACAAGCTACGATATATTTGAATTTGCTCAGGCTGCCATAACGTTGGGGGCGTCTTACTATCTGCTAAAGCCCGTCGATGAAGATGAGCTTAGCCAGGCTTTAACGGAAATTCGTGAAGAGCTATTACAAGAAATGCAATCTTCTCTTGATGTTAAGGATCTAAAGGAACAAGTAGAACGAACGAAACCTTTGTTAAGAGACCGTTTTGTGCGTCAGCTTCTCCTTTATGAGCCATCAGACAGTCCGGAAACACTGTATCGGCAAGCCGAGTATTATGACATTCCGCTGAACGCGCACGGTTATGTCGCCTCTGTTGTCGAAATCGACGAACTAGGCGTCCGTTATAGTAAAGAACAAGAGCGACAGCTTTGGCGGTTTGCGGTCAAAAACATTTTACAGGATACATTCGAATCTTCGGGGGCTTATTGTGCGGTGATCGATGGCGAGGACAATAAGATTACAATGCTAGTTGGGCATAACGATGATCAAGACAATACGCTAATTGAACTTTGCGAGCAAGCCCGCAGCTTTTTCGACCAAAGAATGCATCTTGGCGTTACGATCGCTTTAGGGCAAACGTATGAAAGTTTAAGCCAAGTACACCTCTCGTATTCGGAAGCGGAGTATGTTTTAAAGGTTAAATTTGCAAAAGGCGGTAACCGGGTTATCTCTTACACACATGATCAAGAAGGTCCGCAAGATGCTGTCTTTTCACTGCCTATAGATCGAACGGAATGGATAACGGCAATTCGCAGTAAGAATCGGGAAGCGCTTGCCGCGAAAATCAACGAGCTCTGTTCGAGACTCGCCAGCATTCAGGCGAGCAAAGAAATTGCATTATTCGTAATGATGGAGTGTGTCTCACTCGGCAGCGCTGTCATTCTGGAACGTGGGGGGACGCTGCCGAATGGATGGATGACGGACCGTCATCCGTTGTTTAGGCAAATGCATAGCCTTGAAACCATTTCGGGGTTGCAGATGTGGCTTCAGCTCTTTTTTAATCAAATTGTCTTTCCAGAACTGGATAACTATTCGGCACGGTTCAGAGGTTCCGAAATCGTTAGTAAAGCAATTGAATATATTGAAAAGCACTTTGCCGAGGAGTCCCTGACCTTACAGGAAACAGCTCGCAATATCTGTGCCAATCCAAGCTATCTAAGCCATATATTCAAGAAAGAAACGGGAAAATCGTTTACGGAATATTTATCCGATTTGAGGCTGGACCGAGCGATGGAGATGCTGAGAGAAGTGCCGCCTGAAGGGTTAGTTTCTCTTAAAATTGTTGACGTCTCGCAAAGTGTCGGCTATTCGGATCCGTACTATTTTAGCAAGTGCTTCAAAAAGAAATTCCATATCGTTCCAAGCAAAGTGATCCAGACATAACTGAAGAGGCCCTTAAACTTCCAGAAGAGAACTGTGACCCGAAAGATGGACACTTTGAAAAAAGTGACCTCTCTCGGGTCCTTTTACTTTAATTGAATCCACACTCTCTATCGAATGATGTTGTACACGAGGATAGATGGGCTATAGTGCTTACCAATGTTGTATTTTCTGCAACATCATTCTACCGCAAATAGGGATTCACAAAATATTTACGGATGTGCCCAAAAATATTCCATTCAGTCTCCTTCAACACGTGAATATAATTAAAACGATAAGAAATACGTGTGTGAGGGGATGTACATACCTATGAGTGATTTCAAGCTGGATGGGAAGGTTGCACTCATTACTGGCGGTTGCCAGGGACTTGGGCTGGAGTTTTCACGTGCGTTAGCGAATGCGGGAGCAAGTGTAGTGGTAACAAGCCGGGAGGAGCGCAAAGCGCACGCGGCAGCGGAGGAAATCCGCAGAGAAACAGGCAAAGATACATTAGGGCTCACTGCCGATGTGACGGATTTTAGTCAGATTCAGGCTGTGGTTGAAAAAGTTGTGGATACATATGGGCGCTTGGATATCTTGATTAATAATGCCGGAGTCAATGTGCGCAAACCGATTCTTGACTATGACGAACAAAGCTGGGATCTTGTTCAGACGACGAATTTGAAAGCGCCTTTTTTGTGCGCCAAAGCGGTCGTTCCGCAAATGATCAAACAAAAATTCGGGAGAATTATTAATATCGCCTCCATGCTAGGTACGGTGGCACTTCCTGAGCGGTCCGCTTATTGCTCAAGTAAAGGCGGATTGATCCAACTGACGAAGGTCATGGCGCTGGAGTGGGCTGAGCATAACATCACCGCTAACGCCGTTTGCCCAGGGCCTTTCGCTACTGACATTAACCAAGCTGTCATCAACAATCCGGTAGCGAATCAATTTTTCCTGGATCATCTGCCGATCAAGCGTTGGGGGAAGCCTGAGGAGCTTACAGGGCTTATGGTGTATCTCGCCTCCGATCTGTCCAGCTTCATGACGGGGTCGGCGATCGTGATTGATGGCGGTTGGACATCTGAATAAGGGATATATAGGAGGCATATGCATATGAGATTCGGACTTACGGCTTACGGAACTGTCTATGCGATGGGTATTCACCCAGCAGCTAACCGGAAACGGATTACGGCGAAGGAACTTCTGCAGATGGCCGAGTCTTATGGACTCGAAGGCAGTGAAATCCCGTTCGATATTCTAAAAAGCAGCGATGCCGACGAAGCGGCTGACTATGCGCGAGACAAGGGGCTGTTCATTAACGTTGCCGCCGGAGGGTTTGATCCTGTTCAACTAAAAGAAGCGCTGCAGTTGGCGGACCGGGTAGGCGCCCTCACCGTGAGGACGGTTGTAGGCGGGGCGAAGTTCGGCGGGGACCGCAGGCATATGGCTGGCTCATGGCAGCCTTTCTTGCAATCTATCCTTCGTTCCTGCCAAGAAGTGATGGAATCCGCTAACCCTGATGGCGCTAATTTAGCAGTAGAGAACCACCAGGACTTGGCATCTGAAGAATTGCTCTGGTTATGCGAAAGCATCGGCTCTGAGAAATTTGGAATCACGCTCGATACCGGAAATCCGCTGGCCACGGCCGAAGTGCCTGTCGAATTCTTTCAGCGGGTAGCCCCTTATGTGAAAAATGTCCATCTCAAAGAATACGCCATTTATTCGTCCGAAGAAGGCTACCGGTTAGTACGGAAGCCGCTTGGACAAGGTGTGATTAACTTTCCCGAATTGCTGCGAATCTTTAACGAAGTCAATCCGCAGATTACGATGTCGGTCGAACACGGTGCGTTGGAAGCGAGGCATGTCCGTGTGCTTCAGGAAGATTTTTGGACAGAATACCCGGAACGTTCGGCACGTCAGCTCACTCGTTTGCTGCGATTTGTCGAGGATCATGCGAGAAACAAAGGGGATTGGCAAACCCCATTCGAGAAAGGCGCGTCGGCTGATGTCATCGCAGCTTACGAGTTGGAAGAGTTGAATATCGGCATGGCTTACTTATCGAACCTAATCAAGCGATATGCTTAACTAATGAATCCCATGAGGTGATCAGGATGACGATGTTCGATCTGACAGGTAAAAATGCTCTTGTAACCGGTTCCAGCAGAGGTCTTGGGAAGCAGTATGCCGTTGATTTGGCACGTGCGGGCGCTAATCTCATTATTCATGATGTGAATGAAGAAGCGGCGGCCCGCTTTAATGAAGCCCCATCCGGCAGTGCAGTAGCGCAAGAAATCGCTTCAAAGTATGGCGTTAAGGCATATTTCCTTGCAGCGGAGTTGTCCGATGCGGAGCAAGTCAAAGCGCTCATCGAGCAATCGATTGCAACGCTCGGTTCGATTGATATTTTGGTGAACAACGCCGGCGGGGACATCGGTTTACATACACCGCGTCCGGATCCAAACGATGCTTTGGATATTTCGGTGGAGGACATCCGTAGCGTCGTAGATCGCAATTTGCTATCCACGATGTACGCATGTAAATATGCCGGCCTCCATATGCGTGAGCGCCGTGCCGGTAAAATCGTGAACGTTGGCTCGATTGCCGGGCATCTTCCCGTTCGCGAGGGGATCATTTATGCCGCGGCCAAAATGGGCATCTCGCAATATACGCGTAGTTTAGCTGAGCAGTTGAGGCCTTTTGATGTGAACGTCAACTGTATTTCCCCTGCGCCGACCTACACGGCTCGTTTCCTGGCGACGCGTACAGTAACAGAGCAAGATGACCGTTCACGCTTGCAGAAAGTAGCGCAGCCTGAGGATATGTCGGGTATCGTCATGTTCTTGTGCGGACCGCAATCCGATGCGTTAACGGGCGAGACGATTGTTTGCTGGAAATAACAGGACGAGCGAGGGGAAGTAAGCGATGAGCGATGCTTTGACATATATTATGGGGCAGGAAGATCACGAAAGCTACCGATTGCAAACCCATGCGGCGGGTCCTCAGGGCTCGCTCCCTCTGACGAGCGATATGCTGCTTAACTGGCCGAGCGGCGATTTGTTCGGCTTGAGCCAGAACGTGGGCATGGGGTGGAAGCCGGATCGTTTAAACGGGAAACAAGTGCTCATTCTCAGCACACAAGGCGGTTTGCGTGCAGAGGACGGTACGCCAATTGCCCTCGGGTATCATACCGGCCACTGGGAAGTCGGTCTCCTCACGAAAGAGGCGGCGCTCGAGATCAGTGAGCTGGGCGGAGTTCCGTTCGCTGGCTATGTAAGCGATCCTTGTGACGGCCGTTCGCAAGGCACGACGGGGATGTTCGATTCGCTGCCGTATCGCAACGATGCGGCTATCGTGTATCGTAGGCTCGTGCGATCCTTGCCGACGCGCAGCGGCGTGATCGGCATCGCGACTTGCGACAAGGGACTTCCTGCAACGATGATCGCACTCGCCGGCATTCATGATTTACCGGGCATTATCGTCCCCGGCGGCGTGACATTGCCTCCGACGAACGGTGAAGATGCGGCTAAGATCCAAACGATTGGCGCCCGCTATTCGCAAGGGCAAATTTCGCTGCAGGAAGCGGCGGATATGGGCTGCCGCACTTGTGCAACCCCTGGCGGCGGCTGCCAGTTCCTTGGAACGGCGGCGACCGCGCAGGTCGTTGCGGAGGCGCTGGGCATGTCATTGCCGCATTCCGCGCTCGCTCCGTCCGGACAGGCGCTGTGGCGCAATATCGCCAGACAATCGGCGAGAGCCATCTATTGGATGCAAGCGAAAGGCATCCACATGAGCCATATTTTGACCGATGCCGCGATTCAAAATGCGATGGTCGTTCACGCTGCGTTCGGCGGCTCAACCAACTTGCTGCTTCACATCCCGGCCGTTGCGCATGCGGCGAAATGCCGCGTCCCGGACGTGGCCGACTGGAACCGGATTAACAAAAGCGTGCCTCGCCTCGTAAGCGTACTGCCGAACGGTCCGGAATATCATCCGACGGTTCGCGTATTTATGGCCGGGGGAGTGCCGGAGGTGATGCTCCATTTGCGGAAGCTGGGGCTGCTTGATGAATCCGTGAAAACGGTGGCAGGCGAAAACCTCGGTGTCCTCTTGGATTGGTGGGAATCTTCGGAGCGCCGTCACCAGATTCGCCAGCATTTGAAGGACACGGACGGCATAGATGCCGATGATATTATTATGAGTCCTGCCAAAGCCAAGAGCCGTGGACTCACGTCCACAGTGACATTTCCAATAGGAAATATTGCGCCAGAAGGCTCCGTCATTAAATCGACCGCTATTGACCCTGAAGTTGTTGGGGAAGACGGCGTTTACCGTCATACCGGACGTGCAAAAGTATTTACGACGGAGAAATCAGCCGTAAAAGCGATTAAAGACGGCCACATCGTTGAAGGCGACATTATGGTGCTAATGGGCAGAGGCCCATCCGGTACGGGTATGGAAGAGACGTACCAGCTTACCTCCGCATTAAAGCATCTTCCCTTCGGTAAATATGTGACTTTGCTCACGGATGCCCGTTTTTCCGGCGTATCGACGGGGGCGTGTATCGGCCATATTGGCCCTGAAGCACTCGCTGGCGGACCGTTCGGGAAGCTGCGCAACGGGGATTTGCTTGAAGTTACCATCGATCTTTCACGCTTGGAAGGAACCGTTAATTTTATCGGGCAAGGCGAAGATCAATTTAGTCCTGAAGAGGGAGCTGCTATACTCGGCTCGCGACCTTCCCATCCTGAGCTCATGCCGGATCCCAAGCTGCCGGATGATACTCGGCTGTGGGCGGCGCTGCAGGCTGCAAGCGGGGGGACATGGCGAGGAAGTGTCTATGATGTCGATCGCATTATTGAAGTGCTGAACGCTGGACATACGTATTTGGATATACTCAAGCGGGAACATCGGGACAGCTGATGCGTTTAGGATTTTCTCTTTAATAAAATAGGCCTCATGGCAAAAATATTTGCCATGGGGCCGAATCATTTTAAATCATTTGTTAAATAATTTCTGCAACTGCGCCAGTGCGACCTTTTCCACCACCGCAATGGAACCCAACCTTTTTACCGCCTCTATAAGCCTCTACAACGTGATTAATGGCTTGTTGGAATAGTTGGTCCTGTGGTCCCTCTGCATGATCTCCAACTCCTTATTTTTTCTTAAAAGAGGTGAATTCAATCGTTACAGGTGCGGATGGCACGGACGGTGGAGCACAACATAAAGACATATCCTGCAAATCTCCTGCAGATTCAAATTCCGAGTCTTCTTTTGTGTAGAATATTTCCCATGCGTTTCCATCGGGGTCATAAACCCATACTTTATCTTGAACCGCATAACAACAAGTCGTATTCATTTCATCGATGAGAAGAAGCCCACTTTGTCTTAAACGCTCACCCATAGCCAGAACCTCTTCGGTGTTATCAACTTGAAATCCCAAATGATTGAGGACGCCTTTTTTCTCAAAAGGGCGTACATTTAAAGAGAAGTGAAGGGATGGATCGTCTAACTCGAATTTAGCGTAGTTGTCTTTTACTTTAGAAGGTTCCGCACCAAAGAAAGCACAGTAAAAATCGAGCGACTTTTGAAGGTCTGTACAGTTAACCGCAACGTGCATTCTTTTGATCATATTACTTGCCTTCCTTCAAGAATTGTTCAATTCGGCTCTTAATGGAATCACGAACTTCACGGAATTTAGCTGTAATTTCTTCTTCTGTTCCAGTTGCTTTTGCAGGGTCATCAAAGCCCCAATGCCATCTTTCAGCCTTATCGTTACGTACAACTGGGCAGTGTTCGTCAGCATGACCGCACAACGTAATAATGTAATCAGCGCGGCCTAAAATCTCAGAGTCAATCACGTCAGATGTATGGTTCGAGATATCAATTCCTGCTTCTTTCATTGTTGTAACAGCACGTGGATTCAAACCGTGTGCTTCTAGTCCTGCACTTTTAACTTCATATTTGTCATTACCTAGTGCCTTTAAAAATCCGTCTGCGATTTGGCTTCGGCAAGAGTTACCTGTGCATAGAAAATATACTATTTTTTTGTCCATATTCGAACATCTCCTTATTCCTGAATTGTTTTATAAACTAGTGAAGCAAAGACAGCTCCAAGAACTGTTGCAACTAGGTATAACCATAAATGTTGTGTTGCGCCTGATACGATAGCGGGTCCTAGGGAACGTGCTGGGTTCATGGAAGCTCCGCAAATCGGACCAGCAAACATAGCCATTAGACCAACGGTACCTCCGATAGCAACACCAGCAAACTCTTTAACCGCTTTGCCATGTACAGCAGAACCCAAAATAACCATCATCAAAACAAAGGTTAAAATGAATTCCAAAGTGAAGGATTGCCCTTCTGAAAAGCTGGGAAGAGTTGCCCCCAAATTGGCGACATTGCCAAAAAGAAGCAACGTAGTAAAACTCGCAAAAAGTGCCCCTGCAAATTGTGTGACAATATAATAGATACTGTCTCGCAAAGAGATATCTCCTCTAACCAAAAAGCCAATCGTGACAGCAGGATTAAAATGGGCGCCTGAAATATGTCCAAACGTATAAATCAGAGCCATAACAACAAGCCCAAAGGTAATTGCGACACCAACTTGGGAGATGCTTTTGGTGATATCGTCAATAACCATCGCTCCTGGACCTGCAAAAACTAAAAAATAAGTACCGATAAATTCAGCAATAAGTTTCTTCTTTAACATGAAAAAATGGCTCCTAATCGCAACAATCTAATTGTTCACACGAAATTGCGTCTACATGTTCTTTTTGGGAAGGCAAGTGTTGAAATAACTCAAGTAGATATGGCTTGTCATCAATACTCAAGGAATAAAACACCCATTGACCTTTTTTAGCTTCTTTGACCAAGCCACCGTCTTTAAGTTTTCGCATATGCTGGCTCACATTAGGTTGGCTGGTTTGCAGGATCTCTACGATCTCATTAACGCAAAGATCACGTTCCTTAAGAAGAGATAGAATCGTAAGCCTCATTTTATCACCCAGCAGCTTACACACATCTGATAGCCTATCAATTTCAACCAAAATTTCACACTCCTCTACAAAAGCACAATTAAAACCTATGCTTCCGCTATTTGACTGCGGCAGCGATGTTGAATACTAAGAAGTAAATATGAACTTGTTTGTTCAATATTTTCTCAACTCCATTACTATCTATCAATGATTATATAATTATTCACTTATATTTATAAGTTAA
This sequence comes from Paenibacillus alginolyticus DSM 5050 = NBRC 15375, assembly GCF_000422905.1. Taxonomy (GTDB): domain Bacteria; phylum Bacillota; class Bacilli; order Paenibacillales; family NBRC-103111; genus Paenibacillus_E; species Paenibacillus_E alginolyticus. Next base: position 24,961 of record NZ_AUGY01000010.1, read on the forward strand.
GAAATTGTAAATGCATAGAAAAACCATAATTGTTCATCCACCTGTGAGGGTCTACTGTATCTCCCTATTTCAACCTATAGTTAACTTAAAGTAACTTAGTTTAAATGTTTTCACTCCTTCTCATGTCAGAAATGTTTATCTATAATTGAAAATGTTAGATGATCAAAGGCAAATACCCATTCGCAGCTGAAATTTCAATTATTGGCTCCAGCACTTCATGACGATGAGAGGGAGAGTTTATATGAACATTGATTTGAGAGGCCAAACAGCGCTTATTACTGGTGCTTCGGGACAGCTTGGCCGTGTCATGGCTCGAACGCTAGCCCTATGTGGAGCGGATATTGTCATTCACTACATTCAGAATGAGTCGAAGGCGGCCGAGTTACAGGCTGAGATCGAGGGTATAGGGCGCCGTGCTGTTATTGTTCAAGCTGATGTGACCAAAGCGGAAGAGGTTGCCGCGATGAAGGAACGCGCGCTGGGACTTACGGGGGCTGTAGATATAGTCGTTGCAAATGCCGTTGTTCAGTACAATTGGACATCGGTACTCGATCAGCCAATAGAAGACTACATCAGCCAGTTTGAATCGTGCGTTTTACAAAGTGTGCTGCTCGCAAAGGCATTCATACCGGACATGGTGAAACGCAAAAAGGGCAGGATTATCGGTATTAATACGGAATGCTCCATGCAAAACTTCCCTTCTCAATCCGCCTACGTAAGCGGCAAACGAGGGATGGACGGGGTGTATCGGGTACTGGCAAAAGAAGTCGGCGAACATCAGGTGACTGTTAACCAAGTGGCGCCAGGTTGGACGATCAGCGATAAGGATCGGGAAAATCTTACGGAACGCCAAGAGTCGTATGAGAGCAATGTACCGATGAAACGTCGCGGCACCGATCAGGAAATCGCCAATGTGGTAGCATTTCTGGCATCTGATTTGGCGAGTTTTATTACAGGAGCATTTATTCCCGTAAATGGCGGCAACGTGATGCCTACGATATGAAACTAAGGATATTTCGTGCTGTGGAATAACATAGAGATGAATGGGAGCGAGATAGCGATGAAAAAGAGAATAATCGTGACAGGCGGAAGTGGAAAAGCCGGTAAGTGGATTGTGAAAGAGTTGGTTGAGCAAGGGTATGAGGTATTGAATTTGGATTGGAAGCTGCCGGAACAACCCTTGTGCAAGACACAGATTGTCGATTTGAATGATTTGGGTCAGGTTCACAATGCCTTATCGCAATACAGTGTCAGGGATAGACAACCCGTGGAAGCGGTGATTCATTTCGCTGCGATACCGGAAGCGTTTATTTATCCGAATGACGTCACATTTCGGAATAATGTCATGAATACGTATAACATCTTGGAGGCTGCAGCAAATCTAGGAATCCGTAAAGTAGTGCTCGCATCTAGCGAATCATCCTATGGTATCGTGTTTGCAAACCAATTTTTCGCGCCGAATTTCCTTCCTGTTGATGAAAGCCATCCTCAGTTGTCGGAAGACAGCTACGGATTATCCAAGATGGTTAATGAAATGACAGGGGAAGCGTTCCATCGGAGGACGGGTATGCAAGTAATTTCCTTCCGTCTGGGAAATATTTTGGAACCGAAGGATTATCCGCGAGTTAGACTGACCTTCGCTAATCCGGAAGAGCGTCTTCGCATTCTTTGGAGCTATATTGATGTCAGGGATATGGCAGTAGCCTGTAGATTGGCTGTGGAGAAAGATGGGCTTGGCGCACAATCACTTATTTTGGCAGCAGACGACACTTCATCCGATCTTTCTAGTGAAGAGCTGATCCATAGATTTATGCCTGAGCTTGCTGAATACGTCCAACATTTGCCTGGACGAGCTAGCTTTCTATCAAATGAGAAGATTAAAGAAGTTCTAGGCTGGAAACAGCAGCATTACTTCATGGAACAATAAAATTCTCCGGTGCAAAAAGGAATAGGCTGCCGCCAAAGTCGAAACTAGACTGTGTGCGCAGCCTATTTCTTTTAAGTAGATAAGAAAGTATAAGTTTTATACTTTTGCTTCGCATCTACCTTGACAAACGCGCTCGTCCCTAAAGGACGACGGAGTCGTTTATCCTTGATTGGACGTACAAGTTTAAGAAAAATTTTATTTTTAACCCTATTTCTTTTTTAAGAGTCTTCCTTATCCTAAAGTGAATGAATGGTTAGGAGGAAACTAAGGATGAAGAAGTGGGTTTTAGTGATCGTTATCATCATAATGCTTGGCTATGGAGTTACTCAGCATAAATTGAAAGTCGTTAACGAGAAACCACTGGAAGAAGCCAATCAAGCTCAAAAGGTGACTTCTCAAATGAAAGAGCTTAAAGTAGCAAAAGATCAGATTTATAAAGGCGATTTGTTGTTGGTAAATAAGGAACATCCAGTCCCCCCGGGTGGCGAAGAGACCGATGCGGTTAATCTGTTGGAGCATAAGGAATTGCTGAATGGATTCATTGTGCTGGATAAAACGATTCAGTTGTCGCCGGACTTGGTGCAAAAATTTTCGAAAATGATTAGAGCCGCAGAAAATGATGGGGTTAGCCGATTTTTGATCAGCAGCGGTTATAGGGATAATAAAGAACAAAATAAGCTCTATCAACAAATGGGTGCTAAATATGCGTTGCCAGCAGGCTACAGCGAGCATAATTTAGGTTTATCGCTTGATATTGGATCTACACAAGCGGAAATGAGTCAAGCACCTGAAGGAAAGTGGCTGAAAAAAAACGCATGGCGTTTCGGGTTTATTTTGCGTTATCCAGGTAACAAAACTGCAATCACAGGTATCCAGTCTGAGCCTTGGCATTTTCGCTATGTTGGTCTACCGCACAGCGCAATCATGCAGGAAAAGAATTTTGTCCTTGAAGAATATTTGGATTACTTAAAAGAAAAGAAGACCATTTCGACTACTGTAGATCATCAAACCTACGAAATCTCTTACTATCCTGTCTCCAAAAACACAACTGTCCCTGTGCCCGCGAATGGTCGCTATCAGTTATCAGGCAACAACATAGATGGTGTCATTGTGACTGTGATTTCGTGATCAGGGCTCGCTCATTCTAAAATCCATCTCATCCTTTTAATCTGTACAGTCTTTGAGGACGGCCAATCGTACCATATTGGAGATGCTCCTCAACGATATATTCTTCGACCAGGTAGGTCATATAATTGCGAACGGTGGAACGGCTAACGCCAGTCTGTTGAGCTATTTGATCTACGTTTTGCAACTCTTTGCATCCTAGTAAATATTGACGAATACGTTCCAGGGTCCGCATGTCAATTCCTTTGTGAAAAGGATTCACAGTTGGATCAGGAGCCCGAAGTTTTTTCAGATTATTCAGCGACTCTTGGTTCCATTGATCAGAAGAAGAGAGTCGCGTTTTAAACTGTGCATATTTGATCAACGCATTCTGGAGGTGATCCAGATCAAACGGTTTAAACAAATAGTCGAATACGCCTAAACGAAAGCCTTCTTCGACGATTTCACGTTCCTTGGCAGCTGTAATGAGAATGATGTCGCAAGGCAGGTTGCGGCTGCGGATCGTTCGCACCAGATCAATTCCTGAATGATCGGGTAAATACACGTCAAGAAGAAGTAAATCCGGATTCAATTCTTGAATCAAGGAAAGAGCTTGTTCATAGTTATATGCAGTACCCACTAACTCATACCCATGTTGTGATGAAATGAATTTACCGTGCATGTTGGCGATCATAAAATCGTCATCAACGACGAGAACACGATTGGATTTATTCATTAGATGCTCCCCCTAGTTTAGGTAATGTGGTTTTCAATATTGTACCGGAAGGGCTGCTAACGACTGATAATTCGCCTCCGGCTTTAGAGACTAAACGAGTAAGTAAGGCAAGGCCGAATCCTCGTCCGCTTCCTTTGGTTGAAATGCCATCCTTAAAGATATCCTCCCCTAGCTTAGGATCAATTCCAGGTCCCGTATCTTGTACAGTAATGGTTAGATGCTCTATGTCATCTGCGAAGTACACAATAATTTCATTTGAAGTCGTGTTTGTATGGTTTACAGCTATAGCTTCTAATGAGTTTTCTATCGCATTTCCGAGAAGTGTAATGACAATATCTCGATAGGGACAAGGGTCCGGAAGCACTGAATTGGAGTCAACTCTCAGCTGAATACCTAATTCCTTAGCGCGGTGCATCTTGCCGATCAGCACTCCGATAACAGCAGGATCTTGAATCCTGGATAAGAAAAAGTTTAATAAATTTTGCTGCTCTACATTAATTTTCTCAATGATGTCATTGACCATGTCATATTCTTTCATTTTGATCAAGCCTGAAATCAGATGGAGTTGGTTCATAAACTCGTGCCTTTGGCTTCGCAAAGAATCAACGTATTGCCCAATATCAGCTAGACGTTGATCAATCTGATCGAGATGCAGCTTATCACGAAAAGTAGCCACAGCGCCAATAATTTTTCCTTTGGCAAGTACAGGAACTCGATTCGTGATGACGAGTGTATTGCCGATCAGCATAGGCTCATCTCTATGCACAGTTCCGCCTTCAAGTATTTCCGATAGACGAGATGAGGGCAGAACTGAACTTATATCTCGGCCATTCAAGTTTGTCTTTTCCATATCTAATATTTTCTTGGCTTCAAGGTTGCATGTTGTAATTTGGCCTTCGCTATTAATGGCGATGATTCCTTCTCGAATTGAATTCAAAATAGCAGCTTGTTCTTGCGTTATAAAAGCGATTTCATGAGGTTCCATATTAAAAATTTGCTTTTTGATATGCCCGGAAAGCAAGTAGGCGCCGATGAGGCCAAATAGCAGAGCGACAACGCCGGTGATGGCGATTTTCAATAATATGCTATAGATTTCTTTCCACGTATTCTGTACCAGAAAACCTACGGATACGAGTCCAATCTGATGATGATTTTCATCAAATATCGGCGTTTTTGCACGAATGGTAAGACCAAGACTACCTCCTGATGTCGATTGAATTTCTTCGCCGTGCAGCACTTTTTGGTCGATCGCAGCGTCTTCTCCGTCCAAGGGGGCTCCTATTTTCCCGGGATTTGGATGGCTATATCGGATTAAATCCTTGTTGGCGATAACGATAAATTCAGCCTTAGTTTTATTTCGCATATCCTCAGCAAAGGGCTGAATAATGGACGACGGATTTGACTCATGAAATGCTTGGATGACCTCGGGCAATCCTGCAATGGTTCGCGCTAGAAATAGGGCCTGATTTCCTGTTTCCTGAAACTTCCTGTTTATTGTTATATAAGAAAGCGCGGATAAAACTAATAAAAGAACAAACAAAATATTCATTAATACAAGTATGTTGATCTTGGATCTGATCGTCATTTTTGCTTTCTTTTTCATCGTTCTTACCTCAATTCTAGCCGTTGGTTTTATTGTGAAAACTGTTTTTATTGTAGTTATTGAACTTTTCGGAGAAATGTATACGCTTTCATTTCTGTTCGATATACTCAGTATTGTAAACGTTATCAAATAATATGCAAGTCAGGAGGGCATCCAGAATGAACAAGGAAATTGAAGCTGTTCGATATGAAGCGAAAGTGAACGAAATGCCAATGATTGAATTGCAAGGGGTTACAAAAGAATTTCTGAAACCGTCCGGTGAAGTCCACACGGTCCTTCAAGATATCAATCTAACCGTAAGAAAAGGAGAATTTGTTTCGATTGTCGGACCCACTGGATGCGGAAAATCAACAACATTAAGTCTCATAGCCGGCTTTGAATCACCGACCAAAGGTCGTATAAAGATTCAAAATGAAACACTGGAAGGTATTAATAAAATTGCAGCCTGTGTATTTCAAACAGAAAACGCCTTTCCTTGGAAAACGGTCATCGACAATGTGTCTCTAGGTTTACGACTAAGGGGAACGAATAAACAGGATGCCTATGAAGAAGCAAAAAGATGGATTGAAATTGTAGGGCTTAAAGGATTTGAAGGGCATTACCCCCATCAGCTTTCAGGTGGGATGAGGAAGCGGGTTGCTTTGGCCCAAACCTTGATCGTTCAACCTCAGATACTGCTAATGGACGAATCCTTCTCTGCGCTTGATGTTCATACGCGGCATCTCATGGAGAACGAGCTTCTCAAAATATGGGAGGAAACGTCCGCATCGGTCTTTTTCATCACGCATGACTTGGAAGAAGCAATTGCCCTTAGCGACCGAGTTGTAGTGCTTAGTGCTGGACCAGCTGCTACTGTGAAAGGTGACTATAAGATTGATCTACCGCGACCTCGGAACGTTGCCGAAGTTCGTTTTGATCCAGCTTTCATGAGATTGCATGAACAAATTTGGAATGATTTAAGAGATGAGGTGATGATCAGCTATGCACACACAATCAGTAATAAGTAAAAATACCAAGGAAGAAATTAGCTCGAGGAAACGTGAACTTCGCAAAAAAGCATTAAAGATCAGAACACGCAACCTCGCCTTACAAATTCTTGTAGCTATCGTTATTTTCGGTTTATGGGAATTTCTTGCCGATCAGCAAATCATTGATAAATTCTTTTTCTCTAGTCCTTCAGCCGTTTTCATGCATATCGTCGAATGGTTTACGGAAGGCACAAGTCAAGGTCCCTTGTATATTCATTTCATCGTGACATTTGAGGAGACGATTCTTTCTTTCATTATCGGTGTAAGTTTGGGCGTTCTAGGCGGATATGTGTTGGGAAGGAATGAACTGCTTTCTGCTGTTCTCGGTCCTTATATCCAAATGTTGAATGCGCTTCCGCGCGTTGTTTTAGCACCCATTTTTATTTTATGGCTTGGTCTAGGCATGCCCTCGAAAGTCGCATTAGGAGTTACACTCACCTTTTTCGTCGTATTCTTCAATGCTTTCCAAGGGGTTCGAGAAGTTGATAAAAATCTGGTGAATAATGCGCGACTGCTGGGCGCTAATAAGCGACAGCTTGCCAGGCATGTAATCATTCCATCGGCATTAACTTGGATTCTTTCCAGCTTACATTCGAGTTTCGGCTTTGCGCTTGTAGGTGCTGTCGTCGGTGAGTTTATCGGAGCTACCAAGGGATTAGGCTTTTTGATCTCTCAGGCACAGGGAGCTTTTGACACTGCAGGCGTATTTGCGGGAATGGTTCTCCTTTCGATTACGGCATTAGGCGCAAACTGGGCTGTTAGCAAATTGGAAAAAAGGTTTATTGCATGGCGTTACGTTCGCCAGTAATAATAAAACTATTTCGAAAAGGGGTAAGAAACATGGGAAAAAAACAAAAAATAATAGTAGGTATGTTCAGTATTGCTTTGCTAGCTATGCTCACCACAGGCTGCGGTTCATCACAACAAGCTGCTGCACCGAGCAAGGATGTCAAACCGGCAGAGACAGCTCAGGCTTCTAAGGCACCATTGCCTAAAGTAACCATAATGGTAGGTGGTTTAGAGAAAGTTATCTATTTGCCCTATAAATTGACAGAGAATCTCGGATATTTCAAGGATGAAGGTCTAACTGTGGAATTGATTAATGAAGCAGCGGGGCAATCTGCAGAAGAATCATTGATCGCAGGTGAAATCCAGGGCGTAGGCGGATTCTACGACCATACGATCGATATGCAGTCCAAAGGCAAGGCGCTTGAATCTGTCGTGCAAATGGCCGCGATCCCGGGAGAAAGGCTTATGGTATCCAATAAATTAAAAGATCAGATCAAGGGATTGCCTGACTTGAAAGGCCACACGATCGGAGTAACCGGTCTTGGCTCTTCGACCAATTTCCTAGCCAACTATTTGGTCACGAAGGGCGGCAATACAAGTAAGGATTACACACCGATACCAGTTGGAGCTGGGCAAACGTTGATTGCAGCGATGCAGCAAGGGAAAATTGATTTGGCTGTCACAACTGAACCTACCGTATCCTTATTGGTTTCCAAAAATATTGCGTCCGTCCTTGTCGATATGAACACAGTGGAAGGAACGAAGCAAGCTTTGGGTGGAAACTATCCATCAACGTCCCTATATATGATGAGCTCTTATGTTAAAGACCATCCGGAAGTTGTGCAGCATTTGGCGAATGCCTTTGTTAAGACGTTGAAATGGATCAACACTCATACGCCTGAGGAGATTACAGATAAGCTGCCGAAGGAATATTATGCAGGTGATAAAGATATGTATCTGACAGCGCTGAAAAGCACTTTGCCCATGTTCTCAGCGGACGGCAAAATGCCTGCCGACGCTCCACAAAAAGTACTGGAAGTATTGAGTGCGATTAATCCTAAATTAAAAGATGCAGGTATCAAATTAGATCAAACGTACACGACTCAATTTGTTGATAAAGCTCTGCAGGCAAAATAAAGCAACCCATAAGCCATAAGCCCCCTGCTTAAGTGCGGGGGGCTTATTCAGTATGATAGGAAGAAGAGAATGAAATTATCGCGCGCGATTTACCGATTCTCTTTCTTGAACACGCTTGGGTTAACGCCGTACCATTTACGGAATTGATTCGTGAAATGGTTGTAGTTTTGGAAGCCTACGTCATAGCAGACCTCAGAAGCGCTGCGATCCGTATGCTGCAGGAGGAGAACGGCCTGTTGAATCCTCATTTGATTCAAGGTATCGATAATGGAAAGGCCTGTGCTTTCCTTAAAAAGATGGGACAGACGTGATGGGGAGAGGCCAACTGCAACCGCTAGCTCGTCAATCCGAATAGGCTGGCGCATTTGCTTGGAGAGTAAATATTGCACCTCCTCGATGCGAGCATCGATTTTTCTGCTGGATTTCTGAGCAATGATCAATAAAAGTTCTCGGACGGAGGAACTGCAGAGCTCAAACCAGTACTCACCTCGTTCGCGTGAATCCTCCAGGATGCGAGTGAAGGCTCGATAAATGCGATCGCGCAGGGAGTCGCTTTCAATAGATAAGTGCAAAAGTTGTTGATTGGGAAGCAGATTCGTTTCGATGAAGCTATCGGGGAAATGAACCCAGACAAATTGCCAGGTAGTACCCTTGCTTGTCCCATAGTGCTGCGGAGTTCCAGGACGCAGCAAGTTGAAGTCACCGGCATGACATTTTCGGACATCGCCTTGCATGTTAAAATAACCTTCTCCATCTAGGGTGAAAGTAAGCAGCCAATCGGTTTTGCCCCGAGGACGCTTCGTTATATAGGTATCATTTTCCAGAAAGTGCCCAGCAAATAAGGAATATTCATCGAAGTCCAAGATCATTGTCTCCTCGCGTTAAACTTAGCGTGCGTTTACTGTTGTAGTTTTTTTTCTATATTTCATCGGTGTCATGCCTACAAGCTTTTTGAAAGTCTGGCAGAAATAAGGGAAATTGTTCATCCCGACCTCAATGCTGATCTGCTCAATCCCTTTGTTGCTAGTTGTTAATAACAGACAGGCTTGTCTGATTCGTCGCGCGAGAATATAATCCATCAGTGTAGCGCCGGTTTCTTGTTTGAAGATACGGGAAACATAGTATTTGGATATATGCAAATGATCGGCTAGTGTATCGAGTGAGATTTCTTCTGAATAATGGACTTCTATCCAATTCATGATTTTCTCTGAATAACGAAGCTGTCTTTGCGGATTTAATCCATGATCCATCGGATTTCCGAATCCTTTGGCATAGAGAAATTGAAAAGTCTGCAGCAGGAGTAAAGCGAAATTTTGCTGTTTGGCATCGAGCTGGTACTTGGAAAACCCAGCATTGTGATGCTGAAATAACTGGCTGATAAAGCTATTGTCATCAATTTGGTAAAGTACCTGCTCCTCGAGTTCATTTTTCCATAAATGCTGAAAATAAACATTCAAATGAGGGAATGAAGCGAAATGGTGTTCAAATATAGATGGCTCCAAGGAGATTATCGTTCGTTCAAAAGGGGCATCAGGATGCACTTCAACTTGAATGTGATGCAGTTGATAAGGCTGCAAGTAAAGGAAGGTTCCAGATTGAATCGGGTAGACTTTGCTATTAACAACAATCTGTCCAGTGCCTTGGTACACATATAAAAACTCCATACCCTGATGGCAATGGTAGAATCCTTTATAATTCTCACTCGTTATCCTGCGATAGCTGAAGCGATACGGAATTTCATGTAATTCTACATCTTCAAAGAATTTCATATCGTTATTCCTCCTGAAGAACTGTTAAGCATAGTGTAACACGGCCTTTTTAAACATAACAAGAAAACAACAATTCCATGCGAATCATAAGTAAAAAAAATATGCTATTTATATAATATGATAAATCGTGTATGATAAATGATATGTAAATAGCAGAACAAGTTTTGCTCAACATTTGATCAATACGCGCATTCGAATCAGAAGTTTTTTTCTATAAAAAGTGGAGGCAATGATGATGAATTTAGCTGGGAAGTCGGCCATTGTGACCGGAGGTAGCTCGGGAATTGGCGAAGCAATTGTACGTTTGTTTGCCGCTAATGGCGCAAAAGTGGTGATTGCAGATTGGAATGAGCAAGAGGCTGTTCGTTTGGCGGATGAATTGATGTCTTCTGGGCAACACGTAGTATCGGTGAAATCGGACGTTTCTAGAGCTGCGGATGTCCAATCGCTTATCCAAGAAACCGTACAACGATTTGGACAGCTGGATATACTCGTCAATAATGCAGCCGTTATTTTGCCAAAGTTCATAGAGGAAGTGGAGGAAGCGGAGTGGGATCGTCTCCTCAATATTAATTTGAAAAGTGTGTACCTAACGGTCAAGCATTCTCTCCCCTATTTGAAGAAGTCGCGCGGTACGATCGTCAACATGGCCTCTCTCAACGATCTGATTGGACAAAAGATGAATCCGGTCTATGCTGCAACGAAAGGCGGAATCGTCGCCATGACGAAGGCACTAGCATTGGATTATGCGTCTGATGGCATCAGAGTGAATTGTATATGTCCAGCCGGCGTCTCTACACCACTTCTGCAGCATTGGATTCAAGAACAGGATGATCCGGCTGCTACGGTTCAGATTTTGAATGATATGCATCCAATTGGCCGGCCGGCAACGTCGGAAGAAATTGCACAGGCTGCGTTGTTTCTTGCAAGCGCTCAATCCGGTTTCGTTACAGGTGTTGCTCTTCCCGTCGATGGCGGGGCTTCACTTGGCTACTAATAGATTTTACTTATAAAAATAGGGAGATGGATCAAATGAAAATTACCAAAGTGGAAAGTTTTGTTCTGCACGTGCCGATTACACCACCAATTACAGATGCTATCAATATTGCTACACACTGGGGATTAGCTGGAGTTCGCATCTTTACTGACGAGGGCTTTGTTGGATACGGTTACACAGGAACATGTGCGCATGGTGACGATATGATCGTCGATACCATCGATAAATATTATGCGCCGCTGCTAGTTGGCAAAGATCCGTTTATGGTAAGAGAGCTGTGGAATGATATGCGTTTTGGCAAAATGCATTGGATTGGCAGATCCGGCGTAACGCATATGGCGCTTGCAGCTGTAGATATTGCGATTTGGGACATTATGGCAAAAGCCTCGAATAAACCGCTGTGGCAGTACCTTGGAGGAGCTAAATCGCAACCGATTAAGGCTTATAATACGAATGGTGGCTGGCTCAACTGGACAAAAGACCGTTTGCTGAAGGATGTAACGGAGATAGTTGAATCAGGCTTTACAGGTGTTAAAATCAAAGTCGGCAAACCGGACCCGCGTGAGGATTATGATCGTTGCAAGGCGGTAAGGAAGGCGATCGGAGACGATGTGATCTTCATGATTGACGTCAATCAACAATGGAATATTAATACCGCTATGACTTGGGGCAAAAAGCTTGAAGAATTCGATTTGTTCTGGTTGGAGGAGCCGCTGAATCCGGATGACATTATGGGTCACAAGAAGCTCGCGGACGAATTAAACGTTCCGATTGCTTTAGGCGAGCATGTGTATAACAAGTACGCCTTCAGAGACTATATTCATCAAGGCGCCGTCGAATATTGCCAAGTTGACGTAACCCGTGTTGGCGGTATTACGGAATGGCTGCAAGTGGCAGGTTTAGCCGCTTCCTACGATGTTCCGATTTGTCCGCACGTAGGTGATATGGGACAGATTCACCAACACCTTGTCGCATCTACACAAAATGCAATCATGCTTGAGTACATTCCATGGATCCGTCATATTTTTGAAGAGCCGGCAACGGTGAAGGATGGGCATTATGTATTACCTCAAATGCCAGGTGCTTCGACGACGATTCTGCCTACATATATTGCTGAATACCGCATTAGATAAGATTTCCCGCGTGCTTTAAATGCCGTTGGCACTCAGCTGCGCGTTCATCTCAATGCGGCAAGCTCTTCTTAGCAAATAAAATAAACACCTCGCCATAAAGATGAGGTGTTTAAAACGAGGTAAAGAATGAGTTATGCCGCAGATGGCAATATCAATATACGGTCAAATTGATGGTTTCGCACTAGGTCGAAACCCATTTCAGAACCCATTTTTTCTTAACGCGTGGACAAGTGTTGTCCGCAACTTTCCGACAATTAATCAATCCATCAGTGCTTGCCTCACAATGGCATACGTCCAATCAAGCATTCTGTACCGAGCATATATTTATACCGTAAGTGAAAAATCACTTGAAGGGAATGAGTACACATGGGAGCAGTTGGTTATGGAGCAGGTTGTGGTGTAGGTTATGGAATGGGTAGCACCGTAGCAATTGTATTGGTTCTTTTTATTCTTTTGGTAATCGTCACAACAGCTTTTGTCATTTAAATTCTCTTTATCCAACACAAAAAATCTAGTAAACAAAAACGGCTCAATCGCGAACAGCGATCACGGGCCGTTTTTCTCGTTGTATAGGAAATTATGATAGATGCCGATCTGTGGAAGGCAATAATTGTTCATCCACCTGTGAACATATTCTCTTATAGCTGTTTCCCAAACTCAACACGTACCGGCATCACCAGATTTTAGCGGAACGTAGAAGCTTTATTTTTGCTCAAAACCGCGTAATTCACGTTTTCGCGGAACGAGGAGCAGCTATTTCCCGCTTTCGAGGTGTAAAAACCGGTAAAACGGCAAAATAGGGCCCGTTCCGCGTGCGGGTTCCGCATCGACATAATCACCGAAATAACGGCACCTCGTTCCCCGCGATCCTCAGATTTGCAGCCTAACTGTTCGAAATCACTCCACAGAGTTTCGCTTTCGTGCCGACCTATAATCCAGTGGATTTGACCACTTTTTTATTGTACTTATCAAATGATGTTAATCTAACTCCGTTGGAATAAATGCATTCGTTGCGTTCACGGGTTCACGATGCCCAGGCATGTGTCCATAATGGTGGCCATGAGCATGGTAATATCCATGCATATACCCTTGATGATACCCATCCTGATAGCCATGGTGGTACATTGGATGATGATGCATAGGGTGATGGCCCCCATGATGGTGTGTATGATCTCAGTTAACAATAACAACGTATGTGTGAATGAGCAATGAGGATGCTTGCCTAATCTAAATGGCCGGATAAATGGGCATAAGCCGAGGAAGAAGCCGTGCACCGCCTTACAGATCAAAGAGGACGGAAAAATATCGTGAGACTTATGTGCTTTCCCTCGACATTTACCTCCCAATGACATACGTCCAAGCAAGCACTATGTACCGTGCGTATATTTATAACGTAGTTAAAAATCAATGGAAGGGAATGAATTATATGAGCGGAGTAGGTTATGGTCTTAGCCACACAGTAGCAATTGTTTTGGTTCTTTTTATTCTTTTGGTAATTATCACAACAGCTTTTGTCATTTAAATTTCCTTCATCCAACACAAAAAATCTAGTAAAACAAAAACGGCCCAATCGCGAACAGCGATCACGGGCCGTTTTTCTCTTTGTTCTTACCAAGTGATGTTAATCTAACTCCGTTGGAATAAATGCGTTCGTTGCGTTCAAGGGTTCACGATGCCCAGGCATGTGTCCATAATGTTGGCCGTGTGCATGGTAGTATCCGTGCATATACCCGTGATGATACCCTTCCTGATATCCATGGTGGTACATTGGATGATGATGCATAGGGTGATGGCCCCCATGATGGTGTGTATACATTTGGTGTTGTTGATAAGGATTTACGTATGCCATTTAATAATCTCCTCCTAAATCTCAGTTAACAATAACAACGTATGTATGAATGAGCAATGAGGATGCTTGCCTAATATAAATGGGCTAATAAATGGGCACAAGCGGAAGAAGAAGCCGCGCATCTCCTTGCGGTTCAAAGAGGATGGAAAAATGTCGAGACTTATGCGATTTTCCTCGGCAGTTGCCACCCAATGACATACGTCCAAGCAAGCAATATGTACCGTGCGTATATTTATAACGTAGTTAAAAATCAATCGGAAGGGAATGAATTATATGAGCGGAGTAGGTTATGGTTTTAGCCACACAGTAGCAATTGTTTTGGTTCTTTTTATTCTTTTGGTAATCATCACAACAGCTTTTGTCATTTAAATTTCCTTCATCCAACACAAAAAATCTAGAAAAACAAAAACGGCCCTATCACGAAATAGATGCGAATACGGGCCGTTTTTTCTCATGTTTTTTACAATCCAACGGATGTCCTTTGAAACTCGCTTACATAAAATTCTATTTAACATTGACAAAGTATATCAAGAAAGCTATGATATCTCTTGTTGATTTATGAAAGTAACAGGAGGTGTTTTGAATATGGCTGTTCCTCAAAGGAGAACGTCCAAAACACGTCGCGATAAGCGCCGTACTCACTTTAAACTGGCTGTGCCAGGAATGGTGAAGTGTGAACAATGTGCAGAATTAAAAATGGCACATCATGTTTGCAAAAACTGCGGTTCATATAAGGGTAGAGAGATTGTAAAAGCTCAATAATATGAATTGCATCTTAAATGACACTTCTAATTTCTAAAAATTAGAGTGTCATTTTTGTATTTGTAAATAATATAAAGAAGACTACATTCACCTAAGGAGGAAATGGTGATTGTAGTCTTTTTGAGCTTGCTAGATAGAGAATACATTTATGACTTGACTATAGGTGTTCGTTATACTATAGTAAACCCATCGGAATTGACTTAACTGACTCGTCAGTTAATGGGAAGGAGCTCATGAAACTGGTATCGTTAATGAATGAAGAACAGCAGCGTGAGCAGGTTCTGATGAATTCAGCACTAGAGCTATTTGCACGCAAAGGGTATCACAATACGAAGATTTCTGACGTTGTCAAAGCAGCCGGCGTGTCGCAGGGAACGTTTTACTGGTATTTTGAAGGTAAAGAGCAGCTTGCGGTCCGCTTGATCGAGAACGGTAAAGAGAAGCTAACACAAGTGATTGAACAAGGCTATCGCAAGCATGCAGGATCTGTAGATGATATGGTCAGCTCGTCTGCAAGATTGTTGACGGATTTGTTCGAGTTCGCTGATCATAACCGGAATTTGATGGCTATTTTACTTATCAAAGGCCAGGGCGCAGATCCCTTGATCCGGGAAGCTGTTTCGGGAACGTGGATCGCATTCGAGGAAGCCTTCAAGAACAATGTAAACCGAGCCATCGAGCTGGACATGCTTCCGCATTTCACGGATGTTTCACTTCGTGTAAACATACTCGTCTCTTTAATTACGGGCGTCCTTACCAAGTGGTTGTTCGGACCTATGCACGATGTTGATTACAAATCGGCATACAGGCCATCAGAAATAGCTGAGGAAACGGCACGGTTCGAATTCCGGGGATTGTTAGGGTAGCAAATAAAATATCAAATAGGGGTGTATCATAATGAAATTCAAGGTTAAACCATTATTCAAAGCAGCATCATTACTTACTATCGTCGGTCTAGCGTTAGTCGGGTGCGGAAAAACAACCCAACAGCCAGCGGCAAGTCCCGCAACCGATTCTAAAAACACACCTGCAGTGTCTCCGGCTTCAGCAAACCTGCTGGAGCAAATCAAGAAAAACGGCAAAATCAAAGTCGGTTTGATGGGAACCTACGCGCCCTACAACTTTTTGAATGACAAGAAAGAAGTAGACGGCTACGATGCCGACATCGCTAAGAATGTTGCTAAGAAGCTTGGTGTACAAGCGGAATTCATTACCGGTGAATTTTCGGGCTTGATTGAAGGTTTGCAAAAAGATAAATACGACGTATTGATTAGCCAGGTGACCATTACCGATGACCGCAAGAAAACAATGGATTTCTCCAATCCTTATATTAAGAACTCGGTTAATGTCATAGTCAAGAACGATAACAGCACGATCAAGGCGCTTGAGGATTTCAAAGGCAAGAAAATCGGTGTCGGTCTTGGTACGAATGATGAGAAATATTTGCGTGATGTGGCTATGCCGAAGGTCGGGAATTTTGAAATCGCCACGTACAACGATGTCATTTCATCCTTGATGGACCTGAATGTTGGAAGAATTGACGCGACCATCAACAATATCTTTGCCCTGAAGCCACTTGTGGATAAAAACAAGTTTAATATTAAAGCGGTCGGTGCGCCGATCAAGGAAGATTTCGCAGGAATAGCTACCCGCAAAAACAATCCGGAGCTGGTGGAAGCCATCAATAAAGCTTTAAGCGAAATGAAAACCGACGGAACGCTGAAAGAAATTCACCAAAAATGGTTTGGTGTCGATCCGAACTTTTAAGCAATTGGAATATATCGGGGACCCCGCAAAGTAATCGGACTAAGCTTCGAAGCAACACGTCACTTTGTGGGGTGAATTTAGGAGGCCGCACGAATGGAACTCGTTTTAGATAACTTAGGCTTTCTTTTCAAAGGCGCATATTATACCCTGCTTATCACAATCGTCTCGATGTTCTTTGGATTTTTTATCGCTTTGCTCGTTGCCATCGCCCGGTTAAAAGGAAATCGGCTGATCAGCAATTTGGCCAGAGGGTATGTGTCCATCATCCGCGGAACCCCGATTATTGTACAAATCTTCATTATTTATTATGGTTTACCTGATTACGGTATTACATTTGGGCCGCTCACAGCGGCCTATATTTCGCTTAGCATCAATATCGGAGCCTATTTATCCGAGACATTTCGGGGCGCGATCCTATCTGTGCCTAAGGGTCAAACGGAAGCCGCTTTATCTCTAAACATGTCCCCTTGGCAAACGATGCGCAAGATTATTCTTCCGCAGGCAGCCAGAGTGGCGATTCCCCCTATGGGCAATACATTCATAGGCATGCTGAAAGAGACTTCGCTCGTTTCCATTGTGACAGTAACGGAGCTGCTGCGTTCGGCCCAACTGCTGATTGCGCAATATTATGTTGCTATGCCTTTTTACATTTCCATTGCTCTCATGTACTGGATAATGAGCATGTCCTTCTCTCATATTCTTAACCGAATCGAGAAGAAATTATCAAAGGCTTATTAAGGGTGTGAGTGGGCTTGATAGAAGTTAACCATCTTAGTAAACGATTCGATGCTTTGACTGTGCTGCAGGATATTAACCTCCGCATTAATCAACAAGAAATTGTGGTCCTCTTAGGTCCTAGTGGTTCAGGAAAAAGCACATTGCTGCGATGTCTGAACGGTCTTGAAGAGCCAAATGCGGGGTCGATTCGAGTGGATAACATCCTATGGGATGACTCGATGAATGCACCGACGAGGAAAAAAGCCATCCGGGAACTTCGTAATTTAACTGGTATGGTTTTTCAATCTTTTAATCTATTCCCGCACTTGACCGTCTTGGAAAATGTGATCACGGCTCCAGTGACCGTGAAAAACATGCCTAAGGAGCAGGCGATCGAGCTGGCTGAGTCATTACTCGATAAAGTGGGCTTGGCTGAGAAGAAGCATGAATATCCTTCGCGGCTCTCCGGCGGTCAGCAGCAGCGTGTTGCGATTGCCCGTGCACTGGCGATGCAGCCGCAAATTATGTTGTTTGACGAGCCGACCTCGGCACTTGATCCGGAATTAACCGGCGAAGTTTTGTCGGTGATGAGGCAGCTGGCTAACGAGGGAATGACGATGATTGTGGTCACGCATGAAATGAAATTTGCGCAAGAGGTCGCAAATCGGGTTATCTTTATGAGTGAAGGCGTCATTCAGGAGGAAGGTGCCCCGGAGCAATTTTTTGTCCAGCCGCAAACCGAGCGGGCGCGCAAATTTTTGCGGCAGATGGCTCAGGAGCCTGTTTAGCATACGGAGATAGGACTGCCTAATCCGAAGGAGTTGAGACCCATGGTCCACATTGATCAAGATCATTTAGAAACCATTTCAGAGCGAGCCAGATTGATCATGGAGAACGAACAAATCGAAGCTCTAGTTTCCTCCAGCTGTGAAAACTTTTATTACCTTTCCGGTTACCAAAGTGCATTCATGTATACTCTGCGCATGAGTGAAGTTGCCCTCGTTATCCTGTTTCGGGATCCTGCGCGTAAGACGGTCTTGATCATGAATGATTTTGAAGCAGCCGGTGTCGCGAACCATCTTCCAGAGTATGAAGTACGAACATATCCCACCTGGGTGGATGTTGATGACCCGATGGGTCTGATCGGTTCCAAATTCCAAGGAAAGCGGCCGGTCTCCCCCCAAGCGGAGGAAATGTTCGGCGTGCTGGGTCAGGTGCTCGCAGAGTATGGAGCTTCCAATGGGAAAGTCGCTGTCGAGCTAAGCTCGATGCGCTACCCGTCAGTCTTGGCGTTAAGGAAAGCCTGCCCCGGAATATCCGAGTTGGTGGAAGCGAGCTCGATATTTACCAAGCTGCGTGCGATAAAAACCCCGTGGGAGATCGAACAGCTGCGCAAGGCTTGCTATTATGCGGAGGAGGGCATCATTTCCACGATACGTGAAATTGAGGTAGGCATCTCCGCCACGGAGATCGTTGAAACCTTCCGCAAGGCCTTGATGAGATATCCGGGTGGTTCGACCGCACGGTTTCATATGGTTTCCGTAGGAGCCAATTTTGCTCCTGCACATGTATTTGACACACGTCCAAGTGAGCTGGGGGATTTGATTAAATTTGACGTGGGTGTAGAAGTGGCCGGATATGGCTCCGACATCGCCCGCACCTTCGTGCTGGGTCCTCCTTCGGATATGGTGAAGCGAATTTACGACGCACTAAGGGTAGGACACGACCGTCTTCTGCAGATCATTGAGCCAGGGATGACGATGAAGACGGCCTTTGAGGAGGGCATGAATCAGATTCGCTCCTCAGGACTTACCAATTACAACCGCGGCCATCTTGGCCACAGCGCAGGTCTAAGCCTCGCCGCAGAAGAAGCGCCTTTCATTAGTCCATCCGAGGAAACAGTGTTTCGTCCAGGCATGGTGATTTGTTTGGAGACGCCATACTATGGCCATGGTTTAGGCTCGATCATGATTGAGGATATGGTCCTTGTCACAGATAATGGCTGTGAGCGGCTTAATCGGCTAACTACGGATCTTATTTCGCTTTAACCTATAAGAACCGGAGGAGCTTTGTTTTTCTTGATTTGGATGGTTTTAAAAAGATAAATGACTTGTATGGTTAGTTAAAAACTCAAAAAAGAGCAGACGGTATGGCTGTCTGCTCTTTTTTTATATTCAACATGGAATGATTATTTTTTAGAAACTATTCTTATCTCTATAGTGTTGTTGCTCCATCCAACCGTTCCATCATTGATGCTACGTGGATCATGGCGGAAGAGATGAAGTTGATCGTAATATTTCAAAAGATACCTGAATATTTGACATTTTTATTATATCGTAGTCTTATAGTTCCCTTTGAAGTATTATTTTTTCTTAGTTTGCTCCTTTCTTGCCGATCACCTTTTAGTAAAGCATTTGTATGTTCGGGACATGTAATATTGCTCCTTTTGCTTGAATCGTTACTCGTTCATTATAAAATCATTACATATGTCAATTGGTATTTAAGCTACTCGGCTATTTGTTACCTTATTTTATTGGTTATTGCACACTTGTCGCTTGCTTGGAATCGCCATACTTTTGGACGAGAACAAGTATGGGGTTCTCAATGAATCTGTCACCATACGAACATTTTGATAGGAATGAGTGGTTTATTACCATTGGTATAATTTGTACATATACTTTCTCGTACTTTCTGCCAAGTAAACTAAAAGCAGAAGTTACCTTTCTGCTCTTTTTGTGGGGATTCTCTGTGGCGAAGTTTTGGGATTTTACGCTTGGAGGAGGGGTGTTTGACTTTTATGATGTAAACGATTCACCGCACTACGACGTGTTTGACTTTGTTTCATACTTTCTTTATGCTCCATTTTCCTATTTCTTTATTTATTTTTATGAAGTGTTTGGGATTAAAGCGAAAAAAAGTCGTAATTTATGTAGTCGTTTGGGCTGTAATAGCTATAGGAGTTGAACTGATTTCTGTTGTATTTAAAATGATCACATACAAGAATGGATATTCATTGTTTTACTCATTCCCAATTTATTTATTTACTTTAAGTATGACCATTCTTTTTTACCGATGTATAAATTTGGATATTGTGAGGTCGATCAGTAACAAATAAGAAATTGAAGCCGTCAAGGGTAACAGTGCAGTATATAACTAGCAATATTATTTTAGCTTTGACGAAAATGATAATTGAAAAAAGTAGGCTGACTCAAAAGGTTAAAACCTAGCGAGCAGCCTCTTTTTTGTTTCGATACGGAGCGAAATCTAACAGGAATTCCTCCCGTTAATTTGGAATGAGCATCCTACTAAAGAAGCTAGACTTAATCCCATTGCGGCTATTATTAAAATCCTTATCATAATGATCACACCTCTTTTAAAAGAATTGTTGTTGTGTCTTTCGATAGCATTAATATAAACGTATTAACTGAACATAGGATTTGCGTTAACTAATAGTTTTCTGAATGTTATACATAGATGACATGAACAAGGCCAGAAATGGATTGTAAATAAACATATTTCAAAAACCTCATGAATAGATTTAGATGTGGCTTATTCGCACAAACAAATGCATATTTTCGGAGGTGGTAAACTATGCAATCCTCCTATCCTGTGTACCCCTTCCTTGGTTATCAAACCAAGTTTGTACAGGAGCCTATAGCATTTCCGCCACAGCATCAAGATCAAGTCCCTGGTCTGGAGTACCTCATGGTGCCGCGTCCCATTTTTGATTACCCTGGGTATGTCGGTAGCGGCAAGCTGAAAGGGAAGGTTGCGATCATTACTGGAGGTGATAGCGGCTTTGGACGTGCAATTGCAGCCGCTTATGCTAAAGAAGGAGCCGACCTGGCTATTGTATATTTAAATGAACATATTGATGCGGAAGAAACCAAAAAGTATGTTGAGCAATTCGGCACTCGCTGTCTGCTTCTGGCACGAGATCTTCGCGATCCAGCCAGTTCGCCAGATATAATAGCTGAAACGCTTAGTCATTATAATAGACTGGACATCTTAATCAATAATGCTGCGGTTCAACCTTTTACAAGCAGTATCATGGACATTTCCCATGAACAACTTGAAAACACTTTTCGAACCAATATATTCCCCTTGTTTTATTTGACTAAAGCGGCTCTACCTTATTTGGAAAAAGGCAGCGCCATCATCAATACAACTTCAAGGGTCGCCTACGAAGGTGACAAGGACGTCATAGATTACTCTGCAACTAAAGGTGCAATAGTCAGTTTTACTCGCAGTATGGCTCTGTCTTTGGCTGACAAATGTATTCGGGTCAATGCGGTCGCTCCTGGTCCGTCATGGACGCCGCTCAATGTTAGTACCTACTCCAAGGAACATGTAGCTACTCTAGGCACTGACAGTCCGTTCGGACGTGCAGCACAACCTTTCGAGGTGGCACCAGCGTTCGTATACCTTGCAGCAAATGAATCCATGTATGTCACAGGTCAAGTGAT
The DNA here is from genome assembly GCF_000422905.1 of Paenibacillus alginolyticus DSM 5050 = NBRC 15375. Classification (GTDB taxonomy): domain Bacteria; phylum Bacillota; class Bacilli; order Paenibacillales; family NBRC-103111; genus Paenibacillus_E; species Paenibacillus_E alginolyticus. Next base: position 46,745 of record NZ_AUGY01000010.1, read on the forward strand.
GCATGTAAATGGAGGTTTGATCCGTTACTCCTGATTTTAAGCAAAACAAAACACTAGGTTTGTTGAATAAGTGCATATAAAAGATGAAGGGGCTGCAGCTGCAGCTCCTTTTGCTTCTTCATGTGGACAAGGGTTCATTACGTACTTAGAAAAGGGGGGTATCCTTCTTTGTTTCTTTTTTATTATCTATTTACTGTCCTGATAGCCGTGGGAACTGAAGGAGTGAGTGTTCTAATGCATGTTGACCGCTTTTTCGGATAGGTGGCGCTAAGGGAAGATGGACAGCGCAGACCATTTCACAATTTATTACAAAAGGAGCAGTTTTCCCTAGCTGCCGAAATCAATATATTATGTTATTATTTGGAAAGACTACTCAGCTAATAGGAACAAGAGTTAAGTAAATGTACATTATTCTAGTAAAATAGAGGTGTTCTAATGGATATCGCCTTTGAAGTAATTGAGAGCATGTTAGTTAAGTTTAGGTCTGAAAAGAAATGGACTCTTCAAGCGATTGAACAACTGTCAGATGAAGATATTACTTGGTCGCCAACCCCAGAAAGTAATAGTATTGCGAATCTGGTTGCTCATATTAGAGGTGCAGTTCATTCACGGATCGAAACCATCTTTTACAATATTCCTGACACAAGAGATAGAGATAAAGAATTTGAAAGAGGACTTGAACTGTCAAAAGAACAAGCTTTGAATATGATTAAGGAAGCGTTTAACATACTCATTCAATATCTTGAACACCTCAAATTAAATCCTGACTTGTTGTTGTCTCAACCATTTCTCAATTTGCCACCACTTACATATAGCCAAGTAAATAATGAGACAACTGCTCTAAACCTAATGATAGCGATGGTGAGAGAGGTACATTATCATACAGGACAAATAATTTATGCAGCAAAATTGAGGAAAGGGCAACTAGTATGGCAATACGACTAAAATCAGTACGTTTAAATATATGGAATAATTTTACTTTCTGGCTCGTTCAAGAGAAATAGATTGAACCGGATGCCGCCGCCATGTAAGATAAAGCACATATACAGCAAGAGGAAAGGTGCATCCATGTGGACGTATACCGTAAATTTAGTTCGTGATTTATCTCCCGGCGTGAAGCGGTTCATCGCGACCGAAAGCTTGTTTGGCATTGGAGTAGGCATCTTCGGCCTCATCCTGAATTTACATCTCTTGGACTCGGCTTCTCCAAAAGTGACATCGGTAGAATAACGTCGCTGGGGGCGCTTACTATTGGCCTGGCCAGCTTGCTGGCAGGTTTCATCGTGAAGAGCGTTGGACGCAAAACGATGCTCGTAACCGGCATGCTCCTAGCGTTCATGTCGCTCGTGCTCTTCGGTTTTGGAACCAGCATTGGCACGATTACCGCTGCGCAGCTCATCTGGTCGCTCGGCATTACAGCGATCGTGAACTCTGAGATTCAGTTAATCTTCCAATATTGTCGCAGCAAGAAAGAAGAGACGAGTGCGTATTCGTTGCTTTTCGCCGTATTTACATTATTCACTGGCTTCGGCACATGGCTCGGCGGCTATCTGCCGGACTGGCTGCCCGGGCAAACTACGTTGTACCAGTTTGCATTCTTCGTTGCCGGCGGATGCTTAGCGCTCTCAGGCATATTACGTGGATTGCTGCTTCCGTCTACTCATGCAAGGGGGAGTAACGCTCCGCAAACAGAGGTCAGCGGGGTTCAACCAGCGAAATCTTCGGAACGGCCGAAGAGAGGGCATGTGATGTATTTTCTGCTGCTGCTTTCGCTGCTTATTTTCAACTCCGGCTTTACGTTCGGGATGCTTAGCCCGTTCCTGAATGTCATTCTCAAATTCCGATTTCAGATGGATGACGGTAATATCTCCGGTTTGCTCGCGCTGTCTGGATTTTTCTTCTTTATCGGCTCGATCGTTATGCCGTACGTTGTAGAGCGATGGGGCAGCCGCAAGACGTTTGTATTCCTATTTCTGTATAACATGTTTGTCGTGGCGTTGATGGCGCTCGCCATGCCAGCTTCCGTATTTGCGATACTGCTGCTCATTCGCGGGACAGGCCTCACGATGTTAAACAACTTGATGGACAGCGAATGCATGTCGGCTGTCGCTGAAGAAGACCGCAACTTGTTCGCGGTCATGCGGACGGTATCGCGCAGCATCGGCAACACGTTCGCCTCTTACTGGGCAGGCTATATTTTGGCTGGAAATCATTATTCGCTGCCCTTCATTCTTACGGGAATTGCCATACTGGCGGGGTACGTCGTTTATACATGGTTTGTGCAGGGCATGCTGGATCGGAGACTGCAAGGACAGTCTTGACGCATGAATTGTATATTTATGGTAGATTATTTTTCGGGAAATAATTCACTCTTATGTGAGCTATCGGCTTATTTTATTATGAATCCCAATATAACTTTTCGTACTCTTTGCAACCGATGATAGAAAGCTAGTTCAAATAAGGATATTTCAACTTAGAGTATCAGTTGGATTGTCCTTATTTGCCCTACAGTTAACTTAAAGTAACTAAGTTTAAAATTATTCACTTCTTCTCATGTTAGGGATGATTAACTATAATTGAAAATGGTAGATGTCGGAGGTGAATGACGAATGATTTATGAATTGAGAATTTATACGATACTTCCTGGAAGAATCGATGCGATTCGAGAGCGTTTTTCCGCTCATACACTTGGTATTTTTGCCAGACTCGGCATGCAGGTGTGTGATTTCTGGGAGGACTTGGAGGCAGAACCCAAGCTGTATTACACGATGAAATATGAAAGCATGGAAGAACGGACAAGACAGTGGGAAATTTTCTCGCAGGACAAGGAATGGAACGAAGTGAAACAAAGATCCGAGCTGGATGGAAAAATTGTTGAACGAATCGAGCAAATATTTATGAAACGCGCGGAATATTTTAATCTATAGATAGAAAAATTGGTGTGGAAGCAGGAGGAGTTATACGCATGGAATATCGTAAACTTGGCAAGAATGGCCCTGAAATTTCAGTTATTGGTTTCGGCTCTTGGGCGATCGGAGGAGGAGGCTGGGCCAGCGCATGGGGCAACCAAGACGATGAGCTGTCAGCCGAAAGCGTGCGCGTTGCTTTGTACAACGGGATCAATTTTTTTGATACTGCGGCCGTCTATGGTCTGGGCCATTCAGAGGAAGTTATCGGGAAAGTGTTGAAGGGTGATCGCGATAAAGTAGTGTTGGCGACCAAGTGCGGTCTGGTTTGGGACGAAAACAAACACATTTCCAAGAACGGAACCTACGATTCCATCCTTCGCGAAGCGGAAGAATCGCTGCGTCGTCTTGGTACCGATTATATTGATTTGTATCAAATGCACTGGCCGGATACGGATGCGAATGCTCCTGCGGAAGAGACTATGCGCGCCATGGATAAGCTCGTGCAAGATGGCAAAGTACGTTATGTAGGCGTAAGCAATTACAATGTTTCGTTATTGGAAGCGTCGCTTTCTGTAAGACATGTTGATTCTCTTCAGCCGCCGTATTCCATTCTGAGGCCTGCTGTTGAGAAAGAGATCTTGCCATTCTGTCTGGAACAAGGAATCGGTGTCGTCGCCTATAGCCCGTTAACCTCAGGTCTCCTGTCAGGAAATTATACGTATGATACCAAATTTTCAGATGACGATTGGCGCTCCCGCAACGCTGCACATACCGGAGAGGGTTTGAGGAAAAATGTGGACCGCGTCGAGAAGCTGAAGGTTATCGCGAGCCGATACGGCATTACCATGCCTCAACTTGCCATCGCGTATGACCTCGCTCATCCTGCGTTGACCAGCGCGCTTGTAGGCGTTCGCAAGCCGAGTCATATCTTAAGCGTGCTGCCGGCCATCGGTCTGAAGTTGGATGAGGCTACACTTGCGGAAATACGAAAAATAGCTGTTGAATAGCTAGATACTTTTTTCTATAAAAAGACCGGAACTCCAAGGAAATAAGGGGTTCCGGTTTCTTTAGGCTTTTACTAACTTGTCTCTAAAGTATATATAATATTCTCCTTTGAAGGCAATAATATTCAATGCTGTTGATTATACAACAGTTCATCCTATGATTTATTCAAGCAATCTGCTCGCAGGTACGTTCACGTTGACTGCCGCCGGCCATTCGTACAACGCGTGCCTGGGATTCAAGTGCGTTGATAATGCGAATTAGTGAATTGAATTGGGGAAGAGTTGTACGGTGTACAACAATTCCGTGGAAAACGTGGATTAGCTTGCATAATGTTGTATAACGTGCAACAAGATGCGGATAATCAAGCGAATGTTTGAAACATTTACGTCTAGTGTGTTACATACTTTGCATTAACTTTCTTGATTCTAAATAAAGCACCTGAATAAACTTCTTTGTGTTTTGCCGGATCAAGCCGAAAGCTGAAGAATCCTCATTCTCCAGTTCTTTCATTTTTTTACGAATATCGCTCAGGTCAAAAAACTTTGTAGAGTACTGCTCGAACTTGGGATTCGAATAATCAATTAATCCTAGGGATGCCAAGTGGGTTAGCGCTTGGTTTATGGCTCGCCGCACCCGTTGTTCAGCCGCTTTGATCTCTTTTTTTAAGTCAAGAGCGGAAGCGGAGGGGCCTAATTTTTTAAAAGCGATATGATGGTATATGTCATGAAGCTGCGGAAAGCCCTGTTCCTGTGGATGATCCGCCTCATAACGGTACAAATAATCGAGCATCTCTAGTAAGTCTTTGCTGCCGGCTTCTCCAATAAGTCCAAGGTCCGATAACATATAATTTCCACAAGTGATGATATTTTTTTCATGGGAAGGCTGCTCTTTCTCCGTTAATGCGCCGCTAAAGCCGACAGCACTGAGAGATTTTTGGATATTTCGAAGGGATTGGTGCATGCGCAGCAATTCTGAAACCTTGCGAATAACAGCGATAACTTCCAAACGATTTATGGGCTTGGTGATATAATATTCAATTCCGCAGGCATAAGCTTTGACGATCATTTCCTTTGACTCTATTTGAGAAATCATAATGATTTTCCCTTCGAAGCTTCCGGATAGCTTCCGAACAGTCTCTATGCCGTCGCGAACTGGCATTAGTAAATCGATTAGCACAATATCTACTTGCTTGAGTTCGAGCAAAGTGAGATCAACATCCGCCCCGTCAGGAGCTTCGCCTACCACACTTCCTAAATCCTCATCCTCGATAATTTGTTCCAGCATGGAACGGATAGCCGGATCGTCATCGATAATAAAAAAACGCATGGCGCTACTCTCCCTTTCCTATTTGGCTAATCGGCAATGTGATGGTGAAAATAGTGCCTGCGCCTTCGCTATTGGCTTGAACTTGGACGGTTCCGAGCAGTCGCTCTGTTTCCTGCTTCACATAAACCAAACCAATACCCGTCGAGGGATTGCCAGCTTGGTCGAATTTGGTCGTAAAGCCGGGCATAAAGATTTTCTCCCGATATTTTGGCTTAATGCCCGGACCATTATCAATAACACTGAAAACGATAACGTCCATTTTACGTATAATCCCTATTCGAATAATGCCCAATTCCTCAAGTGCTTCAACAGCATTGGCAACCAAGTTATTGAGCAAAGACAATGTTGTGTACACATGACACAAAGGAAAGATACCCTCGGTTTGCAGCGTGAAATCGATTTTCTTGCTAAGTGATTGGGCATACTTCTGATTGGAGCGCAGGACGATATCGGCCAATTCTTCCATCGGCATAAATTCGCTATCGTGCGATATTAAGCCGGATATACCGGCATATATCCGTTGATTGTCCTTTTTGATCTCATGAACCTGCCCGGCGATTCGGAGAGCTTTTTGTGCCAATTCTTCCTGAAAAACATGCTGAGCATCATTTAACGATTGATACAGCTCGTAGCTGTCACGGGCGATATTTTCCGCGTTGTGCAGCGTTTTCTTCAATTGAATGGTTTCCTCGTAAAGCCCAGAAATAAGCAGGAGCATCTTCTCGTTTTCTTTACGCTTCTGCTCTTCAGCCGCTTTCGACTGTCTCAACTTGACCAAATTGAAAAAACCAAGCACGAAAAAACTTCGAAAAAAAGCAATGAGAACAATCTGATTCCAGGTTGCGAAAGTGGTCGTTTGCTCTAATGCCGAATAACGCAGCAAAAGCTCTGCCAACGTCGCAGCGATTTCACACGCCACACCTAGCGCTCCGACCAGTAGCGGTCGGTCATGACGACGGTTCATTCGAAATGCCGCGAAGGCAATCGCATAGGTCAAATAGTAGAAGAATACCGGATAGTGATGCTGAAAAGCAGCTCCCCAGTTCCATTGCGGTTCGAGTACCATCTCAAGTCCCATGCGAAAGATCGCTACAGAGCTGCCGACAAGTAACCCAGAAATAAGCGGTGAAGGGGAACGGATCCAGAGTAGGAAAAGAAAAAAGGCAGGGGTGCCCAAGCTTACCCGAAAATCAGTATGAAACGGGTAAAAATTCAATTCACCCGCGATAGGAACCGAAATGACCATCAGTATTAAAAGGAGCCATTTTTCTTTCAATGCGGTTTTCCAGCCTCCTTTCTAAACAGCTTAACAGTTTTTCGACATCATTTGTATGATTCCTCCATGGACATAGATATGCCATATTCTTCATTATTCCAAAAAACGAGATGAACCATTCGACGAGGATGGACCAAAGAATTTTTGATCAACATGTAGATTCATCTAGATTGCTGTAGATTCCCCGTACAATAAACACATTCAAGGCGTTTTAAGTTTCACACTAAAGAAAGCGCTTTACATTTTTATGAAAAGGGGAATTATGATGAAAAAATTTGGTTTGGCTTTTCAAATCTTATTTGGACTACTATTAGGGATTATTGTCGGGGCTATTTTTTATGGTAATCCAACCATCGAAAGTTATTTAAAACCGGCAGGAGACATTTTCATTCGTCTGATTAAAATGATCGTCGTTCCCATTGTCGTTTCCTCGCTGATTGTCGGAGTAGCGGGAGTTGGAGATATTAAAAAGCTTGGAAGACTTGGAGGTAAAACGCTTCTTTATTTTGAAATCGTAACGACGATTGCTATTATTTTCGGCTTGATCATTGCGAATGTCTTTCATCCCGGAGCTGGAGTCGATATGGCTGGACTAGCTAAATCGGATATAACGAAATATGTCGAAGCGACGAAAACTGTGACCAGTCACAGCTTCGCCGATACATTCGTCAATATCGTTCCGAATAACATCTTCCAATCATTAGCAGCCGGTGACATGCTGGCCATCATTTTCTTCTCCGTATTGTTTGGCCTTGGCGTTGCCGCGATTGGCGATAAAGGAAAGCCGGTTTTATCTTTTTTCCAGGGCGTTGCCGAATCGATGTTTTGGGTGACGAACCAAATTATGAAATTTGCGCCGATCGGTGTCTTCGGCTTGATTGGTGTAACCGTATCCAAATTCGGTGTCGGCTCTTTGCTTCCTTTGGGGAAATTAGTGATTGCTGTATATGTCGGCATGTTCCTATTTGTAGTTATCGTGCTTGGTTTGATTGCTAAGCTTTGCGGTACCAGCCTATGGGCAATTATCCGCATTTTAAAAGATGAACTCATTCTAGCTTACTCTACAGCAAGCTCCGAAACAGCACTTCCAAAAATGATGGAAAAAATGGAGAAGTTCGGCGTACCGAAGGCGATTACATCCTTCGTCGTTCCAATAGGATATTCGTTTAATTTGGATGGCTCCACGTTATATCAAGCGATAGCTGCATTATTTATCGCACAAATGTATGGGATCCATATGTCGATTAGCTCTCAAATCATGTTGATGCTTGTCTTAATGCTCACTTCAAAGGGAATTGCTGGTGTACCAGGCGCTTCGTTCGTCGTCCTGCTTGCTACCCTTGGATCTGTAGGGATTCCGCTCGAAGGTCTTGCTTTTATCGCAGGTATTGACCGTATTCTGGATATGGCACGTACAGTAGTTAACGTAATTGGTAATTCTATGGCTGCAGTGGTCATGGCCAAATGGGAAGGTCAGTACGATAAAAGCAAAGGAAAGCAATATTTAGAGTCGGTCAAGAAGGCTGCGTAAGAAAATTTCGAGGGGGAAATAACCATGACAACAGCTCAACAAAGGATGGAAAAAGATTTTCTAGGTTCAAAGGAAGTGCCTTCTGACGCCTATTACGGCATTCAAACCATGCGCGCAGTAGAAAATTTCCCGATTACTGGCTACCGCATTCACGAAGAATTGATACGTGCGATGGCGACTGTGAAACACGCGGCTGCAGCAGCGAACATGGAGATCAGGCAGTTGAATCCGCAGATTGGGCATGCCGTTGTGCAAGCAGCACAAGAAATAATGGATGGTAAATGGCATGATCAATTTATCGTCGATCCGATACAAGGCGGAGCAGGTACGTCCATCAATATGAATACCAATGAGGTCATCGCCAACCGGGCAATCGAGATTCTCGGGGGAATCAAGGGCGATTATTTTAAAGTAAGTCCGAACTCGCATGTGAATATGGCCCAGTCTACCAACGATGCTTTTCCGACGGCGATTCATATTGCAACACTTTCATTAATTGAAAAGCTGCTCGTGACGATGGATGAGATGCTCGCCGCGTTTCGCAAAAAAGCCGTGCAATTCGACGGGGTTATCAAAATGGGGCGGACTCATCTTCAGGATGGCGTGCCGATCCGCCTCGGGCAGGAATTTGAGGCTTACAGCCGGGTACTGGAACGCGATATCAAGCGAATCAAGCAGACCCGCGACCATTTGTACGAAGTCAACATGGGGGCAACTGCTGTTGGAACCGGTTTGAATGCCGATCCCCGCTATATTAAGCGGGTCGTTGAATTGCTCGCTGAGCTTAGCGGGCTGCCGCTTACCAATGCGGATCACCTGGTGGACGCAACTCAGAATACAGATGCCTATACCGAGGTGTCTGCTGCATTGAAAGTTTGCATGATCAACATGTCGAAGATTGCCAACGACTTACGATTGCTCGCATCCGGACCGCGTGCTGGGCTTGGAGAGCTGAACCTGCCTGCACGGCAACCCGGCTCGTCGATCATGCCGGGCAAGGTAAATCCGGTTATGGCTGAGGTCGTCAATCAGGTAGCTTTCCAGGTTATCGGAAATGACCATACGATTTGCCTTGCCTCTGAAGCGGGGCAGCTCGAGCTTAACGTGATGGAGCCTGTGCTCGTGTTCAATTTACTTCAATCGCTCAGCATGATGAATCAAGTTTTCAAGGTTTTCCGTGTGCATTGTTTGGAAGAAATCGAAGCGAATGTAGAGCGCTGCAAGGAGTATGTGGAGAAAAGTGTTGGGGTCATTACCGCGCTCAACCCGCATCTGGGCTATGAAGTCGTAGCTAGGATCGCACGTGAAGCGATTCTGACGGGTCGTCCGGTTCGGGAGCTGTGCCTTCTATATAATGTCTTAACGGAAGAGGAGCTCGAGATTATCCTCGATCCTTATGAAATGACGAATCCGGGTATCGCAGGAGCGGAGTTATTGAACAAGAACTAAGAGGAACTGCGGAATCCGTTTCACAAAATTATAGGGAGTGTGTGCAAAAAAATGTCAGTGTCAAGCAGTGCCAGTACTTATATGATATTTCGGCTTCAAATCGATAAAGAACTAACCTCGTTCGGCGATATCGCCGGAGTCATTGAAGGGACAAACGGCGATATTGTGGGAATTGATGTTATCTCCTCTGGCCGTACCCACACTGTCCGCGATATAACCGTCAATGTATTAGATCAAGCTCATAGCCAACAGATCGATGAATCGCTTCAGAAGCTAAGCGGTGTCAAGGTGATTCACGTGTCGGACCGTACTTTCCTCGTGCACTTGGGAGGGAAAATCGAGATTGCCTCCAAAATTCCGGTAAAAAACCGTGACGATTTGTCACGGGTATACACCCCAGGTGTCGCCAAAGTCTGCACAGCTATTGCGGAACAGCCGAGTAAGGCTTATTCATTAACGATCAAAAGGAATATGATCGCGGTGGTGTCGGACGGAACGGCTGTCCTTGGGCTTGGCGACATCGGACCGATGGCGGCCATGCCGGTGATGGAAGGCAAGGCCATGCTGTTCAAAGAATTCGCAGGTGTGGACGCATTTCCTATTTGCTTGGATACGAAAGACCCTGATGAAATTGTAAGCATCGTAAAAGCAATGGCTCCCGCATTCGGAGGCATTAATTTGGAGGACATTTCATCACCGCGCTGCTTCGAAATTGAGGAGCGTTTGAAGAAGGAATTAGATATACCGGTGTTTCACGATGACCAACACGGAACGGCTGTCGTCCTTCTGGCCGGCTTGTTGAATGCGCTCAAAATAACCGGCAAGCAAATGTCGGATATTAAGGTTGTTGTGAACGGTATCGGCGCAGCGGGCATCGCTTGCTCTAAAATGCTGCTCGCCGCCGGTGTGCATAATTTGATCGGGGTGGACCGCTATGGCGCCATTCATCGGGATGCTCATTACGACAACCCTCATTGGACGGAGTTTGCTAAGATGACGAATCCGAACTTGGAAGTCGGCAGCTTGTCCGAAGTTATCAAGAATGCGGATGTTTTTATCGGCGTTTCGGCTCCGAATATTTTAAAGGTGGAGGATGTCCAGTCCATGGCGAAAGATCCGATCGTCTTTGCGATGGCCAACCCGATTCCAGAGATCGATCCGGAGCAGGCCAAGCCTTACGTTAGGGTCATGGCTACTGGAAGGTCTGATAAACCAAATCAAATCAACAACGTGCTTTGCTTCCCCGGCATTTTCCGTGGTGCACTGGATTGTAGGGCAAGCGAAATCAATGAAGCTATGAAGCTTGCGGCTGCACAAGCGATTGCATCAGTCGTAACGGATGAAGAATTGAACGAAACCTATATTATTCCTAGTGTATTTAACCAGAAAGTGGTTGAAAAGGTAAGAGAGGCAGTTATTGAAGCGGCTTACCGTACCGGGGTTGCTCGAAAAAGCATGAGAGAATCCAATTAGATACAAAAAATAAAAGACAATTCGATATTCTCTAGAATATCCAACAAAGGAGCTTGCCGTGGCAAGCTCCTTTGTTGAGCTCTAACCGTCTTTTGTTGTAGTAACAGTTCATTAGATCATGTGCTTGTCACTTCTTCGCAACCGTTCGTTTTTTTATTGATAAAGACGGCTGAGTTGCTAATAAGCTGGAGTTCTCGGAATATACTAAAGCATAATCATTTTTAGGAAAGGAATCCGAGCCATTAGGAGGATTTCATGAAAACGCTTCAACAAGACAGTGAATTCGATAACGCTATTCTCTTTGGACAATACGTGATGGTTTTGACCGAATGGAAATGGATAGGCGGCGGACTTATTGAGAGCTACGATGAAAAGGGTGTCCTAGTGGGTGGCAGACTATATTCCCGCAGCAAATCAACATTCATTATATCTCCACCACCTCAATGTTATGTGAAATGAAATTTTAAAAAATAAGGCGGTGAATTTTGTGAAAGTGGAAAAAGACAAAACGCATCCCATTTACTATGACGGAACGATGTCGGAGAAACTAACAAAAGATCAGAAGGGAATAACCCAACGACCCAAGGAAATCAAGCTGGATGATGATGTTCGTCGTTTTCTATCGGGTAATCCATATCCGTGGAAGGGGGTATGAGGATCCGGCTGAAAGAATACCGCATAACCGCCTTCCAGTGACTTACTCCTTCAATGAACCAATCATTACACCTTTGGCGAAATATCTCTGAACAAACGGGTAAATAAGCACGATTGGAGTTACTACGATTATAATGGTGGCCATTTTCAAGGAATTTCCGGTCACCTGGATTTTATCCAGCAGCTCGTAGTTCGTGCCCGCCGCCTGATTGAGCGTATCTCGCATAGCTTCAGCCGAGGCCAGCATCTCCTGCAGAATTGTGGATAAAGGCCGCAAAGCAGCATCTCGGACAAAGAATGCTCCAGTAAACCAATCGTTCCAATGGTTGACCGCGTTAAACAGCGTTGGTGAAGAATATAACCAATGTAAAGAATTTAACGCCAGGCATAGTCTTTGATTTCACTGCAAAGGCGGCCATAGCAGTCAGGAATACAGCTGAGATCGTGCCAAGTATCGTACGGAATGCCGAGACGGCAAAGGCCGAGCCGATGTTGGAAGAGATAAACACTTCATGGTAATTTTCAAGCGACCAGATTCTCGGCCAGAAAAAAATGCCGCCTCTTTCGGCGTCTTTACCTGGGTTGAACGATAAAGCAAATACGTTAAGAAAGGGGAGGATGATCATCAGACATAGTAGAAAAATAAGAAGGAAATTGACAACTTTTAATGTTTTTTCTCCGCTGCTAAGCTTGTAGAATTCTGTTCCCATGGCCACTCCCTCATTGTGAGGACAAAGGCGATTTCATCCGAAGGGGACAAAACCGCCTCTGTCGCTATATGCATGCTAAAGTCTAAAATTTAATTTTCGTCTTCGGATCGGCATTCTTCTCCGACAGCAGCTTCAGGTAATCATCCACGCCTGCGTTCTTCAACTGCTGCAACGAAGAATCTAGAATTTTCTTAGCTTCAGTCAGGTCCTTGCTGTAGTAGGCTTTCACCAGATTGACGTTGTAATTGTCAAGCGCCGCCTGCAGCGCAGTTACGTTCTTGAACTCACCCATGAAGGCTAGTGGTGTATACCCATCAACGATTTTGGCGTTTGCTCGTTTCTCATCCCAATTCCACATTTTTGCAATGGCCAAGGCGCCTGCACTATTTGCCGGACTGACCGAATCTCCATATTCCGCTTCACCGAAATCGGCTTCATTTTTGATGTCCGTGCTTCCCAGCAGCTCGCCCCAGTTGTTGCCTACTCCAGCAAATCCGAGTTTCTTCGCCTCGTTCGGCGAATTCTTCTTCAAGTCAAGCACACTTTGCTTCACAATCGGATTGCCTTTGGCGTCCAGTGTATAATCTCTGCCTTCGATTCCATATCTCCACAGCAGCTTGCCTTCGCGACTGGCAAGGAAGTCGGCAAATTTCACGATATCCTGCGGATTTTTAGTTTTGGACGGTATCGCCCATGCGGAACTTCCGGATTTATAATCCACTTGCATTTGGTAGGGGCCATTTACCTTATTTAAGGGGCCGAGTGGAACGAAATGACCGTCTTGGTTAAAATCTTGATAATTATGCATATCTCCGATGATGGCGAACGATCCGTTCAGGACGTTTTCTGTCGCACGGCTCTCGTCCATCGTGAACATCTCGGTATTAATCAGCTTTTCTTTAAACAGCTTTTGCATGTACTCCACTTTTTTCATAGCGAAATCCGTTTCAGCCTCATGCAGAATGTTCCCGTTCGCATCCTGATTGATGCGTTGATCGTCCGATCCCCACATCAAATCACTGAACAGAATGGAGTAATCCTTGTTATTTCCCGTTCCCCAGTAACCAGGTCCGATAGGGTACACGTTTTTTCCATTTTTGTCCTTAAAATTGCCCTCTTTAATTTGCTGGGCCAGTTTATACAATTGATCTGTCGTCTTGATCTGGCTTGGATCGATTTTGAGCGCTTCTGCAATATCTTTACGAATATACGGACCGCCTACGTATTTCCGGGTCAAATAACCGCCATCGCGTGGGATGTTCATATGAACAAAGTAGGAGGAGCCTTTAAACTCAGGACGGAACATGACGCTGTTTTTCGTATCGGTTGGCAAATAATCGTTTTGCAAATATTTACTGTAAACTTTGGTGTCTTTCATTAATGGCGTCAAATCGGTGAACATGCCATCTCGCGCAGCCTTCAGGACCAGCTTCATCTCCGGACGTCCGCTGTTGTTCAGGTAGAAGGCGATGAAGTCCGGCAGGTCACCTGAAGCTAAACCAGCAGTTAATCCTTCGATCGAACGATTTGCCTTCATGATTTGAATTTCAAAATCGATACCGGTAAGATCCTTGATCTTCTGCTTGACCTCGGCGTTCATATCTTCCGTATAATCGTCAGTGCCCATGAAGACAAGCCCTTTGATTTTACGATCCGCAATCCATGTTGCCGGTTTGCCGTTTGAAGCGGAGCTGCTTGCTGCTGTTTTGCTGACGTTCTCATTGCCCGAACCATTACAGCCAGCGAGAATTAAAGACAAGATCATCGGTGCAGCAACCCATTTCAACCATTTTCTGTACATTTCCATTCTCCTTTATATGCTTGTTTTTATAGAAAACGCCTGATGGCGGTTTTCGAAAGCAATAGTCAATCTAGTATCGTTACCATAGAGATGTATCCATAAGTCTGCGAGAGAGCCTGTTGGCGATAATGACGAGAATAAAACCGATCAATCCTTGCATCAGCCCGACAGCAGTGGCGTACCCGTATTGGCCGCTTGTTAGACCTATCCGGATAATATAAGTGTCCAGTATGTCAGACAACGCTCTATTTCCCGGTGTTCCCAGCAAGTACAGCTGATCGAAACCCGCCGACAGGACGCTTCCGAGCGACAAGATAAACAAGGAGACAATGGTTGGCGCTATGGAAGGTAAGGTGATATGCCATATTTCTCGCCACTTGCTAGCTCCATCTATCTTGGCGGCTTCATACATATCGGGATTAATGCCCGCAATGGCAGCCAGATAAATGATGGAGTCCCAGCCGATCGACTTCCATATGAAGCTGCCGAACATGATCGGATAGAAGTATTTCGATTCCATCATGTAAAATGTATCCCCGGCACCTCCGAAGTAGGCGGTGAGTTGATTAAGCATCCCAGTATCTGGTGCCAGCACTCGCTGCATCATTCCGACGACAACGACCCAAGAAAGGAAATGAGGCAAGTAGGAGATACTTTGGGCTACATTCTTAAACCACTTGGTACGGAGCTCATTAAACATGAGAGCCAGAAGGATGGGAAACGGCAAGTACACAAAAAGTTTCATGAAACTGATAATTAACGTGTTTTTGATTAATAACCCACTTTGATAGTCATGAAAGAACGTCTTAAAGTAATCAAATCCGATCCAGGGGCTACCCAAGATACCTTTGTTAAACTTGTACTCTTTGAATGCTAGGATGACTCCGCCCATCGGAACGTACGAGAAGACGATAAAGAATGCCAAGCAGGGCAGGAGCATCAGGTATAGATAGCGATGCAATAAGATTTTTTTCCAAAGAATTTGCCGGGTAACACTTCTTGCAAGGGGGGACGATGAATGAGGAATCATGAATGCAAAATCACCAACCTTTTGAATGAATATTTTATGGTATCGATACCATATTGAAATAAAAAAATATTCCCGAACATCAAAGATTTATCAAAGATTTCACGCAGCTATGGTGTGTAAATCACTTCGCATTCTTGATAAACATGGTACCGATACCATATTGGAGACTAAACGTTTTTTCTCAAAGCACAATCGAACTTGAAGCTGCGATTACTGTCTCCTTTAATGTGAGATGTCCAAAGATCATTTCTAGCTAAGATTAATGGACTTTTGTGAATTTTGTTCGTTAAGTTTTATAAGAAAATGTAAATGTATCGGCCCGGTTCTGAATAGTTCTCGTGTTCTCATAGACAATCAACGAACATACGTGCTATAATTGGAAGATTCTGAGTGTCAACATAGATTGGAGATTAGGTATGAATCAATCGTTACTTCGGAATCGGACATTTGTTTTCATGATGATCGGAGAAGCCATTCAAGGCGCAGGTATTTGGACAAGTATTATTGCTAATTTGCAATTTATGCAAAGCCACGTCCCGTCGGATTTAGGCAAGAGCTTGATCTTGATGTGTGGTTTATTTCTCGGTGTACTCATTTCGCCGCAAGCCGGGGTGTGGGCAGACCGCTATGATAAGAAAAAAATATTGTTTATATCAGGGCTTGTCCGCTGTCTGGCTCCGATTGTCATGTTTGCGGCTATTCACTACCAATCCGTCGCCATTATGCTGTTGTCCGTCGTCATCATGCAAGTAGCGGCTACTGTTTATATGCCTACCGTACAAGCAGCGCTGCCTTCCGTCGTTCCGGCCTCCGAGCTGCTTAAAGCGAACAGCTTAAACTTTAACGTGATTACAATAGCGAGAATCGGCGGTACTGCTGTAGCAGGTATATTGGTATCCATGATGAATTTGTACACGGTCTATGCGCTGTCGCTTGCTTTTTATGTCATTCTCGTGATGCTTATTACACAATTGAGGATTCCAAATACTGCGGATTCCGCGGGTGCAAGAAAGCAGGAGAAAATCCGCTTTACGGAGTTATTTCCACTCATTCGGGCAGAACCGTCTATATTCATCGCACTTATCAATAGCGGAGTTATTACCTTGTTTCTAGGCGGTTTTAATTTGCTTGTACTGAAGTTTAGTCAAATTCAGCACAAACCGGAACTGATGGGCTGGATCTATTCTTTAGAAGGCACGAGCATTTTGATTGCAGGTCTATTTGCAAAGCGTGCGATCGGCATGCGGAATCTGGTAACCAGCTCTACGCTTTTCATGTTATTATTTGCTCTTTCTTTTGCAGGAATGTCCTTCAGCGAAAGCAGCTATGCGGTTCTCGGTTCCTTCGTATTGTTTGGTTGCGCAGTCGCTTTTTTCTTTCCGATGGTATCGACACTCTTCCAAATCAAAGTGCCCAAAGAAGCACAAGGCCGCTTTTTCTCATTTCGAGGCATGCTTGACCGCGTCATGTTCCAGATTTCGCTGCTTGCGACCGGCGCTTGTCTCGATTGGTTCGGGATCTCCACATTTTTGCTGACGCTCGCCATTATTACAATATCAAGCGGGATCTTGACGTTGTTCATTGCCAAACGAAAATCAATGGACGTCCGGCAACCGAGCATTGGAGACACAGTTGTTGGAAATAAATGAATCTAGAGAACGAACAAGCCCCGATCCTTATAGGAATCGGGGCTTTATTCGTCGTGACAAGGACTACGGAATTACTACCGAGTTCTTTTCCTTCAGCGTGCTGAGGTCGTTCGCTTTGATCAATCCGTTGGAGACGGTGTAAAGCGTATCACCGATATAAAGAACACGCTGCACCTGTTTATCCCCGGCATGAACATATTGTCCGGCTTTTTGCAGATCATCCTGAGAAAGATGGGTAATGCCGCCACGGAACTGGAAGCCTTTTTCCAAATCAAGGCTGTAGACGTACGCGCCTTGAAATGCAAAATTGCCGTATGCGCTGGCAAGCATCTTCGGATTGGTTGTCGCCTGATTCGGGTCGATTTTCATTACGTTAACAGGGAAGGAAAGCAGATTTTTTTCCTTGTTAAAGAGCAATGCACGGTGATTGTGCAGCAGCTCGGAATCCGTGCCGCGGTCCCCGATCAGCTCCTTGAATTGCTCTATTGGATGATTCACATCGGTTACATCGAACAGCGCCACTTTCATACCTTGGTAATAGGCAATGGACTGCGGTCCATTCGGATTTTTGTTGTCGACTTCGATCGTATCTTTCCCGAAGCCAATAATGTGGTTTTCATCATAAGGATGCAGATAATCGCTATATCCAGGAATCTTCAGTGCACCTAATAATTTCGGCTTAGCGGGATCCTGTAAGTCCATGACGAATAGCGGATCGGTGTTTTTGAAGGTAACCATGTAAGCCCGGTCGCCTATGAAGCGGGTGGAGTAAATCCGTTCTCCTGGAGCGATGTTTTCGATCTTGCCTTTCTCTTTCAGGTTCGCATCCAGTATGAAGACATGATTCTTCGAAGTTCCCTCATCCGTCCGTCCCACTTCGCCTGTTGTTGTAGCAAGCCGGAAGTAGCCGTTATGCTCATCCATGGAAAATTGATTGAGTAAGCGTCCCGGCACCATGCCTGTATGTTTGTACGCTGCTTTACCTTCGTTCAGCCCGAATTGATAAATAATCGTTTCCTGCTTAGGAAGTTCAAAAGGCTGGCTGGCTCTGTTCGGTTCACCGACACGTATGCCTTGTGCAGCATCACCAGCAGGCATCCTCATGGGTTGGATTCGCATCTGTTCGTAATTCGTTACGGCCACATATAAGTTCTCTTCGGACGCGTACACGTTCTGCCCTGAGCCTAGGTAAGAAGTGACATTCATTGTCTGATTCAATTCATTCAGATTAATGCCTCCGATGAGCACATAGTTAGGCTCAAGAGCTTTCGGCAAGTAATAGACCTGATCCAGTGGAATAGAGGTAAAGGAATCGCCAGCTGAAGAATCCCGAAAAGCAGGAGCAAGCCCAGTCTTCGCTTCTTCCTTATCCGTCATTTCCCGGTATTGGTAGTAATTCACGTACTTATTGGAGATAAAATAGAGCGACGATCCGATTTTGCGGGAAGAAACGTAGTTTCCTTCAAGCTCAGCTTCCTTCACAAGTTTCAGGCTGCTGCGGTCTGTGAGGTCGTAAACCATGACCTTCGCGGTTCCCTGGGATCTCATAGGCATGATCATTTTCTTCTGTGTGGTGCCGCCAGCCCCATTATAAGGGACCGGTTTATAGTTCTGATAAGAATTACCAATCACGATCAGATGTTTGTCGTCTACGTAGATTTCACTTGGCTGGAACTGGGTGTCTTGATTTCCCAGGAAATCAAGAATGCTCAGCACTTTCATCTGGTCGGCGGGATAAGCCTGTGTGACTACGATACGCTGCTTGTTTACCGTATAGATGTACGTTCCGTCTGTCTTGACGACATCGGATTCATCCACGCCTTCCACTTGCACATTCGTGCCCGAGTAGCCGGGTGCCGCTGCCCTGGCTGAATCTTGGACTGCAACAGCAGCACTGGCGCCAGCTGGAACTGAAGCGTTGCCGGAGGTGGTTTCAGCTTTAGCTTGTTTGGTTATTAAACTAACTTGGGCGGACCCATTACCCTCATTCTGCGTCAAAAGTGTGACCAAGTGGTCATAGGTACCGACTACGGGCAAGCTGTCAGCCTGCTTCGTGACGTTCACCGAGCTAGTAGCCGAATCCCAGCGAACAACATGATTTGAACTTTCCATAAAGAAGCGCAGGGGAACGTACATAGAACCATTTACCATTTGCGTATTGCCGTAAATGGTGCTTGCTTTACCGTTCACGTAAGCAAAGTCTGAATTCATTGGCAGCTTCAGCTCATACCCGCTGCCAGTAACTACCGCCAGCCGTTCTGCTTCACTCCATGTCACTTCCATACCTAAAGCCATTGCAAGATCCAGAACAGACGCCATTAGAATACCGTCTATTAATCTAGGCTGCTGCGAGAACGTGATCGGTTGGCCCTCAAACCGGACCACTGGTCCCTGATCGGCGTTAATGGAGATGGGAGTAAATGCGGACGTTAAGATCGTAGCGGATAGCAGGAGGCCGACGACCAACCCTTTTTTCTTCATCTTCTTCATCCTTTTCTAGGTTAATGAGGGTTTCCATTATTTTTATCTATACCCACTTAACGGATGAGCTTTCTGAATTGTTTCAGCGATTTGAAAATATTTTAAATAAGCTTAGCGATGTGATCCGCAGACATGGGAAGCCCCAGAAAATATCCCTGTGCTTCATGACAACCATAGTCGTTTAACAGAGTAAGCTGCTCCTCAGACTCGACGCCTTCTGCAATTACTTTTAGATTTAAATTTATACCCAAAGCGATGATGGTTTTCACGATGTTTTGATCGCTTATATCATTTGAAAGGTCTTTAATGAATGTGCGATCGATTTTAATGCGGTCGATCGGGAAGTTCTTCAAATACGCCAATGAACTAAACCCCGTACCAAAATCATCAATAGAAATGCTTACGCCAATGCCTTTCAATTTGGAAAGCAGCATCGTTGCACGGTCCAGATTCATCGTGATGCTTTCCGTAACTTCAATTTCCAAGTAATGGGGATCCATCCCTGTTTCATTCAAAATCTGGGTCATCAATTCTATTAAGTCCGGTTCATACATCTGCCTCGAGGATAGATTGACGGACATTTTAAATGTACGTCCAAAATGGTCCATCCATAAACGCCACTGTTTGCAAGCCTCATGCAAGACCCATTTCCCAATTGGAACAATGAGTCCAACTTCTTCGGCAAATGGAATAAATTGCAGCGGAGAGATGAGTCCCTTCTCGGGATGATTCCACCGAATTAATGCTTCGACACCTATGAATTCTTTCGATGCTATATCATATTGCGGTTGATAAACAAGAACAAATTCATTGTTGTCTAAAGCTTTTCTTAATTTTCTGTAGAGGTCAACATGTTCAGTAGCGGGATACTCATTCTCTTTTACATAAAACTGGTATAAATTTTCTCCCTGGTTCTTCGCCTGATACATCGCGATATCTGCCTGTTTGATCAATGTTTCAAAAGTGCTCCCATCCAAAGGAAACATGCTGATTCCGATACTCGTTGAGATATATAAATCTTGATCTTGAATTCGAAAGGGAGTGGTCAAAGCAACCAAAATTGATTTGGCAATATCTTCCGTTTCCTGCCTGGTTGTGTTGGGCAACATTATCGTAAATTCGTCTCCGCCTTGACGTGAGACAACGCCTCTGGTCATGATCATATCTTTCAAACGATCCGAAACATTCTGCAATAGAACATCTCCCAAGGAGTGCCCCATGGAATCGTTGATCATTTTGAAATGGTCCAAATCCAGATAAAGCACGGAAACGATTTGATCGTTTCGCTCAGCATCAACAATGGCTTTTTCGAGCATATGTTGAAACGATTTTCGATTCGGAAGTTCGGTTAAAGAATCATGAAAAGCCATGTGACGAATGGTTGCTTCCGCTTTATCCCGTTCAATTACCAAACTTACCAGATAGGCCGCCCGTTCAATCAATTTAATCTCATAGGTTTGGGGAGCATGCGGAGTTTTGTAGTACATGGCAAATGTGCCAAGCACCTGATTTTTTTTATCCGTAATCGGTACAGACCAACAAGCTCTAAGCCCGTGGTCGAACGCAAGCTCGCGGTAGTCATCCCATAGAGGATCGTTCCCGATATCAGAAACTATGATTTTGGTATTGTAGAAAGCGGCCGTGCCGCATGAACCTACAGCTGGACCTATTTCCACGCCATCAATCGCACGAATATAGGATTCAGGCAGGTTTGGTGCTGCACAATGTTTCAAGCGTTCTTTTTCCAATAAAAGAATCGAGCAAATAGCGCCGCTTTGTTGTTCGACTAATTCAATAATTCGATGCAAAATATCCCCAATGGGTTTACCTTTTGCGATCATTTCTAAAATATCATTTTGACCTATTAAGTTATCTTGTACGAATTTCCGATCCGTAATGTCACGTCCAATAACAATGAGCCATTGTCGGTTTCCCTTATGATCAAAAACGGGCACTTTGGTATATTCAACCATCATACTTGCGCCGCTGGGACGTTTAATTTCTTCCTCAAAAGTTATCGGTTTGCGTGCTTCCCAAGCTTCTTGATCCGTTCCTTCACATGTAATGAACATCTCTCGGTAAAATTCATTGGTTTTTTGGAAATCGCTATTCGTTTTACCTTTGTATGTATCATGATCTAAATTAAATAGTCGGAGAACCGTATTGTTCGCTTCGATCCATCTGCCTTTACCGTCTTTAAAAACAACAATGTCAGGCATCGTATGAATTAAGGTTAATAAATTCTGCTCGCTTATTTTCAACTTTCTCTCTTCCAACAATCGTATGAGCTCAGCGGATGCCCGAAACGAGAAGATTTTTAATATCGTTTCTGCAAGTGACCTGTCATGAAGCGGCTGATCATTCATCACAACAAGGATGCCAATTACAGTACCATCAACATGTAAAAGAGGAATACCCAGATAACTTTGAATATCATATTTGGTCAAATCCGAGTCCAAAGGAAATAATTGCTGTACATACTCTTGATAACAACAGAGACGTTTTTCATTCACAACATTTTCACAAGGTGTATCTTCCAAATTGTATTCAAATTGCTCGATCATTTCTCCTTTCTTATACATGGCGATTGTTTTTACAAAGGGATGATCAACTTCAGCAATGAAAGCATAAGAGCATTTTAAAACGCGAGCCAGATATTGTACCAAGTGAACAAAAAAACTTTCTTTGACCTCACTTTCAATACCTTGCACGATATCGAGAATGGTATTTTTGAGGTAATCATTATCATTTTGTAGGGCTATGAAAGCTTCAGTACTTGGTTTAGGATCTATATTAGGGGTATTAAATTGCTTTTTCATATAATCTCCTGAAGTAGTTAATAGTACCTAAAAATTTCGACAAAAAATGATAAATTCCTTCATCCGAGACGATAAATCGAATAGCGTGGCAAGTCCCTATGGAAGAGGAGCTGCCTAGATCCCGACGATGTTGTAGCACATCTCGAAATTCTTAAAAAAATAGTTCTTGAACCGCACACTACACTGTCGTAGAGTTTATAATGCCGACTATTCGTTCGTGAAATGGAAGGGATTGCTTTCTAAATGATGTATGATTCTAAAAGGGAAGAAGGGGCTGACAACGAAGATGAACGCTTTTTTGTTGTTTTACGTGGTTATATACATGGGAAACGCTGTTTATGGCACATTTATGCCGGTTTACCTGCATAACGCTCAATTTTCTCAGGAGCAAATTGGGATGCTTCTCAGCCTTGGGCCCTTGGTTGCGATGTTTGGCCAACCGGTTTGGGGGGCGCTCAGTGACCGAGCCAAGACGAAGAATAGCGTACTTCGCTTTCTTTTGATAGGTAGCGGTGTTTCCATTTTGTTTTTCCCGCTCTCTCATCATTTCATTTACCTGCTTGTGTTAATCTGTGTGTTTACGTTTTTTCAGACGTCTATATTTGCACTCAGCGATGCGATTACGTTGGAAGAATTGGACAGGCGTCCCACTTGGAGTTTTGGTTGGATTCGCCTAGGAGGTACAGTGGGCTTCGCTGTCATGTCTCTTGCTTTCGGCATCGCAGCCAAGTCGCACATTGGTTCGATGTTCCCGGTCTACGCTGGAACCATGGCCGCCGCAGTGCTCTTGCTCTGGCGTTTTCCACCAGCTGCCGGCCGCCAGACTAACGTCACTGGCAAACGATTCCGGGAGCTTTTCCGTAATGGTAAGCTGATGTTTTATTTGGGTATCAACTTTGTTGTTCAAATCACCTTGGGTTACTACTACGCATTCTTCCCCATCTACTTCAAGGAGATGGGAGGAGATAGTATGCTGCTAGGCTGGTCGATGGTGATTTCTTCCCTTAGTGAGCTGCCGTTTCTTCTGTTTTCCGGCTGGATTTTAAAACGCGTCCCTATATCCGCGATTCTGATTGTGGCCGCGCTCGCATCCTCCATCCGGTGGTTCTTGTTTACTTTAATCGGGAATCCACTATGGATATTACCGGTGCAGCTGCTGCACGGAGTTATTTTCATCGTGCTTTCTGTGACGCTTGCCACGTTTATCAACCGTGAAGTGCCTTCAGAATGGAAGGCCAGCGGTCAAACGCTCAACGGCTTGCTCAGCCTTGGAGCCGCCCGTATTATCGGCAGCTTCTTGGGTGGCATTATGAGCTCAGCTTACGGGATGAGACAAGTTTTTTTATACAGTTCATGGGTATCTATGACTTGTGTTATCGTGTTTGGATTTGTTATATGGATTCGTAGAAAACAGAAAGTTCTTGGCTCATCTTGAAATGCGGGCAAATCGGCCAGCATGCTGTGCGTCTTTTACTAAAATTGATCCAAGGGTCCAAAAGAAATTTTTCCATCGTTTTGCAGCCCGAATTGATTGTTCGAGAGTCGACAGCCATGTGTAGGATGGGATCATGATGCTTAAATAAGAGAGCTAGTTCTTCGAACGACGGAAGAGCTAGCTCTTTTATTTATTTTTAATCGAATGTGGGATGTATACTGACGTTGTATTTATGTATGATGCTATAATAAGAGAAACAGCCTAGATGGCAACTTTGCGATGCAGCGAGTGCGTGGATAGACGCGGCAGGCGGCTCTACAGTTGTGCAAAAATATAAAAAGAACAGGAGCTTGTAAACATGTTACATATTGGCATTATCGGTACAGGCGGGTTCAGTAAGATGCACGCAAAAATTTTAACAGAAATGGAAGACGTGCAGATCCAAGCGGTATGCGGGACGAGTAAGGCAAAAGCGGAGGAGTTTGCTTCGGGTTTCAGCATTCCCTCAAGCTATGAAAGTGTTAGTGAGATGTTGGACGCCGAGCACTTGGATGCTGTATATATTCTAGTGCCGCCAATGTCGCACGGAGAGTTTGAAATGCAGCTTATTGAAAGAGGCATTCCTTTTTTTGTGGAAAAGCCGCTTGGTGTGAATACCGAGCAGCCCTATCAGATTTTAACCGAATTACGCAAGAAACCCCTGATTACGTCCGTTGGCTATCATTTTCGTTATACAGATACAGTAAGTAAGATGAAACAGTTGTTGGGCCAGCAAAATGTCGGCATGATCACAGGCAATTGGATGGGAGATATGCCTCAAGTTGCATGGTGGAGAGATCAAGAGAGATCAGGCGGACAATTCATAGAACAAAGTACACATCTGGTCGATATTCTGCGTTACTGTGTAGGAGAGATTGATGAAGTCTACGCTTTGTATGGCAATCAAGTGATGCACAAGCAATTTGATGGGGTAACGGCAGCCGATGTGGGAACGGTGACCTTGAAATTTAGCAGCGGTGTTATTGCTAATATTTCTAATACGTGCGTGCTGCCAAATGGACTGGGCAAGGTGGGGATTACCTGCTATACGCAGGAGGGCATGCTGGAGTGGGATACGGAACGTTTGAAATTGATCGAAGCTCATGCAACCTCTGAAATTAAAAGATTAGTTAATCCCTATCTCGTAGAAAATGAAGCCTTCATTCATGCGCTGAAAACAGGGGATACCGGGCGTATTCTTTCGGATTACGAGGATGCCTTTAAGACACAACAGGTGACTGTTGCTGCGCTCAAATCAGCGAAACTGGGAATGCCCGTTCAAATTGGATGAGGAAAGAAAGACTGATGAATGAAAGACTGATGAAAGACAAGCTGCTGAGCGTTTAGCTGGTGTCTCTGTGTAAAGTAAAAAAGGATTCGAATGATCTAAAGAGGCCGTCCCGAAAATGTTAAATACATGAGAGGGGTGGCTTCTTCTTCATGGGCACATGCATCCATCTACCATGGTAGGTTTCTACTAGGGGATCGTAATGACGCTATTCCGTTGTTTTTAGTTTCGAATCGCACAAATTTCATCGAATAACGCCCTCTCGTTCCGATAATTCAATTTTCAGCTCATTTCATCCAATTTAGCGGCGTGTCGTTCCGTTAAGAATAACTCAGGCCCAAAAGGACCTCCTCTTTTGGCGGAAGTCCTCATGGATACATGCAACCATCTTCAAGGTAGATACCCCTCAAGGTCTATAACCCTTTTGGGACAGCCCTTTTTTATTGCTTTCAAAGTCCTTTCTAGTTCTTAGCTGAGCTCCACCCATTGCAGTCTAACTCTTCCCTGCAAGACCTTAACCACAATAGCGTGCTTGCCATTCGGCAGCACAAGCTCCTCAGCAGCGACAATGTTTGACCATGCATCACCGTCTACGAATAGCGCCTCGCTAACCCAGCCGTCGCCTAGTCTTACTTCGAAGGAAGCGGACTCACCATCCGCAGCCGCTCCTAATATGAGCTTGTAAGGGCGCTCTGCTCCTACGTTGAACTCGTAGCGCAGCCACTCGTCAGTTTCAAGCTGCACGCACATGACTGTATGCGCGGAACGCGATGCTCCGCCATGATTGGCGAAATCTACCGTGTTCTCTGCCGATGGATAGGCAAAGCCAAATGACACACCGTCCGCTGGACGAAGCGGGACCGTCTGGTCGCCACGCTGCTTTGGCACAGCAAAATGGTCTATACCCGCGCCCTTGTAGCCGTAGTAAGGAGCTGCGATGCGAAGCGGTGCACGGCGCAACATACTGTTCACAACATCCTGACGATACTCACAATTTTCGATCCTAATGGCATCTAAATAATCCCATAGAATCGCTCTTGCTGTATCTTTCCCCGGATGCTCGCCACCAGCTACGTAGGCCTGAATCTTATCCCAGTCCTTGGGAGCTCGTATGGAACAAGGGCTGTTTAGCGTGTCTAACTTTTTCCAGGGCCAGAAATTCCATGAGATGTCGTGATCCTCAAACAGCTGGAAGGCACCGACATACCATTCAGCGTTATTTTCTCCACCTTCACCCATATAAAGCGGAACGTTCAGCTCAGCGCCCTTGTCCAAATAGTTCCGAATACTTTCTGTATCGGGGGCGTTCCAATATTTATGAAATTGCAAGAGCATGTTGTCGTCAAGAGGCTCTGTTATCATACTGAAATTCGTGGCCCAATGCGCACCCTCGATGATGATCATATGATGAGGATCGACTTGGCGAATAGCGGCAATTATATCTTTGTAGAGCGGGACAAGTTGGTCCCAATATTGGCTGAAGTGATCCGGCAACGGCTCATTCAGCAGATCGTAACCAGCGATGATGTCATCATGCTTGTACCTCTCCGCCAGCATAACCCACAAAGCAATCGTGAGATTCCGCTGAACGGGATCTGTGAACAGATCGGGATGATCGTTCACGGAATCATCGATATTTGCGCCAGTTTGTCCTCCCGGAGCGCCGTGCAGATCGAGTACCACATACAGTCCGTAGGAGCGGCACCAATTGATGCAGCGATCGATTAATTGCAGATGCGATTCTATATATGATCCATTCGTGCCTTCTTCCAATGCGAAAGGGGCATTAATCGGCAAACGTACTGAATTATAACCCTCTTCAGCCATTCGTCGTACATCTGCCTCCGTCACGTAACGCTCATAGAATGTCTCCCAGAACTGCAGCGCCTCGTCTTCGCCAATCAGTTCACTGATTCTCTGGGCGATCCGCCTCGGGCGGTCACCGCCTTCCCCGGTAAATTTCCACATATACCCTTCAGGCAGCAGCCAGTTGCCCAAACCGACACCTCTGAGCAGCAGGGGCTTGCCCTTTCCATCAACGAGCCGTCTGCCATCAGCACGAATAAAACCTGTTCCGCTAGCGTTCATCATATCCGTAACCTCCATGGTTTCAATGTAGCGTTTACAAATGTATGGTAGCACCGAATGGAGACAGGCGGAACACCACCTGAAAAACAGTAACCATAGCTGAAATTTGAACCCTTACATCACAAGAAGGAAACACATACAATGATGATAGTGAAAGTGCTTACATAAAAGTGGAATGTATTGGAGGTGCAGCCAGGATGAACGCAGATGTGGATATTCCCGTTCCGATTCCTAAGTCAACTGCCGTTAAAGGCCAAGCTATAAGGCTGCTTCGCAAATTGTACGGACAACGTTATTTACAAGTTATGGCGCTGGTCGGCGTCGCCTGGATGATCGTTTTCAACTATGTTCCGATGTACGGGATCATCATTGCATTTAAAGATTTTAATATCATTAAGTCGATTTCTGCAGCGCCGTGGGCGGGGTTGGAGCACTTTAGGGCGTTTTGGGATGATGACAATTTGGGCTATGTCATTAAGAATACGCTCGGGATGAGCTTACTCAAGTTAATTATCGGCTTTCCGCTTCCGATTGGTTTCGCTCTTTTTTTGAACGAGCTTCGTTCTATGCGATTTAAGAAGCTGGTGCAGACAATATCGTATTTACCACACTTTCTCTCGTGGGTGATTCTTGGCGGCATCCTCGCCACATGGCTAGCCGACGTGGGGATTATTAATAAGATGCTGCTCGCGCTTAATGTCATAGAAGAACCGATTAGTTATTTGGCCGAGGCTCAATATTTCTGGAGCATCATCATTACTTCTGACATCTGGAAGGAGCTGGGATGGTCCGCGATTATATACCTGGCGGCGATGTCAGGTGTATCCCCTGAGATGTATGAAGCGGCGACGATCGATGGCGCAGGACGTTTTCAGAAAATGTTTTATGTTACGCTGCCGTCCATTAAGGGAACAATCACCATCTTATTCATTCTCGCCGTCAGCGGTATTCTCAACTCGAATTTCGATCAAATTCTGGTGCTCAAGAACCAGCTTAACGAAAGTGCCAGCAACGTTATCGATGTATATGTGTACCAAGTCGGTCTTCAGCAAAGCCGGTTTTCCTATGCAACTGCGGTCGGGTTAATTAAATCACTGATTTCGCTCGTTCTGCTCCTCTCGGCAAACTTCATTACCAAACGTTTAAACAATACCTCTTTATTTTAAACATTTACATCGGATACCAGTTTTTCTAGTCGAAAAAGCTCTAAGGAGGTACTCCAGCTATGCTCTCATTGAAACGCAGAACCTTCAAAGAGGCCGCGTTCGATCAATTTAATAATCTGCTAATGCTCGCTATATGCTTCGCAACCCTCTATCCCATATGGTACGTGCTCGTTAATTCCTTGAATGACGGCAATGACGCCATGCGAGGGGGAATTTATTGGTGGCCACGAGTGTTCAGCTTAGACAGCTACAAAGCTGTATTCGCCAACGATGGTATCATGCTAGCCATGGGTGTCACCGTAGCCAAAACACTCGTGGGCACTGTTGTCCATGTACTCTTCACAGCGATGGTGGCGTACGCGTTCTCACGAAGAGAGCTCATTGGCCGTTCCGTTTATATGGTCATTGGTACCATCACCTTATTTTTCAGTGGAGGGCTAATTCCTTACTATTTGCTGATCCGCGATCTAGGCATGCTCGACAGCTTCTGGGTATACATCATCCCAGCCATGTTCAGCTTCTTTGATCTCATCATATTCTTATCATTCTTCCGGGAAATTCCCGATGCGCTGGAGGAAGCGGCCAAGATCGACGGAGCAAATGATTTCAAAATCTTTTATCAAATCATTCTTCCTGTCTCCATGCCTGTTGTCGCAACGATTGCATTGTTTCATGGTGTATATCAATGGAATGACTACTTCACCGGGATGATCTATATTAACCAAAGCGATCTGCAGCCGATTCAAACTTATCTGTATCGCGTTGTCGCGCAATCGAGCTCGAACCAAATGGCCGCTGCGACAACGGGCAGTATTGCCAAAACCGTATCTTCTCAGTCCATCAAGCTCGCGACCATGGTCGTGACAACGTTACCGATCGTTATCGTTTACCCGTTCTTGCAGAAGTATTTTGTAAAGGGATTCATGATTGGTTCCATTAAGGGTTGATACCATAGTTGTGAATGCTCTGTTCTTTGACAGAGATTTAACATATCATTATGATGCAGAAAAGGGGAAACGT
Organism: Paenibacillus alginolyticus DSM 5050 = NBRC 15375; assembly: GCF_000422905.1. GTDB lineage: Bacteria > Bacillota > Bacilli > Paenibacillales > NBRC-103111 > Paenibacillus_E > Paenibacillus_E alginolyticus. The sequence continues at coordinate 75,894 of NZ_AUGY01000010.1, forward strand.
ATATGACGATCAGTAAATCACGAAAAACATTAACTACGCTGCTTGCTCTCTTCACAGCTGTGTCTATTACCGCATGTTCCACGGATAAGGGTTCAAGCAGCTCAACCAGCCCTCAGCCAACTAAGGCAGCCGATGCGGCGCAGCAAAGCGCTGCTCCAGCAGCCGCCAATGCCGATGAACCAGGCTGGAAGTCAGATACGAAGCCCATTACGTTTGATTGGTATTTGAACTTCTCTTGGTTCCCGAACAAATGGGGTGTTGATGCAACCTCTCAATATATAACGAAGAAAACAGGCGTTAATGTGAACTTCATCGTACCGGCAGGCAATGAGAACGAGAAGCTTAACACGATGATTGCATCTGGCAAACTACCTGACTTCATTACCCTCGGATGGTATGAAGATGCCGTGAAGAAAATGATCGAAGGCAACATGGTGCTTCCACTTGGTGACCTTGCGAAGCAATACGATCCTTATTTTTTCAAGGTAGCGGATCCTGCCAAGACCTCATGGTATACACAAAAAGACGGGAAGTTCTACGGATACCCGAATGCTTCGTCCTCATCGCAGGACTACAAGAAGTATGGGGAAAACTTCGTATCCAACCAGACATTTTTGGTTCGCAAAGATATGTACGAGGCACTCGGCAAGCCAGATATGAGAACGCAAGAAGGTTTCTTGAATGCGCTCAAAGCAGCGAAAGAAAAGTTCCCAGATGTAAATGGGCAGCCGCTTATTCCGCTTGGGCTGCATGAATTCACGGATACTGGAAATTACTCCCTAGAGGGGTACATACAGAACTTCCTTGCTGTTCCTTATGAAAAAGATGGCAAGCTATACGATCGTTCGACCGATCCAGAATACGTAAGCTGGCTCAAAACGTTCCGTAAAGCTAATGAATCGGGATTATTAGCCAAAGATATCTTCATCGATAAACGTCCGCAGATGGAAGAGAAAATTGCACAAGGCCGCTATTTTGCCATGCTTTATCAACGTTCAGATATGGCGAAGCAAAACATTTCCTTGTATCAAAAAGATCCGAACACCGCGTATATTGCCGTTGATGGACCAGCAAATTCGAAAAAAGATGCACCAACCTTAGCAGGTCCAGGCATCTCCGGTTGGACGGTAACACTGATCTCTAAGGATGTGAAAGATAAAGCAAGAGCCATCAAATTCTTGAGCTATCTGATCAGTGAGGAGGGTAACAAAGACTTATTCCTCGGTGAAAAAGGTGTCAGCTATGATACAATCGGCGGCAAAGACCAATTCAAGCCGGAAGTTGTTGATTTACTAAACAAAGATCGCGCTGCATTTGATAAAAAGTATGGATCTTCCTATACATTCTGGATGCTGATGGATACAAACATGAATTTAAAATGGGCTCCGCCAAGTGTTGAACCAGCCAAACAGCCTGAGGATTGGACAAAAGGCAAGACAAAGAGCTTCTCACAATACGATAACATTACCCCGACGGGGACATCCGAAGAAGGTATCGCCAATAGTAAAATCTCTCAGACTTGGGGCAAGACATTGCCGAAGCTGCTGCTTGCCAAATCAGATGCCGAATTTGATCAGCTTTTTGATAAATTTCAAAAGGATCGGAAAGCAGCTGGGTTGGATAAAATTCAGACCTACCAACAGAAAGAATTTGAATCCAACATCAAGAAGATTGCCGAATTCTCAAAGTAATCCAGAAATGAAGCCCGAAAACCAGATTCATCAGGTTTTCGGGTTTTTCACTGCAAATATTCCCCTCTTCCAATACATTTTGTATTATGATAAAAGAACTAGAGCTTGAAGAACTGGATGTGAATGCCATGGGAGACGTGCTGCGAAAAGGTAAGATTCGGTTTACTCAGCTAACGAACCGTATTTCCATACAAGTTAAATTAATTGTTGCTTATATTGTCATCATATTAATTCCTATTATTGTGTTTTCGTGGTATTTGTTTAATGGTTTTTATCAGAATACCATTCAAGACACGCTGAAGAAAAACCTGTTTATTTTAGAGAGCGAGAAGGCCAACATTCTTAATAACATTGAAATTGTGGGACGTACAGCGCAGCTCTCCATTGCAGATCGAGAAGTGATTGATTACTTGCATAATGCCCGTGAGCTCGAGGTTAATGAGTTGGTTGATTTTAACATGAATACGTTTTCAAACTTGCAAAGACTCATGTTTAACAATCCGAATATCACCAATGTGCGTTTATTCACGGATAATCCGAAAACGAGGGAAATTTGGCCCGTAATTTTTAAAGAAAGTCGAATTGCAGGAAGAGCTTGGCATAAGAGCGTTTTAGCAAAAAAAGGCACGGTTTGGTGGGAAATTTTACAGAATGAGAAGGACGTTATGACCCGTGAGACCTCCGATAATGAGGCGGCCTCGACTTATGTTTCGCTGCTTAGGGAAATCTATTATCCGAATGATACGCATGTCGGAATTCTTGAAGTCGATATGCTCATTGATAAATTTTTTCAGAAAACGTTCAGTCCAATTCAGGACGGACAGTCTCATATGCTTGTCGTGGACCGATCGGGACGGATTTTCACGGATTCCGGGAGCGACTTTTTCAAAGGCATGAATTTGGAGCAGCTTCGTAACGATTGGGAAGCCCATCCTCATCAGGAGGAATTCAGTTTTACGTTTAAAGTTGGTGATACGCCGTATCTTTGCCTGTCGACGCCAATTGATCAATTGGAGGCTCATTTGCTGAATGTCGTGTCACTGAAAAACCCCGTTACGCAAATCAAGCAAACCCGCAATTTATTTATCGCAGCTGCTGTAGTGCTAATTGCGCTCTTGTCGGTTATCACCTATTTCTTGCAGTCCCTTATTTTAAAAAAACTGCACATTCTGCGCGACTCGATGAAAAAGGTCCGCAGAGGCGACCTCAATGTGCAAATTGATATGGATGCAGGAGGGGAAGTTGGCGAGCTTGCCCATCATTTTCGACAAATGCTTAATTTGAAAATGATGGCGGAAGTCGAGGCTCAGTATACCATCTCCGATGCGTTAACTTCTCTTGGCGCTATGATGCGGTATAGTCTGAAATGGTCAAATGATCATGTGCGTTTACACGACGAAATCCAGCATATTCAGAATTATATTGGGATTATGAATATCCGCTATGACGGCAAGCTGGAACTGAAACTCGATATTCCAGAGGGCTATTTAGAGCAGGAAGTGCTGAAGATGTCTCTTCAGCCTCTTATAGAAAATGCCGTCAAGCACGGGATGAATGTAGACAAGGCAAGGCGTCAGGGAGTCGTCATTATGATTCGAGCCTGTAAAAAGGAAGACTGGATGATCATTGAGATCACAGATAACGGAGCGGGCATGTCCGAACAGAAGCTTGGGGAGCTTCATGAAAAAATCGTCATGGAAGATGCTCACTTCCATATGAAGTACAGCACTCAAGCCTCGAGGGAAAATGAGGGGAATGGGATTGGACTACGCAATGTGACGCAGCGAATTAAGATGTACTACGGGAATGAGTGCGGTATTGAGATCCAGAGTCTAGAGGGTGAATTCACGCGTGTGATGATGACGCTGCCTTATCTAATTTTATCCGGAGGAATGTCTGCTGATGAGAAAAGTACTTATCGTTGATGATGAGAAAAATATCCGTCTTGGTTTGAAAGCCATGATCGTTCGCGAATTTCCAGACACTTATGAGTTCGAGTTCGCCGGCGATGGTGCAGAAGCCTTAGAAGTGATAGTGAGTACGCCCATCGACATTGTTATTACGGATATACGTATGCCTGTGATGGATGGGATTATGCTGATTAATCGCATACAGGAGCTGGAATCGAAGCCTACCCTTGTTATCCTTAGCGGTCATGATGATTTTCACTATGCGAAAGAAGCGATTCGCTGCGATGTGAAGGAGTACCTCTTGAAGCCGATTGTCCGTGATGAGTTATCCCGCACCATGCTCCGACTGGAGAAGGAGCTCAAGCAAAAGGAGCAAATGACAGCGCAGTTGACCAACTCCAGCCATCAGCGGGAAGCCTATAAAGAAAGTCAGTTAAGCTATTTGCTCAGGCAGTCCCATTTGGCTGAAGATGACTTACGCAGTAGATTGCAGACTATTGAAATGGATTGGATCGAAGAGGGTTTCCAGTTCGGTGTTCTCCAGTATAGGGGGACCATCGAGGGGATGGGGCATGCCGAGTTTTTGGCTCGCATTCAAGCGGAGATAAGTAATGCTCCTGAACACGTCCGGGAGCGGCGTGGATATGTGTTCGATAAGAAGAACCAGCTCGTTCTCGTTGCCGAGCATGCGGAGCTGTTTCAGTATTTATCGGAGCGTATTATCGGTTCCGGTTATTTCTCCTATAGTATGGGACTCAGTGAGTTTACTTGCGGAATAACGAATCTGCATAAAGCTTATGAGGAGGCGCAGCAAGCGCTGAAATATACGTTCCTGCAGTCTGCTCCCGGGGTAGCCCGTTTTGAATCTGTCCGTCAAAAAAGCAGGGATTTCACCGTGCCTGCGGAAACGATACAAAAGATCGGCAACATGCTTGGAACCGATCGTAATAAAGAAATGACGGCGCTTCTGCTCGAAGTGCTCGATATGAAGACAGTTGCTCGGTTTGACCTGGCGTATCTCGAAGGCATAAGCAAATCTTTCAACGATCTGGTCTTTGATAAAGTATTCCACGTCTACGGAGGCGAGTCCGTTGAAATACTGCGGCTATTTAAGAAAGTCGGGGACATCTCCAATTTCAACTATTTCCACGATTATTTCCATAGTGTCGAAGGTCTGCTGCATCGGCTAAATGACTATGTGCGAAGCATGAAGACATTTCACATTGATCATAAAGAAATGAAAAAGGCTGTTCAATATATGCAGGACAATTATCAGAAGGATTTGAACATGACCATGGTTTCCAATCATGTATCCTTGAATTATTCTTACTTCAGCCAGGCCTTTAAGGAATTCACAGGCGAAAGCTTTGTCCATTATTTGAAAAAGCTGCGTATTGATAAAGCGCGGGAACTGCTCGCATCCACCGATTACAAGATTTATGAGATCAGCGAAATGGCAGGTTTTGAGAATACGAAGCATTTTAGCCGTGTGTTCAAAGAGCTGGAAGGCGTAAGTCCACAGGAGTATCGGGATCAACGGCATGTGATGAGGCATGGGTGAGTGAAAGATGCTTGAACTTTTCAAATTGCTGATGGAACGTAAATTGGGTCGGTTGACCTTCAGATGCAATCGACAGGAAACAAAAAATGAGAAGGCAAGAACCTTGCCAACTCATTTTTTGTTTTTATATGCCCCTATTTATTACAATCTCACGACTATCTTCGATACGCCAGATTCAGGTGTCAGCACGACGCCGATGGCTGATCTTGTCCAAGTTGCTCCTTCTAAGGATAAGATTTGATTGATGCCTCTTAGTACAAGGGTGAAAGGTTTCGTTCCGCCTTGAATAGAGATGTCGACCAGTTCATTCATTCGGACGGCTTTTACGGTTAATTGCAGATTAGCTTGCGTGTCATAAATCGACGTTTCCGCGACAGATCCATCCTCCAATTCAAACAAATGAAGAGATACGCCATCCGCATAATCATAATCGGGCTTCTGCTCATTTGCCCCTATGGCAAGCAGCGTATTAGGTTTAGCAAGCAAGGGCAGCGTCATATAGCCATGCGTTTCTTCCTGCCATTTGCCGCCTTCAACAACTCGTCCGCTGAAGAAATCGGTCCAACGACCTTCGGGAACATAGTACATCACCGTACCTTGATCATTAAAGATTGGGGCTACGAGCAGGTTGTCACCTAGCATGTACTGCGTATCCAGATGATGAGTGGACGGATCTGATGCAAAATCCAGCACCATAGCGCGCATCATCGGAATCCCCATTTCCGTGGATTGGATAGCACTTGCGAACAGATAGGGCATCAGCGTACTTTTTAGCTTGGTAAAATGTCGGAGTACATCGACCGCCTCTTCGTCAAACAGCCACGGGACACGGTAAGATTCATTGCCGTGCAGACGGCTGTGGGAAGACAGTAGGCCAAAGGCTACCCAGCGTTTATAAATATCGGGCGGGGCCGTCTTTTCAAAACCGCTGATGTCATGGCTCCAGAATCCGAAACCGGATAAACCGAGTGAAAGGCCTCCGCGAAGTGACTCCGCCATGGAGTCGTAATTGGCCGAGCAGTCGCCGCCCCAGTGTACGGGGAATTGCTGCCCTCCGGCCGTAGCGGAGCGGGCAAATAACATGGCCTCGTTCTTGCCGAGTTTTTCTTCCAGCACTTCAAATACGGCCTTATTGTATAGGAATGTATAGTAGTTATGCATTTTCAATGGATCCGAACCATCGTGGTATTTGACATCGGTCGGGATGCGCTCACCGAAATCCGTTTTGAAGCAATCCACGCCCATATCGATCAGCCGTCTTAAATGACCTTTGTACCATTCTGTGGCTTCCGGATTGGTGAAATCGACAAGCCCCATGCCGGCCTGCCAGAGATCCCACTGCCAAACATGGTCATCCAAGGTTTTGACCAAATATCCTTTGTCCATGCCTTCTTGAAAGAGCGGTGATTTCTGACCAATGTATGAATTGATCCAGACGCAAATTTTGAGCCCCTTGTCCTTTAAACGTCCAAGCATACCTACCGGATCGGGGAACATATCGGCATCCCACTCAAAGTTGGTCCATTGATATTCCTTCATCCAGAAACAATCAAAATGGAACACATGCAGTGGAAGGTCTCGTTCAAACATGCCGTCAATGAAACTGTTCACGGTAGCTTCATCATAATCCGTTGTGAAAGAGGTTGTTAACCACAGACCGAACGACCATGCCGGCGGCAAAGCGGGTTTACCGGTAAGCTTCGTGTAATTATTCAGAACATCTTTTAGCGTTTTGCCGCCAATAATGAAATACTCCACACTCTCGCCAGGTACGCTGAACTGGACTTTGGACACAACCTCAGAGCCGACTTCGAACGAAACGTGCTCGGGATGATTGACGAAAACGCCGTATCCTTTACTGGATAAGTAAAAGGGTATATTTTTGTAGGCTTGTTCACTGCTCGTGCCGCCATCTTCGTTCCAAATATCTACGGTCTGCCCGTTCTTCACTACATTTGTAAACCGTTCTCCTAATCCGTAAATATGCTCACCAATGCCAAGCTCGAGCTGCTCGCGAAAGTAAATCTCTTTGTCTGCTGTGGTAATATGCCCCGCACCTTTACTGTTGGTACCGGTTAAACGACGGCCTTCGAAGAAGAATTCAGCTCCCCATGTACTATGTTTGCTGGCTTTTACGCTTAATCCGCCGGATTTCATAGTCACATGATCGTTGCTGTCATCGATAGAAACAGGAGTTTGCAGATTATCGAACAATTCAAAAGCTGGTCCTTGCGAGCGCTTGCCTGCATGATGTGTCCATCGTACACGGATGATATCGGGAAGGGGCGAGCTCAATTCACAAGTTAGCATCGCGCCATTTAAGGTATCCCCTTTTCGCTGAATCTTCCGTGCGGCAGCATATACAGTCAGACTGCTATCTTCTTGATGTACATCGCGGACATCGACAGGATTAAGGACGGTGTAGCCTTCTTTTGCCATCCAATAACCGTTAGAAAATTTCATTGCCATCATCCCTCCAAAGTGTTGTATTATAATTATATTGATTTAAAAACGCCATTCCTTTCGTTATATTGTTAAATAATATCAGTATTTTGACATACGATTTGAAATTCTCTAAAGGGGGAACTGCCGCCATGCAGCAAGCCAATTTAAAAGAGGACCGCATTCACGGTGATCCGCTTTATCCAATCCGAGTGTATGAAATCTGCTGCCAGCCAGGGGAAGAACTGCTTGAACTCCATTGGCATGATGAGTTGGAGTTTCTCATGCTTACCAAGGGTAAGGCGGTATTCCGTGTTTCTATGGATGACTATGAATTGGAAGCTGGGGAAGCAATTTTCGTGAATTCCGGTCAGCTTCATTCTGGTCGTATATCCGCAAACGAAGAATGTTTCTTCACTGCCGTGGTGTTTCATTCGGATATTTTGGGAGGCGAGAGGTTTGATCTCGTTCGTGAGAAATATATTAACCCGCTAATCCAGCAGAAATTTGTCACTCCTGCCCACATCACCCATCATACGGCTGAGGAGAGGGAGCTATTAGCGTTGTTGTTGCAAGTGTTTGATTTGAATATAAATGAAAGGCCGTTATATGAGCTTTCTACAAAGGGGTTGCTGCAAGTAATCATTTCAAAGCTAATAATGCTGGGAGGTCCTGCTTTTCGTGAGCTTCCTCCTTCTGTGAACCCTACGCACATAGATCGTTTAAAGCTGATTATCGAATATATGCAAATGAACTACAGCAGTCCGATTCGATTGGAGGACCTCGCGGCGATCGTTTCTTTCAGCGAGTCTTATTTCTGCCGATATTTCAAGGGTTTTACAGGAAAAAGTCCACTGGAATACTTAAACCAGGTGCGGGCGCAGCGAGCGGCTTTCCTTCTAAAGGATACCAACAAGAAGATTACTGAGATTTCGTTTGATGTGGGCTTCAATACCTTGAGTTATTTTATCGGCGTGTTTAAAACGCATTTTGGTCATACACCTTCTGAATATCGCAAAAGATTAAGGACAAACGAGGGAACGGGGGGATATTCACGAATCATTGTTTCTAGTTGAATTTAGCCTGATCGGGGGGAGTGATTGCAGATGTTTGTTAAGATGTTGGAGAATGTGAAGTCATTTCTATACGATTACTTAACGTTGAAAAAGAGGATTTTTATTATTTTCTTATGCAGTACATTGATTCCATTTATTTGTATCGTTCTTATCTCTTATTACGCGATTTATTCCATTCTTACTAATAAAATTCAGAGCGGTATTCAAAGCAATTTAAAGCAAGTAGAGCTTTCCTTAGAAAGTACGATAAGCAATTTGAATCATGTATCCCAACAGCTTGCTTTTGCAGGAAGTGTCGGTAAGAAGTTGGATCAAATGTTATCGCTTCCAGCAAGTCAATCTTTCGAACGCTCGCAAATGATAAGTGAATTAAAAGATGAATTAAGCTTAGTCACCTTTACCAATCCCAATATTGGTTTAACCTTATACTATTTTCAAAATGACCATACGTATGATCTCGAAAATTCGGGCGTAAAGGAGAATTTTTCCCCTGAAAAGTTGCCATTGCTTGCAGAATACTCGGGAATTTCTTATTACGGTCCTCATTTAAGCAACAATCAATTTGATAATAATTTTGTTTTATCTGCACGAAGGAAAGTGGATTTACCTCAACGTGACGATGTCTATGTCTACATTGAAACGGGGTTTCATCTTACACAAAACATTCTGAATAATGATCAATTCGGAGGAACGAATCTCCATGTTTTCCTAGATAATAATGGGAGAATCGCGTTTAGTGAGCTTCCCAATTCCTTTGTGAAAGATACGATCTTCCCCAACTTTTCTAAAGAAAAAACCTTTGGTACATATAATGAATTTTATTGGTTTAGGCAGGCAAGCAATCAAGGCTGGAGTATCGTGTCGGTCATTCCGAAAGCGGATTACAACAAAGAAATGAATCAGTGGTTTGTTCAAATCTTGCTGTTTTCACTCCTTTTTCTAGGGATGAGTGTACTCATGGCTTGGCTCTTATGGAAGATGGTATATCTCCCTTTGAATGGCTTTAATAAAGAAATCAAGCTGATGGCGCAAAACCGAACCCAGACGGTTACCGTACGAACAAAAATACCAGAGTTTGATTTTCTACTGCATCAATTTAGGCAAATGAGAGAACAAATTTGGAATTTATTTGCCGAAGTCGAAATAAAAGAGAAGCGAAGAGTGGATCTTGAGGTAGAAAAGCTGCTCTATCAAATTAATCCTCATTTTTTGATGAATACGTTGGATACGGTACATTGGTTAGCCGTCATGAATGGTCAGAACGAAATCGATCGTCTTGTATCCTCATTAAATAAGCTGCTGCATTATAATTTAGGCAAACTGGGACAGGCCTCAACCATTCATGAAGAGATAGAAGCCTTAAAGCAATATCTGATTTTACAGCAAATCCGCTATGATTTTAAGTTTGATGTCCAGATGAATGTCGATGAAGAGGTATGGAACATGCCGGTTCCTCGTTTTATCCTCCAACCGCTTGTCGAAAATTCGCTTTATCATGGGTTAAGTGATGATGGGTACATCAAGGTAGATGTCAGTTTAACGAATGCGATTCAGATCTCGATTCATGATAACGGTTCAGGCATGTCGGAAGAAACGATTCATAACCTATTGCATAATGCGGAAACGGAAAACAAAAAAGTCGGTATGGGGATTGGGTTAAATTATGTCAAGCGAATGCTCGAATCCCAATATGGCGACCGGGCGGCCCTGAGTATTAAGAGTGTTATCGGAAAAGGGACAACCATACTTGTTTCCTTACCTATTATGGAGGTGAAAACCCGTCATGATTAAAGTGATGATTGTCGATGATGATAAATTGGTTCGCAAAGGTCTTATATCAGCCATGCCTTGGCACGATTTTGACATGGAGGTTGTTGGGGAAGCAAGTAATGGCGAGAAAGCCTTGGAATTTATAGCAGCGAACGCGATAGATTTATTGCTGACTGATTTGGCGATGCCTGTTATGTCGGGGATCGAGTTACTGAAAATCGTGAGAAAGCAATATCCAAGTATTTATACCGTCGTGCTAACCTTCCATCAGGATTTTGAATATATCCAAGAAGCACTGAGACTAGGGGCTATTGATTATATTGCCAAGGTTCAGCTTGAAAAGGAGCGTTTTGAGGAAGTGTTGGAGCGGATTTACAAGCGGATTAAGGAGGAGCAGAAGCATGCACCTAATCCACATGATATCTTCTATGATAGTGAGCCATCAAATGGCGTTGGATCTGCAGCTTATGAAGGGGACAATCACCAACTGGAGGCAGCTCGAAAAGATTTAAGCCTAGTGAAGGAGCAATGGTCAAGTCACGAATGGGTCTATCAGGATAACCTCTTTACGACTCATGTCCATGATTTGAAGCAGCTGCGTTTGCCTCAAACGAAGCTGATCGGGTTGCTATATGCGTTAATCGACAAGTGGAATCTTTTATTTCATCCGATTGATTTGGCGGAAATCCAATTGCCTGATGCATTCGAAAGTTGGCATGAGGTTGAGGATTGGTTGATGGTTACTCGTGAAAAGATTCGCAAGGCGATTGATAAACCCTCTTTTTCACAAGAGGTTGTAGACTGTGTGATGAAAGCTGTTTACATCGCAAATGATGAGATGAAAGAGCAGATTACGGCCTCGAGCATTGCGAAGCGGGTTAACATGAGTAGAAGCTACTTCAGCCAGTGCTTTAAAGAAATTGTAGGCATAAATTTTAGTGAGCATTTACGCCACAAACGCATAGAGAAAGCAAAGGAGTATCTGCTTTATACGAACAAGACCATTCTCTGGATTGCTGAGAACGTGGGATACATGGATGAAAAGTATTTTAGCCGCACCTTTCGAGAGCAAACAGGCCTGTTGCCAAGCGAGTATCGGCTGAAGAGTGCAACGGGTAGAGAAATGTCCGAAAATTAGTGGGTCAAATGCTGTGAATTCATGAGAAAAAGGGGATTACCTGCGAATTCTCGGTCATTTACCTCTCTACATCTGTAACCGTTTTCCATCCTAGCAGCGTGATATTTCGTGATACTTTTAGGATGTAGATAAATTCTAAAAGCGAAAGAAGGGGCTTTATATGAGAAGATCTAAACAAAGCATGCTGCTGTTACTTGCTGGGATGCTAGTCGTATTATCGGCATGTTCAGAGACGGCGAAGCAATCACCCAAAACGGAGGCTACGCCTGCGCAAATGGGTGCAACACAATCAGCAACCGCGCCAAGTGAAGCGGGTCCATTCGCCAAATCGACCAAACCGATTACGATTAAAATTGGTAAAGATGTAGATGCATCCGATAAGAGCTTGCCAGCGGGAGACTCCCCTGAGAACAACCCGTATACCCGTTATATCAAAGACAACTTGAATATCGATACCAAAATTGTTTGGCAGGCTGCCAGCGGTAAAGATTACGATCAAAAAGTTAATTTATCCATAGCCAGTAACGATTTGCCGGATGCGTTGGTTGTGAAAGATACACAATTCAGACAGATGGTCAAAAGCGGTCAACTCGCGGATCTAACCGAAGTTTATAATAAATACGCCTCGCCAGCGATCAAACATATCATTGAAACGACGCAAGGGCTTGCGCTTAAAGCTGTTACCGTTGATGGGAAGATGTATGCACTTCCTAACGTCACGACAGAATCAGATATGGTTCATATGATGTGGATTCGCAAGGATTGGTTGGACAAATTAGGCCTTCAACCGCCTAAAACCATCGACGAATTAGAAAAAGTAGCCAAAGCTTTTGTCGAACAAGATCCAGACGGGAATGGAAAAGCCGATACCATTGGCATAACAGGCCCGCAATTAGGCGGTTTACTGAATGCCGATTTTATCAATCCCAATAATAATAACTATGGTTTCGACCCTATCTTTTCTTCGTATCATTCTTATCCAGGATTTTGGCTAAAAGGTGCAGATGGTAAAACAACCTATGGCTCCCTTCAGCCAGAAACGAAGCAAGCTCTCTCGAAGCTGCGTGATCTCTATTCCAAAGGTTTAATTGATAAGGAAATGACCATTCGGAAGGATGCGCAGGAACTGATTAAGAATGGAACTTCAGGCATTTATTTTGGACTATGGTGGGCTGGAGGGTACGGTCCATTAGCCGATGCGATTAAGAATAATCCGAAGGCAAATTGGCAAGCGTATACGGCTCCATTGGATGTGAATGGTGAATTCACACCGCACATGGGGAACCCGTCCAATCAATATCTGGTTGTTCGAAAAGGTTACGAGCATCCGGAAGCCGCTATTCAAATGGAAAATCTTTTGCTGCGTGATGAATCCAAATTCGATGTCAAAGTGGCAATTGGAAACTATCCTTTACGTGTTGTTTTTGCCCCAATGGATGAGATGGATGTCACTTACAAGATGATGAAAGAGGTTCTTGCAGGTACCAAGAAACCGGAGGATCTAGATATTCCAGGATATAAATTACTAAAAGCCGATGCTGAAAAAGTGAAAAAAGTAAAACTCGAGCCTTATGACAAGAATGATATTCAATACTGGGATCCTAACGCGGATTTAGGGACATGGAAGCGTATGTACTCCACATTCGTAGGGATATCCCCGCTGCAGCAGCCGTTCAAGAAAACCTATAGCGTGACCTATTCGCAGACGAAAACCATGGAAAGCAAATGGGCTTTACTTGATAAATTAGAGAAGGAAACATTCCTCAAAATTATTATGGGCGCTGCACCGTTGGATTCTTTTGATAAGTTCGTACAAGATTGGAAAAAGCAGGGCGGAGATCAAATTCTGGCTGAAATCGATGAGAGTATCAAACAGTAAGAAGCATGGAGGCGTCAGAGAACTCTGGCGCCTTTCCCTTACAATAGAGAGAATGGAAGTGATCGGTAGGATGGTTACGAAAGGGTTTGCCAAACATTACTATCTCATGCTTCTTCCTGGATTTATCTGGTTGACGCTGTTTAGTATCGTTCCTATGTTCGGGATTGTCATTGCTTTTCAAGATTTTAATCCGGGTTTAGGCATGTTTCGTTCCGAATGGGTCGGCTTGGAAAATTTCAAGTATATGTTCACGCTTAATGATAGTAAAACGGTGTTTTTTAATACGTTATTTATCGCCGTCATGAAGATTATTGCGAATATGATTGTACCGCTTATCTTCGCTTTATTACTGAATGAATTACGCGTTGCTTTTTTAAAAAGATGGGTACAAACGATTGTTTATTTACCGCATTTTCTATCGTGGGTCATTCTTTCGGGTATCTTGTTGGACGTATTGTCTTATAAAGGACCTGTTAACAGCTTCTTGGGCATATTCGGTATAAGCCCGACTTTGTTTTTTGCCAAGGCGGAATGGTTTCCTTTTATTATCGTGGGAAGTGACGTGTGGAAGGAATTCGGATTTAACACGATTATTTTTTTGGCGGCTTTAACGGGGATCAATCCTGCGCTATACGAAGCTGCTGCGATTGACGGTGCCACTCGCTGGCAGCGATTAGTTCATGTCACACTTCCTGGCATTATAACAACGGTTATCTTACTTTCAGTGCTCAGCCTGGGCAATGTCTTAAATGCTGGATTTGACCAAATTTTCAACCTCTATAATCCTCTTGTCTATTCAAGCGGAGATATTATTGACACATGGGTCTATCGGACAGGTTTATTGAATCTCCAGTATGGATTGGCAACGGCAATGGGACTATTAAAATCAGTCATCAGTTTTCTTCTAATTACAACTTCCTATTTCCTAGCTGCTAAGTTTGCAAATTATCGTATTTTTTAATATAAAGGAGCATGAAAATGGTCAAAGAAACAACAATCGGCTCCAGAGTATTCGATCTTTTCCTTATCGTGCTGCTGGTTGGCATAGCGTTATTATGTGTTCTTCCTTTATGGTATACCCTTGCTGTTTCGTTAAGTGATAATGCAGCAGCATCCTCGGGGCAAGTTGGCTTATGGCCGGTGGGGTTTAATTTTAACTCTTATCATGAGATCATGGGTGACAGTAAGTTTTTTAACTCGTTCTGGATTTCCATACAGCGAGTCGTTCTAGGATCGAGTCTTAACTTCGTGATTATTATTCTGATGGGTTACCCCTTATCCAAAAACGCGAAGGACTTACCGTTTAGAAATGTGCTGATGTGGATATTGGTGTTTACCATGCTATTTAATGGAGGATTAATTCCTTGGTATCAAACGGTTAAATCATTAGGCTTGATCAATAATATTTGGGCACTTGTCTTAGGTAACAGTGTACCGATTTTCAGTGTGATTCTGGTTATTAACTATTTCCGCAATCTGCCTAAGGAATTGGAAGAGGCGGCACTTGTCGACGGTGCGGGGCCTTGGTATATGCTTATCAAAATTTTCATTCCACTGGCGGTTCCCGTGTTGGCAACTGTAACTTTGTTCAGTATCGTATATCACTGGAATGAGTTTTTTAATGGTCTTGTGCTGATGTCGAATGCGGATCATTACCCGCTGCAAACTTACATTCAGCAATTGGTCGTTATTGTGGATGCCAATACCATGACCGCGGAACAAATTCAGAAGATGAGTGAGCTTTCTAATCAGACCTTGAACGCGGCTAAAATCTTTATTGCTATGATCCCGGTTCTCATCATATATCCGTTTCTCCAACGATTTTTTATTCATGGGATTACGTTAGGGTCTGTTAAAGAGTAAGGGAACGAGGAGGCGTTATTTGAGCGAAAACATGCAAAATCGTGGCGAAATGGAACGTAGAGGCGTATTTCGCGTTTTTTGCCTCCGGAATGATCAATTTGCTCGAATAGCGTCCTCACGTTCCCTTAATTCGATTTCTAGAGCAGAATTCCCGAAATAGAGCATCTGCGTTCCGCGAACTAGCGTTAAGGTGGCATTCCATTGCCCATAGTCCGCAAAAGAAAGCAGCTGAATACAAAAACAAGGACAGTTGGGCAGGTATCACCTTGCAGCTCAGCTGTCTTTTCAATTTTCAGAAAAAGAAGGCTGTCCTCAAGTAGATTTATCTACTTTTGGGACAGCCATTTGTGTTTGTGTTTGTGTTTGTGTTTGTGTGGGGCATTTTAGATCAGGTGCTCATCTACTTTGAACTGCTTTGGTACGGATAGAATGACTTGGCATTAATATCGATAATGCGAGTGTTGCCAAGCTGATTACTGCGCATACGATGGCCATAGCATGCAGCCGCTGTGTGGTGATTTCATGGCTAAAGATAGCTCCTAGTAAACTGGAGGACAGGATAGTCCCCATAAATCTGGAGGTCATGAACAAACCCGAAGCTATTCCTGTCTCAGCTGCAGATACATAGGAATACAAAGCCGTCTGCAATCCGAGATTTTGGAACCCGCTGCTCAAGCCGAATACGGATAGGACTGCAAATATAGCTAAGGAAGCTAAATTTTCATGAATAAGCAAAATGAGCAGTGAACCCGCCATAACGATAAGTGAACCTGTGATTAGCGGTGTTTTGGAGCCGGAATGGTCAATCCATCTGCCAACCAGCGGCGTAGTGAAAATTCCTAATCCTGACAAGGCCAGCATCATCATGCCAACCTGCTGCGCATCGAAATGTCGGACTTGCTGTAAATAAGAAGGAATGCTGAACATGATCGAATAGAACACGATGTTGACACAAATAAACTGGACATAGACCAAACAAACGTTGAGATTTTTTTTCAAAAAGATCACATCAATAAACGGCTGGGTGCGCTTTAATTCAAATTTATAGAATAAATAACTCAGCACCAAGCTTGTAAAAAGATACCAGTAGTTGATCCTCTTTTCGAAGGAAAGAAAGAAAAATAGCCAACTTACGATAAGTGCTGCAAAAAAGGCAATTCCCCACAAGTCCAGTCCGCTTTTGGAGAGTGACTTGCGCGGGCCGTCTTTCGGAAGAATTTTGATAGAAAGCAATAAAGCAATGAGGATAACTGGAAAGTTAACTATGAAAATAGCTGGCCAATCCCCATACTGGATCAAAAACCCGCCAATCGATGGACCGAGGGCCGCCGACGTGGAAGAAAAAATCGACATCACGCTAAGTGCCCTCGCTTGATTATCCGTGATGCTGCTGCGAATTATCCCCATTCCCGCTGGGTACAGCGAAGATGTTCCTATCGCTTGAATAACACGAAAGCCAATAAGCCAGCCTATGCTCGGTGACAGCGGAGCTAGCATGGATGATACCGTAACGAGAGCAAGTCCAACTAAGAAGATTCGCTTGCGACCGTAGATATCGCTTATTTTACCCATAATTGGTTGAGCAATAGCGCTGGCCACATAATAAGTAGCGATCAGCCAAGAGATGGCACTATAAGTGACATGAAACTCGGTCTGCAGCCGCGAGAATGCAACTGAAATCATCGACGTATTCAGCGGATTTAAGAGCACTCCAAGGCCTACGGCTGTGATTAGCCAAAGCTGCTTGTTCTTATTAAACATATCATTTCTCTCTTTTCTCTCTTTTTTAATCATTATAATCCTATTTAAGTTGGACTGCTTGATAAAAATCGGTCTAGGATTGAAGAATGAATGTGTGCCTCAATCCCTTACTTTTTAAGTTGCCCAAAGATTGACGAAAGCCTCATTTACAAAAGGAAAATTATCGGCTATATTTATGTCAATTGATACATATTGTATCAAACTAGAAGAGGAGTGATATGCTTGAGAAGGTTCAGAAACTCGATAATTTTCTTCACCATTTGCTTGTTTGTGCTAGCTTTTGGCGTTGTTCCCGCAGCTGCGGAAAGTAGTAATTTCACTGTTTTTCTGAAATTAGATGGAATTACAGGTGAATCCGTAGCGAAAGGATATGAAAAGTGGATTCAGCTTCAAGATGTTTCATTCGAATTCGAAAATAGCTCTACATTAAACAGCAGTTCAACCAGCGGATATGGTGCAGGTAAAGCGGTTCGGAAGCCGATGGCTTTCAGTAAAAATTTTGATCTTTCTTCCGTACCTTTGTTTATGGATATGGTCATGGGAAAAACCATTGAGAAAGGCCAGCTTGTATTCGTTAAGAATGGCGAACAAAGGCAACCGATCGTAACCATCGATTTAGAAAGGATTAGCGTTAGTAAATATAACTTAAATAATTTAGATGAAAACATTGAGTTGAATTATGGAGCGATTACCTTTAAATACACAGCCTTAGGACCAGATGGGAAGCCTGCAAATACGAATACGGGCGGCTGGGATTTCATGAAGAATGTGAAAAAATAAGTTATTCACTTATTTGATTGTCCCTATCCCTTCTGACGGAAGAGGAATACTCTAGCATAGAGGAAGCCTTGTACGGAAGGAGGAATCCCTTATGCGTCTGGTTGCTAATAAATGGTCGAAGTTCTCCGTTTTGTTGGGGCATGCCGGCGCTGCCAAGCATATTCCTAACATGCGCCGCTTTAGCGCTTCGAACCTGAAAGCCATGCTGCGACAATATGCATTTGTCGTGGCAAAGCCGATCATTGGAACCGGGGGAAGCAGTGTATTAAAAATCAAAAAAACGGGCAACCGTTATTTGCTGCACAACAGCGGGTCAAAAAGAATATATCGCTCATGGAAAGAGCTCTTTTCCACGTTAAACCAGATCCGCAAAAACCGCCCGTTTATGCTGCAGCAAGGCATTGACTTAGCTACAATTGACGGTAGACCCTTAGATTATCGTGTCAAATTGAAAAAAATGGGTCGATCTTGGATCATCCGAGCCGTTGTCGGCCGATTGGCGCGTCCAGGTCTGTTCGTCACAAACCTTTGCCAAGGCGGCACGTTGCTTAAAGGTACTCATGCGCTGCGTCGGACTTTCCCTGCTTCGCTTGTCAAATCCAAATTTGATACGATGTGCGGAGTTGCCCGAACCTGCACGAAGCTGCTCGAATCTCGCTATCCAGGCATTGGAATGCTCGGTTACGATTTCGGCATCGACAAGCGGGGAAATGTATGGATTTTTGAAGTGAATACAAAGCCTCATTAGAGACGACAACCTGAGCCAATTTAATTGGTCTCAGGTTGTTTTGTTATGATTACACACGATTTTGATATAAATATTTTTATGAATAACCATCGAATATCTAATTGGATTTATAGGACATCTAAAGCTACAATAGGGCTTGTAACAACAAAACAGATACAGAGGAGAGGAAACAAAATGAAAAAAAATATATTAATCGTGGTCACATCAGCCAATCAAATAAATAGTGAAAAGTCTACAGGACTTTGGCTTTCCGAATTTGCTGAGGCCTATATAGAGTTTTCAAAACAAGGATTTGAAATCACCGTAGCTAGTCCTTTAGGCGGTAAAACCCCAATTGATAAAAATAGTTTGAGTGCAGATTTGCCACAAGAAATATTGGATACGGAACAATTTCTTGCAGATACTATCAAACTAGATGAGGTTAAAGCAGCGGATTATGATGCGATTTTCTTGCCAGGCGGCCATGGAACGATGTTTGATTTGCCAGATAACGAAAAGCTTCAATCCTTACTCAGAGAACTATATGAGGCTGGTAAAATCGTAGCTGCGGTATGTCATGGACCAGCAGGTTTGGTTCATGCAAAGTTATCAAATGGCAAATATCTAATTGAGGGTAAACGCATTACTGCCTTTACAGATACCGAAGAAAAAGCGGCAGGTTTGGATCAATTTATGCCTTTCCTATTGGAGTCCAAGCTTCGTCAGGCGGGCCCGATCTTTGTTGCCGCACCAGATTGGAACGATCATTATGAAGTGGATGGAAATTTAATTACAGGTCAAAACCCGCAATCAACACGAAGTGTAACCAAGGAAGTTATTGCTAAACTGAACTAATTATTCAATTATTGCCCCAAAACAGGACGACATTCATCTGTTGTCCTGTTATTTAATTTATGAATCAATATGAAGGAGGGAACAAACTTGAGTACAGCTAGCCTTTCCGATAATGCTCCAGTATCTTTACGCAAAGGATCGAAAATAGCTTTATACGCACTCACCTTAGGGGCTTTTGCCATAGGAATGACCGAATTCATCATTATGGGTTTGCTTACAGAAGTGGCAGCGAGCCTGAATGTTTCTATCCCATTAGCTGGTATGCTCATCACTGGTTACGCGCTTGGAGTAGCTATTGGAGCACCTTTCATCACGATCGCTACACATAAAATGCAGCGTAAGGCGCTATTAATTTTACTTATGCTTATTTTTATAGCAGGGAACGCACTAGCAGCACTATCACCGAATTACTCTATACTAATGATTGCTCGCATCATTGCGGCATTGACGCACGGATCTTTTTTTGGCGTAGGTTCGGTTGTTGCGGCGCAGTTGGTTCCCAAAGAAAAGCGAGCTGGCGCTATTGCTATCATGTTTACTGGGTTAACCTTGGCTAATATCCTTGGTGTTCCGATAGGCACGTTTTTGGGGCAAGCTTACGGGTGGCGGTCAACGTTTTGGGCAATCACAATTATTGGGATCATTGCACTGATTGGAGTTGTAATACTCGTTCCTCAGGTCAAAGTTGTACAGTCAAGCTTGCGTCAGGAGTTAGGTGTCTTACGGAGACCTGCCGTACATATTGCTCTTTTGATGACTGTGTTTGGATTCGGTGGCGTCTTTACAGCATTTACCTATATAGCGCCGATTTTGGTGGATATCTCGGGGTTCTCACCAAGTTCGATCTCCTACATCCTTGTCTTATTCGGTATAGGTATAACGATAGGAAATATTTATGGCGGAAAGCTGGCAGACCGGAAACTGATGCCCTCGCTTATTGGAATCCTGACCCTCTTAGCAATCGTTCTGGCCGTGTTTAGTTTAACCGATCAGAACAAAATTCTTGCTTTGATTACTATATTCATTTTGGGAATAGCGGCATTTGGTATTGTACCCGGGTTGCAACTTCACATGTTAAATACAGCCAAAGAAGCACCTACCCTAGCATCTACACATGAAAAGGGAGCCTTGAGTTTGAATCGAGGCTTTTTTGTTCATGAGAACGAAAGTGAAGTGAAAACAGAATGGAGCGGATATATAATAGAGATGAATGAGACAGTATCGTGCGAGAGGACCTTGTGAATGGCGAATTTTGAATGGTATCGAAGTTTTATCACTATTTATAAGCATAGTTCTGTATCGGAAGCAGCCAAAACGCGGATTATGACACAACCTGCGATGAGTCAGCATCTGGCTTCATTAGAAGCTGAGGTTGGTGAACCTTTGTTTACAAGGACTGCTAGGAAAATGGTTCCGACTGAACGTGGCAAAGAGCTTTATACAGAATTGGCACCTCTTATTGAGTCACTTGAGGAGACAACGTTAAGTTTCAAGACCGTCTCATCGCCTACACTTCCGGTTGTAAAAATCGGCACCGCACAGGAGTTTTTCAGAGAAAGATTGGCTCCTTATCTCCATACCTTTCATATGCGTGTATTTGCTTATTACGGGCTTGCCGCGTATATATTAGACCTATTAACTGAAGACAAGGTCGACATCATTGTGACCTCGCAAAAATATACAGCACCTGGTATTGAATATCTGCATTATGTAGAGGAACAGTTCGTTATAGTAGCTCCATATCATTATGAGGAGCCTGATTTCAATGACTCGAAGCAGCTAGAAGCTTGGCTATGTTCACAAACATGGCTTAGTTACGGTCTAGAATTACCGATTATCCGAAGATTTTGGAGAGAGAATTTTCAAAAAAGACCTCAAATGAAGCCAGAACATGTTTTACCCGATTTGCATATTATTTTATCTGCTATCGAGCATGGGGCTGGAATTAGTTTATTGCCTACATATATGCTGGCGAACTCCTTGCAAACAAACAAAGTAAAAATAATTTGTAAACCCTATAAAGTAACGAATAATTTATATTTTGCCTATAAAATCAAAAATTCAACAATACCAAAATTAAGAATATTGATTGAAGCTCTCAAGGGTAACATGCCTCCAACTGACTCCAAAAATGAAGTATAGCGGAACATCCATTCGTTTCGGGGGGAGGGAATTCCAGATATCGCATCGACGTTCCTCGTATTATCCTTGGGTTGCTATTTCTTAGTGGAGTAAAAAAGATAGAGGCAGTTCCAAAATGACAATCGGGACAGCCTCGTATATTAAATCTTAACTTATTTCATTTAAACTTAAAAATCAAAATGATCAGGGTCTGGACCCACACGGCGATGCTGATCAAGGGCAGAAATAGCAGCCATATCGGCATCAGTTAATGAGAAATCAAAAATATCTGCATTCGACTGAATGCGTTTTGCTTGAATGGATTTCGGTATCGTGGCCCAACCGCTTTGCAGCTGCCAACGCAGGACGATTTGAGCGACTGATTTTCCCACGCGATCTGCAATAGCTTGGATGACGGGTTCATGCAAAATCTCTCCCTGCATCAGAGGTGCCCAAGCGACTGCTTGAATCCCGTTGTTATCTAAAAAAGATTTAAGTTCATTTTGGACAAGTCGCGGATGACGCTCAACTTGATTAATAGCCGGTTTCACAGCTGCTTCTTTAAGCAGATTTTCAAGGTGGTGAATGTGAAAGTTGCTAACGCCAATAGCCCCGACACGGCCTTCATGATACAGAAACTCTAGCGCCTTCCAGCTTTCTAGATATTTATTTTCAACGGGCCAGTGGATAAGGTATAAATCAAGCTTTTCTACTCCTAGTTTCTTAATGCTTTCCTCATAAGCTGCTATTGCGCTATCGTAGCCTTGTTCAGCATTCCATAATTTAGAGGTGATGAACAAGTCTTCACGTTGAAGGCCTGTGCGTTTCAAACCACGACGAATCCCTTCTCCAACACCTTCTTCGTTCTGATAAATAGCTGCTGTATCAATATGTCGATAGCCAACGACAATGGCTTCTTCAACGGCTGAGATGACGGTATCGCCATCCTCGACCTGAAAGACGCCTAGACCTAGCCAGGGAAAAGCTTTACCATGGTTTAATTGAATTGTATCTTGTAAGTTTTTCATTTGATTATCCTCCTAATATTGGGTGAAAAGTAAGTCTACCGTGTTTCTGTTTATTTGATTTGACTCATGATTTCAAAGACGGCTTGCTCGATATGACCATTATGATTTCCGTTCCAGCTTTGCAGAAATACCTGTGAGTAGGATGGCAACGAGAACCATTAAAGCGCCAACCCATGGGGTATGAATAAGCCCAATGGAGTCGATAATAATCCCACCGACGATTGAACCAATAGCAATACCGACGTTGAACGCTGCAATATTGATCGCTGATGCAACATCGACCGCTGAAGGTACATACTTTTCAGCAAGCCCCACGACATATAATTGAAGGCCAGGCACATTCATGAAAGCAAGCATGCCCATTAAAATAACACCAATCACACCAACCACTTTAAATGGAGCAAGGAATGTTAAAAGAATTAGAACGGCTGCTTGAACAATAAACATCCAAAATAGTGCGCGTAAAGGATTCTTATTGGCTAATTTGCCACCCACAGAGTTACCGAATGCAACAGCCACACCATAAATGATCAAGATAATGTTAATCATGCCTGAACTTATGCCAGTCACATCGTGCAAGAGTGGAGTTAAATAGGTGAAAGCAACAAACGTCCCTCCATAACCGAATGCCGTAATAAGAAAGCCCAGAACCAAACGGCCATTGGTGAGCAGACGAAACATATCTGAAAATTTAGCAGGTGGAGATTGCTTGAGATTTTTAGGAATGAGCGCGGCACTGGAAATGAACGCAATTACACCCAGTAAGGCTACGCCCCAGAAAGTTGCTCTCCAGCCGAAGGCTTGCCCGATAAATGTCCCCAATGGAACACCGGTAACAATGGCGATGGTAAGACCAGTGAACATGAGAGCAATAGCACTGCCCTTTTTCTCTGGTGATACTAGCTGAACAGCAATAGTCGCTCCAATGGAGAAAAAGACACCATGGGAAAATGCGGTAATGAAACGTGCAATAAGCAATATTTCAAATGATGGTGAAAGTGCAGCGACAGCATTACCGATGATGAAAACAACCATCAGCGACATGAGCAAGGTTTTCCGGCTTATCCGATTGGTGAGCGCGGTGAGAATTGGAGCTCCGACCGCGACGCCAATCGCATAACCAGAAATAAGAAGGCCAGCAAGCGTAATGCCAATGTTTAAGTCACTTGCGATGGACGCGAGCAGGCCTACTGGAACAAACTCCGTTGTTCCGATTCCAAATGCGCTAATGGCAAGGGCAAGAAGCGCCCATGTTCCTGAATTTTGCTTCACTTTATGTTGTGATGCAGATTGTATGATGGAATGATTCATATTTTGCCTCCTACTTACATGTATTATGAACGGCTGTTAGCTTTGCTTTCGCCGCCACAAGTGCTATTATAAAACCGCTGAGGTGTTTTTGGTAAGTACGTACTTTTAAGTACTATAGGGATTTTTAAGGTATATAGGTACTAAAAAGTATCCTTCGAAGCGGCTACGATCTCACTCAGCTCAACAAAAAAACGCCAAGCCCTTCAATATCGAAGGATTAGCGTTTGGACTAGTCTTTTTCATTCCCGTTTCAGTCTATATATGTGGAGGAGGATCATTTCTTCAGCAATGGTTTATTCGGCAAATAGTGTAAAGTACGGATGTTGCGTATCGTTTTGGTTTTTGCTCGCATGACAATGGAATGCGTTTCAGCGCGCTGATCCGGTAAATAACGCACGCCTTCCAAGAACTCGCCAGGTGTTACACCTGTTGCAGCGAAAATAACATCTTCAGTCCCAACCATATCATCCATCGTCAAGATTTTGTTAGGATCCTCAATACCCATTTCAATACAACGGTCATATTCGCTACTGTCCGCAGGCATCAAGCGACCTTGCAGCTCTCCACCTAGACATTTCAACGCTGCTGCAGCAAGCACGCCTTCTGGGGCCCCGCCAGAACCGACATAAAGATCGATCCCCGCTTCAGGAAAAGCCGGAGCCATTGCGCCAGCGACGTCACCATCCGAAAGAAATTTAATCCTGACTCCAACATTTCGCAGTGTTTTAACAAGCGATTCATGACGAACTCGGTCAAGTATCATAACCGTCAGATCTGAAACTTGCTTATTCAGGACCTCTGCTGCTTTCGCGAGTGTTATTTCCATAGGATCATTTAGACTTAGAATTCCAACAAGTGCCGGGCCAACAGCTAGCTTTTCCATATACATATCAGGCGCATGAAGTAAATTCCCTTTTCCTGCTACAGCAATGACCGAAAGCGCGTTATTCAAGCCTTTAGCCACAATATCGGTTCCTTCGAGGGGATCAACCGCGATGTCTACCTCCGGCCCATTCATGCTTCCTACTTGTTCACCTATATAGAGCATGGGTGCCTCATCCATTTCACCTTCTCCGATAACGACAGTTCCCCGAATCGATACTGAGTCGAACATAGCGCGCATGGCTGAAGTTGCAGCTCCATCCGCACTATTTTTATCTCCTCTGCCCATCCAAGGAGCTGATGCTAACGCAGCCAACTCCGTTACTCGAACAATCTCCAATGCAAGTTCTCGTTCCATAGTTTCTCTCCCTATCCTTATTTAGATTTCACTAGTTTCCCATAATAAAGAAGGACATTCTATATTCTTATGATGAAAAGATTTAGCCTAATCTCCGATTTCGTCTTTGCTTACTATTATTTCTATGCATGATGTTCTCAAAATAAACAAAATACCGGGCTATTGCAGCCCGGTATTTTACAGGCATTTAACCGCGCAGCAAAATTATGCTAGTGTTCCGCAAGTTTGACTAGATTCATGAAAGCGCTTTTACATTAAGATAAACTCATAAATCAAATAGGGGGTAATAAATTGAAAAAGTTCTCGATGATTGCAGCAGGTGTAATTACTGTATCTCTAATGGTTTCGGGTTGCGCAGCAAAGTCTAGTGACTCAGCGAATAAGGCCGGCGATACGATCAAATTGGGTTGGATCGGTCCATTAACGGGGCCGACAGCGACGGACGGGACACATAGCAGAGATGCAGCGATAATGGCGATTGAGCAGTACAATAAAGCAGGGGGTATCCAAGGCAAGAAGGTTGAGTTGATAGCGGAAGACGATCAAGGAAAACCTGAAGAAGCGTTAAAAGGTGTTCAAAAGCTAATCAATAACGATAAAGTTGTTGCCATTGTTGGAGGCGCTTACAGTGGACCGACGAAAACGATTGCCACAAAAATCCAGGAACTCAAAGTTCCAATGGTGATTGCTTACGCCGTGCATCCAGATGCGACCAAAGGCGGCGATTACGTGAATCGCGTCATCTATACAGGTCCACTGCAAGGAAAAGCAATGGCCGATTATGCTGTCAACGATTTGAAGAAAAAGAACATCGCCGTACTCTACGTTGATATTGACTATGGGAAATCGATTTTTACTGCATTTAAGGAAGAGGCTGGCAAGCTGGGTGCGAATATTGGCATTGAACGTCCGTTTAAGATGGGGGATAAAGATTTCAGCTCGATCCTGACCGCGGTCAAAGCAGCCAATCCGGATGGCTTGTACGTAGTTGGTTATTACAATGAAGCAGCGGCTATCGTGAAGCAAGCGAAAGAAGCGGGAATTAGCGCTCAACTGCTTGGCGTCGATGGTTTCGATTCACCGAAATATTTGGAGCTGGGAAAAACCAATACAGAAGGTTCGACTTTCACAACTTCATTTTATGCTTCCGACAGCCGGTCTGTAGTGAAAATATTCGTCAATCAATGGCAGGATAAATTTAAGGATATTCCGGACATGCTTTCCTCGCAGAGCTATGATGCTGCAATGGTTATTTTAGAGGGGATGCAAAAAGTCGGGACCGATAAGGAAAAATTAAAGCAAGCTATCAATGATACGAAAGACTTGGAAGGTACGTCGGGGAAAATTACGTTCGGCAAAGATCACGAAGTCATTAAACCTGTTATTTTCATGACAGTTAAGGACGGGAAGTTCCAGTTCGTCAAATCTAAAACTTATAACTAACAATCAGCAGTTGAAAGGATGGATCCCATTGGTATTTATACAGCAGTTGATTAACGGCATCTCCATCGGATTCATTTATATATTGATTGCGGTTGGACTCACGATGGTATATGGGGTTCTTAAGCTGCTTCATTTTGCCCACGGTACGATATATATGGTCGGAGCTTTCTCAGCCATGGTCGGTATGACGTATCTGCACATGCACTTTCTAGTCGCGTTTCTGTTCGCCATGGTTGTATCAGGCGTGATAGGCATCCTCATCGAAAAATATGCTTACCGCCCTTTGCGGGGGGCACATCCGATCACTACTTTAATCAGCGGCATCGGCATAGCCATCGTGTTGGAGAATATTTTTCAAGTGATGTTCTCATCGGACACAAAAGCATTCCCAGAGACGGGAATCGAAATTTCCATCATTCAACTGACACCGTCGATTACGATTACGAATATGAAACTTATCATTATTGCTGCCGGTATTGTCGGACTAAGTTCTCTGTATTCTTAAATTTACGAAAATGGGTCTGGCGATTCAAGCGACATCCCAGGATTTGCGCGCAGCTTCTTTGATGGGAGTAAACGTCAACCGTGTTGTGGCTGTTACCTTTTTGCTCGGATCGGCACTCGCTGCCGCTGCAGGGATACTGGTCGCTTTGAACTTCAATCGATGTATCCGACGATGGGCTCGATACCCGGCTTGAAAGCATTCTGCGTCGTCGTATTGGGCGGTCTCGGTTCCATACCGGGAACCATTATCGGCGGTCTCATCCTGGGACTTGTAGAATCGCTAAGCGACGGCTTTATGACAGGGATGGTTGTAGATAAAGATGCGATTGCGTTTATCATTTTAATCCTTATCCTTCTGTTAAAACCATCTGGACTCTTTGGCAAAAACATCGAGAAGGTATAGGTGATCGTTTATGGACAGTCTATTGAATCCTTATTACGTTGATATCATCGTTTTTCTAGTCATCTATATATTATTAGGATTGGGACTCAATTTGATTACGGGCTACGCGGGTCAAGTATCGCTCGGGCACGCTGCATTCTTCGGAATCGGAGCTTATGCTTCTGCCATTTTATCGGTGAAAGGTGGGCTGGATACGTGGGTTTCGATGATATTAGCGGTTGTAATCACGTTCGTATTCAGTGCTGTATTGGGGCTGCCTAGTCTGCGGGTAAGGGAAGATTTTCTGGCCATTACGACGCTTGGGCTCGGATTGATTATTCAATCGTTCTTCAAAAACTCCGAAATTACCGGAGGTGCCTATGGGATTGATTCCATTCCCTCGCCTTCCTTGTTCGGCTGGAAACTGGATAACACAGGGTATCTACTGCTTGTACTCGTTGTCATGGCTGTCGGCATCTATGTTCTGAAAAAAATGACCAGCTCCCGTATCGGCAGAGCGTGGATGGTTATTCGGGAAGATGAAACCGTTGCGAAGGCGATGGGAATTAACACGACTTACTATAAAGTGCTTGTGTTCGCAATTGGCGGGGCTTACGCTGGTGCTGCAGGAGCATTGTTCGCTCATAAAGTGTCCTTTATCGGTGCGGATTCCTTCGGATTTTCCGTCTCGGCAACTGTGCTCAGCATGGTAGTAATCGGTGGCTTGGGGAGCATTCGCGGTACGTTATTCGGTGTCAGTCTCTTGTATTTACTTCCTGAAATGTTCCGTTTGTTCAAGCTTGATTTTATCGATATGAAGTATTTGGATATGTACAAAATGATCATTTACGGGCTGTTGATGGTATTCGTGGTACGTTATCCGAAAGGGATTTTCGGCAAGATGGGATCCAAACTTAAGTCCTTGCAGCCGCACAAAGCGGGAATGCCAAAGGACGGTGACAATGATGCTTAAAGTAAAAGGAATCACGAAACGTTTCGGAGGACTCACGGCTGTCCAGGGGGTTGATTTCGAGGTAAAGCAAGGAGAGATTGTTGGTCTTATCGGCCCGAATGGAGCTGGGAAGACGACGTTCTTCAATATATTGACAGGCATTTATAAGGCAGACGAAGGCACGATTGATTTTGAGAACAAGCCGATTCAAGGGCTTGCGCCGTTTCGCATCGCGAAGAGCGGAATGTCCAGAACGTTTCAAAATATACGCCTGCTGAAGGATGAAACTGTGTTAGAAAATGTGAAAGTCGGCATGTTCGGCCGAACCAAATCCGGTCTTTGGTCCGCCATTCTCGGCATGCGCGCTTCCAGAGTTGAAGAAGAGCAGGTGGCAGAATTGAGCCATAAGGCTATTGAGCTTGTAGGTTTGAATGGATTCGAGCAGGAGCTGGCGGGGAGCTTATCTTACGGCAATCAACGGCGAGTAGAAATCGCCCGAGCTCTAGTTGCGGATCCTAAGCTGCTGCTGCTCGATGAACCTACGGCTGGAATGAACGCAAAGGAAACCAAGGAAGTCGACGATCTAGTACGGAAAATCAGAAACAATGGAACGACGGTCATTCTTATCGAGCATAACGTCGGAATGGTGGTTGGACTGTGCGATCGGCTTGTCGTGCTGGATCATGGCGAGAAAATTGCGGACGGCAAACCGGAGCAGGTCATCGCACATCCGAAAGTCATCGAAGCGTATATCGGAAAAACGGACGAGACCAACGAGACTGGCGAGATTGACGAGGAGGTGAAGCCCATTGCTGCAAATTCGTGATCTTAACGTCTCTTACGGAAGCATTCATGCGGTTCGCGGGCTTTCTCTTCAGGTTGGTGCCGGTGAAGTTGTCACATTAATCGGGTCGAACGGAGCGGGCAAATCGACGACGGTTAATGCGATTTGCGGAACCATTTCTTCCCAGGGGTCCATTCAATACAACGGCAAAGAAATAAATGGCATGTCTACTCATGACATTGTGAAGAATGGGATTGTTATGGTCCCCGAAGGAAGAAAAATATTTCCTAAGCTTTCCGTAGTTGACAATCTGCTAATGGGAGCTTATTCACGAAAAGCATCGAAGGCAGAACTTACGCAAGACATCGATTTCGTATTTGGATTATTCCCGCGGCTAGCTGAACGAAAAAGTCAATTTGCTGGTACGATGAGCGGGGGCGAGCAGCAAATGCTTGCCATCGGTCGTGCGCTAATGGCGAAGCCTAAGCTGCTTATTTTAGACGAGCCGTCCATGGGTTTGGCACCGATTGTGGTCAAAGATATTTTCGAGACGATTCGCATCATCAAGAAGCAAGGATTAACGACGCTATTGATCGAGCAAAATGCCTCCATGGCTTTATCTGTGGCTGATCGCGGGTATGTGATGGAGCATGGGGAAATCAGGTTTCACGATACCGCACACAATTTACGAACGCAGGACAACGTCAAAAAGGCGTACCTTGGTCATTAATCTTTTTACTGAAAATAGCGCAAGTAGCAAAGGTCAACCGATTATTACTCGGTTGGCCTTTTATCAAACCCTAATTTCTTCCAAAAAAAGTATTGCAATAGACTTAAATTCGATGTACGATATTACAAAAGATAAAGCGCTTACACACGTGCTGTTCCTGCATTAAACCGGTTTAAAGAGGATGGATTATGTCCCCTCTAACTTATAGCTTATTAAGCGCCTGCAATTTTTTTGTAAATTCAATTAAACCGGTTTAACTCCATATATACTTAACTTGATTTACGACCTACATACTGCTCATTTATCTGTATTAAACCGGTTTAATGCATAATCTACCTAGGAGGTGAAGGGAAACAATTTTCAGAGCTTGATGAAGAAGATTGAAGTACCAGTATAATCATGGAGGGGATAGGTTTGAACAAGAATAAGTTGTTTTTTGTAGGGATGATGTTGATCTTTGCCGTTGTTTTTACAGCATGTGAGAGTGAAGGTGATCCAAAGCCAAGTTCAGCCGTTCAGGCAACGAAAGCTCCTGTTGCATCTGCACCAGTAAAAGCTGACGGCTTCAAAGAGGCCCCGATGTTAACTAAGCTCGTCGGTGCAGGCACGTTGAAACCTGTGATTGAACGTATGCCGGTTAAGGAAGATATCATGGTCGAAAAAGTAACCGATGAGATCGGTAAATATGGCGGCGATTGGAAGATGCCTTGGACCGGACCTAATGATCGTTGGACGGTCGGTCAACCTACAGAGGAGGCGCTTTTCCGTTTTAACAAGGATGGAAGCGCTGTTGAACCTAATGTGGCCAAAGGTTTTGAGGTGAATAAAGATTCCACTGAATTCACCATTTATTTAAGGAAGGGCATGAAGTGGTCAGACGGTATGCCATTCACAGCCGATGATGTCCTGTTCTACTGGGAGCACATGCTCACCAAAGAAACCTTCGGCAAAAAAATATATGACGCTTATTACTCCGTCGATCCGGTGACAGGGGAAAAAGCTTTAGCTAAAGTTACGAAAATAGATGATTACAGCTTTAAAGTCGTACATAAGTTTCCAAGTGTGATGTTCCTGGAGCGCGTTGCCATTGACAACAAATGGTTCTTTGCACCGGCACATTTCCAAAAAACGATACTGCCTGAGTTTGTAGGCCAAGATAAAGCACTTGAAATTGCTAAAAAATGGGGCTTTGAAGACGTCAAATCTTTCTTGGTAGCAACGGGCTATTATTATTGGGTAAACCCACAAATCCCGACTTTAAGAGCTTGGGTCGCTAAAAACGATCCGAATAGTGATCAATTTATTATGGAACGAAATCCCTACTATTGGAAAGTGGATAGCGAAGGCAATCAACTACCCTATATGGACCGCATTGTCGCTACCAAAGTTCAAGACCCCGCTCAAAGAGTTCTTGGTTCACTAGCGGGAGATTATAATCTTCTTACCTTTGATTTTAAAGATTTCACCGTATTGAAAGAAAATGAGAAGAAAGCAGGGTTCCGGGTGATGCCTTGGACCACGCCAACTTGGTCAAGTGCCGGTATTCAACTCAATCAGACCACGCCAGACCCTAACCTGCGCAAGCTGTTTCAGGATATTAAATTTAGAGAAGCACTGTCTGTTGCCGTTGATCGTAAAGAAATTTCCGAGATCGTTACGAATGGTTTAGGTGCTCCTGTGCAAGCATCGGTTCCGGAGGGCTTAGTTGGTTTCCAAAAAGGCTGGTCGGACCAGTGGAGCAAATTCGATGTGAATCGTGCCAATCAATTATTGGATGAGTTAGGTTTGACGAAACGGGATAAAAATAATTTCCGTTTGAATGCAGACGGCTCGGATTTAACGATAACGTTTATTGAAGGCAGCACGAACTCAGCAACTTTTCTAGAATTAGTTAAAAAGTATTATCAAGCAGTAGGGATTAAGATGGACGTTAAGGTTGTGGATGCAGGAACTCAGCAAGAACTCAAGTACTCGAATAAGATTCCAGCGACAACTGAAAATATTTCATTAGTCAATGTAGCCTTCCGGCCTGATACGCTTGTTCCTCTGAGAGTGCTGACTCCTTGGTTCGGACATTACGGATTGTTTACTTCATCCAATGGCAAAGAAGGCGTCAAACCAGAAGGTGATGTAGCCTTAATTCTGGACTACTGGAACAAAGTGAAATCATCTACAAGTAAAGAGGAAATTAATAAATGGGGAAATGAGATCATT
This sequence comes from Paenibacillus alginolyticus DSM 5050 = NBRC 15375, assembly GCF_000422905.1. GTDB lineage: Bacteria > Bacillota > Bacilli > Paenibacillales > NBRC-103111 > Paenibacillus_E > Paenibacillus_E alginolyticus. The sequence goes on from NZ_AUGY01000010.1 coordinate 108,056, forward strand.
AAGCTTCATCAAAAGAATCAATGGATTATTGGTTATGCCGGTCCAACTCCAACGCTGGTTGTCGCTTCAAATAAAATGGGTAACATACCGAAAGATTTGGTTTTCTCGGATGAATTCCGCAGCTTAGGGCATGGTCATCCTTCGCAATTTTATATTAAACCCTAAGTTAAACCTGTAACCAATAAGGGGGAACTTAACTTTCCCCTTATTGTCTTTAACAGCATCTTCGAATTGAGTTGAGAGGATTGGATAGAGATGCTCCAATATATTGTAAGAAGAATCATTCTGGTAATTCCCGTCGTTATTTTTATATCAATGATCGTCTTCTACATCATTCAACTGCCGCCCGGTGACTATGTATCGACTTATGCGGCTAAGATGTCTGTGGCAGGCGATGTCATGACGCAACAAGATATGGATGAAATGAGAGCAAGCTTAAGATTGGATCAACCATGGTTTATGCAATACCTAGCGTGGATGAAAAATATTATTTTTAATTTCGACTTCGGGTATTCCTTCAGTTATAACAAACCAGTTATGGCCGTCATATCGCAATACATGGGGTTAACGATCATCGTTTCTCTGGTAACGATGGCCTTTACCTATGCGGTAGCAATCCCCATCGGTATTTACTGTGCGGTAAGACAATATTCGATTGGTGATTATATTTTTTCAGCAATAGGCTTTCTTGGCATGGCTACCCCTCATTTCTTGATGGCTATTATTTTAATGTACCTCTCTTATGTATATTTTGGCGATCCTCTGCTTGGTCTATTTTCCAATGAATTCGTCAATGCAGGATGGTCGATGGACAAGATTCTTGATTTACTGAAGCATATGATTATCCCTGTTATTGTGATTGGTTTGGCAAACACGGCAGAGCTGATTCGAGTCATGAGAGGCCAAATGCTGGACGAATTGAATAAGCCGAATGTGGTGACCGCAAGATCAAAGGGCTTATCGGAAACGAAAATTTTGCTTAAGTATCCGACGCGTGCCGCTATGAATCCAATCGTTAGTACCATTGGATGGTCACTAACCTCCATTTTCACAGGTTCTACAATTACGGCGATCGTATTGAATTTACCCATTCAAGGCCCCGTTATGTATAACGCATTACTAGCTCAGGATATGTATTTGGCAGGTACCTGGTTATTGTTTATGGCTGTGTTAACGGTTATAGGGACATTGATTTCGGACATTTTATTGGCATGGCTCGATCCAAAAATTCGCACAGAGTTCAGAGGTACGTAACCAATGAAAACAATTCCGATAGCAGGGAAACAGAAAATAAACGCGATCAAGCCGAAGAAAAATAGCGATGTCTTTTACAGCTCACAATGGCGTCTTATGTATCACAGATTAAAGAAGCATAAATTAGCCCGTATCAGCTTAGTGATTCTAGCCTGTTTTTACATAGCCGCCCTCTTTGCTCAGTTTATAGCGCCTTACGGGTTGGAGAGCTACGACAGTAAATATGTGAATGCGCCTCCAGCTAAAGTGAGCTTCATAGATGCCGAGGGCAAATTTCAATTTAGACCGTTTGTATATGACCTAAAGTCTGCCAGAGACCCGGTTACACTTCGTAAAGTGTTTGTTCCGGATGAGAAGGTTCGCCACTCGATCCGCTTTTTCGTCAAGGGTGAAAGCTATAAATTTCTTGGTTTGATTCCAACGAATAGACATCTATTTGGAGTGGATCAGCCTGGTCGTGTATTTATTTTCGGTACGGACGGGATGGGCAGGGACTTATTATCGCGTATTGTGATGGGAAGTCAAATTTCATTAAGTATCCCTCTCATTGGCGTAACGATTAGCTTTGTCTTAGGTTTGTTTATCGGCGGTGTATCAGGATATTTCGGAGGATGGATCGATTCAGTCATTCAGCGGTTCATTGAAATTATTCGTTCATTTCCGACGCTGCCACTATGGATGGCACTATCGGCAGCCATACCACCGCGTGTGCCCGTAGTAACCATGTATATCTATATCGTCATTATCTTCGCCTTTATTGGTTGGACGGAGCTAGCTAGGGTAGCAAGAGGAAAGTTTATTTCGTTGAAAAATGAAGAATACGTTCTAGCGGCCAAAATAGCCGGCGTTAGCGATGCTAAAATCATTATTAAACATCTTTTGCCTGGTTTTATCAGCTACTTGGTAGTGGCAACAACATTAGCCATACCCGGTATGATTCTCGGCGAGACGGCCATGAGTTTTCTTGGACTCGGTATACGCTCTCCTGCTACCAGCTGGGGTGTTTTGCTTCAGGAAGCTCAACAGATCGAGAATGTTGCTTTGTATCCATGGAAACTAATTCCCTTAGGATTTGTCATCGTTACCGTATTAACCTTTAACTTTCTAGGCGACGGATTGCGCGATGCTGCTGATCCATACAAGAAATAATCCATATTAGCGTAAGGCGAGGAGATATTATGACATCTCAAGCTTCTGTTTCACAATCCGAACAACCCCTGCTTTCCGTTCAAGACCTCAAAATTCGAATTCAAATGGATAATGGGGAAATGAAAGCGGTAGATGGTGTTGATTTTGAGATAAAAAAAGGAAAAACATTAGGTCTAGTTGGCGAATCCGGATGCGGAAAAAGCCTGACCAGTCGAGCGATCATCAGTATTAATCCCAAAGAGTGTGAAACCTCAGGGAAGATTGTTTATCACTCCACTTCTGAGAAGGCGCTAAACGATTTGGATTTGCTATCTCTAGATTCGCGTGGTAAACAGATTCGATCGATTCGCGGGCGCAAAATCGCTATGATATTTCAAGAACCCATGACGGCATTTTCACCGATGTATACGATCGGGAATCAGATCATGGAATCTATTTTAATCCACCGCACCAAAAATAAAAAAGAAGCCAAGAAGATAGCGCTAGAAATGCTCGGTAAAGTTGGTATTTCCGATCAAGAGAAGCGGTTCGACCAATTCCCGCATGAGTTTTCCGGCGGCATGCGCCAGCGCGCGATGATCTCAATGGCCTTGTCCTGCAATCCAGAATTGTTAATTGCCGATGAGCCTACGACTGCGCTGGATGTAACCATTCAAGCACAAGTGTTAGAGCTTATGAAGGGACTCCAACAGGAATTTGGAATGGCCATTCTGCTCGTGACGCATGATCTTGGGATCATAGCAGAAATGTGCGACGAAGTGGCCGTCATGTATCTAGGGAAAATTGTTGAGCAATCGACAGTAGAAGAAATTTTCAATAATCCTAAACACCCGTATACGAAGGGTCTGCTCAAATCGATGCCAAGACTAGGCGGAAATAGACATACACGTCTAGAATCGATCGAAGGAACAGTTCCGATGGCATTCAATATGCCTCCAATGTGCGGATTTTACGAACGGTGTAAGGATCGGATTGATGGTGTATGCAATAAACAGACCGTGCCGAAAACTCGAATATCTGATAGCCATATGGTTAGATGTTTTCTTTATAAGGATAAGGGTGAAGGAGAATAAGGATGTCTAAACCTATACTGAAAGTAAATCATCTAAATAAGGATTTTCAAGTAAAATCCAAAAATAAGCTGTTTAGCAAGCCTTCATCCATTCGTGTTTTGAACAACGTCTCTTTTGAGCTATTGGAAGGGGAAACCCTAAGCATTGTCGGCGAATCAGGCTGTGGCAAAACGACATTAGGCCGCTGTATTGTTAGAGGGATGGATGCGACATCAGGCCAAGTAATCTATCAACCTGAAGGTGAAGAGCAAGTTGATTTTTTAGGGCTGCGAGGCAAAGAATTCAAGAAATATAGAAAAGATATTCAGATGATTTTTCAGGATCCCTATTCATCACTGAGTCCGAGAATGAGCGTATACGATATTATAGCTGAGCCGCTGCTCGCCAACTTTAAGCTGACGAAATCACAATTGGATGACAAAGTTACCCAAATCGCAGAGAAGACCGGATTAAATGTCAGTTATCTCAAACGATATCCGCATGCCTTTTCCGGAGGGCAAAGACAACGTATCGCTATTGCGAGATCACTTATTTCTCAACCGAGACTAATTGTATGTGATGAAGCTGTTTCGGCGCTGGACGTGTCAATTAAAGCACAAATCATTAATCTGCTGAAGGACCTGCAAGAGCAGCTGCAGATCACTTATATTTTCATCTCTCATGATTTATCCATCGTTCAAAACATATCCGACAGAGTAGCGGTTATGCACTTAGGGAAAATTGTAGAATTGGCGCCGGTGGATTCGTTATTTGATCATCCCAAGCATCCCTATACGGAGGCGCTATTGTCGGCTGTACCTGAGCCAGACCCGAATTATAAGAAGGATCGAATTATTCTCGAAGGAGAAGTTCCTAATCCAGCTAATCCTCCAAGCGGATGTCACTTTCATCCAAGGTGTACGTATAAGACCGATAAATGTACGCAGCAAGAACCGGAGCTGCAAGCCGTCGGCGAAAATCATTATGCTGCATGCCACTATGCGAATCAATTAAACTTAAGAGGTGTAATACATGAGTGATACGACAACGATTGATCCTAATGCAAAGAAGCTTATAGTTTTTCTGGACTGCGGAGATACGATCATTGATGAAGGAACCGAAATTAGAGATGACCATGATATTGTCATTAGGGCCAATGTGATTCCAGGGGCCGATATAATGGTGAAGACACTTGCCGAACGTGGATATATAATGGCCATCGTAGCCGACGGTAGGGCGCAATCGTTCAAAAATATTTTAACGCAAAATGGATTGTATGATTATTTCACCACGATGATTTATTCAGAGACGATTAAAGCTTCTAAACCAAGTCCTCGTATGTTTAAAGCTGCGATTGGAGCGTTGGATCTCAGCGAGCAGGATTGCTCCCGTATTGTCATGGTGGGCAACAACCTAAGCCGCGATGTTAAAGGGGCTAATGCAATGGGAATTACGAGTATCTTCTTGAGCTGGACTCCTAGATACCCGAAGTTACACGCAGACGAAAGTGAAATACCTGATTATACGATCAACCATCCGCTGGAATTAATTGACTTAGTAGAAAAACTCAATGAAGAATTAGGATAAATGGATGGTTTTCTGAAGGGATGTTTGATTATATATGGCTAAAATTGATGAAGTAGCAAAATTAGCGAAAGTCTCTAAAGGGACAGTGTCGAATGTTTTTAGCCAAAAAAGACCCACAAGCGATGAAGTAAAAGAGAGAGTCATGACGGTCTCCAGACAATTAAATTATGTGCCTAATCATATTGCGCGAAGCTTGGCTACGAAGAAAACCATGGCGATCGGATTGACAATCCCGCATGGCAGCTTCTTTTTTAGCGCATTTCATACGCAGTTCATCAATGGCGTTATTTTGGAAGCTTCCTATTATGGATACAGGGTTCTGCTTGATATGATTCCTGTGCAAAAGGTGAAAACACCATTCCTGTCGAGTTATCCGATTGATGGTGCTGTTGTGATGAGCCCAACGACCGATGATGACCGTATCAACCTCATGCATGGTGAACAAATCCCCTTTGTTACTGTCGGCAGAGTCATGAATACCAATATTCATAAATCTTTCAGCGTGGATAACGACAATCACAAGATTATTGACAGCATATGCAAATATTTGATCAACAAGGGTCATAAAGACATTATGTTTTTAAATGCAAATGAGCTTATGACCGTGTCCATCGATAGAAAAGCAGGCTTTATCAAGGCGATGAAAGATCATCAACTTGATGTGGAAGATCACATGATTCATCATAAGCCTGCCCTAAATACTAGTGAATACATGGACTATGGCTATGCAGAGACAATTGAAATCCTTGGTAACCAGAAGAAGAAAGTGACCGCGATTATTGCAGATGATGACCGCACGGCATTCAGTGTCCTTAATGCACTCAAGGATTTGAATCTCAGTGTACCAGAAGATGTATCTTTGTTTGTCATATGCGGAGATCTCTCTATGATGGTTCAATCGAACCCGTCTTTGACGAGCATGGATTTGCAGCCTTCGGAATTAGGAGCTCAATCTGTCCGATTGTTAATGCACCAATTAGGCGTTCTGCAAGGGGATTTCTCGGAAAATATGATTATTGAAAGCAAAATTATAGAAAGAAATTCTTGTCTGACGATTGGATAAGTAGTTGAAGACAATATCGGGAGGGCAGCAGGATGAACAAAGACATATGGAACGTAGGCATTATTGGTCTTGGAGGAATTGGCGATTATCATATGAACCATCTTTCGAGAATTGCGAATACGAGAGTTGCAGCCATTTGTGATGTGAATACGAAGGCGGTTCAAGAGGTCGGTGATCGATTGAACTTATCGGCTGAGAAGCGCTATAGCGATTATAAAGCGATTATAGCTGATACCGACGTTGATTTTATCATATCCGGTGTCTCGAATAAATTCCATTATGACATCTTAAAATATGCGATAGAATGCGGTAAACCGATATTTTCTGAAAAACCTTTCACACGAACGATGGAAGAAGCAGATGAATTATTACGCTTGTATGAAAAAAATCCGATACCCTGCATGATTGGATTTTCCTACCGCTACAGACCTTGCTTTCAATACGTTAAACAGCTTGTAGAACAAGGGACTTTAGGGCGTATTCGGCATATTGCCGCCCACTACTTGCAAGAGGAAAACGCGCCTATGTTTAACAAGGAGTACACCTGGCGGTTTAATAAAGAGATGGCAGGGTCAGGTATATTAGCGGATATAGGCTCTCATATGGTGGATGCGGCACGCTTTTTTGTAGGAGAATTTACGCAAGTAGCCGGTATGATGAGCACGTTTATCGATCACCGAACGGATCCGCGGACAAATCAGCTCGTTGAAGTAGACGTGGATGACTTTACCGGATTCCAGTGTGTGCTTGGAGGCGGGGTCATGGGCACCTTTTATACCCATAAAAATGCCATTGGAACGAAAAATCAATTTCAGGTTACGTTGTTTGGCGATCTAGGCACCGTCAGGATTTCGGTCGAACAACCGAATGAAGTTCATTTGACGGTTAGAGAAGGCGAAAAGCTGGAGCTAACAGAAAAAGTCATTCATTTGGACGAGAAAACGATGAAGCCCATGCTGCAGGATTTTGTGGATTATTTGGAACAAGCTAACTCGCAATTACTCCCTACAATCATAGACGGATACCGTAATCAACAAGTGCTGCAAGCGATCATAGATTCAGCAAAAGACGGAGTAATGAGAAGCATATAACTGCATTCATTGTTAGAAAAGGAGTGAGTTGTATGATTAAAGTAACGATATGGAATGAATTTCTGCAAGAGCAAAGAAAAGAAGAGGTAGCCAGGATATATCCCAAAGGGATGCATGGAGCCATTGCTGATGGTATCAGGCAGGATGGATTTGAGATTAGCTTTGCAACCTTTAATGAGCCTGAGCACGGACTAACCCAAGAAAAGCTGGATGCTACCGATGTTCTCATTTATTGGGGGCACGTCGATCACAAGGGCTTTCAGGATGATGTCGTCGATCGTATTTGTGACCGGGTACATAAGGGGATGGGGCTGGTCGTCCTGCATTCAGGCCATCATTCCAAGATGTTCCGCAAGCTAATGGGGACATCCTGCGACCTGCTTTGGAGAGAAGCGGACGAGAAAGAGCGGCTTTGGGTTGTTGATCCATCACATCCAATCGTAGAAGGAATTGGTCCCTTTATCGATTTGGCGGAAGAGGAGATGTACGGAGAGCATTTTGATATTCCCGTGCCTGATGAATTAATCTTCGTCAGTTGGTTTGAGGGGGGCGAGGTGTTCCGCAGCGGCTGCACTTACCGTCGGGGTCAAGGCCGAATTTTCTATTTCCGTCCAGGACATGAGACTTATCCTACCTATCACAACAAAGATGTTCAGCGCGTGATCGCCAATGCGGTTAAATGGACAGCCCCGGTTATAAGAGTAAAAACGTTCTACGGACATCATTCTCCACTGGAGGAAATTAAAAAGTAATGTAAAGCGACACCTTTGAGGTGTCGTTTTTTTGTCGAAAAAGATTTGCACCTGGCAAGCATGAATCGACATACGGAATGATAGATTTGGAATATGATAGATTTGTAGGTATTGGCGTAATTACTCATTGAAGGGGTTGATCGTTTTGGGCAAAAGCAAGATAGAAATATCCTCAAAAGGTATCGAAAAAACTCTTCGTAAGTTTGATTATTTGCAAGCTATTTCTGAATATATTTGGAATGGATTTGATGCAAAAGCTACTGTTGTAGATATAAAGCTTCATAAAAATGTGCTAGGCGGCATAGATCAAATTGTCATTGCGGATAACGGTTATGGCATAAATAGGAAAGAGTTAGAACGGAAGTTTACGCCATTTTTCGAGTCTGAGAAGCAAATTGATCCTGAAAAGCGAGCCAGAACGACTTCGGCTATGCATGGAAAAAATGGAATCGGTCGATTAACCTTCCATCACTTTGCTTCTGATGCAGCATGGACTACGACCTATGTGGACGGCCTTCTTAAAAATACGTATACCATTCGTATTCATTCGAAAAATTTGGATACCTATGAGGTGACGAATAACATCCTAACAGATGAAGAATCAGGAACGACGGTAACTTTTCATAATATCATGAAAGATTTTGTCTATGAGGATTTGTTGACTTTTTTATGTAAGGAATTTGGGTGGTTCCTAGAACTTCATGCTGAGAAACATTTCGATGTTAAAATAGATGGCGTTTCCTTAGACTACTCGTGTGTGATAGCCGAAAAAGAATGTTTTAAAATCGTTCATGAGCCTACACAAACGGAGTTTACAATCAAATATGTTCGTTGGAAAGACCGAATCAATCATGAATATTCCAAACTTTACTTTCTCGATTCACATTTAGAAGAGAAGCATAAGCAGCCGACAACTTTTAATAACAAAGGTGATTCATTCTATCATAGTGTTTATATTCAAAGTAAGGGGTTTGATCATTTTGACTTTGATAGTGAAGACAATGGCGGACAATTGGAGTTATCTTTTGGAGCAAGCAGAAGAAGCGAAGCATTTCAATTTTTAATTGAAGAAATCAACACGTTTATAAAGCAAAAAAGGAAGCCTTATTTAGGTTTATTCGCGGATCATGTGATTGAAGAGTTTGCGGAATCCAAGGCATTTCCAATTTTTAAAGACGATCCTGAGGACACTACCAGAAAACAAGAGCTGGAATCTGTCATCAGGGAAATGTGTCAACTTGAGCCAAAAGTCTTTGCCCGATTAAATCCAGAACAGAAAAAATTGGTGGCTCACCTTATTCACTTAGCGATGGGAGCGAATGAGCGACAACGTTTGTTGGAGGCTTTATGAGATACGATGGGCGCGGAACGTAGATCCTTTATTTCGGAAATTCTGATATTTCATGATTAACGATCGTCTTGTTCTACGGCCTAAATGACTCTCAGCCAGAATGATATCGACTTCCTGACCAAAATCCAGATTGTGCATACAGCCAACCGTGGAGTAAGCCAGTTGTCTGGCTGTGTTATCTAGAATATTCAGAGAATCGCTGCCTGTATCATGCGTTCACATAGTTTGCCCACAATTTCCAGCTTTCTTGCATCAATATCCATAAGTACTAGTTCATCTATTGGTAATACGTCTTTTCGCTTAATCATTCCTTCGATCAGTTCTGGGTGTAGGTAAATTGTTTACAATTTTAGATATTAATCTTGTTTTTTTGAGCAATTATAACGTATGATGAGATTAAAATTTTAGCTCAGAGAAAATAGGGTGAACAGGAAATATATATGTCAATTAATGATAATATTTTGATAAAGATTCGTGATATGAAAGACAGCCTAACTCCTGTAGAGAAGTTGGTGGCTGATTACATTTTGGAGAATTTAGAAGAAATCCCGCATCTTTCGATTAAGAGTCTTGCCGGGCTGACGAAGACCAGTGACGCATCCGTGCTTCGTTTCTGTAAAACGATGGGGTATAAAGGATACCGGAACTTTATTGTAAGTATCTCAGCCTCAATTGGATCTATGGATGATGATGAGAAGAACCAGTACACCGATATACAACCAGGGGATGATCTATCCGTCATTATCTCTAATATTTCTCGCAATAATAGTAAATCTATAGAAGATACCCTTAGTGTCATCGATAAAAATGAAATAGCCCGTGCTGTAAAGGTTCTGCGAGAAAGCAACCGTATTGCTTTTTTCGGAATTGGTGCTTCCGGTCTGGTCGGTATCGATGCGGAGCAGAAATTTTCGCGGATCAACAAGATGTGCCATACCTACACGGACGGGCACAGCCAGCTTACGGCAGCTACCATGCTGGATAAAAGTGATGTGGCCATCTTTATTTCAAATTCAGGCAGTACGATAGAAATTCTAGATGCACTAGAAATAGCCAAGAAGAATGGCGCGTGCATTATTGCCATTACCAAATATAATAAAAGCGAGTTAGCAGATCAGGCGAACATCGTTCTGAGCATCTCGACACCAGAGGTAACTATCAGAAGCGGTGCCATGGGATCGCGAATTGCTATGCTGACGGTCATTGATATTCTTTTTGCTGGCGTAGCTAGTGCGGAATACAAGAAAGTGAAGAAATATTTAGCTAAAACGCACGATATTATTGCCAGCAGCAAACATCGCAAATAAAAGATAAAGACAACGCCTTTGCCAGATAAAGCCGTTGTCTTTTTTTGTTGTTAAATGAAATAAAAAATCAAATGTTTATTGTGAAAAGAAATAAAATTTCAAAAACTATTGACGGTCGTGAAATTTTTCGTTAGTATGAAAATAGAAATTGAATCAAACAGGATAGGAGGATGGCTATGGATGAGTATCTCTCGGGGTTGACTACGGAAGAGATTAACGAGAAAACACAGATGATGGATGAATGTACAACGGAACAAATGCTGCGTTTAATGAATGAGCAGGATGCTGAAGTTCCCGCTGCAGTGGGAGCAGAAATACCGCAGATTATGAAAGCGGTTGATATTTTGCATCATGTTCTGAAAAATGGCGGCAGAATGTTCTACGTAGGGGCTGGATCTTCTGGCAGACTCGGTGTACTCGACGCTTCTGAATGTCCTCCTACCTTTGGTATTGACCCCATGCTGGTGCAAGGTCATATCGCCGGTGGCGATGGGGCACTAAGAACAGCAATTGAAGGTTTTGAAGATAACGCGGAGGAGGGGATCGCACTCATTGAACGGTGCGGTGTGACTGACAAGGATGCTGTTATTGGAATTACGGCCAGTGGAAGCGCACAATTCGTCATTGCCAGTTTGCAAAAAGCAAAGGACATTGGTGCAGCAACGATCGGCGTAGTGAATAACAAAAATTCGAAATTAGAGCCTGTCTGTGATGTGTGTATTGCGCCAGTGGTTGGGCCGGAAGCGATTATGGGATCTACCCGATTGAAAGCGGGGACAGCACAGAAGCTGGTTCTTAACATGCTGACGACCTGTACGATGGTGAAGCTAGGAAAGACTTATAACAACCTCATGGTAGACATGAAAGCAAGTAATATCAAATTGTATGATCGCTCGGTTCGTATCATTAGGGCAGCAACAGGGGTAGATGAAGAGTGCGCTATTACCCATTTGGAAAGCGCTTCCATGAATTGTAAGCTAGCCATTATGATGATAAAAACTGGTTTGGACGCAGCGGAGGCAGAACAAGCATTGAAGCAATGCGACGGCCGTTTGAAAACAGCCATACGTACTTTTAGCAAAGTTGTGTAATTAACTCAATATCAAAAGGAGAGACTTTGAGCTACGCACGCTCAAAGATCCCTATATTAGGAGGTCTATTTTCATGAAAAGAAAAATGCCCGTATTAGCATCCGTCGTCGCTTTAACCATGGCTTTAACAGCTTGCGGTGGTACTTCCGGCACGAAAGCAACAAGTACACCAGCAGGTACAACAACGGCTCCAGCGGCTACAGCCGGCGCTTCAACAGCGAAAGATACCATCACGGCTTTGCTGCCGCCAGTTTCACCGAACTACCAAAAACAGTTCGAACAAATGTCCAAGGACTTTACTGCTCAGTATCCGAACCTGACGCTCAAAATTGAACCAGCAAGCTGGGAAGATATGAAACAGAAATTGGATACGCAAGTGAATGCAGGCAGCCCGCCGGATATTGCATTCGGAGGCTCTGACGGTATCCCTAAGTATTTGCAGCAAGGATTGCTCATGGACATTACGGATGCGGCAACTCCTGAGATGATTAACGATTATGAGAAAGCTCCGCTTGAATACATGAAGAACGGCAAAGGACTTTACGGCTTCCCTGCTTATATGGAAGTTCACGCACTAGGCGGAAATAAAGAGTTCTTGGAAAAGGCCGGTATCGATTGGAAGAAAGTACAAACGAGCGGTTGGACGTACGATGAATTCCGACAAGCGGTCAAAAAAGGCGTCGTAACGGAAAACGGCAAAACGCGCTATGGCTTCGTATTCGCTGTGAAAGGCGTTGCAGCCGTTGACTACTTGGGTATCATGGCCAAAAATGCCGGTATGCCTCACGCGTTTAATAAAGATTTGAAATATGCTTACACAAGCAAAAACTACTTAGGATTGCTCAAAGATCTTCGTCAATTGATTGATGACGGCTCCATGCCGAAAGAGCTTAGCTCCGTAGATGCAGGTAAACGTTGGAACATGTTCTTGACAGGTCAAACGATGATCACTGGTAAAGGTCTTGCGGTGTTTGAAAATTCAGCTAAAACGAACAATGCGAAGCTGAAAGCAGCTGATGCAAGTGCTGTAAAAGACTCGATCCCAGTTGATTATGTTGTATTGCCGGCTCCAACTTTCCAAGGTGCAAAACCTTCATTCGCTACGGTCGTTGACGGTTACATGACGTTCCGCGGTAAAAAGGAACCAACGGCTGAGCACAAAGCAAACGTTGTAAAAGCGGCTTACTTCTTAGCTAGCGGTAAAAATGCTGCAGCAACAAACAGTGATCTGTTCTCTGCTCACATTACTCAAAGCGGTAAAAAAGCGGCTGAGAGCATGAAAATTGACAGAAGTCCTGAGAACGTGGCTGCGGTTGACTACATGTTGAAAAATGCAACACCTGCTCGTTCGGATATCCCGACAGAACTGGGTGCTAAAGCGATCAAATTGGAAACAGAAGTTATCGTACCTAAGTTCCAAGGTCTAATCGCAGGTGAAATTACACCTGAAGCGATGTATGAAGCTGTGAAAACCGCGGCGATTGCTGCATTTGGCGCCGACGGCGTTGTGAAAGATTAATCATAAGTTGTAAACCTCGGATAGTCGTGAAGCATGCTACACGGCTATCCGAACTATTTTAACCGAGTTTTCTGAAACGGGGTTTGACAAATGGCTACTCATATCGCTAAACCGATGAAAAGAAGGAGAATCAGAGGAGAAGGAGCATGGGGATATGCATTTATTGCCGTTGCTTTGGTCGTCTTTGCAATGTTCACCGCATATCCGGTCGTAAGCGCGTTTATCATCAGTCTCCAAGAATACAAACCTCTTGGTTCTACCTATGTTGGATTTGACAATTATGTTTCGACGGTGAAAGACGGTTTGTTTTGGCAAGCCATGCGCAATACCGTCGTTTATACACTTCTGACTGTACCTGTTAACTTGATCTTGTCCATGGTGATCGCTATTTTGATTCTGCCGCTCAGGAAAAAAACGCAGGGATTTTTCAAAGGTGTCTATTACTTGCCTGTAGTTGCTTCAGGTGTTGCTTTATCCGTCGTATGGCTTTGGATCTTCGATCCGATGGAAGGCGGAATTTTAAATCAGTTGATTCATTTCTTTGGCTTCACCAATCAGAACTGGCTCGGATCAAGCAAAACAGCGATGTTTTCTTTAGTTCTGATGTCCTGGCTGTCCAGTCATGGCACGAGCATCATCATCTATCTGGCAGGTCTTCTTGGCATTGATGATACGTATTACGAGGCAGCGGAAATGGATGGAGCGAACTTTTTCCAAAAGCTGTGGCATATCGTGGTTCCTTCTTTGAAACCAGCGACATTATTCCTTTTGGTGACGGGTGTTATCGGTTCTTTCCAAGTGTTTCAGAACGCGTACCTCATGACCGGAGGCGGTCCGAACAATGCGACTACGATGGTGGGTCTACTAATTTTCAATAATGCCTTTACTTATTTTGAATTCGGTAAAGCCGCGGCGCAATCATTGATTCTAGCACTTATTATCGCGGGAATTTCGGTTATTCAGTTTAAATATGCAGGAAAAGACGTCGAGTATTAAGATCGGAGAGACTTTGAGCTCCGCTCAAAGATCCCTATAATGGGAGGATAAAAAATGGCTTTATATAGCAATCATGCAGGAAAACCTAAAGTAAAAACCATACGTAATTCAATCATTTTTATCGCCCTTCTACTTTTTGCTTTGGCGACGATATTTCCGATCTATTTCATGGTCATTTCATCCTTTGCTGATCCGGTTGAGGCCGGAGCGGTGAGCTACTCCATTTTACCTAGCAAGTTTACATTCGCTTCCTTCAAATATTTCTTTGATTACAGCGAGTATTCGTATCGTTGGATTTTGAACTCGTTGATCGTGGCGACTACCGTGATGGTGTCCAACGTCATTTTTGCCAGCATGGCCGGTTATGCATTTTCTAAACTCCGTTTTAAAGGGAGAGGCGTGCTGTTCGCGGTACTGCTTGTCTCCATGATGATTCCTTACCAAGTTACGCAAGTTCCTTTGTATATTCTAGTTGTTAACGTGTTTGAATTGCAAAATACGTACAGCGCGTTAATTATGCCGGGTATCGTTACGGTATATAATATTTTTCTGGCTAAACAGTTCATGAGCAGCATCCCGAACGAGATTATGGAAAGCGCCAAAATCGAAGGGTGCAGCCAATTCACCATCTATTGGAGAATCATTCTGCCTTTGTCTAAAACGGTGCTCGCTGTAATGGCAATTCTAACGTTTATGGATAGCTGGAATACGTTCTTCTGGCCGCTGCTTGTCACTAATACGATGGATATGCAGACGATCCAAGTTGGTTTGAAAAACTTCCGCTTCGCCAATACGACGTTTATCGCGCCGATGATGGCGGGGGCTACGATCTCAGCACTGCCGATGTTTATTCTTTTCTTCAGCTTGCAAAAGTACTTCTTAGAAGGTGTAACGGTTGGAGCGGTGAAGGGTTAATACAAGCCGCGCGTAGGGGAGGCATCACTCAGCATGATAGTGTCCTGGGATCAACAATATCGTCAGGCGATAATCGACTTATGGAATGAAGAAGCTGTGAAAGAAGGCTACAAGGAGCTTAACGAACAAAGCTTTGAACGTATTTTCACGGCAAACCCTTATTTCGATGGTCAAAATACGTTTATTTTATTGGATCAAAATGAGGTTAAAGGCTTTGCCTGCGGGTGTACAGGTGATGACCTGCCGCTTGGAGAAGTGGCTGGGTACATCACTTGCATCGTTCTAGCTGAAGACTTCAAAACCGATGAGATTTATCAAGGCATGTTAGACGCTTTGGAGCATCGCTTTCAGCAGCAGGGGAAAAAGCAAGGCGATGTTTTATTTTTTAACCCGATGTTATTGCCATGGTATATACCGGGGACTCCAAAGCATGAGCATAACAATGCGCCAGGTGTGCCGATTGAGAGTAAATTGTATAAATTTTTGCTGCGAGCAGGGTATGTGGAGCGTGCCAAAGAGTGCGGCATGTATTTGAAGCTGGATGGCTTCACCATCCCGGAGGATGTAATGGCCAAAGAAAATAAAGCAGCCGCTGAGGGTTACACGGTGGAATTGTTTAATTCGGAAAAGCATAACGGCGTAGATGAAATGCTCCAAGGATTTGATAATCTTTTATGGCAAAAGGAAATCGGGCAAAGCACGGCAGATGGTGTGCCAGTTGTGATTGCTGCATATAAAGACAAGGTCATCGGATTTGCAGGACCTGTGATTCGTCAGGACAACGGCCGAGGCTATTTCGCCGGAATAGGCGTGCCTCCTGATCATGAGGGACACGGGTTGGGCAGCATTTTATTCTTTAAACTGTGTGAGGCTTTTCGCTCGATTGGAACCGACTACATGTCGCTTTATACGGGCAGTACGAATCCGGCTATCCGCATCTACGAGAAGGCAGGCTTTACAACCGTCAAACAATTTTCTGTTATGAGAAGGGAGTTTGTGTGAGTGAGCGAGCAAAAGTTATCGATTCTGGCCATTGGTGGCCATGTGGGTGATGCCGAATTAACCGCAGGAGGCGTATTGGCAAGTCACTTTTTGAAGGGGGACCGCATTGCGACTCTAGCGCTGACAGCAGGAGAACGCGGCGTTCCGGCAGGTCAAGATATGGCCGAATATCGCGTACAGAAAGTGAATGAAGCGAAAACCTTTGCCGAGATGCTTGGCGGAGAAGCGTTCGTATTCGACGACATTCCAGATGGCGAGCTGCAGGATAACCAAGAAATGCGTTTTCGAGTAGCAGACGTCATTCGTCAAGTTCGTCCGAACGTCATTATTACGCATTGGAAGAACAGCATGCACAAGGACCATATGACAACACATCGCATCGTCAATGACGCCCGCTTTTTTGCCGCCTTGCCGACGTTTGAGCGGGAGCTTCCTGCCCATTTTGCACAGAGATTGTATTATGCAGAGAACTGGGAGGATGCGGTAGACTACCGTCCGTATGTGTATGTCGACTATGATCAGGAAGCCTTTGATCTATGGGTGAAGGCCGTCTCCACGCACTGGTTCGTAACCGGCAGCAAGTCGTTCAAGTATTTGGAATACTACAAGCATTTGATGAGAGTCCGCGGCCTTGAAGCCAGAAAAGAATATGCACAAACCTTCATGATTCCAGAAGAAAATATGCGTGTGCTCAAAACTGAATTATAACAAATAAAACCAACCTCTACACGCGGCTATTCATTCATGAATGGCCTCGTTAGAGGTTTTCTTAACAATACGTTTGGGTAGAAGCGAGTATGACCTTCGATTTTGCAGTTTGCTGCCATGCACAAGGGAGATTTAGATGGATAATCACTCGGATAGGTGATGATTTTTGTACAGATGAGCAACAGATCTTAAGCGAAACGTACTTAGCATCAACCATAATTAACACGCTCGTCAAGGACGGCAGCATCTGTTTTCTTTTTATCAAACAAAATGTGGGAGGCAGCTATGATCAGAAACGGTATCGATTGCATTGGGGAGTACACTCATATATTCAAAGGGAAACGATTGGGACTCATTACGGCCCCTACCGGCTTAAACAATGACTTCGTATCCACCATTCAAATTTTGCATGAGAATTTCAATCTTACAGCCTTGTTTTCACCGGAGCACGGTGTTCGTGGAGATCAAGCAGCAGGTGCCCTGGTAGAAACGTATCTGGACCCGATCACACAGGTGCCGGTGCATAGCTTGTACCGTAAGGATTCCAAGCGCCTGAGCCAGGAAATGCTTGATGAGGTTGATATGGTCGTCTATGATATTCAGGACATAGGTGCAAGATACTACACTTTTATTTATACGATGCTATATGCTTTGGAAGATTGTGCGAAAGCAGGCAAGCCGTTTGTCATTTTGGACCGGATCAATCCACTGGATGGAGTGACGGTAGAAGGTAACATTTTAAAGCAGGACTATCAATCTTTTGTTGGCAATTACCCACTTTGTGTGCGTTACGGTCTGACTGCCGGTGAGGTGGCCACCATGGCTAACGATCAAATGAACTGGCAATGTGATCTCCATGTAATTCGTGCCAACGGCTGGGAGCGGAAGATGCAATTCGCTGATACCGGTCGACATTGGGTGATGCCTTCTTTGGGGATTCCTCGGTTTGAAACAGCATTGTTGTATCCAGGCACCTGTATATTTGAAGGTACTAACCTGTCTGAAGGCAGAGGAACCACAATTCCTTTTGAAATAGTTGGAGCTCCGTTTATCAACGCTCAACAACTGGCGGACGATATGAACAGCAAGAAAATGCCTGGGGTCGTTTTCCGTCCGGTTTATTTTAAACCGACCTTTTCCAAATTTCAGGGGGAGTCTTGCAGCGGTGTGCAGCTTCATGTGCTGGATACCCGAGCGATTCGTCCTTTGGAGACAGCGATTACATTGATGTATACCATTAAGCGTAACTATGAACAATTTTCGTTCCTTCCACCGCTGAAAGAGGGATCCAGGCCTTTTATTGATTTATTGTGCGGGGATAAGGTGTATCGTGAAGATCCATTAGATGTTTCGGTGCTGTTGGAGCAATTTCGGGACGAAAGTCGGGAATTTGCACACATGAAACAGCAGTATCATCTGTATTAAGGCGTTTAGAGCGACTAATGAATTACTTACGAGCAGTTGATCTTGTGGAAAAAAACAGAAGTAGCATGTTCCCTCAACGAAATCGGAACATGCTCTTTTGGCTGTTGATTAAAGAACGCACAAACTTGAAAAGGAGTCGTTGTATTTGAATAAACGAGATACAGCAAGGAAAAAAGGTGCAATTTACTACTTTAAAAAGAAAGCGTAGACATTTATATTGACATGAAAGATATTCCAGCCTTATAATTCAGTTAATCGATTAAATAAGGAGGTGAAACGGCTAATTGAAGAGGTCGACACTCAAAGAGGTAGCTAAGCTAGCTGGCGTATCTACGGCTACCGTATCCAATGCACTAAATGAAACGAAATACGTTAGTGAAGAAGTCAAAGACAAGATTAATAAGGCAATTGAAGAGCTGAATTATCAGCCTAATATTGTAGCCAAGAGCCTGCGCGTACAGGAATCTCGCATCATTGGTGTGCTAATCTCGGATGTAGCCAATCCATTCTTCTCTATTGTTGTAAGAGGAATCGAAGAAGAATTATCCAAAAGCAACTATAGCATTCTACTTTGCAACACGGATTCTTCTGTGGAGAAAGAGCGAAAGTATCTTGAAGTGATGATCGGCAAAAGGGTAGATGGTTTGGTTGTCTCCTCCGCTGGTAACTCAGGCGATTATTTCCGATCCCTGGATAAGACGGGTGTTCCCATTGTATTCCTGAACAGGTGCCCGGAATTCATGAATTCCGATGTGATTATGACGAATAATATTCAGGGGGCTTATTCTGCCACCGAACATCTGATTCGGCATGGTTACGGTAAAATCGCAATTATTACTGGGCCTTCTTCCATTAGTACAGGCAAAGACAGGTTGATCGGCTATAAGAGAGCGCTTGAGGATTACGGTGTTGCTTTATCGGACACGCTTGTGAAAGAGGGACTGTTCACTATCCAGAGCGGTTACGACAAGATGAAAGAACTGATGGAGCAGGATTCGAAGCCGGATGCCGTGTTTGTTTCCAACAATTCGATGACACTAGGGGCGTATAAATACTTAAAGGAAGCGGGAATTCGTATACCCGACCAGATCGCGGTTCTCGGATATGACGACCCCGATTGGGCAGATATCGTGGATCCGCCGATAACGACGGTTAGGCAGCCAGCCTATCAATTGGGTGTACACGCGGCGAACTTAATGCTCGTTAGAATAAATGAAAAGCAAGTGAAGCGTGAAATTATGTATATGGATACAACATTGATTATCCGACGCTCCTGTGGCTGTACGGGTGAATAAGACCAATAGGGTTTTCGACCAGAAGAGAAAAGCTCTTAAGAGCAGCTGTCGTAAACCCGATAAGTGGACTCATCGGCTCATTTTCAATTTTTTTAAAGCGGTTATTTAATCGATTAACCAAAAAAATGCTCATAATTAAGCTTAAAAGTAAATTTTTACTGAAGCCGGAAACCACGCGACAAATCATCCTTACTTTTACCGTAACTTGTACGCAATGTATCAGATTCCGCGAAGTGATCGCATCCTATTTTTAAAAAAATAAAAACATCTTGGAGGAAACGAACATGAAAATAGCAGTTGGAGGAGACCATGCAGGCTTTCCATTAAAGGAGACTGTTGTAAACGCTTTAAAAGCTTTGGGGCACGAGGTGATGGATTATGGATCGTATGATAGTAATCCTGTCGATTTCCCTGATATTACCCGAACGGTATGCGCAGCAGTGCTCTCGGGTGAAGCAGAACGAGCCATAATGGTATGCGGAACAGGTGTGGGAGCGTGCATCGCAGCGAATAAAATACCGGGTATTCGCGCATCCGTTTGCCACGACATCTATTCCGCACATCAGTGTGTGGAACACGATGACGTCAATGTTATGTGTGTTGGCGCACAAATTATCGGTCCAGTAATCGTAGTGGAACTGCTCGAAAGCTTCTTGAAAGCGGAATTCAGTACCGCAGAGGAGTTCCGCAGAAGAGTTGAAAAACTGCACGAGATGGAGCGCCAGTACACGCCGCAGAATCCAGCGGTTTCCGAGTAAAAATGCTGAATTCACAGGAGGTTACAATGGCGCAACCAGCAAGAATTGTTGTTGTCGGAAGTTTGAATATGGATTTGGTCGTCGTAGCGCCTCGGATAGCTCTTGAAGGAGAGACGATTCTAGGCGGGCAGTTTTCTACCATGCCTGGCGGTAAAGGCGCCAATCAAGCGGTGGCCGCCAGCCGGCTTGGCGCAAAGGTGCACATGGTTGGCTGTGTTGGTGACGATGGGTTTGGTCAAGAACTGCTCGCCCATTTAAACCAAGAGAACATTGATACAGAATATGTTTCAACGCTAGCTGGCATATCGAGCGGAGTGGCCATGATTACGGTGAATGAATCCGGAGAAAATAGCATCGTTGTCTCCTCAGGAGCCAATGCCCGAATGACACCTGATCATGTTCGACGAGCGGAGTCGGTCATATGCTCCTCGGATCTGCTCTTGATTCAATTGGAAATTCCAATGGAGACCGTAGAAGAAGCCGTTTCAATTGCGAACCGCCATCAGGTTCCGGTAATACTCAATCCTGCTCCTGCGAACCAGCTATCGGAAGCACTTCTGAAGCAAGTGGATATCCTGACTCCGAATGAAACGGAAGGCAAGCTTATCATTACCGGTCAGGCCGACGGGGATGCCAGCGTGGAAGAAATCATTTCGACGCTTATCAATAAGGGCGTAAAACGTGTCGTTATGACCCTTGGCGGCGATGGGGCTGCTTACTCCGAGAAGGGAACCATTCAACATTTGAAAGCGCATCAAATGGAAGTCGTGGATACCACAGGGGCTGGCGATTCCTTTAATGCAGGGCTTGGCGTCTACCTCGCCGAAGGCGGTTCACTTGAAGAAGCGGTACAATTTGCTCAAAAAGCAGCAGCATTGTCAGTTGCAAAGCTGGGCGCTCAACCAGCGATGCCAAGCAGAATCGAAGTGGAACACTTTCACAATAAACGATCCAATGGAGGAGAAGTTTATGAATCATAAAACAATTATTCATTCTATCATGTCCATCATGTTGGTTTTGGGAGTATCTGCTTGCAGTACGAAAGAAACGAATAATGGGGCAACGACTACGACGCCGACCGCTGCAACTGCACCTGCTGCAGCTGAGAAAGTTGACCTTCGCGTAGCATGGTGGGGAGGTCAAGCCCGTCATGACAAGATGAATAAACTATTCGATCTGTTTGAACAAAAACATCCGAACATCAAGGTTTCGCGTGAATTTACAACAGAGAATCAATATGCAGAGAAATTCACGACGCAAGCGGCGGGAGGCAATGCGCCTGATGTTATACAAACAAGCAGCTTCTTCCAGTTCGATTTTGTGACCCGAAATATGATGCTTGATTTGACCCCGTTTGTTTCATCAGGAGCCGTGAATACGAAGGATTTCGATCCCATCGATGTAGGCGGCGGTAAAGTTAACGACAAGCTGTATGCGATTAGCCTTGGACATAATATTACTGGTGTTCTCTATAATACAGCCATGTTCAAAAAAGCGGGCTTAGAGCTGCCCAAAAATAATTGGTCATGGGACGACTATGTCGCAGCAGCAAAAACTGTCCAAAAATCATTAGGTAATGATGCGTGGGCTACTGAGGACGAAGGTGGCGTTTATCGGGTGTTAGAGTTATTCGCCCAACAAAGAGGCAAATCGGTGTTCAAAGAAAAGGGGCTTGGCATCGAGAAACAGGATTTGACGGACTGGTTCACCTTTTGGGATAAAATGCGGAAAGACGGCTTAACGCCGCCTCCAGCGATTCAAGCTGAACAAGGCGATAAAACGCAGGAACAGTCGATGCTCGCGCGTGGCAAGGTGGCCATGATCAGTAAAAGCTCCAATCAGCTGAAAATCTATCAAGGCAGCGCCAAAGACGAGCTTGGCATCGTAAGTTATCCGATGGATCCGAAAGGCGATAAAAAGATTCCGCTGATCGTAGCATCGCTCGGAATTACTGCGAAAACCAAACATCCAAAGGAATCAGCTATGCTCATCGATTTCGTCGCTAATGATCCAGAAGCGGCTCAAATTTTTCTAGGTGAGCATGGCCCGCAAGCTTCCAAGAAAATGCAAGAAGTGATAAAACCGTTACTCGGCGCTCCAGAAGGCAAGGAATACGCATTTGTAAATGAAATGCTGCCTTCCACGAAACCATATCCAACAATGCCGGGCGGTAGCACATCCGTACAGAAGCTGCTGCTTTCCAATAATGAAGCGATCGCATTCGGTAAAAAAACGATTCCGCAGGCAGTAGACGAATTTTTTGCACAAGCGAATCAAATTCTGAACCGATAAGTCATTTACTAAGGGCAAGGGCTCAAGAAGCAAATCTGGAGCCCTTGTTCACACAGAGGAGTTCATGTCATGTCGACATTATTGAACCGCAAACGATGTTATGGATCATCCCATACCTTTTCCTAACGCCCTGGCTGATTGGTCTGTTGTTGTTCAGCACCATTCCGATTCTCAGTTCATTGTACCTCTCCTTTACGAATTATAATTTTGTGAACAGTCCTAACTGGATTGGATTAAAAAACTACGTTGCCATGTTCACCTCGGATCCTCAATACTTGCAAGCAATGAAGGTTACGTTTACATACGTTCTCATTGCTGTTCCACTTGAGTTAGCTTTTGCTCTCTTTCTGGCGCTGATGTTAAACAAAGGGATTCGGGGGCTAGGCATTTACCGTGCCATTTATTATGTGCCATCGTTAATTGGCGGAAGCGTGGCCATTGCAATATTATGGCAGCAGGTGTTTGGAGAGCACGGCATTGTTAATCAAGTGCTTGGAACTATCGGAATCGATATGCCGAGTTGGGTGGGGACTCCGGACTATGCGATTTGGTCGATTATTTTGCTGAAGGTTTGGCAGTTTGGTTCGCCGATGGTCATCTTCCTAGCCGGACTCAAGCAAATCCCGCAGGATTACTACGAAGCATCATCACTGGACGGTGCTGGCAGATGGAAGCAATTTCTTCATGTCACCCTGCCGATTCTGTCACCGATTGTTTTGTTTAACGCGATCATGCAGATTATCAGTTCGTTTCAGGCTTTCACACCTGCTTATATTATCAGTAACGGTACAGGTGGACCTGTGAATTCTACCCTATTTTATACGCTGTATTTGTACCAGAACGGTTTTGGTAACTTTCAGATGGGCTATGCTTCTGCTATGGCCTGGGTACTGCTCATTGTCATTGCTTGCTTTACAGGGTTGGTTTTTTTGACATCAAAAAAATGGGTTCATTATGGAGATTAGGGGGTGAGGGGATGGCAATGAAGGTTCAGGTTCATAAATTACTGCTTCACGCACTTATTATCACAGGTATCGTACTCATGATGTACCCCGTATTATGGATGATCATCAGTTCGTTTAAACCAACGGAAACGATTTTGACGGATAACAGTCTTATACCGAAAAATTTGACGCTCATGAACTATTTTAAAGGGTGGAAAGGTACATCGGGAACAACGTTCAGCACGTTTTATTTGAATTCGCTGCTCATGGTCGGGTTGGCTGTAATTGGCAACATCGTATCTTGTTCGCTAACGGCTTATGCATTCGCAAGATTGGAGTTTAAAGGAAAAAAAATCATGTTTGCCTTAATGCTAATGACAATGATGATTCCAATGCATGTGCTTATTGTTCCCCAGTACATCGTTTTCAATAAATTGGAATGGGTCAACACCATTCTTCCGATCGTCGTACCGAAATTTTTTGCTGTAGAAGGATTCTTTATTTACTTAACTGTTCAATTTATACGAACGCTACCACGCGAGCTAGATAAAGCAGCTACAGTCGACGGATGTGGTCCAATCACCATCTATACGCGGATTATTCTGCCTTTGACGACTCCAGCCATCGTAACTACAACGATTTTCACATTTATTTGGACATGGAATGACTTCTTTAGCCAGCTTCTTTACCTTAGTGGCGTGAAAAAATATACCGTAACACTTGCGCTTCGCATGTTTACCGATGCTGGCGGTGAGGCAGCTCTCGGGTCGCTATTCGCCATGTCGGTGGTTTCCATTATTCCGGTATTTTTAATCTTCTTGTTCTTTCAACGATATATTGTCGAAGGTATAGCGACGTCTGGAATCAAATAGACAAATAGCAAAGAGCGTAGATTGCCGTGATGAGGCAGGATACGCTTTTTTTGCTGTTTAATGTGTTTGTCTAAGACTTGATTGTGTGCGTTTTTCATAACCCGGTTCATTTTGACGCGGTAAAGTGGTTCGGGTCGTGAAAAACACTGGTTTTAAATATATGATTATCACAGCTAAGTATCTTGCGGAATTGACCGATGCTTGCGAGAAGGGAGAGATTGTTTTTTTGCTTATACTACTAGCATGCGATGAATTGGCACCACCCTGATTCCCAAGGAAACACGTTGGATTTCCAGGGCAATATTGGTGCTTATTTATCGAAGTTGGGTAAAATCACTCAGTGATTGGAACAAGTCTTTACAATAAAATAGGCAGGTTGCGTGAAGTGCCTTTTCTGTGTATCATTCCCAAGAGAAGCATCGGCTTCCTTGTATCCTTACGTCAAAATATGTCCACTTTCCACGTGGAGAACTGGCCAACGGTTTCAAAGAAAGATTGCACTTGCTTTTCTTGTGTTGTATCCAGTAGGTATGACGTGATTGGGACGAAATGGACCTTTTTAATTATTCGGGACCTTCTTATCGAAGGTACGCTGCGATTCAGCGATCTGCTGAATCAATGGATGGGATTAGCCCAAAAACACGCGTTGAATATACGTTAACGGAAAAAGGACGGAGATTGGAACGTATATTTGTTGAATTAAAGAGATTTGGATTTAATTTGTAGAATACGTAATAAAAAACCAGGCAATAACACATTCTTGTGTTGTTACCTGGTTTCTGTTTTTAGGATTCCACCTAGCTTATTTTTCTCTATTTAATATCCCAATAAAGAGATCAGCTATATGTGGATCGAAATGTATCCCTTTTTTTTTGCTTATTTCATTAATAGCTGATTCTTTACTCAGAGGTTTCCTGTAGACACGTGTAGATGTCATGGCATCATAAGAATCTGCAATAGCCATGATGCGAGCGTATAAAGGGATTTCTTCGCCTTTTAATCCTTCTGGATACCCTGTTCCATCGTATTTTTCATGATGATATAGAACAATATCCATTATACCGTTTTTGTTAAATGCAGAAATATGTTTAATTGTTTCGTAGCCGATAACGGGGTGTTTTTGAATAATTTTGAACTCCTCATCCGATAATCGCCCTGTATTCGTAAGTATATATTCGGGAACACCGATTTTGCCTATATCGTGTAGTAAGCCGCCCACATAAATGGCATCACATTGCTCGCTGGAAAGTTTCATCTCTTTTGCGATTTTTAAAGCATAATTAGCTACTTTTTCAGAATGTCTTGCGGTGTATGTATCTCTAGAATCTAAGGATTTCGTTAGAGCTGAGATCAAGTCAAATGTGACTTCTCTTCTTTTTTGGTAATTATTTTCCATTCTAGTCGCAATGAGGGTCATGATCACATACACACACCAAAGAGTGAGGAACGAATCCATGGGAGGGATTTGTTTAAATTCTACATAGGACCTCAATAAAACTACCATTGTACAAAGAATGATTAGGACCGCCAACGGTTTTTTCGAAAAGCCAATGCCAAGAAATACAACTGAAAGCAGATAAAAAGCATATGTATCAAACTCAGGAAAAATAAATACATATATAATCGTATTCAATAGTAGAGTTAGAAAGAATCCGTATCGAAATACATAATCACGGCTGAAATGAGTGATTACTCTTTCTTTAGATCGTAAATGCATAGGAAATTCCGCCTTGTTTAAGTATTGTGATTTACTAAGTTTGTATTCTAACAATTGGGTCCGGAAAGTGGAGTGGCGAGGCGTACAGGTGGAAAGCTTTGAGGGCATTCACGTATTCAATACCTTTTTTACAGCTTCAGCTACTCTGTCTTTATCAAAGGGCTTCACAATAAAATCTCTAGCGCCAAGGGTAATAGCTTCAATCACAAATGATTGTTGCCCCATTGCGGACACCATAATGATCTTTGAATCGCTCTTGTAATTTATTATTTCCTTTAATGCAGTAATACCATCCATCTCAGGCATTGTAATATCCAACGTAATGATGTCAGGAGAATGTTGTAAAAATAGAGAGATTGCCTCAAGTCCATTCGATGCTTCGGCTACAATTTCATGCCCTAGTTCTAAGAGGATGTTCTTAATCATCAATCGCATAAACATAGAATCATCTACAACCATTAGTCTCGCCATTTTAATTATCACCTTTCAGGGGGGCTTTCTACCTAGCTGTTTACTGTTATAGATAGCTACAATAATTCGTTACATAAGAAAAACTCCCCATATTAGAAGAATAAGGGGAGTCGTGGATATATCCCTTCCTTCGGTAACTGGCAAGCATAGCGAAGTAATTCGCCTTAGCTCCTGTAGCTTTGCGTCACTAATTTTCATTAGCTTTGCTCTTATCGTATAACAGAAGAATTGCTATTTTTTTAAGTATACCACTCTAGTTACCAGTAATAAAGTACTAGTGGTAAAGGAAGTGATCATTCCTGAATAATATACACATTCTAAGGGAAAAATGCATGATAAGCATGAAGCACCTGTAAGCAAGATCCAACATTTGCATCAAAATTTGTAAGACATTCGGGAAATTGGATCATTTAGATGAGTTGTAGTTAAATAATGCCCTTTTTTAGTGAGAAAGACGAACGATTCTCTTGATTAATTCTGAAATCCTATGTATTATTAAGATAGATTTTACATGCGTAAGGGTTGACAATTAATCTTGAAGGTGATTCCATGCCACAACTAGATTCTAATGAATACAAGAAGAAGCTGTGTCACCTCTATAACGAAATTTCCAAAGAGCTGTTCGGGTTTGGCACAACACTGCTGAAGGTTTCAATAGAACAAAACATTATTACTTTTCATGCCAAACATCGCCGCTCACCACGTTCAACCGCATTAGAAGGCGAGGCGCCAACGCTCAAACACGAAGTCGATTTTTATATGTCCTCCATATACAAGAAGAGAATCCGTGAAAGGCTGGAGCAAGAACTTGGCTTATCCATGGATGCCGTATTAAGGGACTATGATCCGCCGACGCAAAGGGCAATAACGAATATTATTCTTAAACAAACCGAATAGTCTTGCCGGGCGGTGTTCTCTTTTGATTTATCTTAAGAGAAAACCACATGTATACCAATAGATGTCACTTTGCATTGTTTACAATGAAGAGTGCTCTTGTTAGAAGCTTCTTTCTATCAAGGGTACTTTTCTTTTTTTTTGCATGTTGCCGTTAGAGCGAGATGCGCATAGATCTAGGGTCTTGAAGAATACTAGTAAAAATTTAACAGGGGATTCACGCATAAAAAATCATACATGATAAAACTGGGAGGACGATGAATAATGAAACAAAAAATGGTTCGTGGTTTAATTTCTTTATCTGTAGTAGGACTAGCCTTGACAGGTTGCGGCACAGCGCCCGCGAAGGACCAGGGCAATACAAGTGGAGCTACAACAGCACCCACAGCCGCTGCCACATCGGCATCCAAAGGGGAACCTACAACTTTAGTCATTTCCACCTGGGGGTTTTCGGATGACTTCTTCAAGAAAGAAGTGTACGCGCCGTTTGAGAAAGCGCATAACGCTAAGATTGTTCTCGAAATAGGCAATAACGCAGAACGTTTGAACAAAGTGAAACAAGGCAGCTCGAGCGTGGATCTCATTTATTTATCTGACTATTACGCACAACAAGGAATTGAAGCGGGACTTTTCGATAAAATCGATCGCAGTCGCATTCCGAATTTGAAAGACATCTATGATTTGGCCAAAGCGCCACTGGGTGAAGATTACGGTCCTGCCTACACAGTAGGTCGACTAGGTATTGCCTACAATCCGAAAGCAACAACCAAAGAAATCAAGTCATGGAGCGACCTTTGGAGTCCTGAGCTTTCCAAGAAGCTGACTCTTCCTAATATCACGGCAACAACAGGCCCAATGGTCTTGGATGCAGCATCTGTGGTTGCTGGCAACACGACTTTTAACGAAGATCAAGCTTTCGCAAAGGTTAAGGAACTGAACAAAGGAGTCGTTAAATATTACGGCCAAACTTCCGAATTCGTTAACATGTTCTCGCAAGGGGAAATTGCAGCGGGTCCTATCATGGAAATGTATGTGAAGGATTTGAAAGCAGCAGTACCAGAAACGAAGTTCGTCTCCCCGCAAGAAGGAGCTTACGCCGTTATGAATACGGTCAACGTGATTAAAGGAAGTAAAAATAAGCAGCTGGCTGAAGATTTCATCAACTGGCATTTGAGCAAAGAAGTACAGGAGAAATCAGCGAAAGCAAAAGTAGATTCACCTGTAAACACGACACTTCAGCTTTCGACTGAAGAAGCTACGGGAATTACTTATGGCGCAGACGTTGTGAGTAAACTTCGCAAATTGGATATGAAAATCGTCAATCAAAATCTTAAAGCATGGATTGCACGTTGGAACAAGGAAGTTGCTCAATAAATAAAACCAATCAAGGGTATATGCCAATATACCCTTGATTTCTTCAATAGGACTTAAGGGGGCTTAGTCATGAAAAAGAAGGTCATCCTAGATGTAGACACGGGTGTGGATGATGCGTTAGGTATTCTGCTGGCCGTTCGCAGCGGAAATATGGATGTGCTCGGAATTACAACCGTGAATGGCAACGTTTCTCTGGATCAAGCGACTAAGAATACATGCAAGATCCTCCAACTGCTTGGGATGGAAGAGAAGATTCCAGTGGTTAAAGGGGCAGATAAGCCATTGATGCGAGCTTCTCACTTTGAGCATCATGTCCATGGAAATGATGGGCTTGGCGGCGCTTTAAGCGATATGCCGGTTCATATGCAGACGACTGCTGGACACGCATCCGATTTTATCGTAAATCAAGTGCGGGAGCATGTCGGAGAAGTCACTTTAGTTATGACAGCTCCGCTAACGAATCTGGCTTTGGCGGTTATGAAGCATCCTGATCTGATTCATCAGGTCAAGGAAGTGATTGTGATGGGCGGCGTTGTTCAAGGCTTCGGCAATATAACGCCCACGGCGGAGTACAATATGTATGTCGATCCGGAAGCCGCGAAGATCGTTTTCCAGGCAGGTTTTCCATCTTTAACCCTTGTAGGGTTGGATGTAACGCGTAAAGCGCTGCTAACCGATGAACATATTCGCGAGCTCGGTGATTCTCCAATAGCCCGTTATGTTCAGGAAAGCACAGCAAACTATATGAAGCGTTATTATGAACGTAACGGAGTTCGGGCCTGTGCGCTTCATGATCCGCTTGCAGTCGGAGTGGCTCTGAATAAACAGCTGGTCACGACGCGCCATTATTACGTAGATGTCGAAACACGCAGCGAGCTTTGCGACGGACAAACTGTATGCGATTTCCAGAACCGCTTATCCAAAGAGGCTAATGTTCATGTTTGTATGGATGTATCGGCTGACGAATTCCTCCAGCTTTTTATAAATGCGCTGCGTGCCTAGCGAACCCAGGAACAGGAGTAAAGCTACATGAAAAAAAAGTTCTTATTTTTATTATTGCTACCGGGACTACTTTTCTTGACGATTTTCATGGTGGTACCGATCCTACTCACGATAGGTTCAACCTTTTTCGATAAAGGGACATTTACGCTTGGAGGGTACTTGAACTTCTTTAAAGACCCTTATTTTCTCAAAATCGTATGGACAACGCTTCGTGTCAGCTTGGTAACTACATTATTTTGTATATTGCTTGGATTTCCAGTAGCTTACTTCATCTCCAAACAAAGTCCGAGACAAAAGGCGATCTTACTTGCATTAGCTATTTTTCCGCTGCTTACAAGCTCGGTTGTCAGATCGTTTAGCTGGATGATAATTTTGGGTAAAAAAGGGCTGCTCAATAATGCTTTGATGGCCATTGGTCTCATCCAAGAGCCACTTGATATTTTGTATACGCCTGCTGCGATGATGATTGGTCTTCTCCATTTGTTTTTACCGCTCATCATTATTACGTTGGTCGGTGTTCTTGAGAATATAGATCCGGATCTGATCAAAGCGGCGGAGAGCTTGGGAGCCAACCGATTTACGGCTTTCGTCAAGGTTATCGTGCCGCTTAGTGTACCCGGATTAATTATAGGCAGTATCCTTGTTTTTGTCGGAAGCCTGACAGCTTATACGACACCAGCTTTGCTCGGAGGCAAGCAGCGGGTCATTTCCACATTCCTCTATCAGAATGCGATTACACTGAACGATTGGTATCTCGCCTCCGTCATTGCCGTGATTATGATCGTGATCACCTTCGTGGTTATCGCGCTTATGAACAAACTGGCTACTAAATTAAATCCGAAGGGGTAGAAGTATGCGAGAGAAGAATCGAGGACTGGCCTTATTTACACTACTTGTCTATATATTCTTGCTCGGGCCGCTCGTCATTATTGCATTTGCTTCATTTGAGCCAGGGAGTGTATTGAAATTCCCTCCGACAGGATTCTCATTGAAATGGTACCGCAACATTTTGGAAGTCAAGATGTTCATGAAGACCGCGGGTACCTCTGTTATCGTATCGATGATCGGTAATTTGTTTGCACTGCTGCTTGGTATCCCAGCGGCTTATGCGTTAAGCCGGTTTGAGTTTAAGGGAAAAGGAGCGCTGAATGCGATTTTTATTTCCCCGGTGCTTATTCCAGGTATCGTGCTTGGGTTTACGATGCTTAAGTACCTTATCGTCACCTATCACTTGCCGATCTATGCAGCACTGCTGATTGGACATACCGTGATTATGCTTCCTTTTATCATCCGCGTTATTGCATCAAGCTTATCGAATTTTGATTTTGCGATTGAGGAAGCTGCATTAAGTCTTGGCGCCGGTCAGCTTAAAACCTTTTTCAAAGTCGTCCTGCCGAACATCAAGTCCGGTATTATCGCAGCCATTCTTATTGCATTTTTAGAATCATTTAATAATGTCGACATTTCGGTCTTTATGACGGGTCCCGGAGTCAGTACGCTGCCAATACAGATGCTGACGTATGTGGAGAATCATTTTGACCCGACAATTGCCGCTATATCTGTCTTACTCATGCTCTTCACTGCCGTACTTATGTTCATCATTGAACGGTTGATGGGTTTATCCTATTTCACCAAACGATAACGGAGGCTTTCATCCATGGCATTGCTATCACTGGAAAATATTTCGGTTGCCTATGACCAGCAATATATTCTGCAAGACTTCAACCTCAGTGTTGAAAAAGGAAGTCTGATCTCGCTGCTCGGTCCAAGTGGATGCGGGAAAACGACGACTTTGCGGCTAATCGCAGGATTCATAGAGGCAAAGGCGGGCAAATTTTCGCTAAACGGAAAAGATTATACGCACGTTCCCGTCAACAAACGGAACTTCGGATTCGTGTTTCAGAGCTATGCTTTGTTTCCGCACTTATCCATTTATGATAATGTAGCTTTCGGTCTGCGTCTTCGGAAAGTGAGCGGGGCAGAGATCGATCGGCGGGTCCGGAATATCCTGGATATCGTAAGCTTGTCCGGCTTCGAAAAGCGGTTTCCGAAGGAGCTCTCAGGCGGCCAAAGACAACGGGTTGCTATTGCCAGGGCGCTTGTGATCGAGCCGGAACTGCTGCTCTTCGACGAACCGCTAAGCAATTTGGATGCGAATCTGCGTATTAACATGCGTGTGGAGATCCGCCGCATTCAGCAGGAGCTTGGTATTACTACTGTCTATGTATCACATGATCAGGAAGAGTGCTTCTCTATCTCCGATCAAGTCGCGATTATGAATAAAGGCATCATTGAACAGTTGGGCGCTCCAGCGGCGATATTTAAATATCCGAAAACGGAATTTGTGGCTCGGTTTATTGGCTTTACGAATTTTATTCATTTCGATTCGAGATTCGATGGAAACGATGAGATTGCGTTGAAGGTGAAAGACTATATGTTCGCTGTTACGAAGCATGCCAGCAAAGGAGAACAGCTGGGCAAGCAAGGGGCTATCCGCCCGGATGATGTCGTGATTGAAAAGCCTGATGAAATCGATGCAGGAGCGAATCGATTGGCAGGTCGTGTCAAGGTCAGCACCTTCCTTGGAAGAAGCTATCAATACGTTGTCGAGACGGAGCTGGGGAATTTCACAGTGAATAAAGAAATGGAGCTTCCATACCAGAATGGTCAAGAGGTCCGGCTTCTTTTTCCTAGCGAGAAATTAGTTCTAGTTGAGTAATGTACTTGGAGGCGAAGGCAGATGCGTGTAGATTTACTGATTGAGAATGTACGAATTTATAATAGTTATTTTAAAATATTTATCCAAGGCAATGCAGCGATCTTGGATGGAAGGTTTCTATATATCGGGGAACGGGCTGCCGATAACTTCGAGGCGGCCGAGCATTTGGACGGACAAGGACGTTATATGATTCCCGGTCTCATTGATATCCATCTGCATATCGAAAGCACGATGGTTACGCCGGAGACGTTCTCTTACGGACTCATTCGCAACGGTGTTACAACTATCGTTCCAGAACCTCATGAGATCGCTAATGTCTTCGGACTTGATGGGGTAAAGGAATTCATTAAAGCTAGCCAGCACTGTGTAGCGGACATGTTCTATGCCATCCCGAGCTCGGTTCCTGCCACTTCGATGGAAACGACCGGAGGCGCGATTGAAATCGAGGATTTGGATGAACTGCTTCGTACAGAACGCATCATTTGTTTAGGCGAAATCATGAACTACGTAGATGTGATAACGGATCCCGATTGCAAAACGAACCATATTTTAAATCATATCCGCACTCATTATCCTCATCTGATTATTGAAGGTCATGTCCCGAAACTATTGGATCTGGACTTGCATCGAATGATCTATAGCGGGGTAGATTCCGATCATACACATCAATCGATCGAGGGCATGGAAGCTCGGATCGCTGCGGGGATGTTTATTGAAATTCAAGAAAAATCGATGACGCCTGAAGTGATGGCGTATTTAATGGAACATGAGGTATCTGAGCACTATTGCTTTGTAACCGATGATGTGATGGCCGACTCCTTCGAGCGTCGGGGGCACTTGAATCACCTTGTTCGTAAAGCGATTGGCATGGGCATGAAGCCTGAGCAAGCCATTTATGCCAGCACACTTTCTCCAGCCAAAAGAATGCGGATGTATGATCGTGGCGTTATTGCGCCCGGTAAAATTGGCGATTTTCAACTGATATCCGATCTGGAGCAGCTGACGATCGATCAAGTGTACAAGCATGGCCGCAAGGTTTATGATGTAAACGAACCCTACGAACCAATCGTCCATCCACCCGCTTTTCCTGACCACTATTATCAAAGCGTGCATATGTCGCCGTTAACTGATGCGGATTTCTCAGTGAGCGCAGAAATAGCGGATGGCTGGTATGCTTGCCGAGCAATGATGGTGAAAGATGGATCCACGTTTACAGAGGAGCAGCAGGTCGATGTAGAGGTTCGTCAAGGAAAGCTTAACTGGCAGGATAGCGGCTATGGACTTATCGCTACGTTTGAACGCTACGGAAAAAACGGGAATCGCGCTTTTGGTTTAATCGGCGGTGATACGATCAAGCGAGGAGCCATAGCAACGACTTATTCCCACGATAACCATAACATGCTTGTTGTCGGGCACAATCCCGTCGATATGATGATCGCTGTGAATGAGGTCATCAAGAATCAAGGGGGCTTTAGTGTTGCCCAGAACGGCGAGGTGATTGCAAGTCTTGAGCTGCCTGTCGGCGGTATTTTAACCGAAGTCCTTTTGGAGCAAGTCGCCAAGGAAGTTGAGCAGCTGCGCAAGGCTATGGAATCATTAGGCTACCGTCATTATAATCCGATCATGTCGATCAGTACGCATTCATTACCGGTTAGTCCAGCACTGAAAATAACGGATTATGGTTTAATTGATGTGAATGTAGGGAAAGTTGTGCCTTTAATCATACACAACTGAACTTTCACGGATTCAGGGTGGAAGCTAATTGAAATCATAGAAAAAGGGGCTGTCTCAAGTAGATAAATCTACTTGAGGATAGCCTCTTTTTAAATGATTTTAGCAAAAATATCTGCACTTTCGTAGTTATTTCGGGAAGTTTTTATAATACTTTAGAACTATATATTGTGTGTTTATTTATAGTCCATTATAATCAAATGAGATAAATACATATATGAATACCGTTAAAGGCAAACCCGCAGAAATCCGGGGACGCAAAACTAAAGGGGCTATAGGGCAATGCGCCACGCCAGCCAGTTGCCGTAAAAGAAAGCCACTCTCCTAAGCTGATGTGGTTTTTTTTGAACGGAGATAATTGGCAGCTATTCAACCTAAGGACTATTGCTTAAAGAAATTCATCATTGGAGGTTGATGTTGCCATGTCGCTTCGCCGGAAAATCATCATTTACGTTGGGATGACCACGCTTTGCATGCTTTCACTTCTATACTTCATTTCAGAGAGAGCTCTTTTGCGCAATTATGAGCAGATGGAGCTTGAAAGTTTGCGTGAAAACATGAAGCAAAACCTTCTTTCTTATTTTGATGAGTATACAAATCTTGGTGCAATTGCGATTAATTATGCGGGCTGGGACGATACATACAACTTTATCGATAGGCCGACGATTCCTACTGCTACTGATCCTTATCTCACGGTCAATTATACGGATTCATTATTTATGTCAAGTCGTCTTAATATAACACTTCTGATGAATAACCAAAAACAAGTTTACTTCGGAAAAGCTTACGATTATGGCAATAGCCACCCACTTAGCTATCCGAGTACATTCATCCATACACTACAGACAAAGTATGCTTCTTTCCTTGAACAGTCGGACGCCTCTTCCCGGAAGATGGGGTTATTGATGGTTGATAAGCAGCCGCTGATCGCAACCTCATACCCGATTTTAACGAGCAACAATGAAGGACCCGTTCACGGAACCTTGGTTTTCGCTCGTTTCTTGGACTCGAATTACGTTCAGTATATTTCCGAAAAAACAGACATGCCTTTAAGTATATCTATTGTGGATCCATCTTTTACTCCTCCTGCTCAAGCTTCAACTGTAAACGTTTCGGGAAACGCTGTGCCGTTTTGGACCGTGTCCGATAAAACAACGATCACAGGCTTCTCATTGCTTTCTGACGTCAATAATAAACCCGCCGTTCTCCTGAAGTTCGTGAAGTCGAGAGAATTATACAAGGAAGCTCAGAGAAGTGTCCTATTTTACTTGTTCTATTTCGGGCTTTCCGGTTTGATATTCTTTTTCATTATTAGCTGCGTTCTTCAGCGAACGATATTTGCTAGATTGAACCAAACGATCAATGGGATGAATGTGATCAAAACGAAACAAGATTTTTCGATACGCATTCAGGAAACCGGCAAAGACGAGATTACACAGCTCGTGAAATCGTTTAACCACATGATGACGTCGCTCGAACAATCACAAAACGAAATTCAATATCAAGCGAATCATGATAATTTAACCGGTCTGAACAATCGGAAAGCTTTTTTCGAGTATCTTGAGAAAATCATTACACAAAACGATCAGCTTCCATTCCGCTTTGCTGTAATCTTCATCGACTTGGATCGCTTTAAGCTAATCAATGATACGATGGGACATCATACGGGAGACTTGCTGCTGATTGAGGTTGCCGGGAGATTAGGGCTCTGTATGAAGGATGATGAATTCCTTTGCCGATTGGGGGGCGACGAATTTTGCATTGTTTCCCATTACGAACACGACTTCAACCAAATTGAATACTTGGCGAAGGTTATCAAAGAGGCGATTAATGTGACCTACGATCTAGGTGGCTATCGTGCCACGATTTCAGCCAGTATCGGAATAAGCCTTTATCCTGATCATGGAAAGGATTCGGAAAGCCTGCTTCATCATTCCGATGTGGCTATGTTGGATGTCAAAGAATCAGGCAAAAATAATTACCGCTTGTACTCGGAATCGATTGAAGCCATTCGGACCAGAAGGATGCTCTTAGAGCAATACTTGAAATGTGCGATTGACAACGACGAGCTTACTCTTCATTACCAGCCGAA
Source organism: Paenibacillus alginolyticus DSM 5050 = NBRC 15375 (assembly GCF_000422905.1). Lineage (GTDB taxonomy): Bacteria > Bacillota > Bacilli > Paenibacillales > NBRC-103111 > Paenibacillus_E > Paenibacillus_E alginolyticus. The sequence goes on from NZ_AUGY01000010.1 coordinate 144,479, forward strand.
ATTGGATTTGGCACTGAATAAAATTGTCGGGGTGGAAGCGCTGCTCAGGTGGACGAACAGACAACTCGGCCATGTATCTCCTTATGAATTTATTCCCATTGCTGAGTGTTCTGGAATCATTAATGAGATAGGTGAATGGATTATGCGATCGGCATGTCAGCAATTCAACGCATGGCGAAAGCAAACTGCAGACCTATCTCTTATCGTTGCCATCAATATTTCGGGTGTCCAACTGCTGCAGCCAAACTTTCTTGACCGAATTCGCAGGTTGTTCGCCGAAGAAGAGGTCGATCCATGCCATTTCGAGCTGGAAGTGACGGAAAGTTTTGCAATCGAAAACTTTGATGAAGTGATTAACATATTGATCGAATTGCGTAATCTAGGTTTTATGATCTCTATTGACGACTTTGGAGCAGGCTATTCTTCAATGAAATATGTATGCCAACTCCCCATACAATGTATGAAGCTTGATAAAACGTTGATCGATCAACTGGCAGATAACATTCGAAGTCAAGTTGTCGTATCGTCGTTGATCGAAATGGCTCACCGACTTCAGTTAACCGTAGTGGCGGAAGGAGTTGAGCTGCCGGAGCAGTTTCGTATTCTCCAAACATACCGGTGCGATCAGATTCAAGGATTTCTCATCAGTAAACCGGTGCCGGCCGGCAGAATCATAGAGATGTTGAATTCTTCTGATTTGTTTCAGGTACCCGAAACAAAATGACATATGTAAATACATTATAAGATCAATTGAATAAGTTGAGTCAGGGATGCTGTGCGGAATCTGGCTTGACTTTTTTTGTGATTTGATAACCATCTATCGCTTAGGATATGAGGCCCAGCCTGCAATTTTATATAGTAGTTTATTATGTCGAAACATGGCCTAAATGACGCGATTATAAATTATTGAATGATCTAAATGACATGTACAATATGTTAGCGATATATTGTATAATACAAATGGCAAGTCAATCCATTCGAAGCCGAATACACAATCGCTTTACTATAATTGGGTGGAATGAGCGCAATCTCGTTGGTTAATTATTACCATAAAAGAAATGTCTGTCCCCTTAGGGAATTGAAGAGACAGTTATGCTTACTTAAACTAAGGGGGATAGACATGCATGAAGCTGCACAAAAAATTAATGATCGTATATTTGGTAACCATTCTGCTTCCGATTGTAGGGTTAACGAATTACTTCCTTAATCAAATGTCAGACCTCATTATCCGGTACGTATCTGATTCTTATCAAAAGATCCTAGTCCAATCCAATAACGGCATTTACTACAATATCCGCTTCTATGAAAGCATTCTTGACAATTTAACGGTGTCGGAGTCCGTTCAAAACGTGCTTTCGGAACCCGATGTATACCGGGAAAAAGGCATTATTATCATGAATCGGGAAATCTCTCGTGCGGTCCGGTTTATTCAAGCCTATCAGGCGACCGATGTCGAGAGCATCGAATTTTTCTCCACATCACCGGATGTTATGTCCGATGGCGTATACCTTTTTCCAGTAGATAGGCTTCGAAAGGTTCTCGGCTTGAATGAGATACCGGACTCGAAGTTTTGGATTCTTGAACAATATGACGGTAAATATTATTATGCGTTGGTACGGCCGATTTACAGTATCGGGGAGTTTAAGAAAATTGGTTACATCAAGCTAACGATCCAAATCCCTTCTGTGACGTATGTACAGGAAACGAGGGGCAGCAAAGCAGTAGACGCAAGTGGAAGCTTAATCATTGCAGACAGTAAGGGAACCATCATGTTTAACCCTGACACCGATCAACTTGGCAAGCCGCTTCCACAGGAAATCGTCGAACGGACGAGTGCGGATCGAAGCTCAGAGTCCGAGCTGAACCTACATATACAAGGAACCGACTATGTCATGTGGTACCGCAAGCTCCAGAATGTGGACTGGACGATGTACCTTCTTGTACCCAAAGCGTCGATTCAATCCAAAGTGAATGAAATTCGCCAAACGATTGTGACAGTCAGCATCATTTGCATGATTATTTTCTCTTTTCTAACCTTGCTAATAACCCGTCAACTGACCCGCGGGATCCGACGTCTCCACGCCAAAGTATCCCGGGTAGGCAGAGGGGTGCTCTCTACGAGCCGCAGAGTCCGTGTTAAAGGCGATGAGATCGATGAACTAGATCGAAATTTTGATAATATGCTCGATAATTTGCGAGACCTCATTCACCAAAACTATGTGGAGAAGCTGGAAAGAAGGGAAATGGAACTCAATTTTTTACAAGCTCAGATTAATCCTCATTTCCTATACAATACACTGGATGCAATCAAGAACGAGATAGACATGGACGAGAAGCAGACAGCCATAGGCATGGTCATCGCACTAGCAGACCTTTTTCGAATCTCGGTATCCAAGGGAAGTAACACCATCCTTTTCGAACAAGAAATTGATCACGCCAACTGTTATTTAAAGATTCTAGAAATCCGTTTCGGTGCTCGTCATACGATCGAATGGCAAATAGATCAGCGGATACCAAGTCTCTATACCTTGAAAATTATCCTTCAGCCTCTCCTGGAAAATGCGATCCAGCATGGGTTGAAGGGGATGGCAAGAGGCTCTGTGACCGTGATAGGCGAACTGACGGAGCAAGCTGTCATCGTGACCGTTCGTGACAATGGTGTGGGGATGACGAAGGCACAAGCAGAAACGTTGCTAAGTGATCATTCACCCAGCAAGGGCATCGGATTGTACAATGTGAACAGTCGAATTCGGATGTATTTCGGCAGCGAGTATGGCTTGTCAATTAAGTCGGAGCTGGGGAAAGGGACGGATGTTGTATTAACGCTGCCAGTGCTTGAGGAGGTTGAACATGTATAAGCTGCTTATTGTGGAGGACGAATTATCAACACGCAAGTGGTTCACTAAGGTTATTAATTGGGAGCAAAATGGTTTTGAAGTTATTGCGATTGTGGAAGATGGACAGCAAGCATGGGAAATCCTGAAGGATCGTCCTGAAGTGGACGTGGTGATGACCGATATACGGATGCCTTACATGGATGGTTTGGAACTAACGGAGCGCATCCGATCGCTGCCGGGTGAGCCTGTGGAAATTGTCATTCTTAGCGGTTTTGGGGAATTCGATTATGCACAGCAGGCCATTAAGCTTGACGTGCGTGATTATTTGCTGAAGCCGGTGACCAAAGAGCAATTAACAGAAGTATTCGAGGTCATTGCGCGAAGATTGGATGAGCGGCATTTGCAATCGACGAAAATCCAATATGCGAATCAAATGCAGAAGGAGAAGGCATTGCTCCAAAAAGCGCAAATGTATGAGCGCTGGCTGACACGTAAAGACATCATGATCTCTCCAGAGCGTTGGTTCAATCCATTTGACGCTCAATTAGACATCGTGAATGGCTCATTTCTTATGCTTGTCGCGGAATTCGATGATTACGCTAAGTTCACCGATCATTATAACGATGAAGATCAGAAGCTATGCCGTTTCATCGTTCATAATATCTTGGATGAAATTTCTCACAAGTACGGAGCGGTGGATTCTGTGCTGTTGCCGCCGAACCGTTACGTTTTTCTCCTTGAAGCAGGACCAGAAAGTGAGATCGATAACAAAGGACTTCTAGCAGGCCAAGCTTTCCAAGAGGGTTTAAACAATTATTTGCGGTTATTTAGCGTTCAACTTTCAGTGGGATGCAGTCAACGGTTCGAGGGTATTTCCAATGTTCCTGAGGCCTATGAGCAAGCGTTCAAGGCGCTTAGGTGTAAATTTTTCACGGGTAAAGGGTCTGTCAATCTATATCATCCATCACCGCAAGGACAAAGCGAAGGCTTCTACCCGACTGAGCTTGAAAAAAAACTCATTATCGCCTTCAAGCATGGTGACGAGCAAGGGGGTTATGGACTCTTTACTGAATTTCTGCGGAGCTTGTGCAGCAGCGGGGAATCGGAGGATGCCATACGATTCATTGTGGGCGAAATGCTCGTTAATCTGTTTCGTCAGCTGAGGGAAGTTAAATCACTTCCTGTGATAAGTGAAGTCATGGAAATGTTTATTGAGGAAATCCGTTGTCAGGAAACGTATGCTGAGCTTGCCGAGAAGGCGAAAGAGTTGATTCAGTTTATGCTGCAATCGATCGCAATCGAAGCCCTTGCTCTGTCGCCGGTCTCCAAAGGCATTGAATACATGAAGATCAAGCTGTCTCGGGATATTTCCCTTCATGAAGTCGCTGAATATGTGGGGATCAGTGCTTCTTATTTCAGCACCTTATTTAAGCAAGAGAAGGGTTATAACTTCGTGGATTTTCTCGTTCGGCTTCGCATGGAGAAGAGCTTGGAACTTCTTGAAGGAACGGCATTAACCGTCGCTCAAGTTGGGAATGAGGTCGGATACCAAAGTTACCGCTATTTTACAAAGGTATTCAAAGATTACTACGAGATGACGCCGACGCAGTTCAGGGAACGGCTCAAGATGAAGTGAAAATAAGATAAAGTGAGAAACAAAAAACATGACAATTCCAAAGAAAGTGATACCTGATCATAAATATTTGGACTACCGAGTGGGCATTCATATCTGATATAATGAATATAACAAATGAAACCTATGAATAAGTCCAATAAGGAGGTAAAACGCTTACAATGGAATCATTTACAAATTCTATGGCCGAAGTTCAACCCCGAAAATCGATGTCATTCAAGCGTTTGCTGTGGAAACGCATCTGGCAGCATAAAGTATTTTACTTATTCATGCTGCCAGGCATCATTTGGTTCTTCATCTTTTCTTACGTTCCCCTCTACGGAATTCAAGTGGCGTTTCGCAATTTTACGTTCACCGGCGGCTTCTCAGGAAGTCCTTGGGCCGGCTTGAAATACTTTCGTCAATTCTTCGATTACTATCAAGCTACAGAGCTTGTCCGGAACACCATTGTGATCAGTTTGTCAAAGCTTCTTATCGGTTTTCCAATGCCAATTATTCTAGCGATTCTTCTGAATGAAGTTCGCAGAGTGAAATTCAAAAAGGTTGTCCAGACCCTTTCTTACTTACCTTACTTCGTTTCTTGGGTCGTAGTCGTGACGCTGATGCAGCGCCTCCTAACTCCTTACGGCGGACCGTTGAATGACCTGCTTGCCTCACTAGGCATGGAACGCATTCAATTCCTTTACAACACAACATGGTTTTATCCCATGATATTGGGGTCTGATGTATGGAAAAACATAGGATGGAACTCCATCATCTATATGGCGGCGATAGCCGGGATTGATCAGCAATTGTACGAAGCGGCAAAGATTGACGGCGCGAACCGTTTTCGGCAAATGTGGCATGTCACGCTCCCGGGTATTCGCAACATTGCTGTGATTCTCTTTATTCTCTCCGTCGGGGGCTTGATGAGCGCCGGATACGAGCAATTGCTGCTCTTGAATGGGCCGGCAACTGCCCGAATCGGGAGTGTCCTCGATGTACATGTCATCACTTCCGGTATTAGTGGAGGTCGACTAAGCTATGCGGCTGCCGTTGGTTTGTTCCAAAGCATTATCGGTTTAGTGATGATTCTGGTCGTCAACCGAATCTCTAAGAAATACAGCGACGTGTCCCTTTTTTAAAGCATGTGTTTACTCACGAAGACGCTAAGGAAGTGATGAGATGAAGCGCAATATATCCTTGTTCAGCACACTAAATTATATCATCCTGGCACTGATCGGTTTCTCGATGATCTACCCGTTTATTTACATTCTTGTGTACTCGTTAAACGATGGAAATGACTCCATGCAGGGTGCGCTGTATTTCTGGCCTCGGCAGTTTACCTTAGATAACTATGCGCAAGTGTTCCACAACCCTCGCATCTGGCAAGCTTACAAAATTACACTGCTGCGCACGATTCTCGGCACATTTCTACACGTGCTTTTGTGTACCCTTATGGCTTACGCATTGTCGAAGAAAACACTGCCGGGAAGAACGTTTTTCACCTTCTATATCTTCTTGCCAACGATCTTCAGCGCGGGATTCATTCCTTACTTCATCACACTGCAAAAGCTTCATCTGATCAACACTTTCTGGGTGTATATCATTCCGATGTTATTCAACTTCATGCATATCGTCATCATCCGGACGTTCCTGCAGGGGATACCGGAAGAGCTGGACGAGTCGGCACGCATTGACGGATACGGCGATTTCACAATTTTTTTGAAAATTATCCTGCCTTTATCTGGTCCAGTACTTGCAACAATAAGTTTGTTCATAGGTGTCGCACATTGGAATGATTGGTTTGCTGGGGCTTACTACGTATCCAACAAAAACCTAGTTCCTGTTCAAACACTGCTGCAGCAAATGCTGACGGAAGCGGAAGCACTCTCGAATTCGATGCAGCGGGCAGCGCAGCAAGGAGGACAAACGATTAGCATGAATCCAGCCGGTTCAACGCCGGAATCGTTACGGATGGCACTCTTGGTTATCACGGTCTTCCCGATTTTATGCATATACCCATTCTTGCAAAAATATTTTGTCAAGGGCGTCTTGCTAGGCTCCGTTAAGGGTTAGCTGTCCTCGATTTTGGGGGGCTTATCATATATGAATGAAGGAGGGTTTTCATGAAAAAGAAATGGTCTAGAGGTGCTTCCGTTGTATTAGCATTAACGCTTGCTGGTGGTTTAGTAGGTTGTACTCAGAAGGATGAAACGTCTCCAAGCCCAAGCGCAAATTCAAGCACAAGTCCAAGTAATACAGCCAAATCGGACACCAAAAAAGAGGTCACACTTAAAGTTTTGCACAACTGGAATGGTTCCAGCGGTTCTGAGAGCGATATGAATGCCGTCGCCAAAGTGATTAAGGAGAAAACCGGGGTAACGATTCAAATGGAATACACGAAAGGCAGCGAAGTGGAGAAAGTTAACACGATCTTCGCAACGCAAGACCTGCCTGATATATATACGGGACCGGCATGGGGCGGTGAGCTGGATGGCATCGTCAAAGCTGCCAAAGAGGGCCAATTGGTTGATCTCTCCGGCAAGCTGGCTAATTATCCCAACCTAGCCAAAGAAATCGCCAAAGAGAACGTACCGCCTGCTCTTTACGAAAAAGCGATTGACGCCTATAGCGGCAAAAAATATTTGCTATATCAAAATCATCCTGCAACGGACAAAGATGCTATGGACTGGCTATACGGTTTCTATGTACGCAAAGACATTGCAGATAAAGTAGGCGTCGACCCGCAGTCCGTCAAAACAAAGGACGACTTGTACAATTTCTTGAAGAAAATCAAGGATGCGGGTCTCAAAGAAAGCGGTCAACCGGTCATTCCACTCGGCGGCTTTCACAACGGTTGGGCTGTTAATATCGGCGATCAGATGTTTATGGGTTCCGGCTTCCTCGATAAAGGGGACGGCTCTCTAGAGAATAATTTCTTTACTAAACAATACGAAGACTACACGTTATATTATCGGAAGCTGATTTCCCAAGGGTTGCTCGATCCCGAAGCGTTCACGCAGACGGATCCAATCGCGAATGAGAAAGTAAAGCAAGGGCGCGTTGCCGTCCTCGCAGCTCACTATCCGGCTATTCTAGATGCCTCCAAGGACTACGTCCAGTCTCACCCGGGCAGCGATTATGTGCCGGTAGGTCCACTGGAAAGAGCAGGCGCTGAAGCCAACCGTCCGGCTGATCTAGGCGTGCAAGGCAACAATGTGACTGTCATTACGAAGCAAGCAAAGGATGTGGATGCGGCCCTGCGCCTGTTGGATTTCCTAGCTTCTGATGAAGGCTTCATGCTTACTCGGTACGGTGTTCAAGGCGTTCATTGGGATATGCAAAACGGCAAACCGACAGCGAAAAAGGAATGGTTTGATAAGTTTGTGAATGACAAAACCGGGAAGCTGAAAAAGAACGAAGGGATCGGCGTCGGCTACGAAAGTTTGACAGGTCTAGACCGCACGAATTCCAAAGGTAACGGGGACATCTGGGCCGATCAGAATCGCGTGGCTTCTCTAGAGAAAGCGCGTAAAATTTTACGACCGAACGGCATTAAAGTCATTACAGCCTATAATCCTTGGGATGTCATTACGAAAGCTCCTCAATGGGAATCGCTCAAGCCATCCATGGATAAAACAGGGGATGCTTGGAAGGAAGCGATATTTGCCAAATCCGACGAGGCTGCACTCAAAATCATTAATGATTTACGTGGGCAGATGGTGAAAACAGGCTATCGCGAAGCGATCAAATTCACGAATGATAATCTAAAAGGCAAAGACGTTGTGAAATTTCAAATGCCTAACTAAAACATAACAAGAGGCCGCTTTAGCGGAGAACGACGGGAGAGGCAATAAGACTCTCCCGTTCTTGTTCTGCTGAGCGTGAACTCCTGGAGGAGGGATTACCTTTGTCGAGACCGGTATCGGATAGGAAGGAATGGACGGGTTTCCAAGAATCGCGGCCGTATGGGGCAAAGTACGATTTGCGCAGCGATTTTGTCATGGTCTATGGCATCTCGGACGATTTAGAGGAACGAATCGCCGGGTGGAAAGAAAAGGGCTATATCATCCACCTCATGACAGGAGTGTCATGGGGAGAATACCAGGACTATTTGTACGGAAAGTATGACGGCCGTGATCATTGGGACGAAGCTCAGACCAATCGCGCCGGCGACCGGCTGCTGCACGGCAAAGACGTACCTTATATGGTCCCGACGATTTCCTTCAGCGAGTACCTTGCTGCCGGTATTAAGCGGGCAATTGATTGTGGGGCCGAAGCTATCCATCTGGAGGAGCCGGAGTTTTGGGTAGCCGGTGGATATTCGGAAGCCATCAAGCGGGAATGGCGCATCTTCTATCAGGAGCCGTGGATACCGCCTCATGAGTCGCCAGACGCGCAATACCGAGCGTCCAAGTTAAAGGCGTATTTGTACTATCGTACGCTAGATCGCTTATGTGCGCAGATGAAGGAATATGCGGAAGTCCATTATGGGCGTGCGATCCGTTTTTATGTGCCGACGCATAGTCTGATCAATTACACGCAGTGGCGGATTGTGAGTCCGGAAGCGCTGCTCGTTAACATGCCAGCTTGCGACGGTTTTATTGCTCAAGTATGGACGGGGACTGCGCGTACGCGCAATGTGTACAAAGGCATCCGTGAGGAGCGAACGTTCGAAACGGCATTCCTTGAGTACGGCGTCATGCAAGAGCTCGTTCGCGGCACGGGTCGTGATATGTGGTTTCTGCATGATCCAATTGAGGACAATCCGAATTACACGTGGTCGGACTATAAAGTCAATTATGAAGATACAGTCGTGGCTTCTCTGCTTCATCCTTATGTAAACAATTATGAGATATGCCCTTGGCCGCGAAGAGTGTTCGAGGTTGCCTACCCGAAGGAAGACGGCAAGGGAAAAGAAATGATCCCGCCCGATTACGCGACCGAGCTGATGACCGTCATGCATGTACTTCGTGATATGCACCGCCATGAGGAAACCATTTCCGATGAACAAACGGATGGCATCGGTCTTCTACTAGCCAACTCAGCGATGTTCCAACGGGGAGACATTGAGTTGCAGTCAGATGAGGCTGGCTTTCGTTACGATGGCACCATCAGTTCGCTAATTCTCCCTTCCGAGCATCACGAAGAGATGCTGAATTGGTCAGCTTTCTATGGGCTGGCGCTGCCGCTTGTTAAACATGGCATACCGCTTCGCCCGGTGCAGCTGGATAATTTGCTTCATTTCCCGGGGTATTTGGACGATTATCGGGTGCTGCTGCTCAGTTATGAATTTATGAAGCCGGAGCACGCCGGTCTTCATCAAGTGCTGTCGCAGTGGATACGAGATGGAGGCTGCTTGATCTATGTGGGAGATGGCAGTGACCCGTACCACAGTGTCAAGGAATGGTGGAACCGAGGTGCCAAAGCCTACGAGCGGCCAGACGATCACCTCTTCGAGGCGATTGGGATCGGACGCCGCCTTGAGGATGGGGAGTACCGGGTAGGTCAAGGCGGTGTTATTGTCCACCGCGTACATCCAGCCCGACTGGCCGAATCCGAAGAAGGCGCGAATTGGGTCCGCGAAAGCGTAAAGCGTGCACTAGCCATGCTCGGAGAAGAGGAGCCATTGCGTGAAAAGCATTACCTTCAAATCCGCCGAGGCCCCTATGTCGCGACACGCGTCATGACGGAGTCGCTTACGGATGAGGCTGTCACTGTTCATGGCAGCTATATCGACCTTTTCGATGCCAGACTTGCTGTTGTGAGCAATCCGGTTGTCGAACCAGGCAAGGGCAGCCTGCTATTTGACCTTGAGGTTGCTGCTGATCTGACTTCAGCAGTCATCGTCAGTTCATCGCGAATTCGCGACGAGAAAGCCGTCGTAAATGGGAAGCTCCAGTTCGTTTCCGAGGCGCCTGCTGGCGTAACCGTTAGTACAAGGCTCCAATTAACAGAGGAACCCGATCTTGTCATCGCGGATGGTCTTGAAATCATAGATCGAAGCTGGGAACCCGGAACTCGAACGCTTCTGATCCGCTATCCCGGCGTACCGGAGGGGACCCTCGTTACGGTCATTTTCGAATAGGGATAAATTGTATAAGAATGGAAAACCTACTCTCAAGAAGGAAGGAGAGAGTAGGATGGACAACGAGAATAGGAATCTTTTGAATACGCATGATGTAGATGAAGCCTGCATGCAGGAGGAAATCTGCAATCCTGATTTTGATTTGATGCGCGATTATGCCAAGCAGCTTAATGGAGAGATGGACGTAGATATAAGAAAGACGCTTGAAACCTAGCAGCTTGGTGTTTCGGCACTTTGTAAGAGAAGGCATTTCGCTTATTAGGAGGCCACTGAAGAACTTATGTTTTTTACGGGCGTCTCGCACAAATTGCAAAAAAGACATCCACCTCCATTTTTTAGGGGGCGGATGTCTTTTTTTAGGGTCTCTATATCGGTCTACTCGCCGTGTTTTCAATCTATCAGTTTCAATATTCGCTTAAGATTTACAGCGAATATAGTCATTGCACCTTGCATTTCCATGCCAAGCAGACCCGAGGATGTGGCGACATCATACCCGTGTCCGTGTTTAAGTTCGCTGTTCTTTGCTTCAATTTTGTACCGCTCCTTGAACTTCTCCTTGAAGTATTCCGTCTCTTGGAAGGCCATCTGCTCCAAATGTTCATTGGATTTAATGGTTACGGAATACGTCTTGCTTTTGGCACCTTCTTTGTAACAGCCTTCTTTGAGCGGACACCGCTTGCATAGCTCTACATCAAAATAATAGGTAGTCGTCTGGTTTTGGCCGACACCTTTTTTACCCTCACGAGCCTTTCGGATCGCCATGTGACCAGCTGGACATACGTACATGCCGGCATCTTTGTTGAACAGAAATTCGTCTTCCTTCTTACGGCTGCCTTGCGTGATGAGCGGATTGAGTTTTGCTACGAGTTCAATCTCGTTACTCTTCGTGTACGAAATATTATCCTTTTCCGAATACGCGGTATCGCCAATGACAGTGTTGACCTGTATGCCAGCTGCTTTGCTTTTTTCGATGAGCGTCTGCAATTGTTTGCCATCATTCTTCTCACCAGTTGTAATGACAGCCGCTGTAATAATACGTTCCTCGGTCATGGCTAGATGTGTTTTGTATCCAAAAAAGGCGGAGTCAGCGCTCTTGTGTCCCACACGAGCATCCGGATCCGCCACCAGGCGAAGTTGTTCGACGTCATCTTCCACCGTCTCCTTCAACAAGTTGAGCGGCTCAAGAATTTTCGGCACTTGTGCGATTCCGGATTCGTTTTCGATGAAGGCGACGAGTTTTTGGCAATACTTAATTTCGTCTTCGAGTACGTTACTCGTGTTCTTTACTGGCATATTGACTTTGGTCGATTCATCCACGCTGTAAACGGCCTTTCGTAATTTCCGTGTACGATCTTGTAGAATTTCTTGCGGTGATTTCTGATTATAGCGCGCTTTCGAATGCGTAGCGTCAACGATAATGGAGTTGCTCTTCAGAATATTCTGCTCGATGGCGAGAGCTACCGTCTTCCCGATAAGCATGTCCAACAGGTTGATGTCCTTTAACCGTAGCTTGCGAAATTTCGTCAACGAACTCGGGTCAATAACCGGATCCTCCGGCGCCATACCTAGGAAATATTTGAACGAAAGGTCATACTTAGAGCGCTCGACAATGTCTACGTCAGATAGTTCAAAGATGGATTTCAACAGTAGATATTTAAACATGCGAATGGGGTCAATGGCGTTACGTCCATTGTCTAAACAATATTTTGCTTCCAGTTCCTCATATATGAAAGTGAAGTCCACCAGTTCGTTGATTTGACGGAGCATATTGTCCTTCGGCACGACGATGTCATACAGTGCCGCGTAAGGACTCAGAACCAAAGTTTGTTGTTGCCGAATCATCTGCTCTCACCCACTTTTCGTGATGCCTTAATTATACGGCAAAAAAGGTACAGCCTCCTCAATTTTTTTGAGGGACTGTACCTTTTTCGTATGAAAGGACTTTTTCAGTGGCCTCCTTATTAGCGAAGTGCCTTTTTTTGCACGATAGAATTTATTTGTTTTGAGTTTGGAACGAGACGTCTGAAAAGGACCTTTCAGCTGCTGAGAGAAGGCGATTTAGCGTGTTTGCGTTCTGAGAAAGCAGAAATGGCTGTCTCGGAGGCTTGAATGGATTTGAAGTGGCGCGAGACGTCTGAAAAGGATCTCTCAGCTGCTGAGAGAAGGGGTGTTAGCGTGTTTGCGTCCTGAGAAGGCAGAAAAGGCAGTCTCGGAGGCTCGAATGGAGTGAAAGTGGCGCGAGACGTCAGAAAAGGACCTCTCAGCTGCTGTTTGCTTATATGTGCTGCAATTATCCCCTGGCCCAGCGAAGAAATTAATATGAAAAAAAGCTTCTCATGCTTGAGGAGGCTATCATTATAGTTACTCCCGCATGATTCCGGGGGTTTTTTTGTCCAAATAGCTGATCGACGTTCCATGACATCCGCTAATATTTATTCTTTTGAAAACATAACGATGGACATGGCTCTTTGAAGAAACCGATCTTATGATGAAGTTGTGTACACGATAACAACTGACGGAGGTTTCTACATGAGTATCCGAATTCTGAATGAACAAGATTATTATCGCATCGTATATGGGGGATGGCTTGGGAAAAATATAGGGGGAACACTTGGTGCACCGGTAGAGGGCGTTAAGGAGCTGCTAGAGTTGACCTTTTATCCGGAGCTGCCGGATGGTCCTTTGGAGAACGATGATTTGGACTTACAATTGGTGTGGCTGCATGCGTTGGAGCAATACGGTCCGGGATTGACTGCGCGAGAGCTTGGGCAGGAGTGGTTGGAGCATATCTTTTTCCCATTTGATGAGTATGGTTACGCGCTTACGAATCTAAGAAGAGGTCTTCTTGCACCCGTTGCTGGATCATTCAACAATCCGTTCAAAGAGTGTATGGGTTCACCCATTCGTTCCGAAATCTGGGCCATGGTGACTCCTGGATCGCCTAGTACAGCAGCTCATTATGCATATCAGGACGCTATTGTGGATCATGCCGGCGGAGAAGGGGTGTACGGAGAAATGTTTTTTGCCGCCCTCGAGAGCGCTATTTTCTATGAAAAGGATCGGGATCGCTTGATTCAGATCGGCATGACCTATATACCTGAAAATTGTCGCACCGCCAATGCATTGAAAGATCTGCTCCATTGGCATAAGGAAGGGAAGAATTGGCTCGAAGTGCGTTCGCTCATTCTGGAGCATCATGGCAATGATAACTTTACGGATGCCCCGCAAAATATTGCGTTTACCATACTTGGCTGGTTATATGGCGAGGATTTCGAGGATGCGATTTTGAAAGCGGTCAACTGCGGTTATGATACCGATTGTACAGCAGCTACACTTGGCGCTATATTAGGCATGCTGCTTGGTCCAGAAGGTTTGCCGGATAAATGGGTGAAGCCTGTCGGCGATCGGGTTGTCGTCAGTCCGCCAATTAAAGGATTTCCAGCACCCAAGGATTTGGATGAATTAACCCGACGTACCATTCGCATGGGCAAACAAATTCTTGCAGCTTGGGATACGGACATACTGGTGCATCCTGACCTTCCGACAACCTTGAACCAACCCGTAGAAACGAACGAAACGGAAGGGAAAATAAAGGAGCTTTGGACGAGGAAGGTAACGGCTAATCACTACTTGCTGCCGCAAGGAACTCATAACAGTCCGGATGCTGAGCTTGAGATCGATTTTGGTCAAGAAGGTCCAGCCATCGGAGTGAATCAGAAGAAGAAGCTGCATATCACGTTCACCAACCGTTCGTTAACATCAATTGTAGGCAATATTGCGTTAGAAGTGCCCGAGGACTGGCAGATGCCGAATTCACTTGAAGTGAGCCTACAACCTAATGAATCGATCGAATGGCATACAGAAATCCGAGCTTCCGCGATCGCTAAGTCTAGTTATGAGCTTGCATTCGTTTGGACGAGATTTCACGACCAATCCGTATGGGCTGCTCAGAAGGTTCCTTTTTCGTTGGTAAACGCTTCAAAGTGGATGATTTGGGGACCGAACAGCAGCGAAGGGAAGGAAGTATTTTTCCCAGGCAATCAATTGGATTGGAAGAAGGAACTCGGTAGTGATGACGATGGCTTATACCGCGCTCAAACGAAGCTCTTCAACCCGATAGAGCGAAAGATTCGTGTTATTGCGGCCGCAAGAGGACCTATCGTATTGAAACTAAACGGTCAAATCGTCATTGAATGTAAAGAATCGTTGGAATTCATGCCAGCTTATCATCGGGCTCCGGAAGAACAAAGGATTGAAATGACACTACCTGTAGGAAGCTATGAGATTGAAGTAGAGGCTATAAGAAATGGTTGTCCTCTAGAAGTTTATGTCTTACCAGTGGCACTTCTTAACACCACAATACCTGGTCCGCACTATTATTTTACCGATATTTTGTTTGGGTGACCTATGAGAATTGACGCGCATCAGCATTATTGGAAGACGGAACGCGGAGACTATGGCTGGTTGACTCCTGAGCAGGGTATTTTATATGTGGATTATATGCCGGAGCAGCTGCAGGATTCACTTCGTCGATATCAATTCGAACGCACGATTGTCGTGCAAGCCGCGCCGACGCTGGAGGAAACGCAATTCTTGCTCTCTTTATATGATGAGTATGAAAGTATAGCTGGAGTGGTCGGTTGGCTAGATCTGGATTCACCGCAATTTAGCGAGCAATATGCTAAGTTTCGAAGGTATAAAGGGTTTGTTGGCTTTCGTCCGATGCTTCAGGATCTGCCGGATTCATGGATTCTTCGACCGCAAGTCATGCAGAATATGGAGCAGCTGGTCAAGGATGATTTTCCGCTTGATTTGCAGCTTAGACCACGGCATCATCCTTATATACTGGAGGCGTTTCGAAGCTTTCCGACACTTCGGGCAGTAGTCGATCATGCGGCAAAGCCTTTTATCGCTGGACGCATCCTCGAACCGTGGAAGACGGAGATGGCTGAACTGGCTGCATTTCCTAATGTCATGTGCAAGCTGTCAGGATTAGTAACAGAAGCTGATCAGCAAGCTTGGAACTGGATGGATCTGGCTCCTTATGTGCATCATGTCATCGAAGTGTTTGGCACAGATCGAGTGATGTTTGGCAGCGATTGGCCAGTATGTCTAGCTACTTGCAGCTATGATGAAGTTTATTTGGCTTTGATGAACGCATTGCCCTCCAACCTGACTAGTGAGGATCATTTAGCTATCTTTGGAGGTAATGCAGCACGATTTTATCAATTATTGTAGGCTTGATTATATAGAGCTCTTGTGGTCGTTCAATGACCGCAAGTGCTCTTTTGCGTTTATCGAATCCGTCACATACAGATATCATAGACATCGACATAAACCAAAGTTTAGATTCAAAAAAATCGTAGAATTTTTCAAATAAATGTAGCAAGGTACATTGTTTCAAACCAGATGGTTCATTAAACTTTATCTACGAAGGAATGTATGTAAAAAACGACTTATTTCCAAGAGCAAAGGGAAGGGTCGATTTGACGATATTGAGAGAGAAAGGTGAGAAGAATGGACATTAACCAACATCGAAACAGCTTGTCAAAGATATGGAATAAACTCGAGCAAGGGAAATTGACGATTGGATTTATCGGAGGGTCCATTACGGAGGATGGAAGAGCTGCACACAATTGGCCCGAGCCCGTCACGCGTTGGTTCGTTGAATCGTTCCCGCATGCTCGCATAACGGTAGAAAATGCAGCTATCGGCGCAACGGGAAGCGACCTTGCTGTGTTCCGGGCAGACCGCGATTTGATTGATCGTGCGTGTGATCTGGTTTTTATCGAATTTGCCGTGAATGACAATGGGACACCTTCCGAGAGGAGAATGCGGGCGAGAGAAGGGTTGATCCGCAAGCTCTTGGCGGAGGGGCGAAGCAATCTCGTGATCGTTTACACGTATTGCCAAGACATGTACGATGCGATGTCCCATAATGTGGTTCCTGCTACGATCCAAGAGTTTGAACAATTGGCAGAACATTATGGAATCAGTTCGGTTTGGATGGGGCTGCATGCATGGAACGAAGTAAAGAAAGGTCGGATGACCTGGGATGAATGGTTACCGGATGGCCTTCATCCTACCCATCGAGGCAGTTTGAGCTACGGTCAGAGTGTGATCTCATTTTTGGAAAGAGACCGGATAACTGAACAAACCTTAGAAAGAGTCGACAAGGAGAAAGAGAAGCCACTTCTGACTCCGCTCAATCCATGTCACTGGGAGAACGTGCAACTGCTGCCTTTTGAAGATGTGCAGTTGGAAGGACCTTGGACGATAAGACGATCGACTGCTGTTATGCCTAGGGTAGATCGAATACTGAGTACATCGGCCATTGGAGCAAAGCTCTCTTTCTCATTTGTAGGAAAGGGGCTAGCATTAGCATTCGATTTCGGCAAAAAGTCTGCGGAGTTCAGCTATCGGCTGGATGGAGCGGACGCCATCATTACCTGCCGGGAAAGGCCGGATTGGTGCGGAGATGGAGGATGGTTTCAAATCTACTGGATTGCTGACGAGCTGATGGAGGGAACACACCATATTGAACTGGAGGTTGTTCATGGAAACTGCCCGGAATGCAAGGGGACGAATTTTCACTTGGGACTGATCGGGATATTGAAATAACAAAGCCTTGCGAGGTTACTCGCGAGGTTCTTTTTTTATAATATTACTTGCAAGAATTCTTAAGTGTTAGCGACAAGTCGAAGCTTACCCCAATTTAGCTAGGTGTGATATGGTTTTCACTGAGCTGAGTGGGATGGTGGATAGTTACTTAATGATTCAGTAAGTGACTTTATATTCCCATCCAAGCTATTTTTTTGGCTCAAAACAGAAATCAGTGCTTGACGGTATGAACTACGGTTGAAAATGGAAAAACATCTGCCAATCCAGTATTGTTGTAAGTCCTACCAAACAACAAAAGGAATAGACAGATGCAAATCCAGTATATCAGTGAAATGCTTAACATACCAGAGTTACAGATTCACCAGATTTTGCCGATGAATGCAGATGAAATACAGATTGAAGCGGTGCCTATGGCCTCAAAGCAATGCTGTCCGATTTGTCTATCAGATGAAGCCGTCACGCTTAAAGGGAGCAACGGTTTACGTACTGTCCGGCATCTGCCAGCATTTGAAAAAAA
>NZ_AUGY01000011.1 GCF_000422905.1 Paenibacillus alginolyticus DSM 5050 = NBRC 15375
GATTATTTGGCTTAGTTTGTACGAAGCCAACAAGTCTCGGATCCAGCGATCAAGAGATCGGAAGCCGACTTCATCATTGCTAAATTCCAGTGGATTACCCAAAGCGATACCACGGAAATTAACAGCTCTAGCAACGTGGGTCTCCTGAGCAATATCTACACCGACAACAAGGTGATTAGCGGTAATGTTTTCAATGAGTTGATTTTGTTTATCTTGTGCTTTAAACTTCATAGTAGAGCGACCTCCTGATGTGGGATTTTAAGGGCTGTAGACCCGTTACGTACTCCCATCGTACAGAGGCGCTCTTTTTTATGCAAACTCCAAATTATTCGTTCCACAGGAATTCTAACGGAGAACGATAGCTCAATAATCAACAGGCTGCTGGCAAATCGACAGCCTAGGCAGTAATGTTTAATGACAAGGGACGCTTATTGAATCAATATTTCATCCAATATAATAGAAGGGATTAACTCCATAGAGAAGTTAAGTGAGTGTAACAAGATTGAAATCTTATTTTCATGTGGCATTAATGAATCAAGCCTAAAATTCGACCCCCTTTTTAAATATAAAACTTAGACCCGTAGCCTGTTGCTGGGGGTTTCTTTTTGCTATTCAACGAATTAATCGTAATTCAAAGACCTGTGTATAAAATTACATGTTCTATGGGAAAATACCAAGAAAATCCAAGTAGGAGTAGTTATGCCTATTCATAACTGGTTTAAGAAGCGAAAAGGGCTACTCACTGGTCAGACCTACGCAGACCCCCCGCTGATCATTGACAACGATTTAACGGCAAGACTCCAATGGTTCCGCAAGCATTTGAATCACAACATAGACATTAAATTCTATGAGATCCCATTACCAAGTGGTATTGCCTGTGCGTTCATCTACATTGAAGGTATGATCGATCAAAATCAGTTTCAGAAACAAATACTTTCACCTCTTTTATTTGAAGATACATCTTTATCTGCAATTGAGCTGTTGAATAAAATAGCCGTTATGAAGCAGCTTCCGGTTTCGATGATTGAATCCACCACAGATGTGAACAAGGCATTGGAACGTATTTTTGATGGCACAATTATTTTTCTTATCGATAATGAGCTGGAAATCATTCTTTTTCCGATGAAATCGGTGGAGAAAAGATCGATTGAGCAGTCGGAGATTGAAACCGTCATTCGAGGTCCCAAACAGGCATTTGTCGAGGATTTGACGACTAATATGACAATGATCCGAAGAATTATTAAGCACCAGGCATTGAAAATGGAGCATTATCAATTTGGTACCTATTCTAAAACTTCCGTTGTTGTTTGTTATATCGAAGATATTTGTGAAAAGAAATTGGTTGATGAAGTAAAGAGCAGAATAGCCGGAATCGATATTGACGCGGTACTTGGTAGCAGCTATATCGAGGAATTCATTGAGGATAATCCTTTTTCACCATTCCCTCAGGTGCAGTATACAGAACGGCCTGATACGTTAAGCGCGGCACTGCTTGAAGGAAGAGTCGCTATTTTGGTAGATGGAACGCCGTTTCCCATCATCGTCCCGGTTACCCTATACATGCTTCTTCAATCGGCAGAGGACTATTATGAAAGATTCGTTGCAGGGACATGGATTCGGTGGATTCGATATTTATTCTTGTTGGTGTCCTTTCTGTTACCTTCGATCTATATTGCGGTAACTACGTTTCATCCCGAGATGCTACCTCCTAATCTATTGGCAACGGTTGCTGCTGCCCGTGAAAATGTTCCTTTTCCGGCTTTTGTAGAGGCATTCATTATGGAAATCGTTTTTGAAGCGCTTAGGGAAGCGGGATTACGTATTCCCAAGCCCATAGGTCAGACAGTATCGATTATAGGTGCATTGGTAATAGGGCAAGCGGCCGTGCAGGCAGGTATTGTTTCTGCCCCAATGGTCATTGTTGTCTCCATTACAGGGATCGCTTCGTTCATCATTCCACATTTCGATCTTGCGTTGACGTTCCGTCTCCTGCGGTTTCCTGTGATGTTCCTTGCGGCAAGCTTTGGTTTATACGGTGTTTTTCTTTGCATCATTTTGATCTATCTGCATTTGGTCACACTCCGATCCTTTGGAACGCCATATCTGACGCCTACGGCACCTATCGTTTTTGGCGATTGGAAGGATGTGCTGGTCCGGGCCCCCATATGGATGATGAAAAATAGGCCAAGGCTTTACGGAACAAAAAATAATCAAAGGCAAAATCAAAAATCGGGGCCGAGAATACCTGAAGATGATGATGGTGATTAATGGTGATGCAATTACGAATGAAGCTCATATGGCTTCTTTTACTGTGCTCCAATTTAATGTTGATAACGGGCTGCTGGTCCAGGATTGAAGTCAATGACCGTGCTTTCGTCACTGGCATGTACATAGACCGTTCTGATAATGGCAGCTATGAGGTGTCCCTGGGCTTTCCTTTACCCAATCGAATGGCTAGTGGGCAATCTCCGGGGATGCCCACCTATGGAAACCCGTACACCATTTTGACAAAAACGGCTGAAAGCATTCCCGTTGCCATCCGGAAAATCCGTTCAGATCTAACGAGAGAAATAACTTGGGGTCACTGCCGTGTTATTGTTGTCGGTAAACAAGCGGCTGAATACGGGATTGATTCCCTGTTGGAATTTGTGGCCCGTGAACCGAACTTTCATACGAAAAGTTATCTGATGGTTGCTCCGGGGAAGGCAAGGGACATTACCAAACTAACCCCCGTTTTTGAAAGGCTACCAGCCGAAGTGCTCCGGGAGTTCTCTAACCGAAAGGTGACCTTGGATACCAATGTGAAGGATTTCTTAGAGGCTTCGATGTCGGGAGGAGACATGATTGCCGGAATGCTTACTATTGGACAAACGGAGATGCTTAGTGAGAAGGGAAAAGAAAGCACATGGGTCGGGACTGACGGGGCAGCGCTCTTTAAAAAGGGAAAAATGATAGGAACCTTGGATGTCAATGGGATGCGAGCGGGTCTTTGGTTAAAGGGGAAAATGAAAAGCTCGCAGATTTCGTTGAAATCCCCGAGCGACGGAAAAACGATGAGTTTTATTATCCTATCGTCTAAAGCCTCCATCAAACCCTTCATCGACGGAGAGAAAATCGGCTTTCATATCAAAATTGAAGCGGAAGACGATATTTTGTCCTCGGAATCGGACATAGATCTGACAGACCCGAAGGAAATAATCCGCATCCAGGAACTGCTTTCTGAGCAGCTGAAGCGTCGAATTACGAGAACTCTTTATAAAACCCAGGATATGGGAGCGGATGTATTTCAATTTGGCAGACATCTGGATTGGAATTACCCAAAAGTATGGAGTAAGCATAAGGATGGGTGGCATGCGGATTATAAAATTTGTACATTCATCGTTGATACCAATGTGCAAGTGAAAAGAATTGGTGTTGAAAGAAATTCAATCATACGTCAGCACGAAGATAGGGCAGGGTGACCATGATTATCATCACAATCGTATTTTTAGGGATTTTCATGTTTGAATGGAACTTTTTAAAGCATCTTGGGCGGAAAAAAAGAACCTTCTGGATCACAGGCTGCAGCATATTTGTCGCTTATGTGTATGTCATGGCCGTCTACTCTTTTCAGAATCTGCCAAGTCCTAACCTGCTGATTGATTATGTTTTCAGCCTTAATGAATAAAAGCGTGTTAGTAAGGAGATGGCTGTTATGCAGCGTATTACCCAGCTTCAACTTACATTGATGTTTATTCTCTTTCATTTCTCTACGACAACAGGATTTCTGATAGGCCCCATCTCCTCATCAGCCGGTTATCAAGGTTGGTTAGCGATCCTGCTTGCTTCCATTGGAGGAATACTTATCACCTTCCTCTCTTTTACCCTTGCCAAGCGGAAGGAAAGCGAGTTTATCGTTCATTACGGTAAGGAACTGATTGGACGGGTTCCTAATATCATCATCATGATTGTATTTGGCTTTTTCTTTCTTCATCTGGCGAGCCTGGTACTGCGGGAAATTTCTGATTTCATGGTACAGATCTACTTGCCTACGACGCCAGAATGGGTGATCGCCGGTTTGTTTGGTCTTGTCATTACTATTGCTGTCCGATCTGGTCTGGAAGCCATACTGCGCTGTGCGTCGGGATTTTTTTTCATCATCTTCGGTATAGCTGGGATCACACCATTTTTAATTGGAAAAGAATTAAATACGGAACGTATGATAGCGTTTATCACCCATATTAACCCTGGGAGTCTTTTTCATGAATCGTATCCATTTATTCCATGGTTCGGAGAAATGTTTTTGATTCTTTTTATCTTTCCTTGGATAGCCAATCCGCAAAAGACATTTCGTTCATTAACCTGGGCAATGGTGATAAGCCTCTTTTTTATCGAATTGAATCTCGTGTTATGTCTCTTGTTATTCGGCTCGAAATTATCGGGGCAACTGACCTATCCTGTGCTGGAAATGATTCGTTTCATTCGGATCGGCGATTTTTTGGAAAATTTGGATCCCATTATCGTAGCGGTCTGGTTATCAAGTCTATTTATAAAAATAAGTGTCTTGCTTTACATTCCGACGCTAATTGTCTCACAGTTGTTTAAGCTAAAAGATGCCAGACCGCTTTCTTTCTCATTAGGCGCGATTATGGTAGGACTTTCCATGCATATGTTCAAAAACATAATTGAATTGAACAACTTTCTCATAAAAACCTGGCCAAATTTTGCCTTATGCGTGGAGTGTATCCCACTGATATATTTAGTTGCTTCCATAATAAAAAAGCATCCCAGGAAAAGTGGTTAAGAGTCAGACTCTACTAACAAGTCGGATTATAAGAACATTTATCTCTTTCCCGAGATGTTCATGCTAATACAAAAGGGGGTGTTTCTTAGATCCCTATAATAAAGGTCGCCCCCTTTAAAATATAAAACTTAGACCCTCTGCCCGTTGCAGGGTCCTTTTTTGCTATTCAACTAAAGGGCAGATTACGCTAATGTATATTCTTCCAACCATTGGAGAAACTACCGTGATTAAAACTGAATTACACTGACATCAAATTCTCTGGTTCCTAAGATGAGGTCAGAGTATAGTAGTGGGGTTACGCATGATAACTGGTAAATGGGTTGTATATGGGATATGTAGTATACCCTTCATAATGGTGGTAGGCATAGTATACTTAGCAATCAAGTTAAAGAAGATGTAGCAACTTATTGATAAGCTAATGGATAACGATAGTTCAGAACAATACAACGGCAGCCGATCAGAGGATCAGCTGCCGTTTTTATTGAACGAAGGGCAGTTTATTACAGGAATTGGATGTTGATTCGTCAAATATATTCAATAATGTATTTGTAATAGGAAGGAATCAATATAATGAGATTGGTCTTATTTGGTGACAGCATTACTGCAAGGACTGAAGGTCACGACCGTCCCTTATTAACAATAAAACTGGAAGAAAAATTAAGCGGAACTTGGAACATCATTAATGCTGGCGTGCCAGGTAACAATACGTTCGATGCTCTCGAAAGAATTGAGAAAGATGTGTTAATTCATAATCCAGATTTTGTGACTGTTCTATTCGGAGCAAATGATGCTGCATTTCACAAAATGGTTCAACTGAATGACTTTGCAAGTAACCTCACCAATATTGTAACGGCGATTACATCAAAAAAGACTATACTCATTAGTCCGGCACCAGTTGATGAAAGAATACAACATGCTCGGAATAACACCGTACTTAAGCAATATGCGGAGGTCGTAAGAGCAATCAGTGTAACAACTAGCAGTCATTATATAGACTTGTTCACAGATATGCTCGGTATTCATAATTTGTCCGTGACTTTGAGAGGTCTTCGAAATGATGGACTTCATTTTGGTGAGCTTGGTTATGATTATTTATCCGATTTAATAAGCAACGAGCTACTTATTATTTCTGGTAAGTCATTGAACTACCCTGAAAGTAGCTGTTCACGAAACTAATTTTCATTATTCTGTGGTGTCCTGTGAGGGACATGGATGGCTAACGGGAAACTATAGATGAATACACTTTAAAAGAGCAGGTAGCCGCGGCTTCTGCTTTTTGTTTATTAACGTAACGGGCAGATTAGAAATTTGGAAATGACTGTAACTTTTTCCCGGGATTAGGAGTCTAAGTATTTGAAGGTGGTGTAATTTGTATGAAGAAATTATTTTATTTGGGCATGGCAGCCGTTATCACTATTTTATTAATCATAAGTTGTTCAGCTAAAATAATGGATAAAGGCAATGGTTCATATGCTGATGATTTAAACTTTGAGAATAAATATTATATAAACCATTCGGAATTTACAATTACTGATACTTCAAAAATTAAGAAAATTGGTTCAGTTGAAAAATCTCGTCGTTTGGGCAAGGGTAATGGCGTTTTTGAGATTGAGGGATATTCTAATCATAGTTTTATAGCCGTTAAGGACATAGAAAGCTTTACGGGGTTTAGTGTTTATGGAGAGTACAAAGGCGGTGGAATGCCAATTTCTCCTCCACAGGATATTTCTTATTCAAGGGTAAACCAGATAAAAATTTATAAGGAAATGGAATTAATCAATGATATCCAAGGGCAAGATCTTCAAAAGTTTGTTTCTTTTTTTGAACAAAAAGGTCTGCCTAATGAATTTAGAGTTGATAATCCTCCTCAATATCATGTGATTTTTTTAACAGATGCTTCAATAGGATATAAATATCCTATTTCCGAGAAAGACGGTCAATATGGTATGCCTATGTGGGAGAGTAAATTACCAAAAGAAATAGCCGAATTTTTCAAACCTAGACAATAAAGTACAATGTTATTAAAAAGTACACAATTTATTTTCAATAGTCGGAAAGCATTGTTACGCTAACGCAAAACGTTACTTCAATAAGGACAGCGGCAGTCTAAGACTTTATTTTTCAGGTCTTGGTCCGCCGCTGTTTCATTTTTATGGTCAGTCTAATATCGTATTCTCTCTTAACCTACCGGTTAACTATGCTGAGATTGCATTTCCTTAATGATTTCTAGAAACTGATTGACATCCTCGGAAGGATGTAAGGGATATAGCAAACCATAAGGTATTGTGAAGTCCAAGTCGCTAGGAATTGTCACTAAGGACGGATGAATATCTGCCCATACATCCAATGTTAGTAAGACAACACCACTTTCCTCACATCGATTGAATACATCAATATCATAAAGGCGCGGAATATCTTTAATTCGGATTTTAGGGTGGTTCCTTATCAAAAAATCACGAATTTCATCAATTACAGCACTTCCTCCACCGTTTACTACAGCCAATTGCTCTCCATACAAATCTTTGACAGACATTGTTTTTTTAGAAGCCAGCCGATGGTTGCGAGATAAAGCAAAGCAAAAGCGATAACTTCCCAACTCAAGAACTCGGAAATATTCCTTCCAGTTCTCTGTAAGGGTTGGCCCTACAATGAAATCATAGTGTTTGCCAATAGTACGATAAGTGGTTGGGAGTGTATGTGAATCATCCTCAAAATGCACGATATTGATTTTGAACTGCGGAAATTGGTCGCTGACTTCATTCCACATATCCAACAAAACCTTGCAGGGATTAAGCATAGAGGTTCCCACGCGAATTACAAGCTGATTTGACTGTGCAGATTGACGCATGCGTAACAGAGCTTCTTGGAAATACTGCACCATAAATGCCGCATCCTTGCTAAAGGATTTTCCAGCTTTGGTGAGTTCAATTCCATGGTTAGTACGGATCAAAAGAGGCATACCTACATGTTTTTCCAATAGATTCATTTGCTTCATCACAGCGGTTGGAGAAACAAATAATTTCTCAGCCGCCTTTGAGAAGCTACCGGACTGTACGACCTGAATAAAAGTATTCAATTGTTCGTTCATTCAAAGAACCTCCTGTTGCATAAACCAATGGTTGATACCATGCTAACTTATTTGAACTTCCGTATCAAGTTCTCCAACTGTAACATTAGAGATGAAAAGAGCAGAGCATTTTGAATCTTGCTTATTTCATTCATTGATTTTTTTTAGGACTGCTGGACCGCTTTTTTTCAGACCGGTTTGGCTAATTTCCTCCAAGAAAGGAACATTTATTATGGGAATTCGTGACAAGGTCGTTCTTATTACTGGAGCATCCGCTGGTATCGGCTTAGCCACAGTACGCAGCTTTGCCACTGCCGGTGCTAAATTAGCACTGGTAGCTCGATCTGCCGATGCACTAAATCATCTCGCCAAGGAATTGCAGAGCCAGGGTATTGACGCTGTCGCTATCCCGGCTGACGTGAGTGATCCTAAGCAAGTAGAAGGAGTCATTGAGGAAACGGTTCGCCGCTTTGGCCGCCTAGATGTGGTCATCAATAACGTAGGACAAGCTGTAGTTGGCAAGGTCGCTGACCTAAATCCTGATGACTTCCGCAAGATCCTCGACCTTAATGTGCTAGGACCGTTAGCAGCTATGCAATCTGCGATCCCTGTCATGCGAGGGCAAGGGGGAGGGCTGATCATCAATATAAGTTCGGTGGTATCCAAGATGCATATTGCTGGATTGGGCGCCTATGCTGCAACCAAAGCTGCTTTGAACATGATTTCAGATACAGCTCGAGATGAATTAGCCTCAGATCAAATCCGTGTAATTACCGTCTATCCGCGCTCAACCGCAACGGATTTTGGTAAAAACGCTCTTGGTGCTCGCGAGCAACAGCGACAAGGATCTTCTTCTCCAACAGACACTCCTGAAATGGTCGCAGAGAAAATCTTGGCTGCAGCTTTACATGAGCCAGACGAGCAATATATGGATTAATGAGCTTTTACTTTCATAAGGGATGCGCGGAACATTTTATTTGAAGCTCATAGGAAAATAGTAAGATGCACCTTGTCTAGGGGCTGACTAAGACTTATTCATTCTACACTTAATTGGTTTGTCATGTTTACCCGATTGTTAAGGTTGTGCGGTATATTTCTTTCTGTCTTTCTTCCCGGATTTTGGATCGCACTGCTTACTTATCATCAGGATCAGCTCCCGTTCACTTTGCTGGGGACTCTTGTTATTTCCAGACAAGGTGTACCGCTGCCGGCTCCTCTCGAAGCCGTTGTCATGATTCTTCTATTTGAATTGTTTCGTGAAGCGGGCATGCGCTTGCCATCTTCATTCGGACAGACGATATCTGTTGTTGGCGGTTTAATTGTCGGACAGGCGGCCATCAGTGCAGGTATGACTGCTCCGGGTATTCTTGTTGTCGTAGCTATCTCGGTATTAGCGTCGTTTACCATGGTGAATCAAAATATGGTTGGCTTCGTGAGTCTGTTGAGATTAATCATATTGATAATTAGCGGTGTACTCGGTTTGTTCGGATTATTGATTTGTATGTTAACCATTTCCATCTATATGGTTAATCTGCAATCGTTTGGGGTCAAATATCTAAGTCCGGTGGCACCCATTAATTACCGTGACCTATTGAAAATTTTATTCCGTATGCCTTGGGGGAAGAAGGAGGGTATACCTGGCTTCATAAGGAAAACCGGAGATGATCAAACGTGAGGTTGATACAACTTTTATTGGTTATTGGAATTGTCCCTCTATTGCTTACCAGTTGCTGGGGGGTAAAGGAAATTGAGCATCTCGCCTATGTCAATTCGATTGGTATTGATTATGTAAAAGGCAAAGTGGTGTTCTATACCCAAATGATCAGTTTTAATAATATTGCCAAGAAAGAAGCAGGAGCCGGGATGAGCAAGGAACTGGTTTCTATTGGCAAGGGTGAAGGCAGAACCGTAGATGAAGCTATCTTTGATCTTTACAAGACGTCACAGCAAAGATTGTCCTGGAGTCATGTGAAAACTTTAGCGTTTACGGAAGCGGCGCTGCGGGAGGATATCATTCATGGAATTTTGGACCAAATGGACAGGTATTATGAGTTTCGGTATACCATTTGGACGATGGTAACTCGCGGCTCGATCGAGAATATATTCAACGCAAACCCAACCCAAAACATGTCAACGCTTTACTCACAATTAAATAACCCGCGTGACCGTTATTCCCAAAGTTCGCTTGTTGCTCCGTTATATTTGTACAAATTTATTTGGAAATGGGAGGAAAATGGTCAAATCCTGTTGCTTCCCACATTAACCGTCAATGAAAATAACTGGATAGAGAACAAAAAGCCCTCGCCTCAGCTTCAACAAGATGGGGTATGCGCCATGCAAAGCAAAAAATTGATGGGGTGCTTTAAGATTGACGAAATTATGGGTCTACGATGGATGGAGAAAGAAACTGTTCGTACCCCTTTGATACTTCAGATCGATCAAAAACCAATTGCAATGATGGTTGTTCAAAAAATTAAACCCTCCATCGAACCCAAGATTTCAAATGGCAAACTGACGTTTCATATTAAAGTCAAAGCGCAAGGTTCGGTAACGGAGCAGGAAAAGCCAACTACGGAGAAAGAACTGAAAGAGCTTGCTGCAAAGGAAATTAGGAAGCAGATTCAAAAAACCTATTTGATTGGCCTTAAATCAGATGCAGACCTTCTAGGCTTTTCTAATTCACTCTACCGATCCAACCCGAAGGAATGGCACCGTCTTGAGAAAGATGGGGTTTTGCCATTAAAGCCTGAATCCTTAGGGGAGATCAATGTAGATATAGGAATATCTGATGTAGGGATCGCTAAAATACTTAAAAAGAATGATTGAGGAATCCTGGACAGTCATGATGGCAGCCTTGAAAATGATAGCCGGCAAACTGGAAGGAACGGGCACGAACCGATTCAATCCTAGTGGGGAAGCAAGGAGAGCGGAAGCCGTAACGGTTTTGATGAAGATGTTGGCGCTTAAGGGTAAGTAGGTTCATAAGGGGAATAGCTGGAGATCATATCAAATGCTTACCTATTGTTACCGATAGTACAATAAAACAGTGGCAGTCCAGGACTTTATTTTCTCGTCCATAGCTGCCGCTGTTTCTATTATTGGGATCAATCTAATACTTTATTTTCCATGAACACAAACTCCTCTTTAAAGAACAGCCCTACTGATAATCAATCCTGCAGGTCACATGCTCTTGAGCAGATAAATCCGGCCCCATCATGTCTTCGAAATTACGTAATGCTCAATTCCGTCTAGAATTCTTTCGAGACCGAAATCGAATTCATACCCATATAAGTTCTTATTGTCGTCCTCGCTCTTCTCTTCGGCGGAATATGCCCCCGCTTGAACGGCAAGATTGAAGGTCGATTAAGTGAGGCGAGTATTGGGAACGAGCATGGCATGGACATCGAAATCATGCGCGACGATCTGGGTGACATCTTGTACAATTTAACAAAGGATAAGGCTAACTACATTTGGGGGGATTCGATTACAGCCATTCAAGAAACTGAAGCGGGTGCAGAGGTTCGATTTGCCCATAGCAAGCCGCAGATATTCGATATGGTGATTGGCGCGGATGGTCTTCATTCCAACGTTCGAAGGCTGACTTTTGGCGAAGAAGCACAGTTTAAGCGTACGCTTGGCTGCTATATCGCGATCTTTACCACTGATAATTATCTCAATCTTGATCACAATCAGCAGTTCTATACGATTCCCGGCAAAACGGTGGGCATATATAGCGCACGTGACAATACCGAAGCGAAAGGATTATTCATATTCAAATCGGGGACCTTAACGTACGACAGACATGATGCGGAAGAACAAAAAAATCTTGTCAACAGCGTCTTTGGTAACGAAATGGGCTGGGAAACACAGCACCTGCTGCATGCGATGAAAGACGCGCCAGACTTTTACTTTGATGAGATTTGCCAGATCCAAATGCCGACATGGTCCAAAGGTCGTGTTACGCTCGTAGGTGATGCGGCATATTGCCCGTCCCCACTTTCCGGTCAAGGTACTAGCCTTGCGCTAGTCGGAGCTTATGTACTCGCCGGAGAGCTGAAGGCTGCTCAAGGTGATTACGCCAAAGCTTCTGCCCTCTACGAACAAGAGATGAGAACATTTGCGGAGAAGAACCAGAAGGTAGGACTTTTTGCAGCGGAAAGTATGGTCGAAAACTCACATTTCAAAATCTTGCTGCGCAATTGGATGCTGCGGGTGCCATTCCTGATGACCGTTATGTTTAAAATGGTTGTAAAAATGATTGCCAAAGCCGCTAAGGGGATCACATTAAAGGAATATGATTAGAAAAAACACTCGAAAATTTAGAGACTAACATTAAACAAACGGAAAACATTAGTGAAATGTATGGATAGGAGCAGGCGCCGCGGCGACCTGCTCCTAATTTGTGATGTATCTTAATAAGCGGTCCAGCCAGCATCGGCCGTTACAACTGTTCCATTTACGAAGCTTGCATCATCGGAGGCGAGGAATAATGCCACTTTCGCGATCTCTTCCGGCTCGCCTGCGCGCGGGTTGAGGTTGATGCCGGCCATCGCTCTTTCCATACCGAATGGGTTCGGGCTCGTGATGGATGTGCCAATGTTGGTATTGACACCACCTGGCGCGATGGCATTACAGCGGATGCCTTTAGGCGCATATTGGAAACCGACGTTCTTCGTAAGACCGACGACCGCATGCTTCGCAGCTGTATAAGCCGCACCGGCACGGGAGCCCATCAAGCCGCCTGCGGAAGCGATGTTAACGATGACACCTCTTTGTTTCTCCAGATAGATCGGAATAACTTTGCGGATCGTTCTCATCGGGCCCGTTGTATTGATTGCGAAGACACGTTCCCACAGCTCGTCCGTCAGGTCTCCGGCTGGTACGAAGTTGTCCATAATGCCGGCGTTGTTAACGAGAATATCTACTGTTCCGTACTTCTCGACGGTTGTATCAATAAGCGATTGGACATCATCTTCATTAGCGACGTTAGCCGCAATTGCGAAAGCAATGCCGCCTTTGGTGGTAATCCCGTCCACAACGGCTTGCGCGGCATCAATGCGAAGGTCGGACACAGCAACTTTCGCCCCTTCTGCAGCATACAATTCCGCAATGGCTTTACCCATGCCTGAAGCGGCACCAGTAACAACAGCAACTTTTCCGGATAATCTCATGACGTAAATCCCTCCATCGTTTTCTTGATCATTTAACTTCATTTGATAAATCATCCCGGCTGTTCTGAAAAGATAAGTAACACATGTTCAATAGAGAACATCCGTTACTTCGAGTATAATGAAGTATTGAAAGGGATTACAATCAGTAAAAATGGTGAGTTTGTCAGGTAACGAACAACTCGGCTAATTTTGTTTAATAAGTCGTAAAGAAAGGAATAACAGGCATGACCGACAAAGGAAAAAAAACGGACCGCCGCATCGTCCGCAGCCGGGCGGCCTTACGGCATGCGCTGCTGACGCTAATGGCGGACAAGCCGTTCAAGGCGATATCCATTACGGAAATCGTGGAGCTTGCGAATTATAACCGCGGGACGTTCTATTCCAATTATGAAAGCAAGGACGCACTGCTTGACGATATTATTTCCGACCTGATCGAGAAATTATTGCTCTCCTTCCGCGCGCCCTACGAGAAGGTAGAGTTCTTCCACGTCGATCAGCTCAAGGCGCATTCCGTTATGCTTTTCGAGCATATCTATGTGCATTCCGCGATTTACACCGTGTTTATGAAGAGCGACATGCTAATGGCGCTCCGGGAGAAAATGTTCATCGCGCTGAAGAAGATCTCCACTGAAGAGCTTGTCTATACAAGAAAAGACATCGATGAAGAACTGTTGATTATCTATTCGCTTAATGCGTTGCTGGGGCTTATATTCCATTGGGTGGAGAGCGGTTTTAAGCATTCTCCGGCTTACATGCAGGAGCAGTTGGTGAAAATCATCAACTATCATCCGACTGTTGCGAAGACCGCGATCAAAGGCTCGAGCTTATCCTAAGGGTAAGCTTTTTTTGTGTACTTTCATGTTTAAATCTTACTTTGAGCATTCGGATTAAATACGGGTACAGGTAACGCTACTTCAGCTGTAACCTGTTATTCATTTTCCGTTCATATTCGCTTCCTATACTGTAGTCATTACGAAGGAGGGAAACACAATGTATCTAGCTATTCGAGAAATGAGGTTTGCTAAGGCACGATATTCGTTAATTGCTACAATTATGGTGCTTGTTGCATTTCTTGTTCTGTTTGTCACTGGGCTTGCACAGGGGCTTGCGTATGACAACGCCGCTTCTGTTAAGAATATGGCTGCAACACATTTTGTCTTAGGACAAGACTCTAATCACCGTTTCACCCGATCTCAGGTCGATCAGAATCAGCTTGAAAAGGCTGGCTTACTAGTAGGAAAAGAGAATGCGGAGCCACTTGGTCTGAAAATGACAACGGTTGTTCCATCAGGAGAAACTGGGAAGATTGATGTTGCTTTGCTCGCCGTTAATCTCGAAAGCTGGCTGGCGCCAACAGTAACAGAAGGTTCACCCATCTCGGATCAGACAAAAGGACATGTTCTTGTTGATCAAAAGCTGTCTAATTCTGGTGTCAAAATTGGCTCAATCATTGTAGATCAAGCTTCGGGAACAAAATGGACAGTGAGCGGTTTTGTAAAAAACGAGTCATTCAGTCATGCTCCGGCTGTCTTTCTAAATAAGCAGGATTGGCTTAATCTTCAAGCGCAGACACTTACACGTCAAGGAACTGAATCAGCAGCAGACAGTAAAATTTACAATGCAGTCGCCATTAAAGCCTCGAAAGAAAAAGTTAAGGAGCTTCAGTCCTCGCTGCCCAATACGGAAGTGATAACGAAGTCTGAGGCCGTATCTGGGATTCCCGGTTACAAAGAAGAGCAAGGCTCGCTTATGATGATGATTGTATTCTTATTTGTAATCTCTGCCTTTGTCCTGGCTGTATTCTTTTATGTCATCACGATTCAGAAAACTAGTCAATTTGGTATATTGAAAGCCATCGGTACACGTACTGCCTATCTAGCTAGAAGCGTGACGCTGCAGGTGTTGGTCTTATCGGTCGGCAGCTTGGTCCTTAGCGTCCTGTTGGTTCAATTGTTTGAGGCTGTATTGCCAAGTTCCATGCCATTTCAATTAGGCTTTTCTACCTTGGCACTTACTTGCCTGTCCTTTATAACAATGTCTTTGGCCGGTTCACTATTTTCGGTATGGAAAGTCGCCAAAATTGACGCTTTGGATGCGATTGGGAGGACAGCAGCATGAAAAACAGACTTGTATTACAGGAGATTACACGGACTTTTGAGGATGGCGGTATCGAAAGAACGATTTTGGATAAGCTAAACCTTGAGGTGGCCGAAGGTGAACTAGTTGCGGTAATGGGCCCTTCAGGCTCAGGCAAAAGTACGTTTCTGTCCATAGCAGGAGCACTTCTTGAACCAACGAGTGGGCAAGTTCTACTCGATGGAGAATCCATTATCGGTAAAGACAAGCAAGCACTTTCTGAACTACGACTTCAAAAAATCGGATTTATTTTTCAAAGCGCCAACTTGATACCGTACTTGAAAGTTGAAGAACAATTAGTTTTGGTAAGCAAGCTTGCCGGGATGGAAAAGGCGAAGGCAACCAAACGAGCAAAAGAGTTACTCGATAAGATGGGATTGTCTCATCGACGTACCGCATATCCTGAGAAACTCTCAGGGGGGGAGCGTCAACGGGTAGCTATCGCAAGAGCCTTAATGAATGACCCAGCTGTCCTATTCGCAGATGAACCAACAGCAAGCTTAGATGCCTCACGAGGGCACGATATAGTGAGTATGATAGCGAAGCAAGTAAAGGATCAGCGAAAGAGCGCGGTTATGGTTACGCATGATGACCGAGTACTGCCGCTTTGTGATCGAGTGCTTTTTCTTGAGAATGGAAAATTAATCGAAAAACAAAAAAAAATTGCTCAAATCCACGTTTCAGTGTAGTTTGACGAGTAGTGGCAGCACAATAATAGCAGCGGCAGTCTAAGACTTATTTTTGAGTCCTAGTCCGCCGCTGTTTCTTTTGTGGGTCCTCTTTACTACTCTTACTTCTAAAAGTATAATGAATCAAGAACATATGTTCTAAAGTGGGGTGGAGTAATAATGAGTAGTAGTAAAGCTATCTCACGAAAATGGTACGGATGGGTAGCATTTGACGATATCTTGAATGTAGAATTGGTTGAATAATACTTTTACATAGGACAGTGCTAAAGGGAGGCATGCTGGGAGCTCTGCATGTCTTTTTCCTTTGGTTCGGTCTCAAGACGGAGTGTGATTTCATACCCGGGTTTGAATGAATAACAGTGTCGTAAATATATAATGAAAACACGAGTATTATTCCAGCCTGGAGACTGGGTTGTAGGGGAGGGAAAAGGATATGGTAAGTGCAAAAACAAATGCGAACTTTTTGGATTCGTTTACCCATTCAACTGTAGTTTCGAAGGACGGAACAACAATTGGATACCAAAGTATAGGCATGGGTCCGAGTCTCATTGTCATCCACGGGGCGCTTAGTACTTCGAATGATTTTACTAAGTTTGCCCAAGAATTGTCGGACTCCTTTACAGTCCATGTTATGGATCGACGTGGGCGTGGACTGAGCGGGCCGCAAGGGATTGACTATTCCATCCGTAAGGAATGTGAAGATGTCTTAAGCGTACAAGAAGCAACTGGAGCAACCTATGTATTCGGTCATAGCTACGGTGGCCTTGTAACCTTGGAAGCTGCGCGAACTAATATCTTTAAGAAAATGGCCGTCTATGAGCCTGGCGTTTCAATTAAGTCGATACCAACAGATTGGGATTGGCTGACTGAATATGAAAATGATATGAGCAAGAATGATTTTAGAGGGGCATTTGCCAGCTTTGTAAAGGGTGCGGCTCATTCGCCCTTAAAAAAGTTGCCGAAATGGTATGCAAAACTAATTTTACGTTCGGTGATACGCGGAAATCATTGGATTGAAATAGAAAAACTATTGCCGGAAAATTTAATTGAGCATAAAGAAGTGAAGCGTCTGGCATCCACTTTCAGTAATTACCAAATCATTGATGCGAATGTCCTATTAATTGCTGGGGGGAAGAGTCCTGATTCTGTGCATCAAATGATTCGAGTATTGGACGAAACCATTCCAAAAACACAAACGTTGAACTTACCAAAACTAGATCATCTCTCTCCGGACAATAAATACGCACCAGTCGAAGTGGCACAGCATGTAAAGAGGTATTTTCTTAGTTGAGCTTTGGTTTATTGAAAAAAGAGGCAGATATTTTTAGTGGAAATAGGCAATAAAAGGAAAGATCGGGCTGCTTATTGAATTATTATTAAAGCTAGAACATACTGTTAACCGAAGTTTATAACGTGGCACAAAAAATACTAGCAGGAAAATCGAAAGGGAGGAACCAACCTTGGCAAACGCCATTATAGAAGTGGACGGACTCGTCAAACGGTATGGGAAATTCACTGCGGTGAATGGAATTAATTTCAAAGTACGGGAGGGGGAAGTGTTTGGACTGCTCGGGCCAAATGGGGCGGGCAAAACGACAACGATGGAAATGATCGAAGGTCTGCGTCGACCGGATGAAGGGAGAGCACTTGTCGCAGGCTTCGATACGAAAAAGGAATTGAAAAAGGTCAAGGAAATCATCGGCGTCCAGCTCCAATCGACGTCACTATTTGACCTGCTCCATGTTCACGAGATCATTCGTATGTACGCAAGCTTTTATCCAAGCTCTGTGGAGATCGAGCCGCTGCTCGACGACATGATATTGCGCGAAAAAAAGAACGACCGCGTCAAAAACTTATCCGGCGGTCAGAAGCAGCGACTCGCCATTGCGTTGGCGCTCGTAAACGATCCAAAGGTGGTTTTTCTAGACGAACCGACAACGGGGCTCGATCCTCAAGCCCGGCGTACGTTGTGGGATATCGTGCTCCGCCTGAAGGAGCGCGGTAAGACTGTGGTGATCTCAACGCACTACATGGAAGAGGCTCATGTGCTTTGCGACCGCATCTGCCTCATGGATAAAGGACAAATCGTTGCGCTGGACACGCCGGAGCAGCTCGTCCGAAGCCTGCAGTCAGATAGTGCCATCGAGTTTCGCTTGCCGGAGCAGATTCGAGAAGATGAGACGCGCAAGCAGGAAGTGCTGACGCTTGTCCAGTCATTGCCTGATGTGAAGCAAGTAGACCAGCGCAAAGACACGTTTGTGCTGTACACGGATCATTTGCAGAATGCGCTGACCGCATTTGTGCAACAAACTGCTGAGCAGAATATCCGAGTTTCCGATTTGCAAACGCGCACGGCAACGCTCGAGGACGTGTTCATCCACATGACGGGAAGGAGCTTGAGAGAAGAATGAAAGCGTATCGTCAATTGACCTTAGCCCAGTTGCGTCTATTTGGGCGAAATCGGCAAGTATTATTTTGGACGCTCGTTTTTCCGATCTTTTTCATGGTGATGCTAGGTTCATTCTTAGGAAAAGGGGACAGCACATCGCTCTCCGTCACTGTAATTGACCAAGACCAAACGACTGCGTCTAAGGCGCTTCTATCCTCTATGAAACAGCTATCCATATTAAAATTAACTGAAGGCTCAGATCTCAACGCTGCGATGAAAGATCTTAAGCATGGCGATCGGCAGCTTGTCGTCTCTGTTCCAAAAGGGTATGAAGCTGCTGTGAGTGCTAAAACTGCCTCTGCGGAAGGCTCCAAGCTCACCGTCTATTACGATGAAACAAGCCAAACAACCAATCAGATCGGGCTTCCGATCATGTCTCAAATCGCCGATGGCATTAGCAAGCAGATCGTGGGTTACACCCCTGTCATCACGATTCAATCACAGGCGGTCCAATCTCTTAACCTGAAGTATATCGATTTCCTCGTCCCAGGCATCGTTGCTATGATGATTATGAATAATAATCTGAACGGCGTCGCCGGCCAAATCGCATCATGGCGCGAGCGGGGTATCCTACGGCGTCTTCAGAGTACGCCGCTTCAACCTCGGAGCTTCATTGCTGCGCAAATCACGGCCCGACTGCTGTTGAACGGCTTGCAGGCGGTAATTGTGCTGCTAATCGGCAGCCTGATTTTCGGAACGCAGGTGAACGGTTCGTGGATACTTCTGCTCATGTTCGTCATACTCGGTACACTGACGTTCATGTCGATCGGCTTTATCATCGCCGCGCTCGCCAAAACACCGGAAAGTGCCGGTCCGATTGCCGGCTTCGTCTCTTTCCCGCTTCTGTTTCTAGGCGGCGTCTTCTTTCCAATCAAGAATATGCCTGACTGGCTGCAGCCCATAGTCAAGTTGCTGCCGATCTCGCATCTGTCCACAGCACTGCGCCAAATCATGAATGTCGGAGCCTCGCTTGCCGACGTGTGGCATGAAGCCGCGCTGCTTGGCGGCTGGATGCTTGTAGCTTTCATTATCGCCAGCCTAACATTCAAGTGGGAGTAACGAAAAATAAAAAATCTTATCCATGTATACTTGGCTTTTTCTTTGGCAATAATATAAATTATTGCGTTAAAAACGGAAAAGAAAGAAAACCTGTTTACCGGATAATGTTCGTATTAAAAAATGCATCCATATTGGAATAGAAATTGAATGAAGTATCGCCTGCAATATGGTTAATTTCTCCTTTCAGGTAAAGACGCAAGAATGAAGAAGCTGAGATCAATGATCCAGCTTCTTTTTTGTTTAGACTAACTAAACTCTCATTGCAGAGAAATCACTTGACTTGGAGTTAACTCCAAGGAGTAGACTGCATAGGAAGGAAACAATATCTAATGGAAAGTGAGGAACAATCGAATGGATTATGTGAAACTTGGAAATACGGGCTTGGATGTATCTCGGCTTTGTCTTGGCTGTATGAGCTTTGGTGTTGCAGAGCGGTGGGTTCATCCATGGGTACTTGATGAAGAGCGCAGTCGTCCAATTATAAAAAAAGCTCTTGAGCTTGGTATTAATTTTTTTGATACGGCAAATGTGTATGCAGACGGTACAAGCGAAGAAATTGTGGGTCGAGTTCTAAAGGATTATGCCAATCGTGATGAAATTGTCCTCGCGACAAAGGTTCATTTCCGTATGCATCAAGGTCCAAATGGTGCTGGTCTTTCCCGAAAGGCAATCATGAGTGAAATTGATAAGAGTCTTCAGAGATTGGGAACAGATTATGTAGACCTTTATCAAATCCATCGCTGGGATTATAATACACCTATTGAAGAAACGATGGAAGCCTTGCATGATGTTGTGAAGGCTGGGAAGGCAAGATATATTGGTGCTTCTGCCATGTACGCATGGCAATTCCTAAAGGCATTACATGTAGCTGAAAAAAATGGTTGGACCAAGTTTGTGTCGATGCAGAATCATTTAAACCTCATATACCGTGAAGAGGAGAGGGAAATGCTGCCGCTTTGTAAGGAAGAAAAAATCGGTGTAATACCCTATAGCCCGCTCGCATCAGGAAGATTGACGCGTGATTGGTCGGAAACAACACATCGTTCCGAAACCGATCAAGTTCAGAGATCTAAATACGATGCGACTGCAAATACGGATCGATTGATTGTGGAGCGCGTTGCAGCAATCGCAGAAAAACGCGGCGTTCCCCGAGCGCAAATCGCACTTGCCTGGTTGCTGCAGAAAGAACCCGTAACAGCTCCTATTATTGGTGCTACGAAATTGTCTCATCTCGAAGATCCGGTAGCTGCTCTTTCGATTAAGTTAACACCTGAAGAAATTGCGTCGCTGGAAGAGCCGTATGTTCCTCATAGGGTAATTGGTGCAGTTTGAAATAAGAAGCAGCAAGAAAGCCTTAACCATTTTCGTGGGCGGTCTTGATCTGTAATTGGTAGGTGAAATTTGCATGTTGATAGCAGAAGTAAGTGAGAAATTTGAATTGTCACAGGATACACTCCGCTATTATGAACGAATTGGACTTATTCCACGGGTGAACCGCAATAAAAGCGGAATCAGAGATTATACGGAAGAAGACTGCAGATGGGTTGAATTTATCAAATGTATGCGAGGCGTAGGTCTTCCAGTTGAAAATTTGATTGAGTATGTTGGGTTGTTTCAACTGGGTGATGAAACCATGGAGTCTAGAAAAGAACTCCTAGTCGAGCAGCATAAGCAGCTCATAACAAGAATGGAAGATATGAAGAAAGTGTTGGCACGCCTAGATGATAAAATTGCCAGATATGAACAGACAATCGTTGAAAAAGAAAAAACACTAAAGAGAACGCAAGATTAGTTCTGTGAACCTGAATAAGTTGGTAAAGTATTATTACACAGTTCTCGAGTAGTTAATGAATCATTGGTCTAGCAAAGGACTCCTACTGAAAAGCAGGAGTCCTTTGCTATCCTACCTGAGATTACCATGAACAAAATTTCACTTTACATTACACATTTGTTCATAAC
This sequence comes from Paenibacillus alginolyticus DSM 5050 = NBRC 15375, assembly GCF_000422905.1. Taxonomy (GTDB): domain Bacteria; phylum Bacillota; class Bacilli; order Paenibacillales; family NBRC-103111; genus Paenibacillus_E; species Paenibacillus_E alginolyticus. Next base: position 21,314 of record NZ_AUGY01000011.1, read on the forward strand.
CGTGTTATTATATGCAAGTAATTCTTAATTTGAATATGAGATAGGTGGAATGGAAATGATGGAGTTAGCAAGAATGATTGACCATACGCAATTGCGCGCGGATGCAACAAAAGCTGAAATTACACAAATTATTGTGGAAGCGAAGAAGTACGAATTTGCTTCAGTGTGCGTTAACCCGACGTGGGTATCGTATGCAGCTGAGCAATTAGCCAATAGTAACGTGAAAGTATGTACGGTAATCGGATTCCCATTAGGAGCAACAACTTCCGCAACCAAAGCATTCGAAACGACGAACGCAATCACGAACGGTGCGACAGAAATCGATATGGTTATTAACATTGGCGCCCTGAAAGATGGCAATAATGATGTTGTCGAGAATGAGATTAAAGCAGTTGTCGAAGCAGCGGCTGGCAAAGCGATCGTGAAAGTGATAATCGAAATTTGCCTCTTAACAGAAGAAGAAAAAGTACGCGCATGTGAGCTTTCAGCGAAAGCTGGTGCTGATTTCGTGAAGACGTCAACGGGGTTCTCGACTGGTGGCGCAACTGCTGATGATATTGCCCTTATGCGTAAAACGGTCGGTCCAGACATGGGTGTTAAAGCGTCGGGTGGCGTTCGCAGTCTTGAAGATATGCAGAAGATGATTGCGGCTGGAGCAACACGAATCGGTGCGAGTTCAGGAGTGAAAATTATGGATGGCGGCGTATCAACATCTTCGTATTAGAAGGAGGATTTTACGATGAAGGAACAATTGATTCAAGAGGCAATCGCGGTGCGTCAAAATGCTTACGCCCCTTATTCTCATTTTGCAAGGTGATCACAAGATTGAAGCCATCGCCATTGTCGCGGACACGGAAGGTCCGGTTTCACCTTGCGGTGCATGCAGACAAGTATTAGCTGAGTTCTGTGATGAGCATACTAAAATATATTTAACCAATCTTCACGGCAACACGGAAGAATGGACGATGGCACAACTGTTGCCGGGATCATTCACTCTGAAACATATGTAAACGCTTAAAAGTAGTTAATCACATTAATTTGCAACTAGGAGATACACCATGAAATATCTAATTGCTCTGTTGGGATTGCTCGTTGTGTTTGCACTTGCTTTCGTCGCAAGTAACAATAAAAACAAAATCCGATATCGCCCGCTGATCGTAATGGTAATCTTACAAATCATTCTCGGATATGTATTGTTGAATACGTCTGCAGGAGCTCTCTTAATTAAAGGGTTTTCATCCGTTTTCGAGAAACTTTTAACTTTCGCTGCGGAAGGCGTGAACTTCGTATTTGGCGGAATAGTTAATGAGGGCTCATTCACGTTTTTCTTGAACGTATTACTTCCAATCGTGTTCATTTCCGTGCTGATCGGTATTCTGCAGTACACAAAAATTTTACCGATTGTTATTAAATATATTGGTCTTGTTTTGAGCAAAGTTAATGGGATGGGGAAGCTGGAGTCCTATAACGCAGTTGCTTCCGCGATTTTGGGACAATCTGAAGTGTTCATCTCAGTGAAGAAACAAATTGGTCTGCTTCCGCAACAACGCCTGTATACGTTGTGCGCTTCGGCAATGTCGACCGTATCAATGTCGATCGTTGGGTCTTACATGACGATGATTGACCCTAAATATCAATTCAATAAGAATCAGCCAGAATTGTTCAGGAGCAGATTAGACAAATTCATAACAAATACTAGAGAAAACAAAATGTACGGTCAATGGAATGATAATGGACGTCTACTAGATAATTAAGATGCTCTGGGGCGATTTTCAAAACTTTAAGAAGAGGCAATCCAGTCGAGGAGGTTGCCTCGCCACTCGGCTGCCATAATGAACAACGTCCGCTGATTCGGACCAGTCCTGTTCTCTGATTTGGCGTCCACTCTGCACCTTCTGCATCCAAGCAGATGCCTTCAATAAAACCATAATATATAAATAAGTAAGCATTTTTGCTTGCCAAAATCACTTTGCCATTGCGCTAACGAGGAACGATAGTTTAGGAGCTTGCTTTGGGAAGCTCCTTTTTCGTTTATTGAAGTAACGGGCAGGATAGTTCCAATATGTGGTATATTTGATTAAGGACATTTTCTAAACGGAGGTGCTTATGAATCCTGCTTTTGACACCTATATCCAATCGCTAGCCGGTCGGGACGTGACCGTCATCGGCGCCGGCGTCAGCAATTCACCACTGATCCGCATGCTGTACTTGGCCGGGGCGCACGTCACCGTGCGCGACCGCAACCCGGCCTTGCCACGGGAGGAGTGGGACAATCTAGGCGTCGGGTTGCGCCTGGGGGAGAATTATCTGGATCGCGTTGGGGGCGACGTAGTGTTCCGCACTCCGGGCATGCGCCCAGACCATCCGGCGTTGGACTCGGCTCGCGCTGGCGGCAGCCGTGTGACCAGTGAGATGGAGGAGTTCTTTGCGCTGTGTCCTTGTCCTATTTTCGGCGTGACCGGTTCGGACGGTAAGACCACCACCACGTCGTTGATTGCAGACATGCTGGCTGACGGGGGGCGTACGGTTCATCTGGGCGGCAACATTGGCACGCCACTTCTGACGCGCGCGGGCGAGATATCGCCGCTGGATGCGTGCGCGGTCGAGCTGTCCAGCTTCCAGCTGATGGACATGACGCGCTCTCCCCATGTGGCGGTGATTACCAACCTCTCGCCCAATCACCTTGACTGGCACCGCGACATGGATGAATATACCGCCGCCAAGCGCCGACTGCTGGATTTTCAGAGTGCTAACGACTTTGCCGTCCTAAACGGCGACAATCCGGCGACCGCCGAATTGCGCGGGCGGGGACGGACCAAGCATTTCGGCGTGCACACTGTCCACGATGGCATAATCGACGGTCTATTACCCATCAGTGATATTCGTTTGCCGGGTTGGTATAACGTGGAGAACGTTATGGCTGCCATGACCGCCGTGCGGGGGACCGTGTCTGATGAGGCAATCCTGGAGACGGTGCGCAACTTCGTCGGCGTGGAGCACCGAAACCAGTGGGTAGCAACTGTCGGCGGCGTGCATTATTACAACAATTCAATCGGCTCCAGCCCCGCCCGTACCGTCGCCACGCTGCATGCGCATGTGGGCCGAGTGCTGCTGATCGCCGGCGGGCGAGATAAGAAAGTACCGTTTGACGAGATGGCTAGGCTGCTGCCTGATCATGTCAAAGTGCTGCTGTTAATCGGAGAAGCAGCCAGTCAAATCGAGGCAGAGGCGCGCAGAGTGCCGAGTTGTCCGCCTATTGTCCGCTGCGAAGGCCTGGCCGAAGCAGTGGCGCAGGCGCACAAGCTGGCCGTACCGGGCGACACTGTGCTTCTGAGTCCTGCATGCACTGCGTTTGACCAATATCGTAACTTTGAAGAGCGCGGGCGTCACTTTGTAGACTTGGTCGGGTCGCTGCACCGATAGGTCGGAGGGAGAGGATTGAATAGAACAAGACATGGGCGTTTGCCGGGAAAAGCTGAACACTAACGAGAAACGATAGTGACACAATAGAAATGAAGTAGGCTGCCGGTCAGGTCACCCTTAGAATGTATTTACTCGTTTATATTTTCGCAATAGGTATCGCCTTCATCTCTCCATATATTTCGATTGCCGTATACGCGGCAGTTCCCATCTACTTTATTCTTAAGAAAAATGGATAATGCCCTGGACTTTTTTACGTTTCAACTCGAAAAATGGTCCCATCATCACGAAAGTAATAGGCGATATCATCCGTTCTCGTGCTTAGTCTTACGGATTTCTTAGTGAACTTTTCGATGATTCCGCGATCTACTTCGCAGTAAACACCATCGGCGTTCGTCTGCAACACGGTAACCGGGGTTTGTGATAATGCGGCAGCAAATAGATCCGCATCCGTTTCAAGCATCTTATGCAATAGGGTCGACCTCACCTTCATATAGGTCAATTGCGACCGCTTTATACCAAATTATACTGGAGTATATGCAGGAGCTGCTATTTGAAGCGGCTTCTTTTTTATTTCTTGTTCAAGTATCGGGTATTTTAATACTAAACCACGAAGTTGGAGGGAATAATAACCACAACAAATTATTAAAACAAGGGAGTATAGCATATGAATTCAAGCCATGTACCATTGACATCATCAGAAATAGGAAACTTGTGGATGACTTATCAAGAAAAAACAATGTTATTGAGGTTCTTAGAGTATTTCCTTGAACATGCTGAGGATGAAGAAATTCAACAAATCTTAAAGTCGACTTACGATTCAACGCAACAAAGTGTAGAGTCCATTATATATATTTTCCAACAAGAAGGAGCCGTTATTCCACTTGGCTTTACGGAGAATGACGTTAATAAAGGAGTTCCTAAGTTATTCGATTTTCTATATGAACCCATGTTTTTACATATGATAAGCAAGATAGAAGCTAGTCTTTTTGCATTGTACTCAACGATGTCCTATCGTCAAGACATAAGACAACTATTTAAGCAACTGACAGCAAAATCACAAGAAATGTTTGACCAATGTGCACAATTTCTTTTAGATAAAGGGGTTCTTGTCCGCCCGCCTTTTATGACAATGCCCAAAGAAGTTACCTTTGTTAAAGATAAAAGTTATTTATCAGGGTTTAATTTGCTAAGGGAAACAAGAGCATTAAATGCCATTGAAATTTCCCTTATACATCATGCCATAGAGACCAACCTTACAGGCATGCAATTAATGATTGGTTTCGCCCAAGTAGCTAATGATACGACAGTAAAAGAATATTTTGTTGAAGGAATGAAATTGTCTAAGGAAGTTGAAACAACACTAGGTGAATATTTACGTCAGGATTACATAGAGCCTCCTGCTACTCATGCAGGGAAAGCGACGAATTCTACAGTTGCTCCATTTTCGGATAAGTTAATGATGTATATCACTAACTTGTTAGGATCATTTAGTATTGGGAGCAATGCACTTGGTGGAGCTTTTAGTTTGCGAAGTGATTTGCTGGTGACGATGGCTCGACTTACTTCGAAAATTGTGCCTTTTATCAAAGACGGTGGAGAAATATTGATCAATAACGGGTGGATGGAAGAATCACCACAAGTAGAAGATAGAAAACAACTAACTAAATCGTGATGAAGATATGACGAACAAGTAGGCTGCCGCAATGTTCATTGGGCAGCTTGTTCCGTCATTTTTGAGCTTAGATGAAAAGGTGGGATTGACTGTTATTCGGCAATTTGAGAAGGCAATAATGTCTTGAAATGAGGTTTCGATGAGTAGAAAAAAAGGGGAAAGGGTGTTGTCATGCCGAGTCAATCCTCATGGATCTTGAATCATGGACATTCGGTTCATCAATCAGTTATGTTTCTCATATAGTATTCAATAATATCTTTTCGACGAATAATTCCAATGAAAATATTTTGGTCATCTACAACGGGAACAAAATTTTGATCAGCTGCCAGTGCCAGCATATCCTCCATGTATGCGTTAATCGAAACGGACTCATTGTGAATATGCTTCTCAATTTCGCTCACTTGCACTTGATCCAAATTATCAAAATGAATCCCAGGTGTATTCTTTAACGCCCACAACAGATCACCTTCCGACAATGTACCTGTATATTTCCCATCATTATCAACAAGGGGAAGAGCCGTGTAATAGTGATTTTCTAATTGTTCTAATGCTTCCCGCATGGAAGCTGACGATGTGATAAAGGCAACTTTGTCTTTAGGCAATAGAAAAGAGGCTATTTTCATAGTTATAAACTCCTTTTCTCTGAAATTTCAATCAATGATATATTAATTAAAACATAAATAGCTTTCAAGTGCATTGGGTTATGTTTCCATTTAAGCGAGAATCACCAGGAAATGTCAAACGGGATCGCAGACCGGCAGGTCAATAATTGATTTCATCCAAAACTTGCGAAAGCCGAACGAGATCCTCCTTAATATCCCTACAAGACCTACTGATCATACTCAACTCTCTCCAGCCTTCCTCTATCTCGGCAATCATCAGGTCGATATCTCCATTCGTGATCTTTCTTTCCTCCATATTGGTCAGCATTCGATGCTCCTTTAATCATGATAATGTTTCAATAGTATAAGTTTCGTTATGTTGTTCGCGAATGAGGGTGTAGAAGACAATCGAATAATGAACGGCAGCTAAACGGACAAATTGTGATTGCATGTCAAGAAATATTGGAGTTCATGCCGGCGTACCATCGAGCTCCTGAAGTGTTGACTTTGGCTTCTGAAACCCATATTGTGGAATCGGAAGCATAAAGAGATGGATGTAGCTAAATCAGAGACGCATCGCGAGGATTTACAGCATCATGACGGTTCTTTTTTATTTGAGAATATTGTTGATCGAGGGAAAATGAACGATTGTTCTACCTCACTTTTCAGTTGTACAGTTGGATCGCAGGAGAATTTTAGTTCTTCTGTTCAACTACAAATATTCGAATTCAATTTTAGGGGAGAGATAAGATTGTCTAAGCATTGGCAAGCACGTTGGATTACGGAAAACTCGTTTAGTTCGATGGAACCATTGGATTTATTTCATAAAGAAATGGATGCAGCTGAATCAGAGACTCATCGCGAGGATTTGCAGCATCATCATTGGCTTGTGAGGACTACATTTGATCTAGCGTCTATTGATCTTGAAAGCGTTCCCCTATATATGAACATCACGGCAGACGATTACTACAAGCTGTACCTTAACCGCCGTTTTGTTGCTCAGGGGCCTGCTCAAAACGATGCCGGCCACTACTATTACAATCGGATCGAGGTTAGTCCCTTTCTCCAAGCGGGGAAAAATGTCATCGCTGTCCACGTGTATTACCAAGGGCTAGTTAATCGGGCATATAACAGCGGTGATTACAGGCAGGGGCTTATCGCAGAGCTGACAACGGGCGACCGTGTTCTCGTAAAAACCGATGAGACTTGGCGAGCTAAACGGGCAGAAGGATTCCAGAAAGGGGATACTTTTGGCTATTTGACGCAATTTACCGAGCATATCGATGCCAGAAAGTCGGAAAAAGGCTGGAAGGATCATTCCTTTGATGACTCCGCTTGGCTTCCCGTCCAGACGAACAATCAAGCGGACTATACGCTTGTAGAGCAGCCGACACCCGTATTATCGGTTTATGAGAAGCAGCCACATAACGTAGTAAGAAGGGCTCCCGGTCATTACTGGATTGATTTTGGCGAGGAAATCACTGGCCAGTTTACCATGGAGGCGGAAGGGGAAGCAGGCGCAGAAATCGAAATCCGCTGCGGTGAAGAACTGGAAGAGGATGGACAAGCGGTCAGATTTAACATGCGCTGCAACTGTACTTATCAAGATCGTTGGACGCTATCCGGGAATAACGATAAATTGGACCTTTACGATTACAAAGGCTTTCGATACGTGGAAGTGTTCGGCCCCGAACAAGCGATTCGTCCTGATTCGTTCCAAGCGATCGTCCGACACTATCCTTTTAATGAAGAAAGCTGTCGTTTTCAAAGCTCGGATGACTTGACGAACCGAATTTTTCAAATATGTAAAAACGGAGTCAAATATGGTTCCCAAGAAAACTTTGTAGACTGTCCGACCCGTGAGAAGGGACAATATTTGGGCGATAATACGGTGATCGGGCATGCTCACATGCTCCTCAGCGGTGATTTGCGATTGTATAAGAAGGCAATTGAGCAATTTGCTCTTAGTTCCTCTACGTGCCCTGGTCTCATGTCAGTCGTTCCAGGGAACTTTATGCAGGAGATTGCTGACTTTTCACTTCAGTGGCCGCTGCAGCTGCTGGAATATTATAAATACAGCGGGGATCTGACCTTTTTGCGGGACATGTATCCTTATGCGAAGCAACTGCTCCGTCATTTTCAAGCCTACGATCGAGGCGATGGATTGTTACATGAAATCACCGATAAATGGAATTTGGTGGATTGGCCGAAGGAGCTGCGCGATGAATACGATTTTGAGCTAACGAAGCCGATAGGTCCCGGTTGTCATAATGTGGTTAATGCGTTTTATCTTGGCTGCATCCATGCAGTGAATGAGATAAGTGATTTGTTGGGGATTTCTTACGAGGATGATCTTCCACGGTTAAAAAAACGCTTCATCGAAGTTTTTTATGATCCGACCAGCCGTTTATTTACAGATGCGGAGGGAAGCAGACACCATGCGCTGCATGCCAATGTGCTGCCCTTGCTGTTTAATCTGGCCCCGGAGGAATCCGTTCCATCCATCGTAGATCATATTCGCGAGAAAAGATTTTCGTGCGGCGTGTACTTTTCCTATTTTGTCCTAAAAGCTTTGGCAAGAGTTGGAGAGCATTCGTTGATTTATGAGCTTATGAGCTCCGAAGAAGAACATTCATGGGGAAATATGCTGAAAGAAGGCGCTACGACTTGTTTTGAGGCCTGGGGGAAAGACCAAAAGTGGAATACGAGTCTTTGTCACCCTTGGGCAAGCGCTCCGGTACCCTTGCTGATCGAGGAAATCATCGGACTGAAACCATCCAAACCGGGGTGGGAGGAAATTTCGTTTTCACCAAAAATCCCGGCACATTGGGAGCATTTTACGCTGCAAGTCCGCGTCCCTTCTGGAACGATTCGCCTTGCATACAAGCAAGGACAGTGGGTAGAGGATTTTCCGCAACAAGTACGAGTGATCCGACACTGACCATAGAAAATATTTGTAGAAAAGGAGAGTAAACGATGATAAAGAATATCTCGATGAACAAGACATGGTTTCGTCGTCTCCTGTTTTCCTATGTAACGATTTTCCTTTTTATTGTGCCTCTCCTCATGTTCGTCCTCTTGATGGCATTCAGTGAATTGTCACGAAAAACCGCAGTCGAATCGAATAAAATTTTCACCAAGCAATTGCTCCAATCCATTGACAATCAGATGAAGCTGATCGATAACACGATCACGAATGAGATCGCCAGCGATGATACGCTGTTGGGTTTTTTTAATCCCGCTCTGCAAAGCGATCGATATTATTCGGGCTATTTGTCGTCTGTAAAAGTGAAAAGTCTCATGGCAACGATGCCTCTCATCGATTCGATCTATCTATACAGGCTGTCGGACGATACGGTGCAGACGCCATACTCCGTTTCTAAGCTAGCTGCATTTAACGATAAACAATTGATTGTAGAAGCATTGAAGCAATCCGTGCCAAATCATCTATGGACAGATGTGCGGAAAGGTTACACGGAGCAAGGCGAACCCACCCAATTCGTATCGTTAGTGCGCCCATTGAATTCCGGTAATGACGGACTAATCGTTGTCAATGTGCAGCTTCAAGCGATTGCCCATTTTATTCAAACACTAACGACGGCAAATTCCAATCATCTCAGCCTTTATGACCGCGAGGGTACGCCTATTTATGGTGATATTCATGGGAACGATTCCCTAATGACGGAGATGCACTCCGATTATTCCGAATGGGCCATTTCCAGCAGTGTGGTGAATAGTAATTTATTTCGTCTTGTCTCCGCAATATCCAAATATTGGATATTGGTTTGTGCAATTTTCTTTAGTATTGGTGTTTTATGGATTGTTGTGGTTACTCGACGGAACTATAAGCCTGTAGAAACGATCATACAGCGTATCCAATTATTCTCCCAGCAAAAAAGCGCCGAACTGTTCCGTAAAGGCAATCATGATGAATTTAAGTTCATCGATACCGCCTTGGTGAATTTGATGGAGCAGTCAAATGCCTATCAGAAGCAGCATGAGGAAGATTTGGTTTTTAAGCGAAAGCATTTCTTTTTCGAATGGATGGAAGGAAATCGCCCCTTGAAGTATGAAGAGTGGCAACAGGAGATGGAGAGTCTCGGAATGCCTTGCGATTTTGACTCGTTATGTGTAAGTGTGCTCGAAATTAATAAATACAGTAAATTCGCTAGTCTTTATTCAGATCATGATCAAAATTTGCTTAAATTCGTTTTGTGTAGCGTAGTAAAGGAAATCGCAATTGGCCGAAATGTAACCATATGGATCGAGTGGACGTCCAAGGATCAATTGACTTTGCTGCACTTGGTCCAGAAAGTTTCGCCTGAGAGTAAGCCCGAACAGATCGCGAGTGATATAGCGAATGACATGATGCAATGGGTGAAGACCTACCTTGATTTTAATATTACAATGGGCATAGGTTCAGGCGTCGATCGCATAGAGCTTGTACATTATGCATACGTCGAAGCCTTGGAAGCACTTCAATACAAACCTTCACTAGGTGAGGATAGTGTGATCTGTTATTGGGAGATTAATCCTGAGGGTAAGCAGCAGTCGCTCGATCTGCTCGAATATATCCGTGCGCTTGCCTTTTCATTACGAACGGGGGAAGGCGATTGGCAGGGCAGTATCGCACAACTTTTCGATGGCATTCGAGCCGGTTTGTATGCGCGTAAGGAATTGGACAACTTAATGAGCTACATGATATTTTTTCTTGATAAGGAGTTTACGGACCTACCAGCGGATGTGCAAAAAATATGGGCAAACGGCTTGCAGGATAAACTGCAAAAAGCGGTAGACGACTGGGACACCGTGGACGAACTACAGCAAATGTTGAGAAGTGTTCTTACGGAAACAACTGAAGCAATCGCGACGTTGCGTGAGATGAGCAGCAATTATATGCTTATCCGCAAAATTAAATTGTATATGGAGGAACATTACCAGAATCCGGATCTATCATTGCTTCATTTAAGCGATGTGTTTCATGTGCAAATGAAAAGCATCAGTCGTACGTTTAAAGAAGAAATTGGGGAAAATTTTATTGATTATTTGACGCGAATTCGCACGGAGCACGCTAAAGAGCTTCTGGTTCATACCGAACATTCCATACAAGAGATTACGGTTAAAATTGGATATCTGCATCCGAACACGTTTATTCGATCATTTAAAAAGTTGGTTGGTCAAACCCCAGGAGACTTTCGGAAGACTGCTCAAGTGAAATCATAAAGATGAACTTTGTTGATTGGTGTTTTTTTGTTGATTCATAGGATTTGGATTGCTATAGAATCGGATTCACTGGAGAAAAAGCCAGGGATGACGGTTCTTTTTTTACTTGAGAATATTGTTGATCGAAGGAAAATGAACGATTGTTTCACCTCACCTTTCAGTTGTACAGTTGGATCGCAGGATACAACAACGAAAGAGGGAGCTATATGAAAGCTATAGACCGAAGGGGAGTCGACATGAAGAGATTAAGGGAGAATATTCCGCTTCTCCTTATGTTCATACCCGTCATTTTATTTTACTTAATTTTCAAATACGTGCCAATGGCTGGACTGATCATTGCTTTTAAAGATTATAACTTTTTTGATGGGGTGTTTCACAGTCCTTGGGTTGGATTTGAAAATTTTCAAAAGCTGTTCAATGACGTAAATACATTAAAAATTATCCGAAACACGCTTCTACTTAGCAGTCTAAACATATTCGTGGGATTTCCGTTTCCGATCCTATTAGCTATTCTTTTGAACGAAGTGAGAAAAATGTGGTTCAAGAAGATCGTTCAAACGTTTGTTTATTTACCTTACTTTTATTCATGGATTATTGTCGGTGGGATCGTCTTTAGTATTTTCGGAATCGAAGGAAGCTGGTTAAGTCATTTGATGACCCTTTTTAAGATGGAACCATTTCCATTCTTATACAATATCAAATCATGGATCACCATCTTAGTTGGTGCGGGAATATGGAAAGATATGGGTTTCAGTGCCATCATCTACTTGGCGGCAATGACGACAATCGACCCGTCGCTTTACGAATCTGCAAGTATGGATGGTGCTAATAAGTGGAAACAGATTATTCATATTACGATTCCCGGAATTGCGCCGACCATCATTTTGGTCTTTATTCTTTCTATGGGGCGCGTGATGGAAGTCGGATTCGACCCCATTTACGTCTTAAAAAATGCTGCGGTGAACGACGTTTCGGATGTCATCAGCACGTATATTTATCGCGTTGGACTGCAAGGCGCGCAATTTAGCTTAACTACAGCAATGGGCATGTTTGAATCAGTCGTTGCTTTAATTCTACTGCTCTCTGTCAATTGGATTGCACGTCGCTTTCAGCAGGGTCTATTTTAGAAAGGAGGAATCGAGATGCGTGCATCCAATGGAGATAAAATCTTCTACATCATAAATTATATTGTATTAGCCTTAATTGCCTGCTCAAGCTTGTTTCCACTTCTTCATTTAATTGCGCTTTCCATTAGCAGTTCGTCCGCCGTCGAAACCGGGAAAGTAAATCTGTGGCCCATCGGCTTCACCTGGGATACGTTTAATGTTTTGTTCAAGGGAACACCGATCATCCGCTCATTCAGCAACAGTGCTGTGATCACGTTCGTAGGTATTACGTTAAGTATGCTCACCACAATTATGGCCGCATATCCTTTATCGCGTCCCAACTTTTATGCACGACGTTTTTTTACGCTTTGGATGATCTTTACGATGATCTTTACAGGAGGCATTATCCCTACTTTCCTGGTTATTCAAAGTTTGGGACTAGTTAACTCCTATTGGGCTCTTTGGTTACCTGGTTTAGTAAGTACGTATAACATGTTGCTTCTACGCACGTACTTCGAGAACATCCCGTCTGAAATTGACGATGCGGCACGAATGGATGGCTGCAGCGAAGTACGTCTTCTACTTCAAGTTGTATTGCCCATTTCTATGCCTGTTCTCGCGACATTAACGCTTTTTTATGGTGTTGCGTACTGGAATATTTTTTTTAGTATGCTGATTTACATCAACGATACCGATAAGCACAACTTAACTGTGCTCGTACAGCAAATGATTCAAAGCCAGAGCGTGCTGCAGCAAAGCATGGCGGTGCAGCCTGACGATCAGGTTCATGTGGTGGAGGAAGGAATTAAAGCTGCAGGTGTGATCGTCATGATTACCCCGATGTTGATCGTTTATCCATTTTTGCAAAAATACTTTGTCAAAGGCGTTATGCTTGGTTCTGTGAAAGGATAGGAGCATGAGGGCGATAAGGAGGTGGTGCTGCAAAGGGAAATGTGGTTCTTAAAGATCCGATAAGGTAAGCTTATGCAAACAAATAACGAATTCAAAAGGGGTTTATCAAACATGAAAAAATGGTTTGCGACATCACTAACGATGGCATTATCGACTTCAATGGTGCTAACGGCATGCAGCACGAAACCTACTGTACAACCGAGTTCCTCTGCTAATTCAACAACGCCAACTGCATCAACAACGCCAGCCAAGAAAGGGGATATATCCGTTTCGGTGTATGACCGTGGAAATATTCCTGCTGCAGAAGGAACATTAGAAGATAATCGTTGGACAAAATTTATTAATGAAAATGGTCCTGCGAATGTCAAATACGTGCCAATTCCGCGCAACGATGCGGCACAAAAATTCAATGTACTGTTTGCATCGGGATCGGCGCCGGACATTATTAACGAGTTTGATCCGAATATACTGAACCCGCTCATCGATCAGAAACAGCTTATGCCGCTAAACGACCTGATCGAAAAGAACAGCGTTGAATACAAGAAGGTTCTTCAGGATTATCCCGCATTGAAGAAAGTAGCGACCAGTCCCGACGGGAATATGTACAAAGTTGGACGGGTACTGGAATCAGTTCCAAGTTATGCGGTCTTCGTTCGTGCAGATTGGTTGAAAAAATTAAATCTGGACGTTCCGAAAACGACCGAGGATTTGTATAAAGTAGCAAAAGCGTTTGCGGAGCAAGACCCTGACGGCAATGGAAAGAAGGACACATACGGAATGGCATTGAGTTTTCGTTCCGAGTTTGCGATCGATATGATGTTCGGGAACCCTGTTGAGCTGTATGGTCTTGTAAACGATCAGCCGAGCCGTGCATTTGAAAATGCGAAATTGGCGACGGAGTTCAAAAAACGCTTGTTTGATGAGGGGCTAATCGATAAAGACTTCGTGAATGACAAAAATGGGGCAAAGGCCAAACAAGACTTTTTAAATGGCAAGATGGGTATTTACCCGACTTTTGTAGGAAATTGGTTCGAATCGACAGTAACGGATATACAAACCTTGAAGAAGGCAGTCCCAGAAGCTGATGTGATTCCTATCGCACTGCCAAAAAGTCCAGTAGGTGAATTTATTCCGGACGTACAAAGCCCAGTGCAAATGACAACTGCGATTAATGCAAAGACTAAAGACCCGGTTGCAGCGATCAAATACATCGACTTTATCAATCGTGTCTCGACGGGGACCAGCCTGCTTTTCGGATTGGAAGGCACGCATTATAAGAAGGATGTAAACGGATGTCCGCAAAACATCGATCCGAATAAAACGAAAGCAGAAGTTAGCTGGGCGGGCGACTACGCTCATTTCTATTCCCGTTTGCTGCTCGGGAAGTGTGCGTTCTTACAAAATCAATTCAATCCTGAGATTCCGGAACAAAAATCCGGACTTGACATGTTCAAAAAAGCCGAGTCCTTATATCTCGATTCGACTAAAAAATACCGTTTCGTCACCTTGCAAGAGCTTATACCGTCTTTCCCCAAGGATTTGCAACCGTCATTTAACACCGTCAAAAAGCAAATTACCGATACGTGGTTGAAAGCAGTCATAAGCGGGGACAAATATTCTGCTGATCAAGCCTACAAGGACGTTCAGACTGCATGGGATAAAGCGGGCGGCAAACAAATGGACGACTTCATAATCGAGTGGTATAAAACCAGTAAGGACAACAGTTTCATGATGAAAGATTTATGGGAGACCGTTGCGAAACAAGCGCAAATGAAGAAATAAGCAACGCGCATTTAACAAAGGATGGGGGCCGTTATACAATTTGCGGTCCTCAGCTTTACTTTATCCTTGCACGAACTTTATCCTTACACGAATACGAGGAGGGGTATTATGGGGAAGTATAAAAAATTTGTTTGTGTTTTGGGGCTATTATTTTTTATGGTAATTGGAGCACGCGCTGCTCATGCGGCGGTAATACAGCAGCTGCCGGTCTCGAATCCAGGATTCGAGACGCTGACTGTAACGAACGGCGTTTACAGTCCGAAAGACTGGAAGACGTGGTGGTGGAGCGGGCCCGTCAACAACCCGCCGATTGCGGCAGCGAATTATACGGAGAATGAGAAAAGCGGAGGGCAGCGCTCCGTATTTATCAGCAGTGTCAGCACGGGATTCGCGGGGTGGGTATCGAATCCCATAACGCTTCCTTCGAATATGATTTCGTTTCGAATTACCGCCAAAATGAAGACATCGGAAGATTATTTGGGAAACAAACCGCGTTTCTGGGTTTCCTTCCAGAACAACGGGACTTTTTTAGGGTCCTACACGACGGATCAGACGGAGGGGGTGTCACTTGCGGATTGGACGGAAGTGTCCTTTACCGTCGATCGAAGCCAATTTCCGGCTGGCACCAACACGCTTGTATTGAACCTGTCGACAACCAGCATAAATGCTGCGACACCAGTAAGCGGCAATATTTACTACGATGATGTGATGGTGGAAGCGTCGGATGAACCGATTCCGGTTGTACAGCAGCAGCCGGTTTCGAATCCGGGCTTCGAGACATTGACCGTGACGAATGGCGTTTCCAGTCCAAAAGATTGGAAAACTTGGTGGTGGAACGGACCAGCGAATAATCCGCCTGTATCGGCGGCGAATTATACAGAGAATGAAAAAAGCGGCGGTCTGCGCTCGGTGTTTATGGGCAGTGTCAGCAGCGGATACGCGGGGTGGGTGTCGAGTCCCATAACGTTACCTTCGAATATGACATCGTTTCGAATTACAGCCAAGCTGAAGGCATCCCCAGATTATTCGGGCAATAAACCGCGTTTTTGGGTTTCCTTCCAGAACAACGGGACATTCTTAGGGTCTTATACGACGGATAAGACGGAGGGGTTGTCGCTGGCAGATTGGACGGAGGTATCGTTTACCGTGGATCGAGGCCAATTTCCGGCAGGCACCAACACGCTTGTGCTGAATTTGACGACCACCAGCATAAATGCTGCGACACCGGCAAGCGGCAAACTTTACTTCGATGATGTGAAGGCGGAAGTGTCGAACCAATCGCTGGGACCCGTTGTTTTTACTTTGAAATCCAATAAATTTGCAAGCTGGTGGAATCTGGGGGACTCCGTAGTGTATCAATTGAACGCCGGAGCAGTACCGAGTTCCGCTAAATCTATATTTGGTAGCGTTTACAATTCTGATAATAAATTGATTGCACAAGTGCCTGTATCGAGACAGACGTTTCTCGATCAAGGCTGGAGCTGGACGCCTTCGGAGCCGGGGTATTACGAAATTGCTTTTGCGTATCAACAGAACGGTTCTACGGATTTAACGGATTTGCCCGTTAAATATACATATTCACAGACGGATCTGACTACGTTTTCGCGTGAGCGGTATTCATTGGTAGTAAGTCAGGGTCCAACGAAGCCAATATCGCAAAGGTGGCCTACTATGGGCTTTAGCTACCAGCTTTCGGAAGGCGAGAATGCCATGAAACTGGCTGATTTAGTGGGATTTCACTTTGCGCGGATTCATGCAGTGCCATGGGGAACGCAGTTCCGTGATACGAGCTGGGCGATTGAACCGTCCCGCGGTGTTTATAATTGGTCGAGATTCGATGAGCAAATCAACAAGCTGTCAAGTTACGGCTTCGATCTGATTGGAAATCTGTTATACACGCCGCAGTGGGCATCGCCGCATCCCGAGCAAACGCAGGTGAATATCAGTGTCCCGGCATATTCCGCTTATGCTCCTGTGGATATGAAGGACTGGGAAGATTTTGTTCGTGCCGTCGTTACCCGGTACGATACTCGGATTAAGACGTGGGAAGTATGGAATGAGCCAAACTTGCCAGGGTTGAGCGGGTTTTGGCTGGATTCGACGGAACGTTTCGTTGAGCTGTTGAAAACTGCGTATCAGACAATTAAAGAGGAGCAGCCGGATTCAGATGTATGGATTGGGGGACTCGCAGGACGCAACTATTTGAACTTTTATAAAGAGCTGCTCAGGTTGGGTGGAGCGTCCTATTTTGATAAGCTCTCGCTACATGGTTACCAGCCAGATCCGCGCGAATTCCAGCGTATAGATCAGGCTTTTGGAATCGCTTCCAAGCAGTGGGCCGATTCGGAGAGTCATGCGGTTCTGGTCAATTCGAATTCGGTAACAGGCACAGTGCCTACGGAATCTGAGATCGCCAAGCGCATGATCGTTGACTTCCTGTCGCAGCTCAAATGGGGAACGCAAAAAATCGCTTTTTTTCATATGTTGAATTTATCGGAGATGGAAACATTATCTTATGCAAAGAGCACCGGTACTGTTACGCACGCATCGGGTTTATTTCGTTCAAAGCCGCGAGTGGAGCCGAGACTCGCAGCGTCAGTAGCCCACCATTTTCTCGATCTTGCTGGCCAATCGCTCGTTTATAAAGGGGAGTATGTTCTCGAGGGAGGACAAAAAGCAGTTGATCTCGACAATGACGGAGCCCGGCTCATAGGTCTGTGGTCTGACGCATCCTCAGAAGCTCCGATCGATGCGCGTCTAGCGGCTGCTTTCACAGGTGAGACTCTCGTTACGGACTGGGAGGGCAAAGTGCAAAGTGCCAATAACCTACTTAGCGTACATCCTGGCAAGGTATATTGGATAAGTAATGCGGATAGCGCAGCATTAGCGCTACTACCGATCTCAGAGCCGTTTTTGATCTCGGATTTCGACCGTAATACGAATCATATCGTTGTCCCTGAGTCGAAGGGAACCAGCGGAGAACTGTTCAATCCTGCCACATTAGAAGTCGCTGACCATGCTGTTTGGACTACCGATGATTGGGCGTATAAAGCAGCTGCCCAGTCGACGAAACCGGCGGATTTTGACGCTACGTTTGCGGCGGGGTATTCGGATAGCGGACTGGACCTGATCGTTCGCGTGAAGGATGGGACATTTGTTCAGAATAATCCACTCGGAAGCCTCTGGAAAGGGGACAGCGTACAGTTCGCGATTGACACATTCGGACAGGGATTTACGGGAGATCAGGTGGAATTCAGTGCAGCATTGACACCGCAGGGACCAGTGCTTTATAAACAGTTGGTGCCTTTTGTTGGCGGCAATTTGCCAACCAATTGGTCACCGGGCAACAGCGTAGCACAGTACGCGTCCTTAAAGGTAGATCAAACGGTCCCCAATGAAACGACTTATTATATCCATGTGAATTCTTCTGAATTGTATCCTTATGTACATGATCCGAAAAGTCCACTTCGACTGTCTGTGCTGGTCAACAACAATAATGGCAGCGGTCGGCTTGGATGGCTTGAGTGGAGCAGCGGGATTGGCAGTGATAAAAATCCGGCGAAATATGGGAAAGTGTGGACGTTGAATGGGCTAGTTGTTGAAGCAGTTCAAACGAGTATGACAAAGGGGCAAACACAGACTCTGGGTGCCCGCGGACTGACGGCAAACGGGTTTGTAGATTTATCCGGCAAGGCTGCTTGGAGTTCATCCGATGCATCAACCGTAACCGTGGATACTTATGGCACAGTGAAGGCGATTGGGGAAGGCAGCGCGATCATTCAAGCATCGTACGGTCCCTTCGTCGGCAGCATAGCGATAACGGTAGATAATACGGCACCAACTGCAACAGTGGCCTATAGCGTGCTAAACGCACAAAGTGTGATTGCCACAATCACACCGAGCGAATCGGTAACCATCACGAATAATGGCGGTTCAAGCAGCTACACATTCTACTTTAATGGCAGCTTTACCTTCGAATTCGTCGACGCAGCAGGAAATCACGGAATGGCAACGGCAACTGTGAACAATATTGCAGCAAAAAGTAAAGCTAAACCGGGGACAGTGGTACTATCCGATGACAATGGGTATGATACCGGGCTTCTGGACGGTACCTACAATGTTACGATGAACATGTGGTATGGAGAAAACGGTAGAATCTACAAGCTTTACGAGAATGATGTATTAATGGATACGCAAATTCTCACGGACAATTCACCATTAGCTCAATCCACCGTAACATCCATTACCTACAAGCAGAATGGGACTTATCGTTACTATGCAGAGCTTACTAATGCGTTTGGCACAACAACGAGCGCTACACACGTGGTAACGGTAACGAAAGCAGCGCCGGAAAAATCGATTCTTTCCAATGATAACTGGGATGGCGACGGCAACTTTAAAGTCAGCATGAATATGTGGTGGGGAACCAATGGCGGGACGTACAATTTATATGAGAACGGTATTCTCATCTATACAGAAGCACTGGCCAATCATACACCGAATGCTCAATCATCCGTAATGACCGTGGCAAATAGAGCAAAAGGCTACTATGAGTATCGAGCTGAGCTCACTAACTACGCTGGAGCCACATCTAGCGATACGATGATTGTAAATGTAACCAAGTAGTTCAATGAAGAGGCTCCCCAACTCATCTACGAGATGAGTTGGGGAGCCTCTCCACTCCCAGATAAAAGATAAAGCTCAAACGAGAGGGATATTTTAATTAAAACCAATTCCTAGCTACTATTTTAAAAATATTTATTGCATCATTAGTAGAGAATCATAAGTTCAATAGTAAAGGGGATGTGCTAACATAAATAAAATTCAGGAGTTTAATGCCCTGCATGAATCAAATGAAGTTTTATTGTTGGGGAACGCCTGGGACTTATTATCCGCTCTCTCACTTGAGAAAGCCGGATTCAAAGCCATCGGTACAACGAGTTGGGGAGTATCTCAAAGCTTAGGATATTCGGACGGCGAAATGATTGAATTTGCCATACAGCTTAACATTGTGAAGATGATCGTAGATCAGATTTAGGAGCTTCAGGAATTAATATAGAGGATTCGCTCAAGAACCAAGCAGGTCTCAAACCACTGGACCAACAATGCAATCTTTTATCGAAAATTAGAACCGCATTAGAGAAGAATGGGTATCAAGGTTTTTATATAAACGCGAGGACGGATACTTATTTACAAAATCAAGATCCTCTAAATGAAACGATTTACAGAGCAAAGGCCTATGTCGAAAGCGGTTGTTCCTGGATTGAAAGAAGATGACGAAATCAGAGCAATCATATCACAAATAAATGCCCCACTAAATATTATGTCTTTGCCGGGACTTACTAACTGCAATAAGCTCAAGGAGCTTGGAGTCAAACGGTTAAGTATTGGAGGTGCATTGTACCGGAAGGTTAACAACCTATTGGATCATTGTGCGGCTCAAATGTATGAATCTCAGGATACATCGGTATTATTTAATTGATATATAAGGGCTTGTCCATATAAATATGCAGTAAGTGACAGTAAAACACAATATCAATTGTGTTGTCAGTATTTCAAATTGGAATAAATATCTATTGATTAATCACCTGAAGCTAATTAAAATAGTAAAAGTTACTGAAAACTAAATAGAAACCCTCATCAACCTAGATGAGGTAGAGGTCGCGATGTTGAAGAGTACATCAGAGGAAGTCCAGTAAAGACTGTTGATTCTGATGAAAAGGCAACATTGCCGAAGCCGCACGGTGTACTGACCGCGCCCGGCTGGGGCCGTTTCCGAAAGGGACGGAACTGTCATGCTGTTGCATCCACAACAGTGTGTTGTGCTATCTTGAACCAGGATAAATGAGGGAGTAGAAGCTGCCTAACTTATTTATGAAGAGAGGCGGCTTTTTTGCGTTTTTAGCTTACTATTTAAAGAAAGAAAACATGTAAAGGGAGCGTACAGAAATTGAAAGAGAACAAGTTACGTAGAGGTCTGAAGTCGCGGCACATGACGATGATTTCACTCGGCGGATCGATTGGAACAGGGTTGTTCCTAGCCAGCGGCGGGACGATTCATGCTGCTGGACCAGGTGGCGCGCTGTTAGCATACTTCATCATTGGAATTATGGTTTACTTTTTGGTAACGAGCTTGGGAGAAATGGCGACATATATGCCGGTATCTGGAACATTTAGTACCTACGCAACCAAATTCGTAGATCCATCCCTTGGCTTCGCGCTGGGGTGGAATTATTGGTACAACTGGGCCATTACAATTGCAGCAGAGTTGTCCGCGGCGACGTTAATTATTAAGTTCTGGCTGCCGGACAGCCCGTCGTTCTTATGGAGTGCTTTGTTCCTTGCCTTGATGGTTGGTCTTAATTTATTGTCTGTTAAAAGCTATGGCGAGTCGGAATATTGGTTCGCAATGATAAAGATTGTAACAGTTATTGTGTTCATCGGTATCGGATTGCTAATGATCGTCGGCATCTGGGGCGGAAAGGCGATAGGCTTCAGTAATTTTACAGCGGGTGACGCGCCGATTTCTGGCGGCTTGCTTGCCGTACTTGGCGTTTGTATGGCCGCCGGCTTCTCTTTCCAAGGAACCGAACTCGTCGGTATTGCAGCAGGGGAGTCCGAGAATCCTCGGAAGAACGTACCTCGCGCAATCCGCAGCGTGTTCTGGAGAATTTTATTGTTTTACATCTTAGCTATTTTCGTTGTAGGCATGCTGATTCCGTATTCCACAGATACATTGGCTAGCGACAGTGTAGCGGCAAGTCCGTTTACGATTATTTTCGAAAAAGCAGGCTTAAGCGTGGCAGCTTCTGTAATGAATGCCGTTATTTTAAGCTCGGTTTTATCCGCAGGTAACTCAGGGATGTACGCTTCCACACGAATGCTATGGGTTTTGGCCAAAGAAGGCAAAGCGCCTAAGTTGTTCGCTAAATTAAATAAGGGCGGGATTCCGGTTTACGCCTTGCTAGCCACTGCTGCACTTGGAATGCTTGCTTTCCTTGCCTCCTTCTTTGGGGATGGTCAAGTGTACATTTGGCTATTGAACGCATCAGGTATGTCCGGATTCATCGCATGGCTTGGTATTGCCATTAGCCATTACCGGTTCCGGAAAGCTTACGTTGCACAAGGCCGCAAAGTAGCTGATCTTCCATACCGCTCCAAATGGTTCCCGTTTGGGCCAATCTTGGCAGGTGTAATGTGTATGATTGTCATTATTGGCCAAAGCATTAGTGCGTTTTCGGATGGTCAGGTAGACTGGAAGTTGTTACTGGCTTCCTATATTGGAATTCCATTGTTCCTGGCATTTTGGCTTGGTTACAAGTGGAAATACAAAACAAAAGTGTTAAAGCTGGAAGAATGCCAGTTGGATGCTACAGAAGATTAATTGAAAAAAAGAGCAAGGGCATAGGCGCCTTTGCTCTTTTTGCATAGTGGTTGTCCCAGAAGGCATTTTTGGATGTTAGGCCTCTCTCCCAATCTATGGTAACCAGAATTTGCTGAGGGAACGAGGATCCGCTATTTGGACGAAAAACACCCAAAATCATGAGGAGGAGGAACGACGATGCGTTATTTCGTGATTTTTTGCCTCCGGATCGTACATATGGATCAAATAGCGCACTCACGTTCCCCTAAATCGATTTCTAACGTAGATTCCCCAAAATAACGAATCGACGTTCCGCCAAATTGGGTGTGAATGTAAAGAATATTTGACATTATGTATGGTTAACAATATACTATGTAAATAATACTTTACTTTTCATCGATAATATAACAAAAAAGGAGAGGTGAATATGTCCTTTCAAGAAAAGAGAAATGTCGTATCTTTATTTACCACCTTATTAATTTTTTCTGTCTATAGCTTGTATGTGTTTCAAAAGTACCAGGAAGGAAATTTTCATACATCGAATGAATTCAGCTTCTGGGGAGCTTTCATTTTAATCTTAATCCCGGTGTCGATTGTAGCAAAAGTCATCATTCATATCGTATTCAGCATAATCAATACCGTAGCAACGAAGGAGAAAGAACCATTAATTACGGATGAGTTGGACAAATTAATTGCATTGAAATCTACGAGAAATTCTCATTATGTCTTTATCATTGGTTTTCTTCTATCGATGATATCGCTGGTCATGGACCAACCTCCCTATGTCATGTTCATCATACTGATTAGTTCAGGGTTATTGTCAGAAGTGGTTGGAATCATCACACAGTTGTACCTTTATCGGAAAGGAGTCTAAGATGGGCAAAGCACATATTAGCAACAATATTCGGGCCTTACGTTTTAACCATAATGAAATGACCCAACAACAATTAGCAGATAAAGCGGGGGTGACAAGACAGACTATCGTTGCAATCGAGAAAGGAAATTACTCCCCGTCCCTGGAATTGGCTTTTCGTATTGCTCACGTCTTCGGCTTGAAATTGGAAGAAGTGTTCTCTTTTGAGGAAAATTAGGAGGGGTTAAAAATGACAAACCGTAGCACAGAAGCTTCACCGCTTTTTTATGCTAGAGTTGCTGGGTTCGGGCTTCTACTTATGGCTATATTTGCTATGTTTTCAAATTTTTCTGTTCTTGAGGGTCTTATTATACCGGATGATGCAGCAGCTACTGCTAATAATATCATAGCCAATGAGATGTTATTTCGGAGTGGATTTATTAGCTTTGTCATCGTGCTTATTCTTGATGTGCTGGTAGCTTGGGCACTGTATGTTCTGCTCAAACCCGTTAATAAGAATCTTGCCATGCTCGCGGCTTGGTTTAGGTTAGTGTACACCGCCGTTTTTGGAGTCGCCTTGTCTAATTTGTTGAATGTTTTACCACTTCTAAGTGGTGCTAATTACTTCGCGGTATTTACAACAGATCAGTTAAAGTTATACGCTCAGGTGATGTTGCTGGTCGATGCATTTAACAATGGATGGTTGATTGGAATGGTATTTTTCGGAGTTCATTTGTTGGTCGTTGGTTATTTAATCATCAAGTCAGGAGGCTATATACCAAGAATAATTGGGATCTTCTTGATCCTAGCATCTGCGGGATATGTCATAGATAGTCTTGCACATTTTCTTCTATCCAACTACGCCGATTACAAAACGATATTCCAACTGATTGTAGCCGTACCTGGTGTGATTGGAGAGCTATCCTTAGCTTTCTGGCTTCTGATTAAAGGTGTGAAGGTTCAACAACGGCAATAGCTATCATATATTTGTAAATCGATAATCTCAAAACTTACCTCCCATGATGGGAGGTTTTTTATGTTTCGAACAATAGGACTAATCAGACCGAACAAAATGACCCCTAAGTCCCTCACAACCCTCAATAGGCAACAAATTACCTACCCATCACAAACAACTGTCGGTTCTTCCCCCGTTCTCCATTCGATACAATGAAAGCGCATACTGTTTTCGTAAAGGAGAATTGATCATGAACTTTGACCTGAACGTTGTACCCTTCAGCCGGAAAGAATCCTTCCTAGCGATTTCGATTCTGCCTGAAGCTCAAGATCGACTACAAGGCCTATACCTGCGCACGGTGCGCGGCGGCGATGATAAATTCGGCGAGGCGTTTCATATGGATATGTTGGATGAAAGCGGTCAATCCGTGCCATTCGAGGCTATAGCTTGCCCTGAGCTGATCCGGCTAGAATCGACGGCCGGCTTAATGGCTGAGATCTGTATCTCTGATCGTCGAACATTTCGGATTCGCACGAAAGGCTGTGGAATTCGCATAACTTTCCGCACGGCTGCTTACGATTACGCGTATCAAGCAGCCTCCAGCAGCTGGGAAGTGAACAGCTTCACTCATGAATGCAGGTTCATGCTGACAGCGTTGGTTGGCGATTTGAAGATGGAAGTGCCATGGGACAAAATCAAAAGCTCCTACGTAATCGCAGACTTCTTGCCAGACGGCAAATCGGGCGTATCCGAGTTTGCTGTAGAGGAATTCCATACCGTGTGGGAGCCGCGCAAGGCTTGGGAATCTTTCGATGACGCAGTGAAGCAAGTAAAGGAAGAGTTTAGCCAATGGCGGGATCGTTCTTTGCCTCTGCCAGAGCGCTGGCATGAAAGTCGGGAACTTGCGGCTTATATCACGTGGTCCTGCCTTGTTCCGGCAGAGGGGTGCCTGACCAGGCCAGCGATGTATATGTCGAAGAACTGGATGACGAATATCTGGAGCTGGGACCACTGCTTCAATGCGATGGCGCTCGTTCGCCATGATCCGAAGTTGGCGTGGGATCAATTCATGATTTTCTTTGACCGCCAGGATGAGTGCGGTTTGATTCCGGATTTTATCAACAATAAGTATGAGCTTTGGAACTGCAACAAGCCGCCAATACACGGTTGGACGCTTTCCTGGATGATGGCCAGAACAGACTATATTAAGGATGCGCAGCTTCGGGAGGTCTATGAACCACTTTCCAAATGGACGAAATGGTGGTTCCGCTATCGCGACGGCGATGGAGATGGCATTCCGCAATACAATCACGGTAATGACTCTGGCTGGGACAATAGCACAGCCTTCAATAATGGCATTCCAGTAGAAAGCCCGGATTTAGCGGCTTTTCTCATTCTTCAAGCAGAACTGCTTGCTGAGATTGCGGGACTGCTCGGACATGCAGAAGATGCGAAAGAATGGCGGCAGCTTGCGGAGGGCACACTGGAAAAGATGATCAGTCATTTCTGGAAAGATGACCGCTTCACGGCCTGCCGCTCCAGCACGCACGAGTTATCCGAAGGGGACAGTCTCCTCTTGTTCGTTCCAATCCTTCTGGGCAAACGTCTGCCTGAGCCGATCCGCACAGCTTTGTTGAAGGGGCTACGGGATGAAGACCGTTTCTTAACCCATAATGGTTGGGCAACAGAGAGCGTGAAAAGTCCTTTCTACAATCCGGACGGCTATTGGCGTGGTCCGATCTGGGCTCCGTCAACTATGCTGCTCGTGGAAGGAGTAGCTGCAGCGGGTGATCGTGAACTGGCAGAAGAGGTGGCGCGTCGATTCTGCACCATGCTGGATCGCAGCGGAATGGCTGAGAATTTTGACGCGATTACAGGACAAGGCTTGCGCGATCGGGCCTTTACTTGGACATCGAGTGTGTTCTTGATTTTAGGAAATGAGTACACAACCTAAATAAAACCTGCACTTCCTCCTGTTACAAAATGAGCAGAGGGGAGGTGCTTTTCCGGTTTGAGGGGATCGGTTCTCCATTTTGGCATGGTGAAGCTATCGCGGCTTATGCGGAATCTCATGGATGGAAGATACATTGTTCGCTGAAAGTGTTCCATGCTACACTTAAGAGTAAGAATTTTCAGAGATGCTGGAGGGAGGGTGCGATCATCAAAGGTTATTTGCATAAGCGATTCAACATCCGCCTTTTGTCCGGCTCTTATCGAAGCATTCGCACGAAGCTGCTCTTCTGTTTTCTCATTGTGACGATAATTCCGCTGCTCTCACTTGGGGCCTTGTCCTATTACCAATCCGCTAAGGTCATTAATTCTCAGTTTGGCAAATACGGCGAAAACACTGTGGCGCAGTTGGAGCAGCAGATGAGTTCTTATTTGAATCGGATGAATCAGACGACGGAGACGGTTTATTCCTATTTACTTGATCCTGCAAGGGTCGATCTAGGGAACCAGGTTCCGACGACTTATAAAGAAATTATGGATAAGAATGATTTTGAAGTCCTTCTGAAAGCGCTTAAAACCGACCGTACGACAGGTATCTACATTATTACCAGCTCCGGCTACTATTATGGAGAAAATAATCTCGATGTTTCGAAGCTCAGCCGAATACCGGCTTGGCAATCCATGTCGGACGCTAATGAAGGGAAGTACTGGCTAGGATTCTATGCTCAAAATCATGGGATGAAGGAAACCGAAGATTCCGGGATGACCGTACTGGGCTTAGCAGTCCCGATTAACAATCCTTACGGAGCGCTGCGGGGCAGCAAAATTCTTATTGAGGAAAATGCGGAAGACCTGCTTCATATGTTCAGGCTGTTCGAAAATGATACGAAGGCTCATCTCCGAATAGCAGATCCGCAGGGACGTACTATATATGAGACTGCAGCTGCCTTCACATCGCAAACCAGTGATATTGTTTGGAACAAAACACTTGCGGCTAATCATTGGACGATCGAGGCGAGGCTGCCTGCCCAGTCGTTCTATCGCTCCTCCGGCATTATAAGATCGAATACGATTATGGTTGCTGTTGCTTCATGCTTGCTGGCTTTTGGGCTTGCGTATTTATTCTCTACCCGATTAACCGCGCGGATTCGCCGTCTTAAGGATGCGATGCAGAAGGTCAGCTTCGGGAAGCTGCATACGAGGACTCCGGTCGAAGCCAAGGATGAGCTGGGCATTTTAGATACAAGCTTTAACAATATGGTGGGCGGCATTCAGACTTTGATTGGCGAGGTTGAACGAAGCGAGCGGCTCAAGAAAGAAGCGGAGCTTAAGGCTTTCCATTATCAGATCAATCCACATCTGCTTTTCAATACTCTCAACTCCATTCAATGGAAAGCCAGGCTTCAAGGAGCGGAGGACATCCGCGAAATGCTGTACCATCTCACGATGGTGCTCGAAGGCAATCTGGATATCTCGCAGGAGCTGATACCGCTTGGTCGAGAGCTGCGGATGATTGAGCATTTTCTGAAAATCCAAGAGGTCCGATATGGCCCCGTTTTCGAGTATGAACAGGCATGTGATGAACAGCTCAAGCGGTATCTGATTCCCCGCATGACACTGCAGCCGTTGTTCGAGAATATTTTCTTCCATGGCTTCGAGGACGGCAAGGGAGTGATCCGCTTAACCGTTCGGGAAGAAGGCAATCAGTTGCTGCTTATATTATCAGATAATGGAGTGGGAATTCCTGCGGATAAGCTGAAGCGCCTGCTCCGGCCAAGTGATATGAAGCGTAAGGGCAGAGGAGGCCTGGGTGTGCAAAATGCAGATCAGAAATTCAAGCTGCATTTTGGCCTGCAGCATGGGCTAACGGTGCAATCAATCCAAGGTGAAGGGACAACGATCATCATAGAATGGCCTAAGAAGGAGGAGAGTCCGCATGGAAACAAGCAAGACCATTAAGGTGATTATCGCAGATGACGAGAGCATCGTCCGCAAAGGACTTCGTTCCACGGTTCCTTGGGATAAATACGGAATGGAAGTGGTGGCGGACGCCCCGAATGGCCGCAAAGCTTGGGAAGCCTTCCTAGAGCATAAGCCTCAAGTCGTCATTACCGACATTGTTATGCCAGAAATGGACGGTATTGAATTGTCACGCCGAGTCAAGGAAGCAGCTCCCGATACGAAAATCATTCTGCTAAGCTGCCACCGGGATTTCGAGTATGCGCAGCAAGGAATGAAGCTGGGAGCAGCCGGCTATCTGCTCAAAACCGCCTTCGAGGATGAAGAGCTGGAAGGCATGCTGGCGAAGTTTCAACATGAGCTTGCGATAGCTCCCTCGGCACCAGTAACTGCCCAGACAGTTGGCAGCGAAGACGAAGATGAGCGATTGGGTACCCTGCTCTATGCTTGGCTGAATGGCCATAATGACAAACTTGTTGGGGAAATGGAGAAACGTACGCGCGAAGCGTGGTCTTTCCATGGTGAACCGGTTTATGTCTATCTGATCAAAACTTCCGGGTGTGCGTCGTGGCTAGAACTGCTGAAGGAAGCACTTGAGGAAGACCGCCAGCTATGTAAAGGGGCAATCATTCCATACGGGGATGAGCGGTGCTACCTTATGGTGCCCGAATCGCTTCTGAACGCTGCGGAGAGCTTGCTTGTGGAGAGAAAGAGCGAGAACGCGAAGCTGCAGTGGGCCAGAAAAGGACCGCTCACAAGTACAGAGGAACGTCTTGATGCGTTGTTAGCCCTGCATAAAGCAGCGGAATTGGAGAAAGTCTATGGCGTAATAGCCACAGATTGGCCGGAGCCGATCTGGAAAGCGGTTAAGCTTCTGCATGACAATCCGGCGGCTGAGTGGTCTGTCAGCGATGTGGCGGGACAGGTTGGTCTCAGCCGAAGTCACTTCTCTATTATTTTTAAGAAAACGCTGGGAGACAGCTTCGTGGCTTTTCAATACAAACGTAAGCTCAAGCTGGCTTACGGATTATTAAAGGATACGCCGCTGACGATGCAGGAGATTGCTGAGCGCACGGGGCTTGGAGACAGCAAATATTTCAGCAAATGGTTCAAGCGCTGCACAGGCCAAACGCCAAGTCAGTACCGCGCCGAACATAAAGACGGCACGCTCCGAACATATGGACACCCGCCTCGGTGAATCGAACAAAAACGCACAAACATTCGAATAGTTATCGGTTTTGAACCGCTTTCATTTTAGTTATGATGAAAGCGGTTCAATTATTATCTACTCATTCACGGATAGGGGAGCTGACAGAATGAACATGAAACTTTCACTCATTGTTCTTACAACGGCAATGGCGATGACGACGCTTACAGCATGCAGCAGTAATAACGAAGGTACGACTAGTAAGGCGACACAACCGGCGAAAGGTAACGATGCTGCCAAAGAGAAGACGCTTCGATTCGCTACATGGGATACCGGGGATGCACTGAAGATCGAGCAGGATATCGCGAAGAAGTTCGAAGTAAACCATCCTGGAACGAAGGTTCAGGTAGAAGCGTACGCTGACGGTTTCGACCAGAAGCTAGCTGCGGGTTTCGGCGCTACGAATCCTCCGGATGTGATGTACATGTGGGATTTCCCAACGTATCATCAATCGCTTGAGCCGCTGGGCAGCTACGCTGACGGGGACAAGGACTTGAAAAAGGATGATTTCTACAAAGGGCTGTTCAATTACGCAACGATCGAGAACAAGCTCTATGGAATCCCGGCTGGTTTCACTACTCGGGTCGTGTATTACAACAAGAAGATGTTTGATGATGCAAAGATTCCTTATCCGAAGGACGGCTGGACATGGGATGATTTCCAGGAAATCTCCAAGAAGCTGACGGATAAAGCCAAGAAACAGTATGGTTTCGGTGTTCGAGCGGATAACGATACGTACGATCTGCAAGGATTTGTATGGAGTAACGGCGGCTCTTATATTTCTAATGACGGCAAGACGATTAATGGTTTTATGAACAGTAAAGCAACAGCCGGAGCCATTCAAATGTTCGGGGATATGGTCAAGAACGGTTCGGCCGTGCTGGCCGGAGGCAAAGGACAGCAAAGCGGTGAGGATATCTTCAAAGGCGGCAAAATCGCCATGTGGGAAAGCGGTATCTGGCCGCTGGAATCGTTCAAGGAAGCCGGGATTGATGTAGGCACAGTGGAGATGCCGGCATTTCCAGGCAAACCTGTCAAAGGCGTGATTGCTGAATCTGCCCTATCGATTGCGAAGGATTCGAAACAGAAGGATCTGGCTTGGGAGTTTATCAAATATTATGTTTCCAATGAAGCGATCAAGATGCGCGTAGCGGATTTACCAGTCAGAGTAAGTGTCGTAAACGAGCTTAAGAAGGACCAGGATCCACTTTACAAGCCGTTTTACACGATGCTGCAGCGTTCGGATAATTCGCCGGCATTCCTGCTTAATGCCAAGTGGAATGAAGTGAACCGTCAGCTATCTTCGGCCGTAGAAGCTACCGTGCTTGGCAGCAATGCACAGGATGCACTGGATCAAGCCGTCAAAGACAGTGAGCGTTATTTGAAATAAGATTTCTACAGAAAGAAGGTTAGGGAGATGGCTCAGACCTACCCGCAGCAAGCAAACGCAGGGAAACAAATGGCCAGCCTCAAGCCTAGAAGGAAACGAAGTTGGGGTGGGGTCGCTCCCTACCTCTTCATTTTCCCATGGATCTTTGGATTCCTAGTGTTCACTTTAGGGCCGTTGTTATTCTCGCTTATCATTTCGTTTTTCGATTGGCCGATTGTAGGTAAAGTACGCTTTATCGGTTTAGGCAATTATGTGGATATGTTTACGAAAGACCCGCTGTTCTGGAAATCGTTCTGGGTGACTATCAAATTCGCAGCGCTGTTTGTTCCGCTCAATATAGCGGTTGCGCTTGGACTAGCGATTCTGCTCAATCAGAAAATTCGCGGCAGCGCGATTTTTCGAACCGCATTTTATCTGCCCTCTGTGATCTCAGGCGTGGCGCTAGCTATGATCTGGTCCTGGGTGTACAGCGGAGATTACGGCATTCTGAATTATTTTCTGTCGATCATCGGTGTCCAGGGTCCAGACTGGTTGAATAGTAAACAATGGTCTCTGGTAGCGATGGTTGTTGCCAGCCTATGGGGGCAAGGCTCGATGATGCTCGTTTTTCTCGCAGGGCTCAAGGGGATACCGAAGGATCTATACGAATCTGCTTCCATCGATGGTGCGGGTAAGCTCAGACAATTCTTCAGCGTGACGATTCCGATGCTCAGCCCGACCATTATATTCAATCTGATTACGTCCATTATCGCGGCGTTCCAACAGTTGACCCTTGCGCTCCTGCTCACCGGAGGCGGTCCGCTGAAATCAACGTATTTCTATGCGATGTACATGTACGAGAATGCTTTTAAATTTTTTAAAATGGGTTATTCCGCGGCTAACGCATGGTTCATGTTCCTTATTGTCCTCAGTCTGACTTTCCTTGTATTCAAATCGTCAGAGGCTTGGGTGTTCTATGAAGGCGAAATGAAGCAAAAATCACAGAAGAAAGTGAAATCCGGCGGAAGGAGGCGGTCTGCATGAAACGGATCATCGTATATCTGATGCTGATTATCTGCTCGCTGCTGTTCATCGCTCCGCTGTTCTGGGCGGTGACGACAGCGGTGAAATCGCCTGCGGAGCTGTACCTTTTCCCGCCAAAATGGATTCCTTCCGTTTGGAAATTCAGCAATTTCGCCGATGCATGGACGATTCAGCCTTTTAACTTATTCCTGAAAAATACCGTCATTGTGACGTTGATGTCAACGCTCGGCCAACTGATTTCCTGTACGCTCGTAGCCTACGGGTTTGCGAGATTCCAATTTAAAGGGCGCGATCTGCTGTTTCTGATTGTGCTTGCTACGATGATGATCCCTTGGGAAGTCACCATGATCCCGCAGTATATGGAGTTTAACTACCTGGGCTGGATCAATACGCTCAAACCGCTTATTGTTCCGTCGTGGTTCGGTTCGGCTTACTTTATTTTCTTGCTGAGACAGTTCATTCTGACGCTTCCTCGTGAACTAGATGAGGCGGCAACGATTGACGGGGCAAATAAGTTTGCCATTCTTGTGCGAATCATTGTTCCGCTTATGGGACCATCGCTCATCTTAGTCGGTGTCTTCCAGAGTATGAGCTGTTGGAACGATTATCTGGGACCGCTCATTTTCCTTAATGATCAATCGAAATATACACTGACACTGGGATTGTCGCAGTTCAAAGGGATGTTTGGCGTCGATATGCAGTCCATTATGGCGATAACTTGCCTGATCTCCATCCCGCCGCTGGCTGTATTCTTCTTCGCGCAGCGCTATATTGTCGGTGGAATCGCTGGAACGGGGATTAAGGGGTAGATTGGTCCTTCTATGATAAAAGTCATTGGAATTTATACAATCAAATCCCATTTCATGCAGTGAATATCATCATTCTATTGCAATTATCCAATGAGTTACATGCATTTTCGCCTAGATTGAGCTTTTATTGGCGCTTCTGTTGGATTAATTCCAATAGAGCATGTTATTCAAGGCTTGATTGTGCGAAACCATTGTATTTATTCCAATGGATACGTTTTGCGTCTCGATCTCGTAGTATACTTTTTCCGCGATGAGGGAATTTTAGTGATTTTTTTAAACAGTAGATTCATAGATCCATAGAGAGAGATTCGAGAGGAGAGACAACCATGCGTAACGAGAAAGTGGCACGCGATTGGGATAATCTTGCGGTGTTAGAGCGCAACCGCGCGAAGAGCCGCGCGTATTTTATCCCACATTCCGACCCGGCCGGAGCTTTGAGCTATGACCGAGGGAGCTCCCCTTGGTTCAAATCATTGAATGGTAGTTGGAAGTTTCATTATGCGAAGGGGCCTGAATGGGCGCCGGATGATTTTTACCTAGAGAATTATGACATGTCGGGCTGGGATGAGATCCAAGTTCCGAGCCACTGGCAGCTGAAGGGATATGGAAATCCGCATTATACGGACTTATATTATCCGTTCCCGGTTGATCCTCCTCATGTGCCTAACGATAATCCGACGGGCAGCTATGTGCGAGAGTTTGA
Source organism: Paenibacillus alginolyticus DSM 5050 = NBRC 15375 (assembly GCF_000422905.1). Classification (GTDB taxonomy): domain Bacteria; phylum Bacillota; class Bacilli; order Paenibacillales; family NBRC-103111; genus Paenibacillus_E; species Paenibacillus_E alginolyticus. The sequence continues at coordinate 54,246 of NZ_AUGY01000011.1, forward strand.
GCTTCCACCGCATTGGGACGGCAGAAAACTGGCCGTGAAATTCGACGGCGTGGATAGTGCCTTTCACGTATGGGTCAATGGGACTTTTGTTGGTTACAGCCAAGGAAGCCGACTGTCGTCAGAGTTTGATTTGACGCCATATGTTAAGCAGGGGATCAATCGTATGGCGGTTCGCGTCTATCAATGGTCAGACGGCAGCTATTTGGAAGACCAGGATATGTGGTATATGAGCGGTATTTTCCGGGATGTGTATCTGATTTCGGAGCCATCTTCCATACGTATCGTTGACTATCGAATCGTTACTGAACTGGACGCGGACTACAGCGATGCGACTTTATCTGTTCAAGTTGAACTGCAAGGAGATGCTCTGCAGGGGGAACTCCAACTGCAGCTGCTGGATCATGAAGGCGTACATGTTGTTTCGGCCGAAAAACAAATCACTGACGCCGCTGCTGGCCAGACGATTCTGGAATTTTCAATGCCAGTGACGAAGCCTGCATTATGGAGCGCTGAAGCTCCAACTCTGTATCATTTGACGATAGGCATATTGGATCACAACGATAAATTGGTGGAGGCGGTTGCTCAACGAGTTGGCTTCCGCAAGATTGAAGTGAAGGATGGCCAGTTTTTGGTGAACGGCAAGGCAATCATGCTGAAAGGCGTAAACCGTCATGATCACCATCCGGATACGGGTCGTACGGTGACGCTGTCGACCATGATTCAAGATGTAAAGATGATGAAACAGCATAATATCAATGCGGTCAGAACCGCTCATTATCCGAATGATCCGCGGTTCTACGATATTTGTGACGAATATGGCTTATATGTCATGGAAGAAACCGACTTGGAAACACACGGCTTCGAGCCTCTGGGCAATATTTCACGGCTAAGCGATGATCCTGCATGGCAGGAAGCTTATGTCGATCGCATACGCCGCATGGTGGAGCGCGATAAGAATCATCCTTCTGTCCTATTCTGGTCACTTGGCAATGAGTCCGGCTTCGGATGCAACTTCCGTGCGATGTCAGCCTGGTGCAAACAAGCAGATCCAACGCGGCTCATTCATTATGAAGAAGATCGCGAAGCGGAAGTGTGCGATATTGTGAGCACTATGTACTCTTCTGTTGAAAAGATGGCCGGTTTCGGTCAGCTGGTGGATCATCCTAAACCGCATATCCTATGCGAATTCGCCCATGCCATGGGGAATGGTCCAGGCGGACTCAAGCCGTATTTTGATACCTTCGATGCTTATAGAAGGCTGCAGGGCGGTTTCGTTTGGGAATGGATCGACCACGGTATCCGCAGGAAGACAGCGGATGGCAAAGACGACTACGCTTACGGCGGAGACTACGGCGATGTGCCGAACAACAGCAATTTCGTCATCGATGGTCTTGTTCGTCCGGATCGGACACCTTCCCCAGGTCTAATTGAATACAAGAAAATTATTGAGCCTGTAAGGGTCGAGTATATAAAAGATAATCGCATACGTATTATGAATCGCTACGATTTTGTAACGCTCGATCACCTCTATGCAGATTGGAGCGTGACCGTAGATGGGCGGACCGTCCAAAGCAGTGTGCTTGTTCTGCCGCGAATTGGCCCTGGTGAAAGTGCAGAGCTGTATGTTCCCGTGAGAGCAGATCTGCAGCTAGCCATATTGGATCAGGGTGCTGAGCGCTGGTTGAATGTCGGCTTCACGCTTGCGGCAGATTGCATCTGGGGTGAGCAAGGACATGAGGTAGCTTGGGCGCAGATCGCACTAGAAGCAGTTGGAAATAGTGAGCAAACAAGAAATACCGGAGTTAGCGCCAAATCGTCAGCTTACGAAGCAGCTAGTCTACCGATGCGGAGCTTATCCTGCGCAGAGGAAGGGCGCAAGCTCATCCTCGCAAACGATTCATTCCGAATCGCATTCGACACCCGGTGTGCAGGAATCAGCTCACTGCGAATGAATGGCCAAGAGCTAGTGAACACGGGGCCGCGTCTTAACTTTTGGCGTGCGCCGATTGATAACGATATGTATGTCCTGCCTGACTGGTACAAGGCGCATCTCAATAGGCTCAGCGAGCGAATTGATGATTGCCGCTGGGAGCGGCTGGACGAAGGGACGATTCGTATAACTTGGGAGTCTCGCATTGCACCACCAGTATTCGACTGGGGCTTCCGATGTGAAACGACTTACACCATAACGGGCTCAGGTCTTATCGTGATCGACGTGCATGGCGTTCCAGAAGGCAAGCCGCCTGCCATGCTTCCGAAGATTGGACTCCAAATGGAGATACCGGGGGACATAGACGCTGTGAAATGGTATGGACGTGGTCCGGGAGAGAACTACTCCGACAGCAAAGAAGCAGGACGCTTCGGTGTGTATCGGAAGTCTGTTGATGAACTATTCACGCCATATATTTATCCGCAGGAAAACGGCAACCGCACAGATGTAAGGTGGATATCCATAACAGATGGCGCCGGAATCGGTCTGCTCGCGGTAGGAGCACCGACACTTGAATTCAGTGCACGACGCTATACCGACGCTGACTTAGAAGCAGCCAAACATGCGAGTGATCTTGTTCCGCGGGATTTCATTACACTCAACTTGGATTACAGGCAGAATGGTCTGGGCAGCAACAGTTGTGGACCGGCTCAATCCCCAGAGAACACAGTCACATCGGAAGCATTCCGTTTCCGGATGCTGCTTAAGCCATTTCTATCCGAAGATGCCTCACCGGACCGGTTGAGTCATCAAATGAAATTAGAAGTGAAACAGCTACAACAGGAGGGTACAAACCATGCTTAATACACAAGACGTTTTGAACTTATCGGGAAAAATAGCGGTTGTGACCGGCGGTGCCTCAGGGATCGGCCTTGCGACCGCTGAACTGCTGGCCAGCTTTGGAGCATATTCCGTCCTTCTAGATATTAACGAAGCGCAGGGTGAACAAGCTGTGGCTGGCATCAGACAGCAAGGAGGTCAAGCGAGTTTCTACCGCTGTGATGTGTCTTCCTCTGCAGATTGCCAGCGTGTTGCAGCAGAAATTGATGCTGCACACGGACGAATTGATATTTTGTTCAACAATGCTGGGATTATTCGTCGTAAAACGGTCGTTGAGCTGGAAGAACGTGATTGGGACCTAGTCATTGATGTCTCCTTGAAGGGCGTTTATCTGCTGTCCAAATATATCATCCCGATCATGGAGCGTGAGGGCGGAGGCAGCATCATTAACTCCGGCTCAGGTTGGGGACTTAAAGGCGGAGACCGCGCAGCTGCCTACTGCGCTGCCAAGGCTGGCGTTGTGAATTTAACGCGGGCTATGGCTATCGATCATGGCGTCGCCAACATTCGCGTGAACTGCGTATCGCCAGGCGATACGGACACGCCGCTGCTGCGTGATGAAGCGAAACAGCTGCAGCGAAACGAGGCCGAATTCCTAATCGCCTCGGCTGGCGGCCGCCCGCTGGAAAGACTCGGAACACCGCGAGATATCGCCAATGCGGTCCTATTTCTGGCGAGCGACATGTCTTCCTGGGTAACGGGAAGCGTGCTTGTTGTAGATGGCGGGGGCATTGCTTAAGGGCGATTCGCACCTAGCTACGCTTAGCAAGTTTAGAATCTATGAGTTCGTGTTTTTTAAACTACCTTTATAAGTACAACAACGAATGGAGGCGTTACCTTTGCCTAATAACAGAAATTATGCCCATCCTTATATACCGAATACCGTGCCTGAGGTTCGTGATGCGATGCTGAAGGAAATCGGCCTGACCTCGATGGATCAGCTTCATGACGCCATTCCAGATAGCTTGAAGCTGAATCGGGAGATGAACCTTCCGCCTGCCATGACGGAATATGAGCTGCGCCGTCATATAGATGGTTTGCTCGCCAAGAACAAACACGGCGCCGCTTATCTGAATTTCCTCGGAGCGGGCTGCTGGCAGCATTTTATTCCGGCTGTCTGTGACGAAATCAATCAGCGTTCCGAGTTCGTTACGGCATATGCCGGTGAACCTTATGAAGATCACGGACGATTCCAAACTCTGTTCGAGTACCAAAGTTTAATGGCTGAGTTGGTTGATATGGACGTCGTTAATGTCCCTACCTTTGACTGGGCACAAGGGGCTTCAACAGCGATTCGAATGGCGGGCCGCATTACCGACCGCAGTGTTGCACTGCTTCCAAAGTCAGTCGATCCCGACAAAGTCATGATCATTAACAACTACTGCACACCTGTGATGGAGCTGCGTTTTGTTGAAATCGATGAGACAACCGGCAAGATGGACTTGAATGATTTGCGCAGCAAGCTATCCAGCGAAATAGCTGCGGTATACTTCGAGAATCCTGGTTACCTTGGGATCATCGAAGACCAAGGACAAGAAATTTCGGAGCTTGCTCATTCCGTGAATGCCATCTCCATCGTTGGCGTGGACCCAATCTCACTCGGCGTTCTTCAGCCTCCTAGCCAATATGGCGCAGATATCGTCTGTGGAGATTTGCAGCCGCTGGGGATGCATATGAACTACGGCGGCGGGCAAGCCGGATTTATCGCGACACGCGATGAAGAGAAATACGTCATGGAATACCCTTCACGATTGTTCGGCATCGTGCCGACGGAGGTAGAAGGCGAATATGGCTTCGGCGACGTGGCTTATGAGCGCACATCCTTCGCGCTTCGTGAGAAAGGGAAGGAGTCCGTTGGTACCCAGACCGCATTATGGGGCATAACAGCAGGTGTCTACTTATCTTTGCTTGGGCCAACTGGTATGCAGGAGGTCGGCGAGACTATCATGCAGAAGTCGCAGTACGCGGCCAAGAAACTCTCCGCCATTCCAGGCATTTCCCTTCGGTTCGCAGAAACAGCTTTCTTCAAGGAGTTTGTTGTTGATTTCAACGATACAGGCCTAACGGTTGCTGAAATTAATGCGCGTCTGTCAGAAGCAGGAATATTCGGAGGCAAAGATTTGTCCGGTTCTTTCCCGGCATGGGGACAATGTGCCCTCTATTGTGTTACTGAAATTCATTCACAGGCTGATCTAGATCGTCTGGCAGACACCATTCAAACCATTGTTCGCAAACCGTGATCGACATATATAGAGAGGACGGAACGCCATGAAACGAATTCGCAGAGACCATAAAGTCCGTAATTTTCATCAAGCCAAATGGGATGAGCCGGTCATATTTGAGCTTCACCGTCAGGGTGAGCGAGGGGTCATTCCGCCAGGAACGGAGGCTGGCATTTCAGCTGAAGTGGGAGACGGGATTGGACGTATACCTGTTTCCATGAAACGAAAATCAGCGCCGGCTTTACCCGAAATCGGTCAAGCTAAGGTGCTTCGCCATTATTTGCGCCTATCCCAGGAGACTCTTGGTTCCGATTTGAATGTCGAGATCGGCCAAGGCACCTGTACGATGAAGTATATTCCGCGCATCAACGAAATGCTTATCCGTACGCCTCATATGATGGAGCTGCATCCTCTACAGGAGGCTGATTCCGTGCAGGGTATGCTGGAGATTTTCTATAAACTGGACCTTGCGATGCGTGAGATCAGCGGAATGGATGCCTTCTCGTTCCAACCGAGCAGCGGCACGCAAGCCTTGCTAGCGATGGCTTCCATCGTTCGCGCTTATCATGATTCGCAGGGTGAGGGGGATCAGCGGGATGAGATCATTACGACGATTTTCTCCCACCCCTCCCAAGCGGCGACAGCTGCAGTTAAGGGCTACAAAATCATCACACTGCATCCTGATGAAGATGGCTTCCCAGACATAGAGAAGCTGAAGAGTGTCATCTCCGAGCGAACAGCTGGTTTTGTCGTTGCGAACCCGGAGGATACGGGCATCTATAACCACCGAATCCGCGAGTTTACCGACCTTGTCCACGAAGCGGGCGGAGTCTGCTTCTACGATCAGGCCAACGCAAACGGCTTGCTTGGCATCACGAGAGCGAAGGAAGCGGGCTTCGACATGTGCTTCTTCAATCTGCATAAGACATTTGCGGCTCCTCATATGTGCGGTGGTCCAGCTACGGGTGCACTTGGTGTAAGCGAGGGACTGAAACGCTTCTTGCCTGGACCGCTTGTGGATTACGACGGAAGCCGTTATGTTTTGACGAATCAGACGGCAGACAGCATTGGCAAAGTTCGCAGCTTCCACGGGGTTGCACAGACGGTCCTGCGTTCTTACGCTTGGCTTATGAGCCTCGGTCCGGATGGGCTGAAGGATGTCGCCCAAATTGCGGTTCTGAACAACAATTATCTGTATCATAAAATCCTGCAAATCCGCGGAGCAAGCGCACCTTATATCAAAGGACGCCGCCTCGAGCAGGTTCGCTACAGCTGGAAGCAGCTTACAGATGAGACAGGTGTCACGACAGAGGATATCACTCGCCGGATGTGTGATTTCGGCCTGCACTACTGGACGTCCCATCACCCGTATATCGTGAAGCAGCCGTTTACCTTAGAGCCGACAGAGTCGTATTCCAAAGAGGATCTGGACGAATACATCCATGCGCTGGAGCATATTTCGAATGAGGCCTACACACAACCTGATATTGTGCGGTCAGCTCCGCATAACAGTACCGTTCATCGGAACGACGAGTCGTCTCTAGATGATCCGAAGCAATGGTGCATTACTTGGCGGGCGTATTTGAAGAAGACTCAACTGGTATAAATCGAACTATCATATTTATCTTGTTATCATCTGTAATTATTGTTGAACAGAGAGGCTCCGTGAGGGGTCTTTTCTGTTTGTAAGTATGAGGGACAAACTCTAAACACAATAAGTGGAATCCAATATTTTAATAAGGGATCCCACTTTATTCATTTGTAAATTCAATTGTAGAAAACACATTGCTTTCTCATAGCTTCTGAAATAACTGTGAAATCCGTTAGATCAATTTCAAAGTGTCCCTGCGAAAGCGATATCCCCAATTTCGGTTTCCCTTGGTGAAACTCATTCTCTCCAAGAGGGAATGGGCGGGAGCCTCCGTACACTCATAATAATCTATGTTGCGTCGATATGGAATGAAGGATTCACTCATAGGATACTCGTACACTTCGTCACCTCTCACTTGTCCAATTGCTGTAAATGCTTGTAAAGGTTCACCGCTGTTTAAATCCGTTTTTGGGGAGTAATAGATTAGCCAATCTCCCTGTCTCATTCGCTTTAAGGATGCGGCTTTTCCGTGACACAATTGTGCAAAGCCACCTTCTACTCCTCTTATGACGTGCGATTTAGAGACAACTCCGATCCAATAACGAAGATTATTATTTTCCATATAATTCACACAACCTTGAGTTCAATTTTTCGTCCCATTCTTTCAACCGTGATATGGAGGCCCTCTCGATATCAGGCATACCACTCCGCTCAACACCAGGTATTGGGTATGAGCTCATGGAAGGGTTCTTTCTACCGCCGATTCAATTTACTGCTCTAGAGGCGTCCATGCTGTTACTCGGGAGCGACTATGTAGCTACTACTTTTGACAGTACATATGCTGAAGTTGCGCATACAGCACAAGAGAAAATAGAGGCAATTATGCCTGAAAAGCAACGGATACAGGTTCAACAGCTGCGTGACAGTATTCATCTTCTGAACTTGGACGAAGCTTTTCATGCCCCGAACATCACGGAATCCGATCAAGAAATATTAGGGCTTGTACGCAGAGCCGTGTTGGAACAACGTGAGCTCTCTTTTACGTATAGAAGCCGCCGATCTTCCCCTTATGCATCCGAAGAACCCTCATGTACACGAAACGCTCATCCTTACGGACTCGTTCATCAGAGAGGAATCTGGTACTTCGTGGGTCATTGCACCATGCGCAATGAACTGCGTCAATTTCGTTTGGAGCGTATGGAGTCTGTTACTCTGTTGACAAGCACCTTTGCGCGTCCCTCCGAATTTCGGATGAGTGAGTATGAGCCAGAACAAAACTTTCTAGTAGAAGTGACCGTATCGTTCACAAAAGAGGCAGCTTCTTGGGTTCGAGAAAATCCCTCTTTCTATTTAACAAATTTGGAGGAACGAGAGGACGATGTCCTTGTGACGCTGCATTGTCGAAATGAACAAGATATTCTGCAATGGGTACTCAGTTGGGGGCGGTACGCACGTGTGTTACAGCCACAATCGTTGCGCGAGAGCATCAAAGATCACGCAGCGTTCCTTGTCGATGCTTATCGGGAACTGGAACCTTCTTGAGAGTTTTGAATCATGAATTTCTGGGAAAAGCAGGAATCGACAATCCAATCGATAATATAATATAAAAAGACAAATACCGCCAATTTTCGGCAAGGAGAGTACAAACATGATGCATCCGCATACGGAACTGCGATACATTGATGACAAGATCGGTTTCGGGGTTTTCGCTACCAGGCTTATTCCCAAAGGGACGATTACTTGGGCACTCGATGATTTGGATCAAATTCTAGAGCCGGAAGCGGTTCAGGCGCTCGAGGAAGATAGGAAGAAGCTAGTTCTAAAGTACTCCTATCGCAATCAGGATGGGAAGTACATCCTTTGCTGGGACAATGGCCGTTATGTGAATCACAGCTTCCATGCTAACTGTATTGGAACGGCGTACGAGATTGAAATCGCGGTCCGTGATATTCACCCTGGGGAGCAGCTAACCGATGATTACGGCTCGCTGAATGTGGATGAACCGTTTGAATGCTTCCCGGAGGAAGGAACCGATCGAAGGCGAGTGATGCCCGGCGATTTGCAGCAATACGCTGATGTGTGGGATGCTCAGGCGTTAGACGCTTTCCAGCACTACTATGAGGTCGTACAGCCACTGGCGCATCTCATTCGCCCGGAATTTCAAAATAAAGTAGAAATCGCTGCTAAAGAGCAGCGATTGGTGGATTCCATTCGAGCCATTCATTTTGACCGTGATTCCAAGAATGTTGTCAAATGAGGAGCACGCTTCATTAAGTCTTGGAAAAATTCACGCTGCAGCGTGATAAAGACGACTGGTGAAAGTGTGTAAATTGTAGCAGTTCGGGGAATGTTGCGAAGTAAAGCCACTTCCCCAAAGAAATCGCCGTCGGACAGCACGGCAAGCCGATCATTGGTTCCGGTGCTGTTCTTTTTCAACACTTCGACCTTGCCCCTCACAATAATGTAAAACTTATCCCCCAGATCCCCTTCGTGGATGATCGTCCGCTCTTTGGCATAGGATTCCGTCACGAAAAAGTGGGATATATCTCGTAATAGCGATTCATCCATTCCTGAAAAAATCGGAAACAGCTTCAGCCGCCCCGAACTAACCTCCACGTGATAGCCGTCCTCGCTAATGTCAAAGCCAGTCTGCTTCGTCCACGATTGCTTATAACGTCCTTCCGGCAGCTTGAGTAATTCCTGGTGACTGCCTTGCTCGGTAACTTCGCCTTGATTCAGCACATAAATACAATCGGCATGCTCGGCTGACGCGAGACGGTGGGTCACGGATATGACCGTTCTGGTGGCCGTTATTTGTTGTAACGTCTTGTTGATCGCTGCCTCTGTGGACGGGTCAAGTGCCGAGGTCGCTTCATCCAGGATAAGAATGGCTGGGTTGCGAATGATAGCACGGGCGATCGCGACGCGCTGCCGCTGACCGCCGGATAGACGTCCACCACGCTCGCCGACATCCGTATCGTACCCATCTGGAAGACTCATGATGAAATCGTGGATTTCGGCTAAGCGTGCTGCCTCCATCACTTCCTCGTCACTAGCTTCGGGCTTGCCAAGGCGAATATTTTCACGAATGGACGATCGGAAGAGGAAACTTTCCTGAAACACGATCCCAATTTGAGAACGGAGCGATTGCAGCGCAATTTGACGGATGTCGGTTCCATCGTAGCGCACGGAGCCCATCTGCGGATCATAGAAGCGCATCAGCAAGTTAATGATCGTGCTTTTACCAGAGCCGCTGGCTCCAACAAATGCAGCAAAGGTACCTTTGGGAATCGTCAGACTGATGCCGTTCAAACTGCGCTGCTCTGGGCTATAAGCAAACGTGACGTTGCGAAATTCAATGTGGCGTTCAAAATGCGGCAGATGATCAGCTTGTTCGTTGCTGGGAACGCTCGGCTGCTCATCGAGCAGCTCACGGACTCGCTGCATACCGGATGTCGCTTCAATAAATTGAGGGGCAAGCCAGGTTATAGCCGCAACCAAATAGCTCAGGCTCAGTAGAATCGCGCTGAAGGCGAGCAGCGAACCAATAGAGAGGATGCCGTAGTAAGCTAACAGCGATCCCACGCAAATCGTCATCAAGTTCAATATCATCGTGCCCAAATTGGTCGTACGGTCAATCAGGAAGCTTAAGAAGCTGGATCGAGTCGATAACTTCCCGTACTGCAGCATACGATCGGCAAAGCGTCCAATCATTAACGGCTGAAGCCCGAACGCTTTAATCACCGGTTGCGCACTCACATTTTCCTGTACGGCTGTGGCGATGCTGGCCTGCTCTTCTTTTAACTGATAACTGGCATCATAAGCCTTCTGTCCGAATAATTTCGGGCCAATTAGACAGAGCGGTAATCCAATCACCGCAAGCAGCGCAAGCTGCCATTGAAGGACGAATAGCACCGCTACGTTCAAAATAAGCCCCAGTATGGATAAAAGCGCATAGGGGATCAGCTTGATAAACGTATCAATGGAAATGAGATCATTATTGAACCTAGAAACGATGTCGCCACCGTTAATTCGATGGAAGAAGTCGGTAGAGAGGCTCTGCAGCTTCTCAAAGAGCTGCTTATAGTAATTCGTCACGATGCGGGAGCCGAGACCTGCGAACATGCGATCACGGTACATGCCCACAACGACAGAAGCGAGTGCGCCTGAAACCATCAAGGACAGAATAAGCAGAAGCAGGTTATACTGCTTCGGAACGATGGCCAAATCAATTATGAATTTATAGCTGAGCGGCATGAACGTTTCGAAGGTCAGCTCTACCAAGAGAGCAGCAAGCAGAAGCGCGGTCTGCAGTTTGTACTGAAGGAAAGAGGAACAGAGCAGACGGACAAAGGAAAACATGAATAACCTCCCAGGACTAAAGAACCATTTCCTTTATTTTAACATCAGGTTTGGATTTGGTGTATAGCCCGTACGTAAGCTCACAAGAAAAGAATAATTTATCTGACATTCATATTCCGTAGAATCAATCCATGATACGATGTTGGAAATCTGCAGATGCGTGATATATGATGAGGGTAGAAGGGATCGTGACCGAGAATGTCAGAAGAACGATTAGCTGTATTAGAAGTCCATATCGATCAGGCTGGTTATGATGAGGTGCCAGATATTGTTAAAAATGTTCACTTTGATGTTCGACAAGGTGAACTGGTGGGTCTATTAGGTCCAAATGGAGCTGGCAAAAGCACGACGATTAAGAGCATCCTTGGTTTATTGAAGGATTTCAAGGGTAAAATCTCCTTTATGGGTGAACGAAAAAGCTATGCTTATATCCCAGAGCATCCGATTCTGTATGATGAGCTGACGTTATGGGAGCATATGGAATTTGCGGCTTCCGTCTACGATCTGGATCGAACGGTATTCCTAGAGCGTGCAGACGATCTTTTGCATCGGTTTCGACTGTTGGATGAGAAGCATCAACTGCCCGGAAAGTTTTCCAAAGGGATGCAGCAGAAAATTATGCTCATCCTCGGCTTTTTGAATAAACCAGATGTGTATATTGTGGACGAGCCTTTCATTGGATTGGATCCGAAAGCGATCAAAGATTTCCTAGGGATGTTGGATGAGGAACGCAAGCGCGGTGCAGGCATTCTGATGAGTACCCATGTGTTAGATACAGCAGAACGGATTTGCAGTTCGTTTGTACTTCTTTCAGGTGGCAGATTGGTAGCAAATGGAACACTGCAGGACATTCAGCAGCAATGCGGCATGCCTGACGCGCCATTGTTCGACTGCTTCCATTCGTTACTATGAAGGGGGACCATGGGTTGAAGAGTAGTTTTCAAGTTTTCACACGAAGAGTGCGCTCGGATTGGCATTTCCAGTATCGGGCTTTGCGAATGGCTGTGGATTGGGTCATTGCGATTTATTTTGTCATTCCACTGATGATTGTGGCTGGCTATCAATATTACTCCTGGTGGGCGACTCAGCCATCTTGGTTTAGTTGGATATCGATGTTTATGATTACGGTGGTCTTCTATGTGTTCACATGGCTGGGAACCATTCGATACTTTGTTGAAGAGGGGGACCAGCTTTTCCTCCGACAGAACCAGAAATGGTTTCGGCATCTCATGCTCCTTGGCTATAGATACTCTCTAGTGTTGCAAGGAATCACGACGTTAATATTGATGCTCGTATTTCTTCCTTTATTAGTTCAAACGTATTCCTATAGCGTGTTGCAAGTTATTTGTTTATGGTTGCTTACTTATTTGCTGAAAATTAACCTAGGGTTGCTTCGCCAATTGCTTGCACTTCGTGTATATGGAATTGTGCTTTGGTTGCTGCGGATTGTGATTTTTGTCGGACTTTTCTTCTTGTATCAACTGTTAGTTACAGAGGTAAGTCATAACACTTCCTATAGTTGGGCGGCAATTCTTCTTTTTCTAGTGCTGGTTGTTTTCTTAAGCCGAATACGGCTGCAAGAGAAAGGAGCTTTCTTCGCTGATATCGCTAGAGAAAGAGATTCACGGATGCGCATTGTCTCCCTGATGTTAATTCGTGTTGTTGAGCGGAAAAGAAAACCGACACGGAAGTATCCCCTCTTATTCGGGAAATCGCAGCGCTTGTTCAAAGGGAAAGGTGCCGGCAACGGAATCGCTGATTTATTAACGAAATCCTTTTTTAGAAATGGTACACAGTGGAAACAAACGATACAGTTCGTTGTTGTGATCGGTGGAGCTATGTTTATTTTGCCGGGTGCCCTTAAAATTACGATCTGGATCCTTGCTGCATGCCTATTGGTATTTTGGAGAAAATCTTTCTGTAAAGATGAATTGACAGCTCCGTTTCTGACTCTTTTTCCTATAAAGGACACAATGAAACATCAAGCTCTACAATCTGCAATTCCTATCCTTGTACTGCCAGCGCTGGTCTTAATCAGCCTATGTATGGGGATATCGTTCTTCACCTGGTGGGGACCTGTACTGATGGTCGGAGCAGCATTTCCGTTAGCCTATGGGACTTCTTCTGTATTTACAAGTTGGTATTGAGTAGGCATAAATAAAGGTAAGTTTTACTACGACTAAACATAAAACCAGCCCTTCCATTTTGCTTGGAAGGGCTATTGATTACGGGATCCTAGTAGTTTCGCAAGATGCAGGGTAAACGTATTTATGGCACCTTTCGTCAAATTGTACGCCATAATATGAGGATAGGCAATTCGCGTAACGCCTGAAGAGATGTTGATAATTCGCCCTCCGTCACGCAGAAGTTGCAAGGACTGCTGGACGAGGAAGAACGGTGCTTTTACATTAACTGCAAATATCGCGTCGAAATCCTTCTCCGTGGTTTCCTCCACTGTTTTGGAAGTTCCTATACCGGCATCATCTTCCCTAACGGGTAGCTATAGTTCAATATACAACACGAAACGGCAGCTGGCTTATGATCGGCTGCCGTTTTCTCACCTAAAGGGCAGGAGAGTTCTGTCTCATCCGTCAAAACTAAAGTCTATAGGGTTATAAAGACCGTCGGGGTCGATATATGTGTTATGGCGATGAGTGTATTCGATTTCCTTTTTCAATTGGTATTCTTTCATGAAATTACTTCATTTTGTATTAGTTAAATTTGACAAGCATGTTTATATTAATTGCATTTAGTCAAAGACTGCATTATGGGTAGAAGAACTAAGATAGGGAAGACAACAATGGAGGAAGAAATGGATCATTCTTGGAATAGGTTATGGCGAAGCTTTTTTACTGTATTTTCTGTTATTTTGTGGGCGAAATTTGCTTTGTTGCGATATTTCCTTTTTGAGAAAGTGGATCTTAAGTGGTGGCTTCTGGATTTAGTAAGCCTCCTTGTCATTACCGGGTTGATAGAGAATTGCTTCTCGAATCAGATAAAGCGGATCGTTTATTGGACTTTAAATGCAATTCTGTCCCTGATCTGTTTTGCTGCTACCCTTTATTTTGAACATTTTGGATCGGTTATTACCTATACATCAGTTTTGGAATTGAAGCAGATACTGCAAATTTCGTCTAGCATTAAAGCGACGATTCATCCCTTAGACTACTTATTTTTTGCCGATTTTATACTGCTATTTTTTATATGGCTTGCGACGAGAAGGAGCGGTTTTTCTCTGATTGTCAAACTGCCATTTCGGCGGTCTGTCATGATTATTTTGACACTAGTTTGTTTGGGAGTGTCGGTATGGTTTGTTAAAACAGACAAAGACATTTCGAATGAACTCGTCCGGGCTGAGCAGCTTGGCCTAATGAATTATGAGGCTTCTGTTGTCGTCAACGGTATAAGCGAAAAAAACAAAACGAATTTCGTTAATTTGAAGCAAGCACTAATGGTCATCAATCAAGTAGAAGATAGTTATGGATATAATCCCGGGGTCAATACTGACCAAAAGCCCAATTATTTTGCCTCGCAGCAAGGTATGAACGTTGTGGTTGTACAGATGGAGGCTTTTCAAAACTTTCTGATTCATCTTAGTTATCAGGGCAAGGAACTAACGCCTGTACTTAATAAGTTGGCGGAGGAAAGTTTCTACTTTCCGCATATCTTTCAACAGGTTGGACAAGGAAATACATCTGACGCTGAATTTATGTCCAATACGTCCATATATCCCACTGGAACGATTCCGATGTCAACAGGCTACGGGGATCGAAAGCTCCCAAGCCTACCAAGGCTGCTTGAAGACAAGGGGTACGAGGCGGATACGTTTCATGTGAACGAAATTCATTTTTGGGATCGGATCAAATTGTATCCTGCGATTGGGTTTACTCATTATTTTGACAAGCCGTTTTATACGAACGATAATTTCAATTCATTCGGGGCTTCCGATGAAGAACTGTTCCGTGTGGGAAGCGAAAAACTTACTGAGCTGCACGACCAAAAGAAACCTTTCTATGCTCAATTTATAACCGTATCAAGCCATTTTCCTTTCACAGTACCAACCAGGTTCGAGAAAATGCCAATACCGTCGGCGTTGGAGGGGCAGGAGATCGGAAATTACTTGCTTGCAACCAATTATACCGATTATGGGATTGGGACGTTGATCGATAAGTTGAAAGCTTCCGGTGTATGGGATCAAACACTTTTTGTGGCTTACGGAGACCATTTCGGCCTGCAGCCGGAAGATATTGATCCAGAAAAACTCAGCAGTGAATTGGGTATTCCTTACCACGCTCAAATCACACGCTATAACATCCCATTGTTTATTCATTTGCCGGGTCAAACGAATGGTAAAGTGATCAGCCAGGTAGGCGGACAGCTCGATATTATGCCTACGATTGCCAACTTGCTGGGCATTTCTTTAAAAGAGCAGGGATTCGTCCACTTTGGTCAAGATTTATTAAATATACAGAAAAACGTGATTGGCATGAGATATTATTTGCCTACCGGCTCTTTTTTCAATGACCATATTTTGTTTGTTCCTGGGAAAGGATTTGATGATGGAAAGGCTGTCTCATTGCAGACACTTCAGCCAGTTGTTGATTTCAAAACGTACCGCAGCGATTTTGACTACATCATGAAGTTAATGAAATTGTCAGATCAATATGTAAATATGCTTCCGAAACGTTAGCTTAAATTTCTTCCATAATTGGTATCAAAAGCGAACTATGAGGATGAAAAGCAGCGGAGTATAATGAATTCAGCATCAGGATGAAGGTTAAGGAAGTGAGGGGAAGAGTGCCGGATGGATAGAAGGTCTTTTTTGAAGTGGTTAGCGGCTGCTTTGTCTCTTCCTTTGCTTGGAGGATTAGGAAATGCCGCGCAGCGATATTGGGAATCGATGAATAAGCCATCGATACTTGCTCAATCGGCTCAGTCTACTTTTACTTCGGTAGTTTCCGATGATGAAGCGCTCATGTCCATGTATATCTTCAGCGACCTTCACATTTCGCAGGACCCTCAAACCCCTCGTAAAATGAAACAAGCCTTACAGGACTTAACATCATATGAAAATCTAGTTGATGCACTGATTATTACGGGGGATTTGACGGATACGGGGACGATGAGCGATTACCGTCTGCTATCGAGCATTTTAAGCAAATACAAGCTGCCTCCGATTGGCGCGAACATGGGAAATCATGAATATTACACAATTTGGACAGACGCTCATGGGGCTTGGAAAAAGTCGACGATGCCAAATGGTAAGACCAATGAGCTTTCCCGTCAGCAGTTTTTAACCTTTATGAACTATAGAAAGACGTATAACGAGATGACGATTAAGGGTTATACGGTACTTCTTTTGTCACAAGAAACCTACATTTTGGAAAAGCCCGAAGTTGGGGAAGGTGCCTGGTACTCGGATGAACAATTGGACTGGCTGGAGGAACGATTGTCCTCCGTTTCGAAAGATGGGAAGCCTGTTTTTGTTATGATCCATCAACCACTTCCGCCGGAGGGTGAGAATGGCGGAAGTCATTTTCTGATACGTGCCAAACGGTTTCGCGAGATTTTGCAGCCTTACCAGAATGTATTTGTATTTTGTGGTCACCGTCATCAAGATTTTACAAATGGCACGGAACATTATGTCAAGGAAACGTTTCATCTCTTTCACAATTCTTCAGTCACTAGGCCACTTGATCGAAATTATATTGAAATTTGGAAAGACCATGCACAAGGTATTTACTTGCAAGTATATCAAAATAAGGTGATTGTTCGGGGCAGGGAGTTCAGTAAACGCTCCTTCATTAAGGAAGCTTATTGGACAATTCCCCTACAGACAAAATCAAAAGTATTATTGTAATCGAGCTGGAAGCTACTTTGGTAGCTTCTTTTCATTTGTATGGAGGTGGGCATGGGTTTGAATATACTTGAAACAAGTGGATTTTTTTACTGTTTATTCGGCCAGACCGAACGAATAACCAACGTTGAGTAGTTCGCCGCGGATGATACCCGGTTACTTCTGATCCGCCCTGCTACTTCTTCCGAATATTCCGGCAAGACCTACAAGGCCTAGAAGATTCAGCACGCCCCAATCAATTCTGTTGTTCCCGGTTGCGGCGTTTACTGTATATATGCGGTAATCGCTGCCGATTCTTGCGGAAGATGCGGAGAACCCGTTCCCAGTAAATCCAGAACCGGAAAAGCCCGAAGCTCCATAAGGTCCGCCTTTATTCGTATATTTATTGTCACTAGATGTGAAATCGGTTTCCTCCGTAAAATGATTACCCGCATACGTTTGAAGCACTCCGTGAGTTCCTCCGTCCATGCTTTCGAAGACATATTTTTCCAAATTATCGACTTTCGCTCCGGTTTTCGTCTCCGTTAGAGCATAGTCACTTACGATCAAGCAACAAAAGAGAGACGAAATGAAAACGATATTTTTGATCATGCCATTACCCTCCAAGTAAGTACAATTTCCGAAAAGCAGTGCATCCTTTATCATTCCCACAATAGAATAATGCGTACGTGGAACCTTTTGTAAAAGGATCATTTCTCACCCAAAAGGACATATTACAAACATCAGGTAGGTATTGAATTTTAAGAGATACGAGAAACGCTAGCATAACAACACCCAGCGACTTCACCGTGAAGAATGAATATACATAGCGCTATACACAAATCACAATTTTTCATCGCATAGTGCGCCATTCTTTCTGTTACACCACATATTGTGAGAGCTATAAGAAGTTCGGTGACAAAAATATTTGATTAAGCTTCGAGAAACTTTAGTCGAAGAGAAGAGGCTGTTTTGAAGTGGCTTCTTTCTGGTTTTCGTTCAGGTAACGGGGATTTGATCATTGAGCTAACGCAGAACGAGAGTCTTAAACACCAAAAATGAGGCGAAAATCACATAAGTTTTATCATTTATTGCGGATTGATCAGGGAGTGTTAAATCCCTTGACATCAGAGAACTTTATAGTAATATAGAAATAATTGAATATGTTGAATTTTCTTATCAAGAGCAGGTGGAGGGACTAGCCCGATGAAACCCGGCAACCGACAAACCTTTGTTAAACAAAGGAATGCACGGTGCTAATTCTTGCGGAAACGCTGATCTTAAGCGAATCTGGGAGATAAGAGTGAGGATATGACTTTGAATTTTTATGACCTTTCTCTAATTCCAGGGAAGGTCATTTTTGTTTGCATTAACACAAACAAAACTAGTGTAATAGGAGGGACAAGATGGCGATCACGATACCTGACAATCTGCCAGCCAAAGAGACTTTAAACCAAGGGATCACTTTTACGATGAATGAGACAATCGAGTATCACCAGGATACTCGTACCCTTCGTATTTCTTCGTATAATTTGAAAAATTCGGTTATAGATCTTTCGTTTGAAAGTTTGCAGCATTGTAAGATTACCCATATAGAATGTTTTCGATTTGACAGTGAGCTTACAGAAAAGCTCATATTTGAACACAGCACAGATTATGTCTGTGGGCTAATTGCTCTCTCTACAAAGACGGGAGCATGTGGGTTAAGGGGATTTGCGATCCCTTGTAAAAGCATGAAGTGTGATACGGTTTTGTGGGCTGCTCCTTTTCAGCGAATAAAAGGTCTGACCTTGGTTGAGAGCTTGAACTACGTTCGACAAAAACAAGAGGCATGGGGACCCGTGAGATCCGAATTAATTGAATCTGCATTAATGGATCTAAATGGAAAACTTGGACCGGCATCAAAAAACAACAAGAATCAAAGATACATCTGGGATCGAGCATACTTATTTGACCATACGCAAGCGTACGTCTTTTTCTAAAAAATTCGACAAACCAGGTGAAGACTTGGAAGACTTGATTAGCATTGGAACCATCGGACATCACAATAAACTGCTGTCCTACATAGAAATGAGTGACATTAAAATGGTACCATTCTATCTTACTCAAGATATATATGGGAGTACTTTAATGTCACTGCGATTAAATTTTAGGAATGGAACCATTTTAATGTCAATAAGGAGACTATTTTAATGTCGCTGCTCTTTGAAGCTGACCCATCAATCCTTCATTTCTGCTAAATCGAGCTGGCGAACGCGCGCTTGATCGGCAATCATGTCGATCTCGGTGATCTTGCCATCCACAATTTTGAGTTCGAGTACGAAAAGCATTTGACCGCGAGGAGCAACAACCACGCCAACAGATCCGTTCACGAGCACCGGCCGTGCACCCTGGGCGCGACCAGCGAAGCCCTTGGCCACAGCTTCCGCACCGTGAACAAGTGGCCATGCTGCGACCAGAGGAAATGCAGGGTCTTGTCGGAGCACAACATCGGGGTCTAATACCGCAAGAAGCTTCTCAAAATCTCCAGAACGCGACGCAGCTAGGAAAGCATCTACAAGCTCCCGTTTTCGCTTGAACTCCTCCGAATCCGCAGTCGCTTTCGCTCCCTGAACCCGACGGCGTGCACGGCTCGCAAGTTGTCTGGCTGCAACCTCGTTACGGCCTATAATCGGGGCGATCTCCGAGAAAGAAAAGCGCGAAAATATCGTGCAATACGAATGAGATGCGTTCGGCGGGATTCAAATTTCCAAGGACCATCAGCATCGCAAGACCAACAGAGTCGGCCAACAATGTTTCGTGCTCAGGATTGCTTTCGTCCTGACGGCTATTAACCGGTTCAGGTACATTCACGAGCGTAAGCTCCTCACGCCGCGATTTACGAGTTCGCAGCATATCCAGACACACCCTAGAGACTATCGTTGTCAGCCATCCCCCCATATTCTCGACCTCTCTAGTATCTGTGCGGCTAAGACGAATCCATGACTCCTGTACTTCATCATCCGCTTCGTTTAATGATCCGAGCATCCGGTAAGCCACCGTTTGCAGATGATTTCTATGCGCCTCGAATTGTCCCACAAGCCAATCATGATCGTTCATACATCACATTCCTTCCTTCGGTTCCTTTTTACTTATATGTCGTACGAAACTGGGCAAACGTGACAACTGAGATGTACGAAATCTGCATTTTCTTATCCTAAAAAAAATTCACCGTATCCGTCACGTTTCCTTGCTGACTTACGACATAGTAAGTGACAAGGGAAAACCGATCATACGAAGAATACCGAGGGTTTCCCGGAAAGAACATTTAAACTAAGGAGATGATTGTTGTGAGTACTTGTTTGATCCCTTTTCTTGAAATGAACGGAAGTGCCCAGGAAGCAATAGATTTTTATGTGAAGGCATTGGATGCCAAGGTCGCCTATATGCTGCGATTCGGTGACATGCCGGAAGATCCCAAAGCTCCACTGCCTCCGGAAAAGAAGGACCAGGTTAATTACGCTATCTTGAAAATCGGCGATTCGGAACTACAGATTACAGATCATATCACTGGAAGCACCTACGAGAAGGGAACACAAATCACCATCGTTGTTCAAACCAACGATAAAGATAAAGCTACCAAATATTTTGAAGCATTGAAGGAAGATGGTCAAGTGAACGATCCGCTTCAAGCTAGTTTCTTCAGCCCCGCTTACGGCAATGTTACGGATAAATTCGGCATCACGTTCCGAATCCTTACAAAAGGTCGCCAGTAATCAATTAGTTGGGAATGAGTGGGCAGCTCTATAAGATGTTGGCAGAATAGTAATACGAAATTTATGGTACTTAAAATAAAGGGAGGAAATCCTAATGACTGTATTTTCCGTCGTTCTTCAAAGTTTGCTAGCCTTATACTATGCCTTTTCAGGAGGCGCCAAGATCGCAGGGGCCAAATACTGGGCTGATATTTTCAAGAATCTTGGACTACCGCAGTGGTTTCGTGTCGTCACAGGTATCGTCCAGTTAGTCGGAGCAGCATTACTCATCATCGGCTACTGGTATGTAGGGGCGGTCGCATGGGCTGGCATTTGGCTTGGAGTCACTATGTTATTGACGTGTCTCGCGCATTTCAGGGTCAAGGATCCAATCAGTAAGACAGCAGCGGCCATCGTTTTTACTGCGTTAATCATCATTCTAACCATTATTAATGCAGATGGTCTGATGCTTCCTCTATCTTAAGAAAGCATTATCTTTATTGTTTCCGACGACTGGTTTTGTCGGCTGATGGGCCAAAGAACGCCGCTGGCCAAATAATTTGTTGAAGTAACGAGGAACGATAGTTGAACATTCAACAAGAACAGTGTACTTTACTTTAAGGTAGGTAAGAGATCAAACAAGCCCAGTGCCGTTTTTGGCACTGGGCTTGTTTGATTAAGAACTATTTGACTAAAGCATTGTACACATTCGCTTCACCTGCGCCGTATAAAGCATCATTGCCGGTTGGGCCGTAATCGATCGCCGTTTTTTCGATTAACGCGGCAACTTGAGCAGGGTTCAACTCCGGATGAGCCGCTTTAATGACGCCTGCAATACCAGCCACTTTCGGAGCTGCCATGGATGTACCGTGGAGCAGCGCGTAGCTATGCAGGTTAGAAGTGAAGTACGAAGGCAAATAGGTAGGCCATGTGCTAAGCGCGCGATAGTGGAAATCCCGTTGGTTCAAATCCAGAGTTGCAGCATAGACGGGCCCATTGTCGCCGCCTGGTGCGGCTACATCAATTTGATTTTTTCCATAATTGGAGTAAAATGCGATACTGTTCGTCGACCACTTGTTCGAGGAAGAAACATTGATGACACCATTGATTTGGCCAGGTGTTTCTGTTGTTTTCCCTTTAAATACAAAGCTAGGGGAACCGTATGTAGCGTTTAGATAATCAGTCATCGCTTTGTTATCGCGTAGGTTGAGACCTTCATTTCCAGCTGCTGTTACCACCGTTACATTATGGTTCACAGCATATTGAATAGCACGTTTCCAAAGCAAAATGTCAGCAACATCCGAATATTTGGTTCCATCAATATAATACTTTTGGGAGTCAAAGCCGCCGATCGACATGTTAATGACGTCAACCTTATCATTCGCTGCCTGAACGATAGCAGCTACAATCCAGGCCGTAGGCGCACCTTGTCCGCCGGGAAATACACGGTAGGAGCGGATGCCAAGATTCGGGCCGACACCTCTGACTTTGCCGTTCCCAGCAATGGAACCTGCCACATGCGTTCCGTGTCCTGCGCGGTCCAGTAGATCGTTAGGATCACCAGTTTCACTGGTATCTGTTCCTGCGGGTACAAAGTTCATGCCACCGAGGAAGTTAGCTTTTAAGTCGGGATGATTGGCATCAATACCGCTGTCGATAACGCCTACAATGGCCTTATGCGTGCTGCCTGAGCCGCCGGTTTCAATGGCAAACGAAGCTCCGTTATTCGTCACTTTCTTAATGTCCCACTGATAATCCCAGTAGCTGTTCGTTGTTTCCGGCTGGGGAATATCTGTAACGGGCTGACCGTCAGCTGTGGAGGGATCTACTGTACCATCGCTTAGCTTATGTACCATCTGAACGTTAGCAGCAGCAATATCCTTGACTGACTGCAGCTTGGTCATAAATTCAGTGCTGGACGAACGCACCTCCAATCCTCCAATCTCAGGAATAGCCCGAATAACTTGCCCGCTGTTGTTCCACCTGTGCTGCTCTTCGATGCTGCCATTGCAGATATGCCGCCACCCATTACAGTTGAGACAGCCAAAATGCTGGATACGGCCAGGGTTGTCCACTTACGCTTCATAGTAGTCCTCCTTCAATTTGTGTCAATTAAATCTAAATTAGCAAAAGTCCATCTCACCTTTGTTTGAAACTTAAGCGAAATGACGTTTCATTCGGACTGGAATCAAACGTGACGTCTCCCTTATTTTTGGTCATAATTTGCTTACATATGGCGAGCCCAAGACCAGTACCATCCTTTTTGTTGGTCACAAATGGAATGAACAGTGAGTCCTTTATCTCTGGAGGGATTTCAGGGCCATTATTGGAAATGATAATTAAGAATTCATCATCTTCCAGCATGGAAGCGATCTTTAATCCTTTCTCGCCTTCCTTTTCTGACAACGCGTCCAAGCTATTGTTCAGAATATTTGAAAGAACCTGTTGAATGGCTATTTTTTGAACCTTGAGCTTAATATCATCCCCTTGCTGAAAAATTAACTCAATATTATCGTTTACTAATCTAGGCGCAAGCATTGCTAGGACATTGTCGATAATCGATGTAGAAGACACTTCTTCAAAACTTTCCTCAATGGCATCCTTTTTTGAAAAACTGAGGAATCCTGCGATCTGCATCTGAATGCTTAGAAGTTCACTTTCAATCGTATCCAGATACGAGCTAATTTTTTGGTAATTTTGAATCGATAGTTGCTTGCGCAAGATTTTTAAAAAACCAAGTATGGCTGTCAATGGATTTCTGATTTCATGCGCCATGCTTGCCGCCATCTTTCCGATAATCGTCAGGCGGGCTTCATGCAGCTCCGTGATCGTCTGTTCTTGACCCGACAGCAGTTCTTTCGTAATGGTGTTGTATTGATGGAGAAAATATCTTTCATATAAGCTGACCCGAGCAATAATTTTCCTAGTCAGACTCATGGAAATCGTCTTCCCTCTAGGGTTTTCTTGAATTAACCATAAAATGGCGTCAATCCACAGTTGACTGCTATGTACAACATGGCTAATAGAAACATTTCTCTTCAAAAACACTTTTTGGGACTCAGGGATTGCTAGGAAACGAGAATGCTCTGCCGCGGGAATGTGAAGGTCTGACATATATGTATAGAAGCCTTCCGCATCTTTTTTTAGAACTTTTCTGTCATATTCAGGATAACAATGAATGAACTCGCGAATCCACTTCGTAATAATCTGATTTTTATATTTTTTTATGATCATCAGGTGCTTCTCATCGGTCATCACATTTGCTCCCTATAGAGGATATTCTTTATTAGGGTTCGACGAAATAAGAACAGTTCCTGTTCCTTCGTGTATATTTAGTAGGAAGCCACACGAGCAGAAGCGAATACCTAAACTATTTTTCATATACATGTTGACAATAACTGGTTCAAGGCATATATTTATCTTAAATTAAAGATATTTGAATCCGAGATATATACAGGGGTGATAGGAATGCCCATTCAACTAGATGATGCTCATGAGACTTCCCTTAAGTTGTTTGTTGTTCTTTCCAAGGCTTACAAAGCGATCACGGAGCAAGCTGTAAAGGATGCGAAACGATACGGGTTGTCACCTTCAGAATTTATGATTCTTGAAGTGCTGTATGCGAAGGGGAAGATTCCTTTGCAGCAAATTGGAGAGAAAATATTAATTACAAGCGGCAGCATCACTTACAATATCGACAAATTGGAGAAAAAGGATCTTTTGAGACGGGTACCTTCCAATGAAGATCGCAGGGTGATCTATGCTGAAATTACGGACGCTGGGAATGAATTGTTTAATCGGATCTTTCCCGAGCATGCCGCAAAAATCCATTCTTTAATGAAGGCTGTTACGCAAGAGGAGCAGCTAGTGGCAATTGAACTGATCAAGAAATTGGGGAAAGGAGTGCTGGAAGGGTAGGCATGGGTAGGTTGGTTGGCTGAGATGAAAATTAACATTTAGGAGGTTGTTCCATATGCAAGCACGAGTATACACACCTGCCATGCAGGGAATTGGTGAATTTGACGGTGGGAAAATCAAAGAACAAAAGCCGATTGGCTTTTCAGGCGAAGGATCAGTTATCAAGCGAGTGGGTCCCTTATTTTATTGGGCATGGGCCACTTCAAGCAGCGAAGCCATGATCGGCCTGCATCCTCATCAAGGCTTTGAGATTATGACTTATGTGGTTGAAGGCAGTGCTTTTCATGGGGATACCTTGGGTACGAACAGCACAGTGGGAGCAGGCGGGGCGCAGGTCATGCAAACAGGCTCTGGCGTAAGTCATCAAGAAAAGCTAAGTGCCAATGCGGAGCTTTTTCAAATATGGTTTGAGCCTGAATTGACGGAAGCGATGCGGAGAAAGCCAACCTATCGCCAGTATGAGCATGAAGAATTTCCACAAATAAGCCACGAAGCAGGGTATAAAGTGAAAACGGTAATTGGTGTAGATGCTCCTATACAGTTGGTTGCTGATATTGAAATGTGGGATGTTGAAGTAAATAGCGGCGCTCATTATCAACATAAGATTGATGCCGGCTATACATTAACGGCTTTAGCAATTCGCGGGCAGGGAACATGGGGTGAGACTGGGGCATCGAAACAACCTGTACAGTTTCATCACAAAGATTTCATCCTTGCAGCAGCTGAATCAGAGACAGAGGTAACAATTACGAACACGGATGAAGAGGTAATGCGGCTGATTCTCATCAAGGTTCCAACAACGGTGGCTTATCCACTTTATCGTAAAAGATAATTGTGGCTTTCGCTTCACGTCAAATATCTTTATTGCTAAACCTGAAGGGATTGCAGAGATGGTCGTCTTATCCTCTTCAGCAGCAAATACACAACGAGGCTGCCGCGGAAACGTTTGACGGCCTCGTTGAACTGTAAAGATTTGATCATTGCTCAATTGCCCTACTCATACGTATGGTGGGATCTACCTGGCTGCCGTTTTAATTACCAATCGCATAGTGCAATTGAACGACGCCGCTGCCGAGTGATTTGAAGTTCAACAATTCTACTTCCTTGTATTGGTACTTCTCCGTGTCAATCAATAGATTGAGTCCCTTCCCTTCCAGTACCGGCGCGACATTGAATATGAGCTCGTCAACAAGCCCTTGACCCAGAAAAGCATTGTGAAGGTCCGCCCCCCCCCGAAATGAGGGCGGTTTGATAGCCTTTATCCTGCAGGTAGCTCAAGGCTTCGAGCGGCGAGCCGACAACCGTCACACCGGGAATTTCTTTCACGCTTGCCGATACGATGACGATATCCATGCCGGCAAAAGCACCCCCGCCTCCGCTCGCCTGCATCCCTTCAAACGTGCGTCTTCCGACAATGAAATTACCAGCTGCTTGAGCATGTGCCGCAAAATCGCCGAGTGCTTCCTTTTTTGGGGGATTATTCGGACTCGATTGCGCGTAGTTACCATTGCCTGTTAGTGTTGCCCATAGAATTGTTTTCATTGGATAGCCTCCTAATAGTCGATGAAAATAAATGATGATTATAGTTCAGCCTAGCTTTCTTGATTGCCGCGATGTCCGTTCTAGGACTCTGCGGATGGATGCGACCACCCGGTCCGGCCGATCTTCCTGCACGTAGTGGGAGGCATCGTCTAACGATTCGGTTTCGTTCAATTTCAAATAACCTTGCCATTTAGCCATCTCTTCGGGTGGAAAACCCGCGCTATCCTTCATCCCCCACAGAATCTGTGCTGGTAAATTGGATAGAACCGGCAGTTTCGCTTCGATTTCCGCGAGCCACGGACGCGCTTTTCGGATCTGTCTTGGGAATACCCATGTCGGTTTCCGGGATTTTGGGGTTGGGAATGGATCGGTGTAGGCCTTTCTCAAGATATCCGTGATTTTCTCGGAATGATAAATCCCATGCGGGACAATCTTCTTGGCGAAGAAGTTTCGTCTTGTCTGCAGCCAATATCCGAAGGGCCATCCGCCCATAGCAAACGAGAAAAGCTTCATCGCAGGAAGCGTAGCCGGCCATGCCCAGGTATTCATCACGACAACTCCGCGCAGGTTCTCACGGTGTCTTACGGCGTAGCCCAATCCAATCGGGCCTCCCCAATCTTGGACTACAAGTACGAAGTCCTTAAGATCCAGTCGTCGGATGAATTCGGTGACTGCCTCAGAATGCTCCTTCGGCGTATAGCCATAATCGGAAGGAGCTCGTGACATTCCGAGTCCCGGGTAATCCAATGCAATCAGACGGCATTCACCGCTTAATTCTTTGATGACGTTCCGGTAAAGATACGACCAGGTGGGGTTTCCGTGTAGAAGAAGAATGACAGGACCCTGCCCCTCGTCAACGTAATGAATCATGCCATCGCGATAAGACATCCAGTGGTCCTTGAACGGATACTCGGATGCATCTACATCAAACGGTCTTTGCATTTTGCCTCCAATCTGCCATAAGTTTCAAGTGGCGTTTAAATCGCATGGAATAGTTGTCTAAATATTCAGATTTTAAATGTGATTCAAAGTCCTGTTAATATCGATTGAGCGCCCTGGTTGCGCGCACCACTCAGGGGTTGCTATCGATATGAAGTAGAATTTTGTGTTTTGGCTCTTCAATAAGACTACAACACTGTGGTATATTTGAAAAGTAGTTACAATAAAGTGCAATAGTTTCAAAAAATGAACTATGGAGGAAACGTCAATGTTGGATCGCTCTTGTATCGAAGCCATTGATCCTTTGCTGGAAATCCTGGATGGTAAGTGGACCCTCCCACTTCTGCTAGAATTGTTTGTCGGCACCAAGCGATTTGGTGAGCTGCGGCGAAAGCTACACCCGATTAGCCCGAAGACGTTAACGGATCGACTGCGGGTGCTGGAGGAGAAGGGGATAATAACGCGCACGCAGTACCCCGGTGTGCCGCTGCACATCGAATATGAGCTAACTGAGCGAGGATGGAATCTGCAGCCTATTTTTGCGGCTATGTGGGCATGGGTTCAGGAAAATGACTTAAGTGGCGAGCGTGGGGCGGAAGAGATGGCATAGATGTGAATGTGACAACTATAGTGGAGGAGCTTGCATCGTGGCAGCTCCTCTTTTGTTTTATTAAAGTAACTATCAGGATAGTACAAGAAGGATATTTCCTAAGATTATTAGAATTAAACCAGTTGGGAAATAAAGATATCCGACGTCTTTGTGCATGAAATGTCGGACGAAAAAGTCACAATTTAAGGGTGAAATTAAAAGCCTTTCCAAGGATATCCTTTCAAATTTCAAATTAAAGGGGACACTGAAATGGAGTACAGAATTGAGAATCTTGATTTCGAATTAAGAATTATAGGGAAAAGTCAGTCTGTTAAAACAAGCAAAGCATTTAAAACGATCCCTACGCTTTGGAACAGTGCAAAAAAAGATGGATCTATGCAAAAGCTAATTGATATGTCATGGGAAAATCCAAAATGTACACTTGAAAGCCTCCTGGGGGTTTGTGGAAAAGAAGCGGCCATAACGGAAGATACATTTGATTACTTTATGGGGGTTCGTTATGATGGGGAATCTCCAAGTGAAATGGAAACTCTTATAATTCCTCCAAGTACATGGGCGGTTTTTCCGAATATTACGGAGGCATGGAAACGTTTATATTCAGAATGGGTTCCAACTTCGGGTTATGAACTGGCTAAATTACCATGTATCGAGTGTTATTACGGACCAAAGCACAAACCAAGGCATGAACTATGGGTTCCAGTCATACCGAAATAATTATTCGCTAAAGGAGCTTTTATCGCAAAAAACGCACCAACTACAAGTTGGTTATCGATCCCTACTTCGCCAAACTCAACGAATGTTTGGTATTCTTTTAGATAGAATGTAATGAACATAGGAGACTAGAATAGATGGATAATAAAAATCTTAATTTAACAGAAGCATGCCCTAATGATCAAAATGCCTGGGCTTCCTCAGATATAATTCATAGTGACCTGCTTGCTACTAAGAATTTCGTCTATAACGTGTGCGGGTTTGATTGCTCTCAACCACTTGAAGAAGCACAAAATGCTGAATATGGGGCCTATTTATTTAATATAAATTCTCTCTCCATAAGATTTCGTGTCGCTAAAATCACTCCTACCAAGGTAGGGCAGTTTGTAACGCTATGGCATAGAATTGGGGATGGAACGATCCACCCATATGACGTATCAGATCCAATCGATTACTTCGTAATTAGTACCCGCCAGGAGACTAACTTTGGCCAATTTGTATTTCCAAAGCATGTTCTATTCAATCAAAATATCGTATCAAATCAAGGTGAAGGCGGTAAACGGGCTATACGAGTGTACCCACCGTGGGACAAGACTATCAGCCTCCAGGCTCAGAAAACTCAGAAATGGCAGTTGGATTATTTCCTGGAGACACCTATAAATGAACCGATAGACAGTGATCGTGCTCGAATGCTTTACGGCCTCGAATCAGAGCGACTGCATAGTGTAACTGAACGACACCACTGCCGAGGGACTTGAAATCAAACAACTCTACCTGCTTATGTCGATATCGGCAAAGGGACCTCCGCCATTCCCCTTCATGGGCTTCAAACGTGCTAATGAAATAAATAGGAATGGAGGCTAAATCATGTAGATTAAAGTAACATTGCCGGATGGAACAATTAGAGGGTATCAACAAGGTACGACTATCGAACAAGTTAATTAGAAAACGGAGGTATTATGATATCATTTATTGATACTAAAGAACTCATTACTACAGTCGAAGAGCTTAGATCGCTTATTGGCTACCCAAGCGAACTTGTTCAACACAAGGTCATTTCTCATATCGATGAACATTGCAGGGACTTTATAGCCAAATCACCTTTCATAGTTATATCAACCTCTGATTCTACAGGCAGATGTGACGTATCTCCCAGAGGTGATTCGGCTGGTTTTATCCGGGTAGTTGATGATAAGCACATTGTAATCCCTGAACGACCAGGAAATAAAAGAATGGACTCCTTAAGCAATATAATTTCCAATCCAGAAATAGGTCTAGTTTTTCTAATTCCAGGGCTTGGAGAAACACTGCGAATAAATGGGCGTGCATTTGTAACTAAAGATAGTGAATTGTTAAATACGATGGCTGTGAATGGAAAAATACCCTTACTAGGTATTGTGGTTGCCATTGAGGAATGTTTTCTTCACTGCGCAAAAGCATTTAGACGATCAAGATTGTGGGAGCCTGAATCTTGGTTGAATAAAGATGAATTACCGTCAGCTGCAAAGATACTATCATCTCATGTAAAACTTGAGGGAGTAACCGCTGAGCTAATTGCTGAAAGATTAGAAGAAGGCTATTCAAAGAGACTTTATTAGTCATAGATCATGATAATTTTATAAGTTCTAAGCAGAGAATATTGAATTTAATATCCCGGCCCCTTTGATATGATGATGACAAGAACAACAACAAAGATAAATGAAAGGGGCATTTACATTTTGAAAAAACTAAGTCAAACAGTAGTAAGCGCTATCGTAGTCGGTGGTTTATTGGCGGGATGTTCAACGCAAAGTGACGGTGGAAATACGTCGTCAGCAGTACCCAGCCAAACGGATAATGCGGTTAAAAAAGAAGAGAAAGTCAAGTTGACGTTCTGGAGAAACTCGGGGAATGATACGGAGAATGCAGCCTATGACAAGCTTGTAGCTTCCTTCATGCAAAAGTATCCGAACATTTCAGTTGAAATGACACCGATTCCGTACTCCGATTATGACACGAAATTAAGAGTATCCATTGCTTCGGGCAGCCCGCCGGATATTATGGCGCTAGATGCTCCTACGGTCGGTTCGTATGCAAATGCCGGTGCTCTGAAGCCGTTGACCACATACTTCAAAACGGACGGGAATATCGATGATGTTCCTAAATCAACACTTGCGACCTACACGTATCAAAATGAAATCTACATGGCGCCATTAACGGAATCTTCGATTGCCATGTTCTATAACAAAAAGATGTTTCAAGCGAAGGGCATTCCGCTTCCTTCCAAAAATCCGGATGAGCCGTGGACATGGGATCAGGTGCTCGATGCTGCAAAGAAAATCAATGATCCAGCGAGTGGCATCTTTGGTATAGACCCTGCACAGGGCTTCGGGAACGCGGGAGCTACAGCCTACTTCAAGTATCCGATCATCTGGCAGCTTGGCGGAGAAATTATGAGTCCTGACGGTAAAACGTCGAAAGGCTTTTTGGATTCTCCTCAAACGAAGAAAGCCATTCAATTCTTCTCGGACTTGTATAACAAAGATAAAGTATCTGCTCTGGAGTATCCGCCGGATCCATTCCCGAACGGCAAACTGGGCATTACGATTGATGGTTCCTGGTCACTGGCGAATCTGAAAGAGAAATTCCCGAATTTCAAGCTTGGCGAAGACTATGACATTGCTCCTCTGCCAAAAGGAACTGCACAAGCCGTAGCAAATGGCAGCTGGGCGCTCGGTATTTCAGCCAAAAGCAAACATCCCGATGAAGCGTGGAAGTTTGTCAATTGGGTAACTGGGCATGATGGACAAAAGACATATGCCGGCATGACTAAGGACATCCCGTCCCGTTACTCGGCAGCGAAGGATTTCCCTGAATTGAATGAGTATCCGAAGAACATCTTCGTCATTCAAAATCAGAAGTACGGCAGACCGCGCCCGATTACGCCGATCTTCCCGCAAATGTCCGATGCTGTGAATAAAATGTTTGAAGATGTCACCATCGGCAAACGGAATATTGACGCATCCATTGCTGAAGCGATCACGACGATCGATAAGGCTTATGCGGATGTGCAGGCGCAGCAGAAAAAGTAGGTTTTTGAAGTTCATAGAGACGAATCATTTCGATGATCGTCTCTTTGTCGTTGTTTCCCTAGAAGGTTGACGTGTATGATTAAGGTGTGATGACTGGATAAGAAACGGGGGATTTCATGTTTTTTTCATTGAGGAGCCGTCTGATGGCTGTTTTCTCTATATTGCTAATCCTCCCTTTTGCTGCACTCGCTTATATTCTTAGTGAGGAAGCGACGAAAACGATTAAAGCGTCGATTGAATCTTCAACCGCTCAAACCATCGAACAATTTGCTTCGCATGTCGTGACTCTGCTTACTCAGGTTGAAGATACGGGCAATCAGGTTGTGAGCAGCCGAACGACGCAGGAATGGCTTACGGTTCATTTGAATCCCGATAATACAATTCAAGAGCGAGTGCTTACGAAGCAGAGATTACGGGAGTATTTTTCTTCGTATGCCGTTAACAACTCTAATGGCATTTCGATCAGCGCTTTTGCTGAGGATGCCGGGGGATTGTGGACGCAAGATAGAAGCTATAAAAATAGCGAGTGGTTTACGGCATTTATGACAGAGGGGAAGCGCTGGACGACAGCGCATAAAGATATCGATCAATCAGACGAATTCATGAGAGCAAGATCGATTAACAGCTTTCTTTTTCCACTGGTGCAGCTGCAGTCGTTAAAGAATGTCGGGTTCATTAAAGTCAATTACCCCACAACTTTGCTTCGAAATGCGATTGAGAAGATTCGGGTTGGGAAGACGGGGAAAGTGATTTTGCTAACGAGCGAAGGCAATAGTGTACTGGATCAAGATATTTCAGAGGATCGGGACATTCTAAGGAGTGGTCTTGAGCAAATCGATAAACGATTCGAAGGGGAGATTAGCGGGATTTTCCCAATTGAGGATAAAGGGAGTACGAATCTGCTCTTTTTTCGCAAATTACCTGCTCAAAATTGGACCATTGTAGGCACCGTTCCAGAAGGTGAATTATATGAGAAGATCACTCATATCAGGCAAACTATGCTTTTGGTTACTGCCCTTTTGCTTATTCTCGCTATGCTGGCGGCCTTCTGGTTGTCTGCAGGCATTACCAAACCGCTTAGTGTGATGGGCAAAGCGATGAAGCATGTGCAGCGCGGCGAATTTAATCAGGCTCTGCATGTGATGCCGAAAGTCCGGGAAGGGCATAGTGAAGTGGACTATGTGACGGGGGTTTTCGAGCAAATGACGCACAGGTTGAGATATTTGATCGAAACCGAGTTCGAAACGAATCTCCGCCGAAAGAATGCCGAATATAAGGCGCTGCTGCTGCAAATTAACCCGCATTTTTATAATAATACGCTTGAAATCATTAGCGGTCTCGCTGCCATGAAGCGGGAAGACCTAGTGATGGACGCCACCGAGGCTTTAGGCAAAATGATGAGGTATTCGCTGAACCTGAACAGTGATTTGGTCCGAGTAGCCGAGGAAATGAGCTATATTCGTGATTATCTGTTCATTCTCCATTTGAGACATGAAGCTCGGTTACAAGTCGTGATAGAGGAAGATCCGGCTGCTAAGGATTTCATGATTGCCAAGTTTATTATTCAACCCCTGGTGGAAAATGCAGTGAAGTATAGTCTGGAGAAGGACGGCGTCGCACAGGTCACGCTGCGTACACAGGTGTTAGACGATAGATTGTTGATCTGTGTCAAAGATAATGGGATCGGCATGTCCCCCGAATTGGTTCAAGATTTACTGACAGAGATTAAAACGGGTGATTCAGTTGCCATTCTCAGCAGCGAGGGGCAAAGCATCGGGCTTCGCAATGTTTTATCAAGATGCAGGTTGAATTATGGGGAGCAATTTCACTTAGGCTTACATTCCAGGTTGGGCGAGGGGACCGAAATGACCTTGTACCTTCCTCTGCTAAGGAGCTGACAACATAGATGTACAGAATCATGCTGATTGATGACGAAGTCGGCGTACGTAACAGTATTAAAGCCAAAATTGATTGGCAATCCGCCGGATTCGAAATTGAATTAGAAGCAGCTAATGGTCTGGAGGCCA
Organism: Paenibacillus alginolyticus DSM 5050 = NBRC 15375; assembly: GCF_000422905.1. Taxonomy (GTDB): domain Bacteria; phylum Bacillota; class Bacilli; order Paenibacillales; family NBRC-103111; genus Paenibacillus_E; species Paenibacillus_E alginolyticus. The sequence goes on from NZ_AUGY01000011.1 coordinate 87,639, forward strand.
TGCAGCTTCTTACTGAGCAGCCGCTGCCCGATGTTGTGATTACGGATGTCCGAATGCCGCAAATGGACGGTATAGCTTTCATCAAAGCTAGTAAGGAGAAGTTCCCTCATCTTCGTATCATCGTGCTTTCGGGCTATTCGGATTTTGAATATATGAAGGCAGCCATCCAGTTGGGGGTGAAAGATTATTTGCTAAAGCCTGTCGTGCGCAGCGAATTAACGGCACTCCTAGCCAAACTGTCCGAAGAATTGGAAGATGACCGCAATCGAATACGCGAACAAGACCAAGAGGAAATGAAGAATCATCAACAGCTTCACCTCATGCAGGAGCAATTAATTTGGCAGCTGGTGAAGGATGAATGGTTTAGTGTATCCACCGTGAAAGAACGGATGCAGCAATTACAGCTGTCTTCTTTGACCATAGATGATGTACATGCGCAGTTTGTGACGGTGGAGATGAGAATTCCGCAAGGCCGCTTGGACGATTGGAGTGAGCGGAAAGACTTACTCTACCTGGCATTCCAGATGATTTGCCGGGAGTCTGCCGAAAATTGGGAGCAGGTGTATCCCTTTTATCCTATTAGTCATCCTGCCATGATGCATTTCCTGATCCTTATTCAAGATCCTGCGCAGCATAGTCGTTTCATGGAGGACTTCGTTCGCAAGCTCAAGCGGAATATCAAAAGCTACCTGAGAGTGGAGAGTGTAGTCGGCATAGGTGAGTCTATCAACGGACTGAGGCAGTTGAAGGATGGTTATGCATCGAGCATGCTGGCTTGGAGCCAAAGCACGATCCAATCAGACAAGGCTGAGCCGAACCGAAATATGCTGGCATTGACACATGCGTTTTCGCCGGAAGTAGAGAGAAAGCTGATGCAAACCATTGAAAGCCTGGATATGCCTGCATTCACTAAGCAGCTGCATACCATTTTCTCCGCTGATCGAGACACGCCGATGTTTGTATTTACCTTCTTGACGTTGCGGATTATTTTGCTGTTTAATGCCATAGCCAAGAAGTTCGAACTTGGTGATGCCTCGCTGCAAAGCTATCTATGGAACTGTCAGATGACGGTGAGAGACTATTCCTCAAGGGAGCAAGTGTTGGAGCAGCTTCATGAAATGGCACAATTGGTGATGAACGAAGTGAGGAAAACGAGATTCTCCAGCGGCCAGCAGATGATCGAAGCGATTCGCAACTATGTAGATGAGAATTTCTCCTACGAGCTTACGCTAGCTTCACTTGCGGACATGTTTCATCTAAATGAAACCTACTTGTCCGGATTGTTTAAGACGAGCGTTGGCGTTACTTTTAGTGATTATGTCACGAAATTACGTCTAAGTAAGGCCGCGGTGCTGCTGGAAGAAAATGAGCTGAAGCTAACGGATATTGCTACGCTGGTTGGCTACTCCAGTTCAAGTTACTTTAGCACAGCTTTTAAAAAGTATTATGGTAAAGGACCGAAGGAGTATCGGGAAGAGCTACTAAGTAAGAAAGTGTAGCAGCTAAAAAATGCAGATTTGAAATGGGCTGTTCCAAAAGGTCAATTCGACCATGAGGGCAGTCCTATTTCCATTTGTCGCATGAAGGAAAAGCTAGCTACTGGGAGAAATAAGAGTCTTTGGGAGTTTCTATTTGCGTGAAAAGTGGCTATAGGAGTGGAATAAGAGCCTTTATTAGGGGCTCTTATTTGTCGTTGATAGGGTAGAAAACTAGCTACTTGGAAGTGTTTAACTAATGCCAAATAAAATTGAAAGGCAACTCCCGATGATTTTGAAATCTTTCTTCGTGCGGACTCGGTACAATTATCATACAGAAAATGATGGTGACATGCACAAGGAGGAAGTATGCGGAAGAAATTAGGGTTATGGGCGGTTGGTGCTGCCACGGTTGTACTTCTAGGATTGGGGGTGGCGGTTCTGGTTAAATGGGATGGCAGATCGTCGGATGCAGCAGATAGCTCAGCTTTTACGTATGCGAGTGATCCGAATTATTATACAGAAAAGTTCCGTCCGCAGTATCACTTATCACCAGAATCCGGCAATATGAGTGATCCGAACGGGATGGTCTATTTCGAAGGTGAGTATCACCAATTTTATCAAAACAGTGGCCAATGGGGACATGCGGTAAGTAAGGATCTCATCCACTGGGAGCATCTCCCGGTAGCTCTGGCTCGGGATTCCTTGGGAGAGATATGGTCAGGGAGCGCTGTGGTAGATAAAAAGGATACGAGTGGATTTTTTGGCGGCAAAGCGGGCTTGGTCGCGATTTTTACCCATTTCAAAGGCGGTGTTCAGTCGCAAAGTATTGCCTACAGCGCGGATAAAGGCCGGACATGGACCAAATATGAAGGAAATCCGGTGATTCCGAATCCGGGCTTGAAGGATTTTCGAGATCCGAAGGTCATCTGGCATGCGCCTACCCGTTCTTGGGTGATGGTAGTGTCTGTGGATAACCGTGTTCGTTTCTATTCATCGCCCGACCTGAAATCATGGAAAATGACCAGCGAGTTCGGAAGCGATCAAGGCTCGCACGCGGCCGTATGGGAATGCCCGGACTTGTTCGAGCTACCAGTTGAGGGCTCCAAAGCGAAAAAGTGGGTGCTAGCGGTAAGTATCGGCAGCAACGATACGACGAAGGGTTCCACTGCGCAATACTTCGTCGGTACGTTCGACGGGCGAACGTTCAAGAATGATAATAAGCCATCGGATGTGCTATGGACGGATTACGGTAAAGATTTCTATGCCGCTGTATCCTATTCGGATATTCCAGCCAAAGATGGACGCCGCATCTGGCTGGGGTGGATGTCAAATTGGCGTTATCCGTTCGCGATGCCGACGGGCAGCTGGAAGGGAAACATGTCCATTCCCCGCGAGCTTAGGCTAAGGAATATCCCTGATCAAGGATTGCGGCTGATTCAGGAGCCAATTAAGGAACTTCAGACTTTGCGAGGTAAGGAAGTTATTGTCTCCAAGCAGGCGTTATCTGCAGGACATAATCCGTTCGACGCCATTAAAGGAACATCCTATGAGTTGGTTACCGAACTATCTGTTCAGCCGAATGCGAAATTAGCATTCAAGCTTAGAAAAGGAAGCGACCAAGAAACGAGCGTCAGTTACGATGCCAAAACGGAGGAGCTGACGGTAGATCGAACACGCTCCGGCATCACCTCGTTCGAGAAGGGCTTCGCTGAGAAAGTTTCAGCGCCGCTGAAGCTGAAGGACGGCAAGCTCAAGCTCCGATTTTTCGTAGATGAATCTAGTCTTGAGGTATTTGGGAACGATGGCGAGGCTGTTGTTTCCAGCCTGATTTTTCCTGATCCGACGAGTAACCGATTGGAGTTAACTGCCTTGGAAGGCAGCGCCATGCTGGACAATGCTCACTTTTATCCGATGCAGACGGTATGGCGGAATGAGGATGTGAATGCTGCCAAGCCGCAGCGGATTGTGTTAAGTAAGAGCACGCTCGATGTGCCAGTGAATAGCAGTCAGCAGGTCGAAGCTTCGGTCATTCCATTAAGCGCTCCGCAGCTATTGAAATGGCAGTCTAGCAGCGAGGCGATAGCTACAGTTTCAGCGGTTGATGGCGGAGCTGTGGTGAAGGGCGTTCAGGCCGGACAGGCGGAGATCAAAGCGATCAGCCCAGATGGCGGCGTGGTTTCGAGCTTCAAGGTTTTTGTCTACGACGGAAAATAAAGAAGTGGAATGGAGAGATAGACCATGGATACAGCGATACAAACAGCGGTAGAAACCAAAATAAAATCTCGAAGCTTCCGAATGCATGAGCAAGCAACCGCATTCTGGTTTATTTTCCCGGCGATAGCCTTATTGCTTGTCTTCGTGTTCTACCCAATGCTGCAAGCCTTCATCATCAGCTTTAAAAACTATTCGTTGGTTGGCGCAGGCGATGTATTTGTCGGAATGGATAATTATGTTCATCTAATGAAAGACCGCGCTTTCTTTAACAGTCTGAAGCATTCGTTTTATTTTGCTATCATTGTGATTCCAATTCAAACGAGCATCGCTCTGGGGTTAGCGTTATTGATCCAAAAGAAAACAGCGGCGGCAGGTTTGTTCCGAACACTCTATTTTATCCCTGTTATTATTTCGACTGCGGTGGCTGCCACGGTTTTTAAGTTAATTTACAATAAAGAGTTTGGGCTTTTGAACAGTGTTCTCAAGGCTCTGCACCTGCCTGTTACAAGCTTTCTATCTGATCCGGACACGGCGATGAATGGCATTATTGTACTCGGGATCTGGAAAGGCGCCGGATTTTTCATGATCATCTTCCTGGCAGGTCTGAACAATATTTCCCCTGATCTGTACGAAGCTGCCAGAGTGGATGGCGCATCTAGGATTCAGCAGTTTTTCAAAATTACGCTTCCGCTATTGAATCGGACCATGGCCTTTGTTGTCATTATGACCACGATAGATGCGATTAAGCTGTCAGGGCTCGTCTTTGTATTGACTAATGGAGGGCCGAACAGCTCGACGGAAACTGTTGTTTTCTACATTTATAAGCAGGCTTTCACGCAAATGAGAATGGGGTATGCGACAGCGGCGGCTTTTGTACTCTTTGCGATCGTGCTAGCCATTTCACTTATCCAAATGAAGCTGTTTAACAAAGACACTGATTAGAGAGGAGAGACTTTGAGCACGCTCAAAGATCCCAAAAAGGAGAGACTTTGAGCTCCACTCAAAGATCCCTATATTATCCCACAAAGTGAAGCTAAGCTCTGAAGTATATTCCGTCCGCATCGAGTCAAGACTCGATCGGCGTCTAAACTCACCACTTAAAGCGGTCATTCTTCCCGAATTACTTCGATAAGAGTTTAGACATTACTTTGCGGGGGCCCCAAATAAATATTAGGAGGAATCGCCATGAAGAGGGTAACCAGCATCGTAAGATTGATCATCATGATTGTGATCGCTTTGATTTCTGTCGCTCCGATCCTATGGATGGTCGCCGGCTCATTTCGTCCATACCAGGAGCTTTTTAAATATACGTCTCTGAATATTCATCTGCTGATCCCTGTGGAGTGGACGGGACGTAATTTTCATAATGTCATTTTCAATGCTCGCAATCCGTTCCTTCGTTATATCTGGAATACATTGCTCGTGGCTTCGATCGTCACCGCGCTTGTGCTTATTATTAACTCGATGGCAGCTTTTGCGTTTGCTAAACTCAGGTTTCGCTTTAAAACTTTCGTTTTCGCACTGTTTATGTCGGCGATGATTATACCGGGTGAAGTTACTCTCGTACCAAACTACTTGCTCATGCATGATCTAGGCTGGCTTAATTCTTATAAAGCGCTGATCGTACCTTCGATGTTGTCCGTGTTCGGCATCTTTATGCTGAGGCAATTTTTCGCAGAGGTTCCGAACGAAATGATGGAAGCGGCACGCATAGATGGAGCTAGCTTACCGCGCACATTCGTATCCATCGTGCTTCCGGCGGCAGTTCCCGCATTAATTACACTCGGTCTGATGACGTTCCTAGGCAACTGGGATTCCTATCTCTGGCCGCTTATTGTGATCAATGATCAAAAGATGCAAATGATTCAAGTGGGTATTTCCACGTTTTCCTCTAACGAAGGGACGGATTGGTCCAAAGTATTAGCGGCGAACACGCTATCGACAGTGCCGATTCTGCTGCTGTTCTTGTTCTTGCAGCGTTACTATATCCAGGGTATCACGATGTCAGGTATTAAGGGTTGATCCAAGGAGTTAGCATAGTGAGGAGAAAGGAAGCTTAAGATGAACTATGATGCAGTTGCGCTAGGGGAGTACTTAATTGATTTTACACCTCAAGGTTTATCAGACGCCGGACAGCCTGTGTTTGAGCGCAATCCGGGAGGAGCTCCCGTGAACGTTGTGGCCGCTATGGCTAAGCTTGGCATGAAGACCGGGTTCATTGGGAAGGTAGGCAATGACCCCTTTGGTAGGTATTTACGGCAAGCTTTGCTGCAGCAAGGTGTGTCAGATAGCGGGCTTGTCGCGTCTGACGAGGCTCATACGACAATGGCCTTCATACATTTGGATTCGCATGGAGAGAGATCCTTTCATTTCTCACGAAAGCCCGGTGCAGATCAACTGTTGCGAGAGGATGAGGTGAATCTGGCTATGCTGGAGGGAACGCGGGTTTTTCACTTTGGATCGATCTCGATGACAGCGGATCCCTCCTATACGGCTACGATTAAGTCTGTGCAGAAAGCCAAGGAGAAAGGTGCGCTCATTTCTTATGATCCCAACTGGCGCCCTTCTTTGTGGGAGGACGAACAGCATGCTAGGGAAGCTATTCAAGCAGGCTTAAACCTCGCTGATCTCGTGAAAGTATCCGAAGAAGAGGTCATCTTCCTCACAGGGCAGGGGGACATAGAGATTGCGTCGAAACAGTTGATGGAGCGGTATTCCATTCAATTGCTATTAGTAACCGCTGGATCTATAGGCTCATTTTATCGGATGAACGATTGGTGGGGGAAGGTGGACAGCTATTCGGTTCATACCGTTGATACCACGGGTGCAGGGGATGGCTTTCTCGGAGCTTTTCTATACCAAGTGTTAATGTTGGGAAAACCTTTACAGGTCTGGAGCGAAGATGAACTATGCAGTGCTCTGAGATTTGCGAATGCAGCGGGTGCTTTGGCGACGACTCGGAAAGGTGCCATTCCTTCCCTTGGTACAATTGAAGAAATTGGAGCATTAATGCGATCCGGGAATGTGTGATAGAAGTTTAGGAATGAGGGGGAAATAGGATGAGTCATCAAGGTGACAAGGAACGGAATAAGGTTCACGAGGAACAAGTAGTTCTAGCCAATACGGCGTTGGAGCAAGATTCAGCAGCAACAGCAGTGGCAGAGGACAACTTCAGACTTTACTATCATTTGATGCCTCCCGCAGGCTGGATGAATGATCCGAATGGCCTGATTTATTTTAATCAAGAATATCATGTATTTTATCAGCACTATCCTTATGAGCCCAAATGGGGACCGATGCACTGGGGACATGCTAAAAGTAAAGACTTGGTAAACTGGGAGCATCTGCCCGTAGCGTTGGCGCCATCAGAAAATTACGATATGGGAGAAACCGGTGGATACGGTTGCTGGTCGGGCAGTGCCGTGGACGATAACGGCGTGTTGACGTTGATCTACACGGGGCATGTCGATGGACGCACACCCACTGAGGTTCAGTGCATTGCGACAAGCACAGATGGGGTTACCTTTAACAAAGCAGCGAATAACCCGGTTATTGCTTGCGCGCCAGAGGAAGGCGGCTTCGGATTTAGGGATCCAAAGGTTTGGCAGCATGCAGGTGTATGGTACATGGTTATTGGATACGGGAAAGACGGATTGGGCAAAGCGCTGTTGTATAAGTCTTCTGATCTGCGGGATTGGAGCTATATCGGGGTCGCTGCTGAAAGCGATGGCACGATGGGGGATATGTGGGAGTGCCCGGATTTGTTTCCGCTGGGGAACGGAAATGACCACGTGCTGGTGATTTCCCCAATGAATATGGGAACGACCAAGACGATGTATCTAATTGGCAAGCTTAGCTATGAGAGCGGCGTTTTCGACTACCGCTACGCAGAGCGGCTGGACTATGGCTTCGATTTCTATGCGCCGCAAACGTTCGTGGACGGGCAGGGAAGGCGTATTCTCATTGGCTGGATGAATATTTGGGGCGCTCAAATGCCGGAGCAGGAGCATGGCTGGATGGGGGCTTTTACATTGCCTCGGGAGCTGACACTTTCAGAGGACGGAACGCTGCGGATAGAGCCTGTGGCGGAATTGAAAGCCATGCGCGGGACTCATCACCGTGTCAGTAATCTGTCCATCAGTGCAGATACGGAAGTACCTTTGCCGGAAATTCATGGGGATGCGCTTGAACTTATCGCCGTTTTTAACACGGATCTTTCAGCTGGTGATGCTGAGTTCGGTTTGCTGCTTCGCTGTTCAGAGGATGGTTCCGAGTACACGGAAGTGAGCTATTCGACTGCTGATCGTAAGCTTAGAATGGATCGCAGTCACTCCGGTGCAGGCGAAGCGGGTGTGAGCGAAGTGCAGTTGACTCCTCTAGAGGATGGCCGCATAAAGCTGCAGATATTTATTGATCGCTCTTCTGTCGAGATATTTGCTAATAACGGGCTGAAAACCGTAACGAACCGCATTTACCCAAAACCTGACAGTCTGGGAATCAAGCTGTTTGCCAGGAATGGAGAAGTATCTCTGGAAAGCTTGGACGCTTGGAAGTTAATAACGGAAGGATAGCAGGTCATCGAGTGAAAGATTTGGTGCGTTGCAAGCACCACGACGGCGTCTTTAGGAGAACGACTAATGTGAATACTGCTTGCGGAAACGCAGAGGCGAGATGCCGGTATACTGTTTAAAGCAGTTGGAGAAGTAGGGGGCGTATTGGAACCCGACGTGTTCGGCGATTTGCCCGACCGGCCAATCCGTTTTGATCAGCAGCAGCTTCGCTTGTTCCAGTCGATATTCGTGCAGATATTCCATCGGAGTACAGCGGTAGATCTCTTTCATACACCTAACAACATAGTTCGGGTGATAATGAAGAGCCTCAGCAAGAGATTCATTCGTCACGTCAGCCTGATAGTGCTGCCTAAGGTAAGCTTCCGCTTTCTCTGCGAGCTTTAAAGCAGGGGAGGCGTCGCTTCCACTATACCCTTCTTCTAATAGACGCAGCAGTTCCATGAACAGCTGCTGCTCGTTCCAAAAGGTCGCCGAGCGATGCTGGTCTGACGACACGAGCATTTTGCGGAGGTGGCACTCGGCAAGGGTAAACTCCGGCGGCGAAGCATATTGCCGAATCCGAATCGTATAGGGGTTTGCCCATGCGTGCTGGACCGGGTAGGCTGGGTTGGCAGCATTGTCCGCTGCAAGAAGCCAACTCCCTTTAAAGTCGAAGTGATTCCAATAGAAAACGGTCTCGGTCTCGCAGGGCTTCACCGCATAGTGATAACGGTCGGGCAATAGCAGCAGTGTCTGTCCTTCCGTTACCTCCCACTGCATGTCCTCTTCTCCAATGAATAGCGTCCCTTTGACAACCCAAAGTAGGTCAAAGATGCCGATATTCCGTCGGCTCGGGTGCTGCTCTCCCGGACTTAAGGTCGATAAGCCAGTCGTAATGTAATAGGGTACAGGCGGCAGCTCCATCCAAATGATTCCTGATTCGTTCATACCCGATGCCCTCCCAAATTGCAGTGTGAAATTTTATAAAAAATAGGTTCGTTTTATTCGTAGTTCATTCCTGAATTCAAGAATAAACTGGATGAGAGCGATAATCAAATGTTATATAAATCACGTACAGCTCTAGGAGGAAATGCATATGGGGATTTCAACGAGTATGCGGCAAAGTGGAAGGCGTGTACGCATACAGGACGGATTTTGGAACCAGTTTACAGAGCTGGTGCGGGGGACGGTTATTCCCTATCAATGGGAAGCGCTTAACGATCGGATTCCAGATGCCGAGCCGAGCTATGCGATCCGTAATTTCCGGATTGCAGCTGGGATGGAAGAAGGCGAATTCGGGGGGCTGGTTTTCCAAGACAGCGATTTGGCGAAGTGGATTGAAGCGGTCGGATACTCGCTTGCAAGCCAACCTGACCCCGAGCTGGAGCGAACCACGGACGAGTTGATTGAGCTAATTGCCAAGGCCCAACACGCGAATGGTTATCTGAACACGTATTACTCGATCAAAGAACCGGGCAACGAGTGGACGAATCTTCATGAAGCGCACGAGCTCTACTGTGCAGGCCATATGATGGAGGCAGCGGTTGCGTATTACGAAGCCACGGGAAAACGGAGACTGCTTGATGTCGTGTGCAAATTTGCTGATTATATCGACACCGTATTTGGTCGCGAGCCAGGCAAACTGAGAGGCTATGACGGCCATCAGGAGATAGAGCTGGCGCTAGTGAAGCTGTATCAAGCGACGGGTGAGGAGCGTTATTTGAAGTTGGCGCAATTCTTCATCGATGAGCGCGGTCAATCGCCGAACTTTTTGATTGAGGAATGCAAGCAAAGAGGCGGGTACAGTCATTGGGCCAAGAAGGAACTGCCGATTCCGACCATTGAACAAATAGCCTATAATCAGGCGCATGTGCCAGTTCGTGAACAGGACGTCGCTCTAGGCCATTCCGTACGGGCGGTTTATATGTATGCGGCGATGGCGGACCTTGCAAGCCTGACAGATGACCGGGAGCTGCTCGAGGCGTGCCGTCGATTGTGGGATAACACGACGAAGCGGCAGATGTACATTACAGGCGGTATCGGCTCGACGCATCAAGGCGAGGCGTTTACCTTCGACCACGACTTGCCGAACGATACCGTATATGCTGAGACTTGCGCTTCCATCGGTCTCATCTTCTTCGCTCGCCGTATGCTGCTTCTGGAGGCGAAGAGCGAGTACGCCGACGTCTTAGAGAGGGCGCTGTACAACAATGTTTTAGGCAGTATGTCGCGGGACGGGAAGCATTACTTTTATGTTAATCCACTGGAAGTGTGGCCTAAGGCTTCCTTAAATAACCCGGACCGCAGGCACGTGAAGTCGGTGAGACAGAAGTGGTTTGGCTGCTCCTGCTGCCCGCCGAATGTGGCACGGCTTCTCACTTCTTTGAATGATTATATTTATACTACTTCTGCTGAGGATAACAAAATTTATACGCATCTGTTCATCGGCAGCGAAGCGCAGTTCGAGCTAGCTGTCGGTCAAGTGGCGCTGAAGCAGCAATCGCGTCTTCCTTGGGAAGGTTATGTACGAATTGAATTAACTGCTGTTCCGGACGCCGAATTTACACTTGCGCTGCGTATTCCGTCTTGGTGCTATGGGCAAGCTGTGTTGAAAATTAACGGCATGATTTCGGACTACGATGTTGAGAATGGCTATGCGACCGTAACTAGGCAATGGGCGCAGGGAGACATCGTGGAGTGGGAGCCCGTGCTTGAGGCGCAGTTGATCACTTCGCATCCGGAGATCAGGGCCAATGCAGGCAAAGCTGCTATTGAACGCGGTCCGCTTGTTTATTGTCTGGAGGAAACGGATAACGGCAGCTTGCTTTCGAATTTGTCTCTAGATCGTGAAACGGAGCTGCAGTCGTATTACGACACGGAGCTGCTCGGTGGAGCGGTTGTCATTGAAGCTGCTGGCCATGCCGATGAGCGAGCTTCCTGGCAAGCGAATATGGCGTATCGTCCGCTTGCGCAGCAGCAAGTGTCTGAGCCGGTAAAGCTTAAAGCTGTACCGTATTATTTGTGGGGCAACAGACAGCCGGGCGAAATGTTGGTCTGGATACGTTTTTGAATGATCTTCGAAACGTCTGTTTCGAAATGAATCATGCATAAGCCGGTGATTTCATAATCGGCGATCATGCGAACCGCAGAGGGGGAACGAGGATGCGCTATTTGGACGAAAAACCCCGAAATTAGGATAAAGAGGAACGAGGATGCGTTATTTGGTGGTTTTTGCCTTTGGACCGTTCTATTTTGAGCAAATAGCGTCCTCACGTTCCTCTTATTCGAAATTATGCGCAAAATTTCCGAAATAGAGCATCTACGTTCCGCCAACTAAAGGCCTGATGACTTAGAATGACATCTGTAAGCAGAGACTCTAGAATTAAGTTGCGAAAGCGCTTCAAACTAGAACTTTTAAAACTTTCGGTTCATTTTTCGTTCACCTTTTATTCTACGAATGTCCCAAATACTACACAAAAGCACCTCCAGTTCCACTAACAAAGTGGGAGATGGAGGTGTTTTACATTTTGACTCTTAGTGGGTGCTCGAAAATCATGAGTTGGCACTCGTACTACTTGAAATGATGGAACCCACAGTTTTTTTTGGAATGTCAAATGATTGCCATTGCTGCCAGTAGTCTGTAGAATGTTTAGTAAATATCTGTTTATTTAAATGGCGAAAGAATGTGATAGCATGGTAACGATTAAGGATATAGCCAATAAAGCGCAAGTTTCAAGCGCCACAGTTTCACGCGTTCTTAATAACGACATGACCTTGCAAGTTGCAGAGGAAACCAGGCAGCGAATTATTGAAGTTGCCAAGCAACTGGACTATAGAAAAACGAAATCACGTGCAAATAAGAACCTTGAAATAGAGGCCGAAAAAAAACAAAACATCGGATTAGTCATTTGGGGCTCGGAGCAATTGGAGTCCTCAGATCCTTATTTCATGTTTATTCGCCAAGGGATCGGCAAAGAGTGTGCTAAGCAAGGGATTACCGTCGACAAGGTGATGTTCATGGATGACTTCGATATGAATATTGCAGAGGAGTTGGATGGCTTAATCGTCATCGGCAAAGTACATATAGATTTGCTGAGACAATCGACTCAGATACCGCATATTGTTTCGATAGATTATGTGTTAGATGACGAATACGACTCCGTTATGTTCGATCTGCGAAAAGCGACTAGACATGCTATGGATCACCTTTTTCAGCTTGGTCATCAAAGAATCGGCTACATTGGCGGAATCAGTTATATTCGTACGCTAGAGGGCAAAGTGTATAACATTGATGTACGTCAAAAAGAATACGAAGCGATCATGCGGGAAAAAGGATGGTTCGAACCCGCCCACCTATTTGTGGATGACTGGCGCACAGAGCAGGGCTACCTTTTGATGAAGAAGGCATTAGAATTGGATGATCGGCCAACTGCTTTTTTGATTGGCAGTGACCCAATGGCTATCGCCGCGCTCAAAGCGTTGCAGGAATCGGATATTAAAGTGCCGGATGAGATTGCCATCGTAAGCTTCGATGATATTCCCCTGGCTTCATTCGTTTCGCCTCCTCTTACTACTGTAAGAGTGCTTACGGAAGATATGGGGGTTACGGCTGTGAAGCTGCTGGTTGATCGTTTCAACGGCCGAGATGTTCCTCTCCATGTGACCATTCCAACCAAACTTATTATTCGTGAGAGTTGTGGAACAAAAATAGAATCTTAAAAATAGGAAGAAGCCGTCTACTCAGATCATATAGATTTGAGGGATGGTTTTTTTATTTTATTGAAATTTACTGAATATCGAATAAAAACGATTGAGAAATTCGACTTTAAATGCTAAAATCGAGTAAATATTTAGTAAATTTTATCTACTTTGTGATGGAGGAACCAACATGAAAGAGGAAGCTTTGAACAATGACACGTTACAGGTAGGTCCTTACCATTTTCAATTATCGGGCTGCAACGAGCAGTTTCGCGGCTCAATGACTCGGGCGACCGTTCAGGAAGGTGTAGAACTTATTCACATCAAGTTGGAAGGGGAGAGCCTGCAGCAACCGCCAACGATCGAATTAATTTGGCATCATCCGGGCATCGATATTCAGGGCAGTTGGTACCCAAGCGCCTATCGTTCCAAGAGACTTCGTGTAGATTGGGAAGAAGGAGTCGTTTCCAAATCAACGTATTCGGCGCCAGTCTTTAGTTTATTTAACGTACAGGGCAGCAACCGACTCACATTCGCCTTCTCTGATGCGCTTAATTCCGTAGCCTTGTCAGCAGGTGTCAATGAGGAGACCGCCACGTTCCGCTGCGGGGTCAAGTTATTTTTTGAACCTAGTGCACCCATGTCTGTTTACGAAGCGACTTTGCGCTTGGACACGAGAGAAATCGCGTATTATGAATGCTTGAACGATGTTCAAAAGTGGTGGGTTTCCCTTCCTGGCTATACGCCTGCACTTGTACCTGAATCAGCCAAACTTCCCATGTATTCAACTTGGTACAGCTTCCATCAGCAGCTTACTTCAGAAGGGATCGAGCAAGAGTGTAGACTAGCCAAACAATTAGGCTGCGAAGCGGTCATTGTCGATGATGGCTGGCAAACCTCTGATAACACGCGTGGTTACGCTTATTGTGGAGATTGGGAAGTATGTGATGAGAAAATTCCCGATATGAAAGCTCATGTTGAACGCGTTCATCAACTGGGGATGAAATATCTGTTATGGTATTCGGTTCCTTTTATTGGATTCAAGAGTAAGAATTGGGATCGCTATAAAGGCAAAATGCTAAAGACGATCGATAGCTTGCAAACAGGCGTGCTGGATCCGCGGTATCCTGATGTGCGGGAATTCATTATTAACTTGTATGAAACAGCTTTGGCGGAGTGGGATCTTGACGGATTTAAGCTTGATTTTGTAGATAGCTTCGTTGGAACTGAAGAGACGATTTATAAGGAAGATAGCTCGATGGACTATATCTCAATTCCTGAGGCTGTAGACTGCTTAATGAGTAATATTATCGACAGATTGAGGCTCATAAAGCCTGACGTCATGATCGAATTTCGTCAAAATTACATCGGCCCCTTAATGAGAAAATACGGGAACATGTTTAGGGCAACGGATTGTCCGAATGATGCGATCGAAAATAGAATCAGAACGCTCGATGTCCGGTTGCTTAGCGGAGATACGGTTGTTCATTCCGATATGATGATGTGGCATCCTCAAGAGCCGGTTGAAAGCTCTGCGCTCCAGATCGTCAACACGCTATTTTCCGTTCCGCAAATTTCTGTTCTGCTAGATCGCTTACCGGAAGAGCATCTTCAAATGGTGCGGTATTGGCTATCTTTTTGGAGAGAGCATCGCGATGTATTGTTAGACGGCCGTTTGAAACCCCAGCATCCAGACTTTCTTTATCCATTAGTTATCGCCGATAACGGGCATAAAAGGATTGTATGCGCCTATGGCGATGTAACTGTCAAACAAGGAGGCATTCATCCCGAGCTTGTTTTGTTCGTGAACGGAACGTTGAACTCGCGGATTTATGTGGAGATTGAAGAGGATTGGGGCGCGAAATGGGTTGAGGTTCGTGATTGTAAGGGGCAATTGATCACTAAGGAACGTTTGGAACTGAAAGCTGGCATTCATCGTTTGGATATTCCCCCTTGCGGCGTGGCAACGGTATACGAATAGCGTCAAAAATGTATGGAGAGTATGTGATAAAGATAGCTACGATTAAAGATATTGCCAGAATCGCTAAAGTTTCTTCTGCTGCGGTTTCAAGGGTATTAAACAACGATACGACGTTCAGTGTACCTGAAGAAACAAGGCAGCGAATTATGGAGACGGCAGGTAAGTTGAACTATCGCAGAAATGAGCGGAAGCAGAAAACGGAACCAAATGACATGAAGCAGCTAAAGTTTGGTCTACTGATCTGGTGTTCCGAGCAAATGGAATATTCGGATCCCTTCTATTTGTCTATCCGCCAAGGCATCGAGAAGGAATGCATCAAGTACGGGATTAACATTAGCAGAGTGTTCCGATTTATGGATGAATCTAACACGAATATCGATGCCCATCAGTTGGATGGATTATTCCTGATTGGAAAGGTGGATATCGATATCATCAACAAATCGACCCGTACGCCAAACATCGTTTCTATCGATTATGTGCTTAGTGATGAATTTGATTCCGTGATGTTCGATTTGCCCAAAGCGACCAGGCAAGCATTGGATCATTTACTTCAACTAGGTCATCGGAAGATTGGTTATATGGGCGGAATCAGCTATATTCGAACCTCGGAAGGTAAAGTGTTCAATACGGATGCTCGGCAAAAAGAGTTTGAAGTCATGATGAAAGAATTAAACTTATTCAATCCTAATTATGTGTTTGTCGGTGATTGGCGCGCCGAAGTTGGGTATGAGCTAATGAAACAAGCGCTGGAAGCGGAAGATGTGCCTACCGCCTTCGTGATTGGTAGCGATCCTATGGCGATAGCTGCGCTTAAGGCGGTGAGCGAATCCGATTATAAGGTGCCTGACGATATAGCCATTGTCAGTATTGACGATATTCATTTAGCTTCGTTTGTGACTCCTCCAATAACGAGTATCAAAGTGTACATGGAAGAAATGGGGGAAACAGCCGTTAAGTTGATGGTTGACCGCCTGAGAGGTAGAGGACTGCCGCTGCATGTAACCATTCCAACGAAACTTATGGTGAGAAAGAGCTGTGGTGCGAACACTGCGGACGCATGATAATGAACGATTAATGCATAGTAAAGCGAATAGATGAGTCTTTCGCTTTACTTTTAAATATATTTAGTAAATTTATTCATTAAATAAGGATAAAATTTAAAATATTTTAGTAAAAACTATTGTGTATTTAGAAAATAATTAGTAAAATAAAAAAGTGGAATGATTCACCAATCAAATTTGCAAAGACAACTTGCTTACAACAGAATGCACGGTCACAGAATTGGGAAGCTGAGATGCAGGAGGAAATCTTAAAGGACGGTTTTGAAAGCGCAATCATTTTAAACTACTTTAATTGAAAGAAGGGGTCGGATTTGAAAAAGACTTTGCGGGTTATGTTATCTGCTGCACTAACGATGAGTGTTGTTGCTGGATGCTCCACACAGAAGGTTGACAACAAAGCATCAGAAACACCAAAAACTACGACGGAAACAAAAACGGAAACAGCAAAAGCCGCAACGAACGAGTTTGGCTGGGAAGTGCCTAGTAAGCCGATTGAGTTTAGTTACTATTATGCAGATTCGATCAACCCAGACAAGACCAAAAAGAATAGCGATTTGATGCATAAATTCTTATTAGAGAAGTTTAATGTCAACATAAATAAAATTACTTTTGATGCTAAGAAAGAAGATAAACTGAATTTGATGCTTGCTTCTGGTGATTATCCTGAAGTGATTGCCAATATGGACGAGGCGACGGTAGCCAAGTGGGTCGCACAAGGTAAAGTGCTTGAAATTGGTCCGATGGTCGACAAGTTAGCGCCGAACGTCAAGACGCAATTGGGTGATCTGTATAAAACATACTTAACGAACGGCAAATTGTATGCCCTTCCAGGTTATTGGGGATCACTGCCAATCCCGGATTTCTCAGCACATATTCGTTATGACTACTGGAAAGAACTTGGGACTCCGAAGTTTGAAACGCCAGATCAATACTATGATGTACTGAAGAAAATTCAGGAGAAGCATCCGAAGAATGATAAAGGTGAAAAGACGTATGCGCTCTCTGGTTTTGCGCCGGTTACGGAGAAGATCGTTCCAACACTGGCTGGCATGTGGGGACTGAAAGACGGGAATAAAATCAGCGCTGACGGCAAGATTACGCATTGGATTAACACGCCTGAAGGTCTTGAGCTTACGCTTTTCATGAACAAGATTTATCGCGATGGCTTGCTCGATCCAGATACATTTATTAACAAGTACGAGAATATGAAAGCTAAAATGTCAACGGATCGTGTTATGGGCTTCATTGGCGCATGGTGGATTGGTTGGAACGCAGGACACGAAGTGTGGCAGAAGAGCGATCCTAACTGGAATGAAGAGAAGCGTTTTATGCAAGTGAGCGCTAAAGCTGCGACTGCTGATAAAGCTTACTTGTCAGGGAAGAATTCGCGAAGTACAGGTATGACGGTGATAACGAATAAAGCCAAAAACCCAGAAGAAATTGTGAAATGGTTAAACTACTCTGTGACAGATACCGGTACAAGATTAATCGGTTGGGGAGTTCCGAATACCGACAAATCCGTATGGAACTTCAAAGATGGGAAAGCCAGTTTTGTTGAATCACAGAAACAAGCGATTATCGATTCCAAATTTGATTACGATGCTGGTGATCTACTCGGCATGGATATGTATAATCTGGTTACTAGCCAAGGCATTACAAAGGATGACGGTAAAAGCGCATATTGGTTTGATCAAAACTTCAACGATAATGCGAAATGGAAAAAGATGATGAACGATAATTTGAAAGATACGATTTATGACAATACCGTTGGGGATATCAAAATTCCTGCCAACGACCCTCTCGCAATAACAGATAAGCAAGTGAAAGATTTGCTTGAGTCGCAGTGGGCTAAAGCGGTTATGAGCAAGACGGAAGAAGAGAGCCGGAGCAATTACGCAGCCTTGAAAGAAAAGCTGAATGCGGCAGGCTTGGATAAGATCGAGAAATATAAAACCGACGAATACCAAAGAAGATTAAAAGAGTGGAAATAACAATAACGAAAGGAAGGGTCACTCCTTCCTTTCCTTTGTCCGAATTGTCTCAGTAAATCAAAACAATCGGATATGGAGGTACTTATGGAGAGCACTGTGCATGAACTGAATGACTATCGAACAAGTTCTATGGCGAAAAAGAAGACAAAGTTTCAATTGATTAAGAGACGATTTTATAGAGAGCGTCAAATATGGATGCTTTGCATCCCCATTCTCCTCTTTATTGCGATCATGCAGTATTTACCGATGTTAGGCGTGATTACAGCCTTCATGAATTACATTCCCGGAACTTCTGTTTTCAAGAGTGAATGGGTAGGCCTACTGCATTTCAAAACGTTCTTTGCATCACCTGATTTCCCCATGCTTATGCGGAATACGCTGGCAATTGGCGGGCTGAATATTTTGTTTGGATTCCCGGCGCCGATTATTTTGGCCTTGCTGCTAAATGAAGTTCGCAGTAAGCCTTTTCGTAAATTTATCCAATCCACATCATACTTGCCCTATTTTCTTTCATGGGTAGTCATTGCCAGTATTACTTTTACCCTATTTGGTAATGAAGGGATTTTCAATGAATTTTTGCTGCGTTTCGGATTCAGTGATCAGCCTATAGCCTTCCTGGGTGAAGGCGGGAAATATTACTGGGGAATTATCACGGGACTCGGCGTGTGGAAAAATGTTGGATGGAACTCCATCATTTACTTGTCGGCAATTACAAGTGTTGACCCTGAGCAGTACGATGCAGGAAAAGTGGATGGCCTCGGCAGATTCAAAAGCATGTGGCACATTACACTGCCCGCTATTCGCCCCACGATTGTCGTATTGTGGATTCTGAGCTTGGGCAGTATTTTTACGGCAGGACTGGAAGCCCCTCTCTTAATCGGAAATTCGCAAACCAGAGACTATTCGGAAGTCATAGATACGTATGTGTTCACATATGGACTTCAGCTCGGGAACTATTCTTTTGCAACCGCTATTGAATTAGTCAAATCAATCATTGCGATTAGTTTAGTATTCGGGGCCAATCGCTTTACGAAAAAAGTGATGGATACGTCAATCTACTAGGGGGAGCCTACATGGTCACTACATTCTCAAAACAATCGCTAGGCGGCAAAATATTCGATATCGTAAATCTTATTATTTTATTAATTTTTGGCTTGCTGGTGGTATATCCTTTTTTAAACTTGCTTGCGCTCTCTTTCAATGATGGAACTGATGCATTGAAAGGCGGCATCTATTTGTGGCCACGCAAATTATCGTTCAGCGCATACGAGTTTCTGTTTCAGGACAAGCGACTCATTTCCAGTTTATCGATCTCCATCATGCGGGTAGTTATCGGCACGCTTACCTGTGTGCTTTCGACTGGACTCTTGGCTTATATCGTTACGATTAAACATTTCTCCGGAAGAAAGATGATGAAAGTCATCTTTATTATAACGATCTATTTTAGCGGCGGGTTGATCCCAACTTATCTGGTGTTTCTTGGCCTCGGGTTGACGGATTCGTTCAATGTGTACTGGATTCCTGCTATGTTTAACGCGACTTGGATGCTGTATATGGCTTCTTATATGGAAAGTATACCTGACTCCTTATTTGAATCGGCTAGAATTGACGGTGCAAGCGAGCTCGGCATTTTCGTCCGTATTGCGGTCCCGGTTTCGATTCCTGTATTTGCTTCGATTGCCATTTTTAGTTCGGTAAGTCACTGGAACTATTGGCTGGATACAGTGATCTACAATTCAAGTGGGAACTGGGATACACTGCCTATTTACTTGAAAAGACTGCTGCTTGAAGTGGAAGCGTTCGAAGAGTTAAGAAATCCGCTAGCACTTAGCGAAAAAATGAGAGATTTATCGCCAACTACACTGCGTGCTGCATTAACGATGATTGTTACATTACCGATCTTTTTCGTCTATCCGATCATGCAAAAATATTTTGTCGGCGGGCTCACGCTCGGGGCAGTTAAGGGTTAGTTATTTTCGATAAAAAATAGATAAAATGATCATATTGGAGGAGCCATACATGTCAAAAATTACTTTCTTAGGTGCAGGAAGCACCATTTTCGCAAAAAATGTCTTAGGGGATTGTATGCTCACACCAGCGCTTCAAGGATTTGAATTGGTACTGTTTGATATCGATGCGGAGCGTTTGAAGGATTCCGAAAATATGCTCAATAACTTGAAACAGACAATGGGGAGCACGTGTGTCGTTAAAGCCTATTCCGACCGTAAGGAAGCCTTACGCGGAGCTGCTTATGTAGTCAATGCCATTCAGGTGGGTGGATACGATCCGTGTACCATTACCGATTTTGAAATTCCGAAAAAATACGGTTTACGGCAAACGATCGCGGACACAATCGGTATTGGCGGGATTTTCCGCAATCTGCGTACGATTCCGGTCATGCTTGATTTTGCTAAAGACATACAGGAAGTATGCCCGGATGCCTTTTTTCTGAACTATACGAATCCGATGGCTGTGTTGACCAATGTCATGAACACCTACGGCGGTGTCAAAACGGTTGGCTTGTGCCACAGCGTTCAAGTATGTGTGCCTCACATCTTCGAGCATTTGGGCATGGACCACAGCGGCGTGCAGTGGAAAATTGCAGGCATTAATCATATGGCATGGCTGTTGGAAGTCACAAAGGATGGCGTCGATTTATATCCGGAAATCAAACAACGTGCGCGCGAGAAACAAAAAGAGAAGCATGATGATATGGTTCGTTTTGAAATGATGCTTCGTTTCGGGTATTACATTACGGAGTCATCCGAGCACAATGCGGAATACCATCCGTATTTCATCAAGCGGCAGTATCCGGAACTTGTAGACAGATTTAATATTCCGCTTGACGAATATCCTCGCCGCTGCGTAAACCAAATCGAGCGTTGGAAAACGATGAGGGAAGAGCTTGTCAGCAATAAAAACTTGACGCATAATCGGACGCTTGAATATGCGTCTTACATCTTTGAAGCGATGGAAACGAACAATCCGTTTAAAATCGGCGGAAACGTCATGAACACAGGTTTGATTACAAACCTGCCGAAGGAAGCTTGCGTAGAGGTACCGTGCCTTGTTGATTCAAGTGGCGTGAATCCGACCTATGTAGGAGATTTGCCTCCGCAATGCGCTGCGCTGAACAGAACGAATATCAATACGCAACTGCTTACCATTGAGGCTGCTATGACTGGGAAGAAAGAACATATTTACCATGCTGCCTTACTGGATCCGCACACGGCTGCTGAACTGTCTATCGACGATACCGTTGCACTGTGCGACGAACTCATTGAAGCACATGGTAATTGGCTTCCTTCTTTCAAGTAAAAAAGGGGGGATTCCCCCTCTTTTTACACGCCAGAATTAATACGTTTTGGGTTATGGAGTAAGCACGTGGGTCAAGAAGTGAGTAAGGCAACTAAAGTTGCTCATTTTCACTTCATAGTCCCTGTTCTGCTTGCATAAGCAAGCTTATTAGAATGAATAAGCAAACTGAGCTTGCTTACTCAGTTCTACCTAATCTGCTATCTTAAAGGACCTAGTCGCAGGCTAGGTTTATCTTGTGTGATGGTATGGAACATGATGGATTTAGTTACAAATAAGAGATGTGAGATTTGAAGTAACTCCCGTAGATTTGTTTGGTAAGGAGGGGCAAGCAGCCATGAGCAATCCGATAGGACCACTAGCTGAGAATTTGATCCGAAATTCAAATTTTGATGCTGCGAAACAACATTGGCTTTATGATGGTGCGTTTACATACAATTCAGGTGATAATGTTATTGCCTACTTGGATCCGGGGGCGTCTTACTTGTCCCAAATCGTAACGGTGCCTGTCACAGGATATTATAAATTACAGGCCTTATTCAACATGGCTGATGAAACCGGTGCAAAGTTCGGAATCAGATTCCCTGAGGGAAGTGATATCAAAAGCGGCAACGTACCTAAGAGCAGTGTACCTGTGGCACAGACGCTTAATGGCATATTACTGGAAAAAGGCGCTCTTGTTGAAGTTTACTTCACAGGCATCAACGCTAATGACAAATGGGTTGAAATTGACGACTCTTATTTGTTGAGAGACACTGGGAATACGAACCCACTACCTGAACTTGCCAATATCGTCTCCTTTGCGGTACCGAATCAGGTTGGATTTTCGAGAGTAGATGGAGCAGCTAATAAGGTTTCGTTTAAAGTGACTTATGGAACGAATGTGAAAACGATTGCCCCGCAAATCGCCGTTTCAGAGGGCTCTTCCGTTACTCCGTCAACAGGAGAGGTGAAAGACTTTACCCATCCGGTTACCTATACGGTCAAAGGGAAGAACGGCACAACGCAGCTGTGGACAGTGGAGTGTTCAGCAGCTGACAAAGAAATCACGATTGATTCCTCCAATGGGAAAATCAAAGATGCTTTCAATTGGGCTAAGCCCAAAGCAAAGTCATATGTAAGAACGGGTAAACAAGGCCTGATTAATAGGGATGAAACCTTTAGAAACTCACCTGAAATTAAGGGTTACATGCCATCCTACTGGGCTGGGTATGCTCACCGATACGCCTTCTATTCCAGGGATATGGCTCATCAGATGGCGGGCGCCCATCTACTAGGACTGGATCGGGAAAACTTCTCCATGCTGAAGGCATTTGCTGGAACAGCGAACGAAACACATAAATGGTACCCAGCATGGGCGCTCAATTTCGATGGCTCGATTTTCAAATTGGACTATCGCAACGCAAATAGTTTTGTCAGAGAAGTTCCGGCTGTATTCGAGCTTGTTGAAAAAGCCTACAGCATGTATTTATGGACCGGCGACAAGAACTATTTGACCAATGAGACGCTTTGGACCTACTACGATAAAGCAGTGACGGATTTTATTGCGCTGCATGACGGGCAAATAAAGAACGGAGTCGCTGAAGGAACAGGAAAAGGCATTTTCGATGGCGCAGCTTCTTATGATGAACGGAACGGTGAGGCGGTCGTGGAAGCGGGGGATGGAATCGCATCCCAGTATCAAGCGCTGCTTGCTTATGCCAATTTGTCCAAAGAAAAAGGCGACATGAAAAAGTACCAGGAGTTTAAGGAAAAGGCACGAGCATTTAAAAAATACTTTAACTCGGACTGGGGAGTCAAAGGAATTGACTCTGGTTATGTGCGAGGCTATGAAGCGGGCGGCAAAGCTTACAGTAGCTACGGAAGAGAAGCGAGTTGGTTCATGCCGATGAAGCAAATTACAGAGGCCGGTGAGCGGACTGACCAATTCCTTGGGCTGATCGACAGGATGAGTGAAACGCCGGGACAGGCGCCGGTAAATATCGAAGCCTTCACCTACTTGCCGGATACCTTTTTCCCCTATGGAAAAAACGAACTCGGTTGGAAGTGGATGAAGTATGTCATCGACAGGTTAAACGAACCTCATGAGATAAGCAGCCAAGGAACAAACGGGGATTATCCGGAAGTCTCTTATACGTTGATCAGCCAAACGGTGGAGGGATTGATGGGAGTGACTCCGAATGCGCCTCAAAACAAGCTGTCTACTATATCCCGTTTGCCGCAAGACATTCAGTGGCTGGAACTCAACCATATTTCTTTGGGTGATCACGATGTCTACTTGAGACACGACGGTGCTACAAAGAGTACTTTAAGAAACAATTCCGGTACAAAAGGGATCAATTGGGAAGCGCAGTTTGCGGGTTCTTACCGTTATATTCAAGTGAATGGGTCTGCCATACCGGCAGAAACGAAAACCGTAAACGGGGTTACTATTAGCTACGCGGAAGTCAAAGTACCAATAGGGCAAAGTGTAATTGCAGTACCGTCAAATAAAAAGGGCGGGCACGATCAAAATGATCAAGATGATCAAAGTGATCAGTAAGCTCGCGGTGAGTGTGTTAACGGTTATCTAAGTATAGAAAGCTGCTGATAATTCGTTTATCAGCAGCTTTTTTGGTATGCATGAACAGGAAGCGGTGTCGAGGGAAGAAGCCAGCAGGAATGTTTAGCTATTCAGATTGTAAGAGATCCGCACTCTCCAGTGGGAGCTGTGGACGTCGTGATGGATCATTTGCAGGATTTGAGAAAAGGAAAGTGTCAGGAGTGTCTAAAGAATTAGACATATTGGCAGGTCGAGTGTCTAAAGTATTGGAATATGAGACCGTCGATTCCTTCATCCATTTGGCGTGTGAATTGTTGTAGAATTTACAACATTGCCTCAGCATACATTGTTTCGATATGCCGTCGCCCCTCCGCGACCTGAGGATGAAATTGAATCAGCGCTTGTTCGCGAACCGCCCATACATTCCGTATTGCACGCTGCAGCTCCTCATCGGTACCGCTAACTCCGCGAAAAGCTGCGATCGAAATTCCTGCAACCGTACCTTGGGCGGCGGCTACCTTCGCGCTTTCAATTCCAGTAATGTTCCCCGCTACGAACAAGCCTGTAAGCGGTGTTTGCAGCTGGGCGTTGTGGAGCGGGACATGTCCGCCTAATTCAGGTACGAAGCGGAAGGGACATCCGGCTACAGCGGCCAGTTCGGCTAAAGGATAAAGACTGCCCGCCATGCAGACGAAATCGACGGGAACACTTCGCGTGGAATGAGCCGCGATTTCTCCGTATGGAGACAGATCAGCCAGCTGCACGCTCTCGACTTTTTCCTTCCCTTCAATTTGTAGGGCTGCTTTTCGCAGTTGGATCGGGATCCCCCAAATTTTAAAACCGTTCTTCGGGTAAAGACGAAGTCCCCATGTTTGTAACGGGGAATAACGCATCAAGCCGCTGCCGAGACGAAGAATAGGGGACGGTGCAAGGTGACCGAGACGCAGCATCGACTGCATCACTTTATGGGGATCTCCTGCATCCGTATTTATGACGTTTTTGGCCGGAAGCACCATGGCGGCAATATCGATGCCAGCTAATTGCAGTTCGCGTGCAATGGCCATGGACAGCACATTGATCCCCACAATAATTCCACGCATGCCTACGCGGACCCTATGCACATTCGTCATCACCTGAGCAGCGCCAATGGACATGACACCCGGTAGCGTCCACCCCGGAATAGGGGCTGCGGTCTCCGCCGCACCTGTAGCAAGCAGGAGTGCAGGCACTTCCCGCACGCCATTCGACGTATAAACGATCCAACCTTCTGCCGATTGCTTCATATCGTAAACGGAAACGCCGAGTTCGATAACCACGCCAAGAGACACGGCTTTATACTGAAGTTTGGCTGACTCTTCAATCCCATTCCACCATGTCCCGTTAGGTTCTTGATGCAACTGGCCCAGCAGCCTGCCTCCAGGTTTCATGAATTCGTCGACAACCGTTACTTTTAACCCGCGCTCTGCGCAGGAAATTGCGGCTGACAAACCGGCGGGGCCGGCTCCAACGATAAGTACGTCTGTCATGGAAGATGAGCTCCTTTCTTCAACGGGGAGGGGAGTGATTTGCCTGTGCGGACGTCCAACCCATTTGTCAACAGCGTAAGGCACGCCCTTTGTCCGTCAATCCCGTCGACCGTTACACGGCATTCGAAGCAGTGCCCGATGTTGCAATAAAAACCACGCGGTGTACGGGTTTCTTCGTGGTAACGAAGCGTGCGAATACCTTGCGCGAGCAGCGCTGCGGCGATCGCTTCTCCCTCAAATGCTTCATATTCCTGATCATCAAAACGAAAGGTAATACCTTTTCGTTCGCTCCATTCACCTAGAATAGGGTGGTTCATAATTCGTCCGTAACTCATGAATGATCTCCTCCCAAGCTTTGAAAGGAGACAGGTCGGACAGGAGGCTGATGTTTCAGCGGTATTTCATTTGAAAGGGGTGTATCCGATAGTTCCTGTACGATCTTATCGACCAATAAGCGGCAGGTGCGTCCACCGCAATAACCCATGCCAGCACGGGTGCGTAGTTTCAATTCACGTGAAGAACAAGGATGCTGTTCGAAGGTTTCAAGCAAATGCGCAAGGCTTATTTCCTCGCATCGGCAAATAATAACGGATGTCATGTTCATGGGATTCCTTTCTTTTCGGTTTTAGTGCGATTCCTTCCTACAGATTTCTAGCAAAAATCGCGCCAATCTGATCAGACAAAGGTAAAGCTGGAAATATTGGCACGTAATTTGCTAATCTAAAGAAGACTGATACGAAAACGGGAGGGTATAGGTATGAGTTCCATTTATGAATTGAGATTGCACAAACTGCGTGATTACTTGGAGAAAAAGCAAATTGATATCGCCTTGATTACGAATCCAACGAATATTTATTTTTTTACCGGGTTCCATTCGAATCCGCATGAGCGATTCATGGCGCTTATCGTCGACATGGGCAGCGCCCGTGAAAGCATGATTGTTCCCGGCTTGGATTTGGAAGCTGCGCAGCAGCATTCATTTGTTCGCGATTTGATCCCTTGTTCGGACAGCGAGAATCCTTACGCTCTATTGAAAGACAAAGTGGGTAGAACTCGCATCGCCACGTTGGGGTTGGAAAAGAAAGCGATCAGCCTTTACAGGGTAGAGCAGCTGCAGGCGTTGTTTCCCGATGTGCATTGTACGGATATCGAACCATTTATTATACAAGAGCGGCTGATTAAGTCCGAAGAAGATCTTGTCAGCATCCACCGGGCGGTTGATATTGCCGAAAAAGTGCTTGAAAGCACTGTGCAAAAAGTTAAAGTGGGCATGATGGAACAGGAGCTTGCAGCTGAACTGGAGTATAAAATGAGGATGTTCGGAGGCGATAAGCCGTCATTCGAATCGATCATTTTGACTGGAAAAAGGTCATCCTTGCCTCACGGCAAACCAGGCGCTTATTCGATCCAGGAGAATGATTTTTTGCTCTTCGATTTTGGTGTTTATGCGGGCGGGTTTTGCTCAGATATTACCCGAAGTTTTTAGTTGGGGAAGGAACCAAAGAGCAGGAAACGATTTATGAAACGGTGTTAGCCGCGAATCTGGCAGCCATTCAGGCGGTCAAAGTGGGCACGCCATACGGAATCATTGATCAAACGGGGCGAGGTGTCATAGCAGCGAAGGGATATGGCGCTTATTTCAATAATCGGATCGGTCACGGCTTAGGTCTGGATGTGCATGAAGATCCTTCAATTAATGGTGAAAACGAGATGCTCATTGAGCCGGGACATGTATTCACGATTGAACCGGGCATATACTTGCCGTCGCTTGGCGGCGTTCGAATCGAGGACGATGTGTACGTGCAGCCAAACGGTCAGGTCGAAGTGTTGACCCACTATCCAAAGCAATTGCGCAGATTGTAAAATCGCAAAAAGAGGTTGTCCCAGAAGTCATTGATGACTAAGGGGCAACCTCTTCTTCATACCGCATGTACAGAATCACCTTTGACTAGAGTCACATAGATACGTTCGTGGTCGATCTCTTCATCCGCAATCAGTTTTAATAGCTGTTCGGAGGCCAATGCTCCCCATTTTCGCTTCGAGTAATCAATCGTCGCAAGACGGGGCTCCGTATACTGTGTCAACTCAATATTATCGAAACCGATAATATGAATGTGCGTGCCTATCCTATACTCGGATTCCTTGACGGCATTGTATAAGCCGATCGCCATCTCATCGTTCAAGCAGAAGACAGCGACAGGTTCCGTGTATTCCTGAATGATTCGCTCGGCGGCTTCTTCGCCGGCCGACTTGTTAAAGTCGCCTTGAATCTGCGTATAAGCAATTGGCTGATGACGCTCCACGACCTGACGGACTGCTTGAAGGCGCTGCATCGAGTCAAACGAGGCTTCAGGCCCCGTTATGACATAGATTTTACGGTGCCCTTTTTCAATCAGATACTCCATAGCTAACGCGGCCCCCGCTTTATTATCGAGCAGTACTTGATTCACATTCGAATGGTTCAGCTCACGGTCGAGCACAACCAGCTTATGTCCAAGCTCCGCATATTGAAGCAGCTCATCGCTGGAGAAAGAAGAGTCGAGCACAATGGCGCCGTCAATATTCCGTTCTGGCAGCAGACGGTGGGATTGCGCGCCGCTGCATACGATTAAGTCATAACCCTTTTTATTCAATACTTCTTTGATCCCCTGCAGCAGTTCCCCGTAGAATGCTCCGTTAAAATCCGTAAGAAAAGCCCCGATAATCTTAGTTTCCCGCTTTTTCAGAGATCTGGCAGCTGCATTCGGCATGTAATTTAATTCCTTGGCCACGGCCAATATTCGGCTGCTCGTTTCCTTCGTCACTTTGGGGTTCCCGTTTAACGCATAGGATACCGTGGAGATCGAGACCCCCGCTTTTTTAGCGATATCTTTAATACTAACCACAATAATTCGCCCCTAACGATCGATGCATCATTTCCCTTTACTATACCAATTTATCGGTGCCGCCGAAAGATCGCTGATTCCATTAGATGTAAATCGCAATAACATTATCTTCACCGTTTAACAAAATCTCCAATTGCTCGTGCCGCACTCTTGTTCCGCCATGGCGATAACGGTTTGGCATGACTTCGGTCTCTGCGACATGGCCATTAATCTCGATACGGGATTCCAATGACCCGTTGATATGATATTCGAATCTTACGGCGCGATTATTCCAGGCAAATTCGAAATGAAGCCCATCCATTTCATGCGGAAGCACGGGATCAATGATCAGATCTCCTCCGTCTTGGCGAATGCCGAGACAGTTGGATATGAGCTGGTTCATGTAGATTCCTGGTCCGCTGGAGTAGATTCTCCAGCCGCCTTTGACCGGAACTGTTCCTTCGAACAGCTCTTGGAATCGTTCCCCAGCATCATAACGGGTATTAAATTTCCCGTCTGAGCTGCTGAAGTAGGCATTGCTTTGGCGCAATTCAGCGTTCGGCACCACTTCCCGTAAGCCGATCGGATTAATCATGGCAAGACCCTGCCAAGCCTCGTCCACCTTGCCGAGCTTCGCCATTGCCTCCACGAAGCGGATATGAGCGTGCACATACTGCAGTCCGATTTCACGGCCAAAGTTCGCCGCTTGCTCCGCACGTTTGAAGTGCGTACTTACGCCGCCGGCATATCGTGCCGGGCGGTTCATCAAGCGGACGCCATCAGGGCAGTATAGCTCCTGCTTGATAAGCCGGTAATGCGATTCAGCCTGCTCTTCAGTCAGCAGCTCGGCGATCATGCTGCGCGTCATCGGCAGCAGGCGATATTGAATGCCCGTCTTCGTATCGGTCGGGTGAAGCATAAGCTCCGCTTCCCCCGGTTTCTCCATATAGACGAAGCCGGGAATGACATCCTTCTGCAGCATATATCGATGGAAGTCGGCTTGAATGCCAGCTGCCAGTTCATGCAGCTCCGCTGACAGCTCTTGGTATTCATCCGCTAAAGCAGTGGATAATTGATTCAGCACTTGATAAGTCAAGGCTACCGTCCAGCTGCTGATCATATATTGCTTGAGCTGCGCATTGGCTGGCTGGAGCGTATCGTCCCAGTCCCCGTCGCCATAAGCGGACAAATGAGTATCGTGAAGAAAATGATTCTTCATGTACGTCAATTGCTTCTGCACATGCTCAAGCAGGGTGGAGCATTCCTCAGTGAACTCGAAGCCTTCCCGCTCCGTATAAGGAATTCGTTCCTGAAGAATGCTGTAATCGTACGTAGCCGAGATATAATCGGCGATGACCTTAAGCGGCCATACAATGATGTCGCCATGGCTTTCTTCTTGTTGGATGCGGTAATATTGATCGAACATAAACCATTGCGGCCAGTTCCCGTCATCCTCATACTGATGGGCATATACGGTTTTTATAATTTCGCGCACTTGATCGTATTTCTGCGTTGCCATGAAGTATTCCGTAGGCCCTTGGCATACGTCTCGCGTGCCCCAAGCCGCTCCGCCGTATTGCTCCAGCCCGTGCGGCACGGAATAATGGACCAGCATATTATGGGTGTACCACCAGGCAAGAGCATTAACCTTATTTAGCGATTCCGTCGCTTCACCGCTGTGCGATAATTGGAAGCCATTCATTACTTTTCTAAAATACTCGCGGTATCGCTCTATTTCTAGAGCCGTATTCGGCCTCTCGAACGGCAGCTCGCCGCTGCGAATAAGTCCTTGAACCGTCAGGCTCCATTCCGAGCTAGCACTTAATTCGAGCACAACGAGCGAAGAGGATCCCGAATCAGCATGATCGGCTAGAGCTGTTTCGTCGGTCACGGTCACATCCGCTCCTGTAAGCTTCATACGGTAACACAGGTCTGGAAGGGTTCCAGCGTTATCTGAACCTTCGCACGAACGGAACACCAGAACATCGCCTTCACGTTCCATGAGGAATGGCACTCCGTATTCATTGTTATTCATGGATACTTGATTCGTAATTACATAGCGGTAAGGTTTTCCGCTTACGGATTGTACAATCAGATGAACCTCCGGCGTGTCCATTGCTGTGAGGTTCGTGACGACAATCGTGTCTTCAGCCGTTTTGTAGGTCCAACGTGCATAGTTAAAGCCAATCTCGTACATCGATGGCATCGTGAGCATCCGGAATTCGCCGTGCATCTCAACAAAAATCCTTTGACCTGACGTCTTCAGCACATTCAGCGCATTGCGGGCATTGGTCAGCATCTTGTTGGAGGATGTATTTCCCACCACGAGCTGCGAGTTAAATATGCCGTACATATAGGATGTGGTAGTAAGCACTTGTTCGTTCATGCGAGCGTTATCCCCTGTCATGAGGATATGTCCATGCGGACGCTCCACGAGCAGCTCTTTCTCCTTTAATACCACATGCTCGTGCCCCTCTGTGAAGAAAGACAGCAGAACCCCGTTATCCCACTCTTCTTGATGACGGCTAGGAAAGTCGCGCCCGATCTCCTCCATTGTCATAGATTCAACCTGTAGAGGATCGCCGATTCTGGGCTGAAGACTGACCGAATCCAGATATTCATCCCACTTTGTATCCAGTGTCTCCGCATATGTCCATGCTTCCTGCACTTCATCCTTGTAGGCCAAGCTTACAACTGCATCCGGATGGTGAGGTTTGAACAGACCGTAAAAAACAAATCGCGCCATTCCATCGACTGTCACACGCTTTGATTGTAAAGCTGTATAAGCGAATTCATATTGATAGATCTCGCTAGCCAGCTTGGCCTTAGTCAACGCCTCAGGCTTGTTCGTTGCCTTATAGGATAAACCGAAGAATTGGAACCCGTCCGTTGCGTATTCCGCTGCATTGGTTAAAGAACCCTGCTGCAAGTACGGGAATTGTCCCTGCTGCGGCATATTTTGACGAGAACAGACGACCCAGCCTATGACAGGGTCATGAAAAACGGAATGATCCATATATTGAGACAGATAGGCTTCATTTGATCGAACAGCACCTTGATCCGCAATGCCCACATCTTGCCCATAGACAACATCGATGTCCGCTCCATGACCATGGACCCGTACGTCCCAGAACCAGATCAATTGAGGAGTGAGAGTAAATATGACCTCATATTCAAGCTCATCAACATGACCCTTCCAAGAGATCTGGCTGTCAGTGCGACTGATTCGACTTGCAGAACGGATGCCAAGCAGCGGTACAAAGGATATCGATGATTCCCGGTGGATACGCAAATAAATATTGTTCATTGAACCGTCAATGGGGTTAGTTATCAGCTGATTGATCATCGTCTGATTGTAGGTAATCTTCCTGATATCCCCGCTGTTCATAAAAGTGAACGCCAACGCTCCATTTCGGATGCTAAAGTCTGTATCATTAGGTCTTGTCATGTCCTTCACTCTCTTTCTTATTCGAACTATTTAGGTGGAAAATTGTAAATCGAAACGTTTCTATTGGTATTAAACCATTATAAATAGCATTAGTTTTGGAGTCAACAAACAATTAAATAACGATGAAATTACCTATATGACCACTTCCATTCACAAAAATGCGTTTATCATCGTGTTTTTATCGAAATTACAAATTGAATCGAAACGTTTCTATTATGTCGAAGCGTAAACAAAAAGACAGCCTGAGCCCATGGTTGAACGGTTACCCGAAAGAAGCAAAAAAAGATGACTCCCTGCGAATACCGAATACAGGAGCCATCTTTATCAATTTGATCGATTTATTCGGCAAAACCCAGCTTGTTCATCTTGTTGTACAGTGTTGCGCGTGACAGACCGAGCCTTTTGGCCGCCGCCAACTTATTGCCTTTTTCCAGTTCCAAAGCTTTGATAATGATCTGTTTCTCATGTACTTCCAACTCCACCTGCAAGGTTTGGATCACATTCGGAATTTCCTCTTGGAGAGGAGGACCATCCTTATGTTTACTGGTAGTACTGGCATAGATGGACAGCGGCAGGTCATCTCTTTTCACCGATCCGTCCGCAGCAAAAACGACCAATCGTTCAATCGTGTTCCGCAATTCTCGTATATTGCCGGGCCAACTGTAGTGAAACAGATCCAATAAGACCTCTTGCGGGATATGCTGAATGAGTCGGTTATAGCTAATTGAGAATTCATTCAAGAAACAATGCGTCAGTTCGATGATATCTTCTTTTCTCTCGCGAAGCGCGGGAATGTCAATCGTAACCACATTCAAGCGGTAGTAAAGGTCTTCTCGGAACGACCCGTTTTTGACTTGAGCGTTCAAATCGCGATTTGTGGCGGCAATGATTCGAAAATCGGCCTTCAACTGCTTGGTTCCGCCTACGGCGTAATAGGTTCTCTCCTGCAGCACACGCAGAAGCTTGACCTGCATATCGAGCGGCATTTCACCAATTTCATCCAAAAATAAGGTGCCGCCCGTCGCAAGTTGTATTTTTCCCTTTTTGCCATTGCTGTCAGCTCCAGAAAAGGCGCCTTTTTCATATCCGAACAATTCGCTTTCGAATAAGGAAGGAGAAATGGCACCGCAGTTGATCGCGATAAACGGAGCGTCTGATTTTTCTCGCACGTCATGGATGGCTTTGGCGAATAGCTCCTTGCCTACACCGGTTTCACCGAGAATGAGAACCGTTGCTTTGGTTGTGCCAACTTTTTTGCACATGTCTATCGTTCGCTTAATGGCGCTGCTCGTCCCTTTGATTGAGCTGAATGGATCGGTCGATGGTTGAAACTGGGCCATTTGCTGCTGCAGTTGATGGACCTTGGAATTGGCGTTGAATAGCTCTTGATTCAACCTGACCTCACTGGTAATGTCAGTTTCTGCAACGACAGAGCCGATGATTTGCCCATTTAGGCGAATAGGGTTCGAGTTAATCAAGACATATAAATCGGGTCGCGGTTGGTGAAGCTTACGAAATACAGAATCGCCGGTTTTATGGGTTTTTAAGATTTGCAGCATGTCAGCAGGAAAATAATCGGCCATTGATTGGTTAAGAATGTCTTCGGCTTTGATAGAAAAGATTCGCTCAGCCCCCTTGGTCCACACGACCGTTCGTTCTTGATCATCAATCATGGAGATGGAGGCATCCATCGTGGCGATCATCGACTCGAAATAAGCTTCCAAAATTTGGTGCGCTTGATGAAAGGCAGTAAGCATATCGGCAGCGGTCACATAACCGATCGGCTGGTTGTCAGCATTTTGCACAAGGATGTAATCGGTTTCGTGAAATAGCGGGATGACAGCGTCTATCGGCGTCTTTTGAGAGATGGATACGGCGGTTTGCCAAGGCACATTCATCAAGCTCAGCCCGTTAACTGGGCGTTCTCCGACATAATAATAAAGCTGCAAGCCGTCTTTATAAAAAAGAACCGTTTTTTGATTCGGCTGCAAGGAGGATGTATATTGCGCAAACCGTGCTTCCACGTCTCCGTCTTTTTCTATGAAACAATAATTGTTCCGAATCAAATCGTCTAGGATAGGGGCTTTGTGCTTCATTGTCATGACCTCGCCTTATATGGGTAGCTTTTTTGTTAAAATTATACGCCTCATGTGAATAAGTGTAAATTTTTTTAGACACATGCGGCTCTATAATTTGGCATGAAAATTGCTTATATAAAATGTATGAGTGATGAATCTACATGTTGGAAAGGGAATATGTCTATGGGTGTGAATCATGCGGAAGTTGTCATTATTGGAGGTGGAATCGTCGGTTCAGCCATTGCTTATTTTTTGAGTAAACAAGGGTTGGACGTAACCGTGCTTGAGAAAGGGGAAGTGGCGAGCGGTACGTCATCTCGTTGCGATGGCAACATTTTGGCTATCGATAAAGATCCAGGCTTTGATAGTCAAATGTCGCTGGTTAGTCAACAGATCATTGATGAACTGAGCCGGGAATTGGCATGTCCGTTCGAATATAGGGCGCCAGGCAGCATTCTCGTCTGTGAAACGGAGGAAGAAATGGAGGCGGCGCAGTTGTGGGTGAATCGGCAGAAGGCGTTAGGCCTTCCGTTTCGGATGCTGGACCGGCAGGACATTCGCCAAGAGTCTCCGTTCCTTGCCGACGATCTTCACGGCGGATTCGAGTGCGGCACGGATTCAACCGTCAATCCTTATCTGCTTACTTACTCCTTATTTGATGATGCTCAAAAAAAATATGGTACCCGTGTCTGTTTGAAAACGGAAGTTACTTCCATTAACAAAGATCATGTTACAGGAAATTTCAAGATCAGGACGAATCGGGGAGATTTTACTGCTAAAAAAATCGTGAATGCAGCAGGTGTATGGGCTCCGCATATCGGCCGCATGGTCGGCTTGGATATCCCGATCGTGCCCCGGAAAGGGCATCTGATCGTTGCTTCGCGCCAAGTCCCTGTCGGCTTGCGGAAAGTGATGGAGTTCGGTTATTTGATCTCCAAATTCGGCGGTCGGCGGAAAGTCGATCCGCTCACGGAAAAATACGGCGTTGCACTGGTATTCGAACCTACGGAAAGCCAAAACTTTTTGATTGGCAGCAGCCGGGAGTTTGTCGGTTTTGATACCCATGTGAATATGGAAGTTGTCCGTTGTATGGCGAGAAGAACGCTTCGTTTTTATCCCAAAATCGGAGATTTTCAAATCATTCGCACTTACACCGGGTTAAGGCCCTGGACGAAAGATCATTTGCCGATCGTTTCTGCAGTCCATGAGGTGCCAGGCTATTATATCGCGGCAGGCCATGAAGGAGACGGCATCAGCTTAGCTGCGGTGACAGGGAAACTGATGAGCCAAATCATAACGGAGCAGTCTGAGACGATCATTTCAACCGATCCGTTAAAGTTTGAGAGATTTCAGGAAAGGGTGGACCCTGCGTGAAGAGCAAAAAAGTGTTTACAACTGTAGATACGCATACCGGCGGAAATCCTACGAGAACGGTGATCAGTGGACTTCCCAAGTTGGTAGGGTCAACGATGTCGGAAAAAATGCTGCATATGAAAACGGAGTATGATTGGATCCGAAAAATATTAATGTACGAACCAAGAGGACATGGCGTCATGTCAGGCGCTCTACTCGTGGAACCTTGCCATCCGGAGGCGGATATCGGTGTGATCTATATTGAAACCGGCGGTTATTTGCCGATGTGCGGCCATGACACCATAGGCGTTTGTACGGCATTGGTCGAGACCGGAATGATCCCCGTCACAGAGCCCACGACGTATTTGAAGCTCGATACACCTGCGGGATTAGTTGAAGCAGAGCTTACGGTGCAGAACGGGAAGGTGCAAAAAGTAGCCTTTCAAAATGTACCCGCATTTTTGTATAAGCATGTAAAGATAGAAGTGGAAGGACTTGGAAGCGTCTACTGTGACATCGCATATGGCGGCAACTTTTACGCGATCACGGATGCCCGGGTGCTGGGGCTTGAGATTACGCCATCCAACGCAGATACCATTGTGAAAATGGCCGTAAACTTGCGCAAAGCGATTAACCAATCTGTCAACGTGGTGCATCCGGAGGCTCCGTATATAAGGGGATTAACTCACGTTGAATTTTATACAGACCCGACGCATCCGGACGCCCATGTGAAAAATACCGTGATCGTTCCTCCTGGCGGAATTGACCGCTCTCCTTGTGGCACAGGAACATCGGCTAAGCTTGCGGTGATGTTCGCCAAAGGGGAAATTCGCATGAACGAGGAGTTTGTACACGAGAGTATTGTTGGTTCGCTGTTCCGCGCCAGGGTCGTCGGCACGACACAGGTAGGTCGCTTCCCGGCTGTGGTGACCAGAATCGAAGGTTCGGCTTGGATGACGGGGATGCACACATTTTTTATGCACGAGGACGATGAGCTTAATGAGGGATTTTTATTGATTCCGCCTGCAGAAGATCACTAAGAAAGAAGGCTAAGCAATGGAACTGAAGCAGTATTATACAACGATTGATGCGCATACAGGAGGAGAGCCTTTGCGTATTATTACAGGGGGGATTCCACCTTTAAAAGGCGTTACCATGCTTGCGAGAAGGCACTACTTTCGCGAACACTATGATTACATTCGGAAAGTTCTCATGTTTGAACCTCGAGGGCATCATGGGATGTACGGTTGTGTAATCACATCGCCAGTAAGTCCAGATGCCGATTTCGGCGTACTCTTTATGCATAACGAAGGATTCAGCACGATGTGCGGGCACGGTATCATTGCAGTGGTAACGGCTGCCATCGAAATGGGCTTTCTTCCCGCAGCCGAGGAACGCTCTCAGATCATCATAGATACTCCGGCCGGTAAAGTGATTGCGAAAGCCGAATGTGAAGGCACAGAGGTGAAGTCAGTTTCGTTCCTGAACGTTCCATCGTTCGTTTTCGCTCAAGATGTGCGAGTAGAGGCTCTAGGCAAATCTTTCACGATAGACATCGCTTTTGGCGGCGCCTTCTATGCGATCGTCCAAGCAGAGGACCTTGGCATCTCTGTTGACATTGCTGAGTTATCAATACTCCAAGAGTGGGGCTCTGTGATTAAAGCCTATATCGAGAGCCATATGACGGTTAGCCATCCCTTAGAGCCGCAGCTGCAGGGCATTTATGGTGTGATTGTTTCCGATTCTCCCCAGAAGGAAGGCTCGCATTTGCGCAATGTGACGATATTCGCCGATGCGCAAATTGACCGTTCGCCTTGCGGAACGGGAACTTGTGCCCGTATGGCAGCCTTGCATGCCCGTGGCGAGTTAGAGATAGGTCAAAACTTTGTACACGAAAGCATTGTAGATAGCCAGTTTACGGGACGCATCATGGAAACGGTGAAAGTGGATGAATATGAAGCTATCATCCCTCTTATCCAAGGTAGAGCTTTCATCACGGGGACACACCAGTTTATTGTTGACCCCTCTGATCCGCTCGGGGAAGGTTTCCTTTTGGGTTAATGAGCAGGGGGACTAAGGAGGATGAAGCGCAAATGTATACATATAGCGTAACCCAATGGATTTACGGAACCGAAGATTTGGAAACGAGTCTAGTTCGATTGAAAAAGTACGGTTATGACGGAGTGGAGCTTGCAGGTGAACCGGATAAAATGGACCTGAGCGCTGTTCAATCACTATTAAGCAAGTACGGTTTGGCATGCACCTCCATATGTGGAATCTATAGAATGGATCGCGATCTCTCTAGTCCTAATGCAGAAATACGGAGTCATGCCGTTCAATATGAACATAGCTCCATATCTGGCTCATGTCCATATCGCTGACAACACGAGAGAAGCGGCTGGTTTAGGCCAAACCAACTTTGAGGATGTATTTGAACTTTGCAGGAGATCGGTTACCAAGGGTGCATTGCCATGGAATTTATGCCGCCGGTATCTAATCCATATATGGCGGCTCAACAAAGCGAATCGGGTGCACTTCATGATACCTATACACAACAATCCTATCAAAAACGATCGCAGCAGCGCTTGTGGAGGTTGAACCAGGTGCTATGAGAGAACTGCATTGGCATCCGAATAACGACGAGTGGCAGTATTACCTTACCGGACAAGGGCGCATGACGGTATTTGATGGTAATGGGATAGCCCGAACATTTGATTATAGAGCGGGTGATGTTGGCTATGTACCATTTGCTACGGGTCACTATATTCAAAATACCGGTAATCAACCGTTATGGTTTCTAGAAATGTTCAAGAGTGACCGATTTGTTGACATATCATTGAATCAATGGATGGCGCTTACCCCTCACGACCTGGTTAGAAACAATTTGCATGTTGGACCCGAATTATTGGATGCGCTTCGCAAAGAGAAATGGCCAGTTGTCAAATATCCTGGATTTTCCTATTACCCCAAGTAAGGGCGAAATGGGCGAAGTTATATTTGCGAAAAAGGCATGCTGCACACGAGCATGCCCACCTGCCATTTTCAAGTCTCAGTCATTACGCCGCCATTTACATGCAGTACCTGTCCGGTAACAAAAGAGGAATCATCCGATGCCAAGTAGATGTAGGTCGGAGCAAGCTCGAACGGCTGACCGGCACGTTTCATCGGTGTCTCTGTACCGAATGTTTTTACGTATTCTGCGGAGTAACTGGAAACGATTAACGGGGTCCAAATCGGGCCCGGAGCTACCGCATTCACCCGGATTCCTTGTTTCACTAGCTGAAGCGAAAGCGAACGGGTGAACGATACGATTGCCCCTTTGGTCGATGAGTAATCTACAAGCAACGGCGCCCCCGCGTATGCAGTAACAGAGGCCGTGCTGATGATCGAGCTTCCTGGCTGCAAATACGGAAGCGCGGCTTTGGTCATAAAGAACATCGGGAAAATATTCGTTCGGAACGTATCCTCGAGCTGCTGGGTACTTATATTCAGGATGCTTTCTTGAGGAAACTGAACGCCTTGATTCAGCACTAGAGTATCGATTCTCCCGAAGAATTCCAATGTTTTTCGCACGATTTCATTGGAGAACTCCTCGTCTCTTAAGTCCCCTGCAATCGGAAGGCAGCGTCGGCCATAGCGCGATACCATTTCCACGGTTGCATTAGCGTCTTCATGTTCGTAAAGGTAAGCAATAACTACATCCGCGCCCTCTTTGGCAAAGCCGATAGCCACGGCTCTCCCGATCCCGCTGTCTCCCCCCGTAATAATAGCGACCTTTCCTTGTAATTTCCCGCTTCCAACATAGTCTGGATTGTCTGATATAGGTGCTGGTACCATTAAGTACTCCAAACCTGGTTGTCTGTCTTGATGCTGCGGCGGAAAGGTAACGGGTTTATTTTCGCACTTTGTTTCATAACTGTAATAAGGATATTTCGGGTACATAGCCATCCTCCATTCATTTT
The DNA here is from genome assembly GCF_000422905.1 of Paenibacillus alginolyticus DSM 5050 = NBRC 15375. Taxonomy (GTDB): domain Bacteria; phylum Bacillota; class Bacilli; order Paenibacillales; family NBRC-103111; genus Paenibacillus_E; species Paenibacillus_E alginolyticus. The sequence goes on from NZ_AUGY01000011.1 coordinate 126,700, forward strand.
TACAACAGCATGATATTCACCCAGATCATGTATGGTTCTGATCAGGTTCTGATTACTGGAAAACTTGTAGGAGTTTTGAAAATGATGTCGAAATATAGGTAAGGAAATAAATACCAACATAAAAGGGGTAGAACGGATGAATCGCAAAAAAACGCTTTGGACATTGATTGTGTCGCAAATCGTGTACGTCTTGTTTGTAATCGTATGGCTGTTTGTCGCCGGAATGTCGGTCATGATGTTCGACCATCCTGATGCGGCAAGGGATGTGACGACTTGGCTGATTTTTTCTTATATTGTCATTTATCCGTTAGGACTTCTGGCCGCGCTAATTGCAGGATGGATTCTCTTTTCCCGCCGGAGGTATAAGGCTGCGCTGATCTGGAACTGCATCCCGCTGCTCTGGATCGTGCCCTTGCTGGGCTTTTTAGCTTATGCGAATTTATAAACACATAAGTAAATAGATAAAAAGACACCGCGCAGGTGTCTTTTTGCATGCCAGCTCCTTCCGACAGAAGGTGAGCAAGGCGATAGTGAAGCATTTGCTTCCGTCAAGCATGGCCCGCTGTAAGTTTGAGCCGCTTGGCCAATCCGGTTAAAAAGTATAAAAGCACGTGCATGCTAATCCGTGTCGTCCGGTCTCGCGTATCACGGTTCGGGTCCACACAAACCATGTCCATCGCGATGACGCGGTCCCACGCGCCGAGAACCTCTGCGCAATAAAACAAGTCGAGCGGAGAAAGGCCTCCCGGTCCGATCGCCGGTACTCCAGGAACATCCGACTGATCGAGTACATCGATGTCGAACGTCGCATAGACCACATCGACGTTCATCTTAAGCCTGGCGATTGCTTCTCCTAGAATCGTCTGCATACCGCGTTCTCTGACCTGCTTCGCCGTATAGAGGGTAACACCCTGTTGTTCGGCGTAGGTGCGGTACTGCTTGGAGTTGGCGAAGCTGCGGAGGCCGATGGTCACGACATCCTCGCCCCGCAAGACTCCGGTTTCCATAAGGCTGCGAACGGGAGTCCCGTTCGATCTGCCCCCGGAAGCGGTGTCCCGTACATCGAGATGGGCGTCGAATTGGATCAACCCGATCCGTTCTCCGCGAACGCGTTGTAGGCCGGTTAACGCTGGAAACGTGATTGAATGGTCGCCGCCGATCAAACACGGAACGACAGTCGGTAACCGTCTAGCCACTTCGTCGAAAGCTTGTTCAATATGATGGTGGCATTGCGGAATATCAGTCGTATGCATGACGATGTCGCCGAGGTCGCGCACGCGCAGCGGCAGCAAATCCACATCGTCTTCGAAGTTATAAGTCGTGAACGCGCTGAACAACTGGCGGAATACGGTCGGATGCATATGAGCGCCAGAGAAGCTGATTGAGCTCTTCGAAAGCGGTGCCCCGATAAGAGCCGCGTGAAACCGTTCGGCGCCGTCCCATTCGGTGATCCAATCGCTTAGCCGGGTCACGTTAGGATCTCCTTGACCGGGCGTATAAACGAGACTAGGCCGCTGGATATAAGGTATTTGATTCATCATGAATGCCTCCTATCTGGAATCGAAGCCGCTACTTGCTTCGGATCATTTGTTTTGCAGCACCTGGCTCAAAAATGTTTGCGTTCGCGGATGCGACGGGTTCGTAAAAATGTCCGAAGGGACTCCTTCTTCGAGGATAACGCCGCCATCCATGACGACAACCCGATCGGCCACGTCGCGGGCGAATCCCATCTCGTGCGTGACGATGATCATCGTCATCCCTTCTTGCGCCAGATTGCGCATCACCTGAAGCACTTCTCCCACCGTTTCCGGATCGAGAGCGGATGTAGGTTCGTCGAACAGCATCACCTTCGGCTTCATCGCAAGTGCGCGGGCAATCGCGACGCGTTGCTTTTGGCCGCCGGAGAGACTCGATGGACGGGCATTCGCCTTTTCCTCCAAACCGACCTTGCGGAGCAGTTCGAGTGCCAGAAGTTCCGCTACCTCTTTGTGCATGCCGCGTAATGAAGTTGGGGCCAGCGTGATGTTCTGCAGCACTGTCATGTGCGGGTAAAGGTTGAATGATTGAAATACCATTCCTACTTCCTGCCTCATCGCATTCAGTTCGTTTTGCGGCATTTCCCGGGAATGTCCGCCGGCCGAAATGCGGCCGATTGCCTTTCCTTCGATGAACACGTTCCCTTCTTCGAACGTCTCCAAATAGTTGATGCAGCGCAGCAGCGTGCTTTTTCCCGAACCGGACGGTCCGAGGATGACCACGACTTCCCCGCGATTCACCTGAAGATCCACACCCCGCAGCACGCGGTTGCTGCCGAACCTTTTGTGTAAGTCGTTAATTCGTATCATCGCATGTCATCTCCTGTGCTCAGACGTTTCTCCAGCTTCATCCCAATAAGTCCGATAATGTTGTTGACCACGTAATAAAGAATGGCGACAGCAATCAAAAATTCCAGCGTCTTGTACGTATCGGCGATCAGGATGTTTGCCTGACGGAACAGCTCCACTACCGTGATCGTGGACAGCAGCGACGAGTTTTTGGTCAGCGAAATCAGCTCGTTGGTCATCGGTGCAAGCATTCGGATAACCGCTTGCGGAATGATGATCTTCCGCATCGTTTGCGCGTAGGAGAAGCCGATCGATCGTCCAGCCTCCATCTGTCCCCGGTCGATCGATTGGATGGTGCTGCGAATGATTTGCGACGAGTAGGCGCCGCCGTACATCGCAAGGGCGATGATGCCGGACACCCAAGGGACCGTATCGATACCGAACAGGATCGGCAAGCCGTAGTATAAGAGGAAAAGCTGGACAAGCAGCGGCGTTCCCCGGAACCAGGAAAGATAGGCGAGGGACAAGAACCTTATCGGTCTGTTTTTGGCCATCTGCCCAAACGAAATGATCGTTCCGACCAAGATGCTAAGCGTAAACCCTGCTAGCGTGTAAGCAACTGTATACCATAACGACTGCAAAAGGAGACGAATGTTTTGCCATTCCGCCAGGATGCTAAAATCAAGATGCTGCATGGTCAACCCTCATTTCCTGTTTATTCAAACCATTTTTTGACGATTTCGTTGTATTTGCCGTTCGCTTTAATTTTCGCGAGCGCTTCGTTAACGGCTCTCTGAAATTCCGGACTATCTTTGCGGATACCGTACCCGTAAAATTCTTGCGTCAGTTCTTTAGGCAGCACCTTCACAGTGCCTTTTTCTTTCGCATACGTCTTGGCAGCAGGTCCACCGGTTACGACAGCGTCGACTTTGCCGGTCTCAAGTTCTAGAAACATTTCGGTGTTCTTCTCGACCTTCACCAATGGAATGTCCTTGTGGTTCTCTTCTAAAAATTTGACGGATTTAGTCCCGATTTGCACAGCTACTTTTTTATTTTTCAAATCTTCGATGCCTTTGATCTTGTCATTGTCCTTTTTGAGCATAATCGTCAGACCGCCCGGGTAGTACGTTTCGGAGAAATCGATGGTCTGTTTGCGTTCGTCGGTAATGTACATGGCGGAAACGATTAAGTCGAATTTCTTGGCCTGTAAGCCTGGAATCAGTCCCTTGAATTCCGTATCGACGAATTCCACTTTATCCGCACCCATTTCTTTGGCAACCGCTTGAATGAGCTCGATGTCAAAACCATCATATTTGTCGCCCGATTTGTATTCAAACGGCTTGAAGGTCGCATCCGTTCCGACTGTCAGTGTTTTGTTCTTTGCGATTTTTTGCAGCACTTCGTCCGTGCTGACTTTCGCTGCTGCATTCGCCGTTTTGGCCTGTTCGCTCGGTGCCGGATTCGCTTTCCCGCCACCGCAAGCGGTTACAAGAATCGTTAGTCCGCATAGAATCGCGAGAAGATTTACTTTTTTCATTTGGTGAGCCATTTTTTTTCCCCCATTGTGATTTGATAGTTGCTGCATATCTCTTAATAAGCAAATATCATGCCAATCATTTAATAGAGAGAAAAATAGGTGTATTTGTAAGGGGTTTCACAAAAAGCTGGAGATAGCGAGAGGTTTCGTTAGGAGAGACAAAAGCGGCAGTTTTTGCCGCTGCGGTGGATTTCGCCGCCTTTTGATCTACCAGATTTCAGGTGAAACTTAAGTATCTGATTAGGTTTGAGACAGACAAGGTGGACAAAACAAGAGGCTCCACCTGCATATCACAGATAGAGCCGCCTGTTTAAATTTATAAAGGTATTTTTGGATTGGATATGAAAAAAGCTTTGGGTTGAGTCGGCTGCTGCCCGATACTCAGCGCTGAATCAGCTCAGCGTGGTAAGTGCCTCCCGCGTGAACGGCAGCAGCTCATCGGTGCGGTCGTCGCGGATCTTGGCCGCCCAGGCCGGGTCAGTCAGCAGCGCGCGACCAACGGCGACGAGGTCGAACTCTCCGCGCTCCAGACGCTCGATAATGTTGTCGATGCCGGCAGCCTGCCCGCCCTTGCCCTCCTCGAAAAGGCTGGTGAAAACGGAGTCAAGGCCGACGGAGCCGACGGTAATAGCCGGCTTCCCGGTCAGCTTGCGCGTCCAGCCCGCCAAGTTTAAGTCTGAGCCCTCGAACTCAGGCTCCCAGAAGCGCCGCGTGGAGGCATGGAAGATATCGACGCCTGCCGCAGACAGCGGTGCGAGGAAGCGCTCCAGCTCCTCTGGACTCGCTGCCAGCTTGGCGCCGTAATTAACCGGTTTCCATTGGGAGAAGCGGAAGATAATCGGGAAGTCGGGACCGACTGCGGCTCGCACTGCCTCGATGACCTCCACCGCGAATCTGGTGCGGCCAACCAGGTCGCCGCCATAATCATCCGTGCGCATGTTGGTGACGTCCCAGAAAAACTGGTCAATGAGGTAACCGTGCGCGCCGTGGATCTCCACCGCATCAAAGCCGATACGCTTAGCGTCGGCCGCGGCCTGGGCATAAGCCTGTATGAGACCGGAAATCTCCTCGACCGTTAGCGGCTCTGAGACCGGCTCGCCGGTCAGGCTCAGGCCAGAAGGCCCGATCGGGTCGACATTCGAATCCGGGAATTTCTTCCTCTCGCGGGCAGTGCCGGTATGCCAGATCTGCGGAGCGATTTTGCCGCCGGCTTCATGCACTTCGCGCACGACGCGCGACCATCCTTCAAGAGCGTCCTCCCCGTAAAAATGCGGCACGCCGTGGTCAGCAGCCGCAGCCGGATGGTTAATGACTGTTCCTTCAGTGATGATGAGACCGACGGCGTTTTCCGCCCTCCGGCGGTAATATCCGGCCACGTCGGGACCTGGAACGCCTGTCGGCGAAAAGCAGCGGGTCATCGGGGCCATGACAATACGATTTTCAAGCTTCAGTCGGCCATTTTCAAAAGGCTTGAACAGAGCCTCTGCTGTTTTGGATGTGGTCATCTTATTCTCTCCTTCTGTATAGAAAAGGTTTGTTTTTTGTTTATTAATCTACAAATACAAATATATAGATGAATATATGAAAGTGCAAGCACTTCAGAGAAAACTTTTGGGGCTACTTCTTCTTGACCTGCAGCCCGGCCGCAAAGTCCTCCAAAAAAGCGGCAATCGCCTCTTCATTGCGCCTGTAATAAGTCCATTGACCATAGCGTCGGGACTCCAGCAGTCCGGTTTTCTGCATGGAGGACAGGTACGAGGAGATGACCGACTGCGTCAGACCGGATTTTTCCTGAATGCTTCCCACGCAGACACCCCCAGGGAACTCTTCTTTGATAACGTTCGGCAGATTCTCGTTCATCTTTTCCGGCTCCCGCAGCCAGCAAAGGATGTTGAGGCGTGTCTCATTAGACAAGGCCTTCAGCACAGCAAGCATATCTTCATTTTTCAAATCCTCGACACCCATTCCTAGTTGGTTTGTTCCAAGTATACCAAAAGTACCGCTCATGAGAAATATGATAACCACATTAGTATTTATTCAGAGTGTGCAATCCGTGAAAAAGGTTTTTTCTGGAAAAAAGCGAATGTATTTAGCAGGATGTCTTCATCATGGATAATCGTGAAGGAGGAGAGTTTTTTTGCAAAAGACGATAGCTGTTGAGTTAGTTGAAGTGGCGCCTTTCAAGGCATTGGCAGTACGGACGGGGATGACACCTGACAAAAACGGGACGCGGGTGGCGTGGAACAAGCTTACAGCGCAGGTCCCCCTTAAGGATGAGAGACTCACTGATGGGCCCTCTGCGTATGTGTTCATTCAACAGGATCAATGGAGCAAGCAAGTCGATACGCTCTGGGTCGGACTGGCGGTTCGCGAGTTCGGAGATGTACCGGATGGCATTGAGACTCTGGAGGTAGGCGGAGGGCTCTGTGCGAGCGCCCGCGTATACGGGAATGAGGTGCACATGTGGCACGTATATGATGCGATATTTGCGTGGCTAGACCAGTCGCCCGATTATGAGCTCGATCGTCGTGAAGGAGTATTCGGGATGGAGACGGTTCCGCTTGAACCGTTGAACGCTCTCACAATCCCTTATACGGAAATTGAAACATTCGACTTTACGATGCTTTACCCGGTGCGCAAGAAGTCAAATGGGGCATAATATTATAGTTTCCCATTATGGGATTCGTAATTTAAAAAGCAAAACTCGCCAATACTGCGGTGAGTTTTGCTTTTTAATATGCTTTTTCGCAGGTATAGTTATTCAATTGTGTTTTTCATTGCCTTGTACATATTTGCTACATGTTCGTCGACTTCATCTCGTGACATGCGTAAGCGATTCACAGAAGTACCATATCCAATTTCCTGTTTACCTTCTTCTAATTCTTTGAAAATTCCATCTGCGAAGGCATCTAATGGTTCCGCATGCGTATGCAACCCCGCCCCACCTAAATCTGTATTCACGGCCGGAGGAGCAACTTCAATTACTTCTACAGACGTATCAGAAAGTTGATGTCTTAGACTTATCGTAAATGAATGGAGCGCCGCCTTTGTTGCTGAATAAATCGGAGCAATCGCAAACGGTGTAAAAGCTAGCCCAGATGTCACGTTAATAATAGTTGCCTCTTCTTTTGTTGCAAAAAATGGAGCGAACAGCATAGAGAGATGGAAAGGTGCTTCAATGTTGGTTGTGATTTCTTTATTGAAATAACTCCAATTGTTCTTCGGATCCGCTTTTAACACATTAAAGCGTTGTTGGATCCCTGCATTGTTAACTAACACATTCACTTCTGGATAGTTCGCTGTTACCCAGTCAAACAATGCTACACGCTCGGATTCAATATCCAAATTACTTACACGAGTAATAAGACTAGGGAATTTTTCTTTCGCATTTTGAAGTACAAGTTCACGTCGTCCGCAAATAATGACTTTATTTCCAGATTTTATAAAACGCTCAGCAAAAGCTAATCCTATTCCAGCATTTCCGCCTGTAATAAGTATTGTATTTCCTGAAAGTTTCATTATAGTTCCTCTTCTCCATTATTTTCTTCACTCTTTTCTTTCCTGAGTGCGTTTCGTGTAACGTGTAATTTTTACGTCAATTCCTTTTATGGATTCTGTCATCAACGAAATCTCAGCTAGCACAGCTTGCTTGTGATTCTTCATCATTTCAAGTCGGAGATGGGTGGTGTTGTCTCCTTCTACGATCCAGTCTATATATTGCTTGATATCACTTATTGGCATGTGCGTGTTTTTTAAACAAATAACGGTTTTAAGTAGCGCCATTTGATCTTCTGAAAATAACCGCCTACCAGCTTTATCACGCTCGATTAATGGTAGTAGTCCTTTTTTTTCATAAAAACGTAACGTGGATTCTGGAATATTGAATTTGTCAGAAGCTTCGCTAATGGAACAATACTTCATCTGGAGGCCTCCAAATTTTATCTTTCATTGTCGACAAGACTATCATACGTCTTAAACCAAGGTTTAAGTCAACACATTAACCAAAAAATATTTTAGTCTATCCCAAGAGCGGGACGAGCTATCCTTTGTATTGAGGGACCGGGCTGTAGTGGAGTGAATCGTGAAATTTCCCGAATTAAGATATAATACTGACTATCCATGATAGAGAGGGGATGAAAGGATAATGCGCAAAGAGGGTCTTGTGACTAGCATTCCGCTTCTTTGTATGGCTTTTGTCATGTTTGTAGCAACTTTCTGTTTCCCGTTACTCTCTTCTGCAGCTGAAGGTACACCATCCGAGATTCGTCAAGTGATTCGCGTTGCCGGCGATAACAGGTTTCCACCCTTCGAATTTGAGGCCAATGGTACGTTTCAAGGTTTTAACGTTGATATGATGAACGCGCTTTCCATCGAAACCGGGATCAAATTTGAGTTTTATCCGATGCCATGGAGTGAAGCGCTAAAGGCGTTGGAAGCGGGGCGGGTAGATGCCATTCAAGGGATGAAATACAGTAAGGAGCGTTCGTCTGTATACGCCTACTCCGAACCCTATTTCACAAGTACGCAGGCGATTTTCGTGTTGAAGGACAATTATTCTGTGTTCTCTCTGGGCGACTTGCAGCATCGGAAAACAGCCGTTCAGGAAGGCGATATTAGCGGCGAAGCGCTGCAACGGCTTCAAAATGCTGTTGTACTCGCGGAGGAAAATCAGGACAAGGCAATCAAGATGCTGCTGGATCACAAAGTGGACGCTTTTATCGGCAATCAAATTACCGGTCAGTATTTGCTGCAATCGAATGGCCAGCAGGACAAGGTGAAACTCGTCGGCGATCCGATCTCGCCTACCGACTATGGCATGGTTGTCCTGAAGCGGAACGAACAGCTGCTTGAGCCGATCAACGTTGGGCTGCGGAAAATCAAAACAAACGGAACTTACCCGAAAATCGAACGCAAATGGTTCGGCGAATATATTTATCCGTCACCTCGCAATATACGCGGCCTGCTTACTTATTTTATTATCGGCCTTTTCGCCATAACCTGCGTGCTGCTCATCATTTTATGGTGGAATTTTACGCTGAAGAAAGAATTGAAGAAGCGCGTCGACACGTACAAAAAAACGCTGGACGAGCTTGCGCGTAAAGATAGGATGCAATCGTTAGGCCAATTAGTCGCAGGGATTGCCCACGAAATCCGCAATCCGATTACGTCCATTTTATCCTATGCACAACTCCTGCCAACCAAATACGAAAACAAGGAATACCGCGAGTTTTTTGCGCAGCATGTGACTGGGGAAGTGATGCGGTTGAACCGGATCGTCGGCGAACTGCTGGACTTCTCCCGTGACAAACCGCCTGAGAAAGCGACTTTCCACATCGGTGAAACCATTCAAGCCGTTGTGCTGTTGTTCCAGCAGTTGTTTGAAAAACAACGGATCGTCGTCCGGCTTGAAGTGCCGGAGACTTGCGTTGCTTGGGCGGATGCCCAGCAGATCAAGCAGGTGCTGATCAATTTGTTCAAAAATGCAATCGATGCCATGGAGGACGGCGGACAGCTGCAAATAAAGGCTTACAGCGATAGTCCTCATGTCATGATGACGATAGAAGATACCGGCCAAGGCATCGATCCCCAGGATTTGGCGAACATTTACGAACCTTTTTTTACGCGAAAAACCGGAGGGGTCGGGCTTGGGCTGTCGATTTGCTACCAGCTGATGACCGAGAACAATGGGGGGATCGAAGTGGTGAGCAGGAAGGGAACCGGAACCAAGGTGACGTTGAAATTACCAGGTGAGCAGGAGGAAAACGAGCATGCATAAACCGAATTTGCTTATCATTGATGACGAAATCTCGATCTGCAAATCGTTGTCGTTTATTTTGGAAGACGAATATCAAGTGTATACATCCGTCGATCCTGACGAGGCGGTCGCTTTATTCGCACATCTTTCGTTTGCGATCGTGCTGCTGGATTTGCGGATCGGCATGAGGGACGGCATCGAGGTGCTGCGGACGATCAAGCAGCTGTCGCCTAAGACGGTCGTCATCATGATGACGGCGTACGGCAGCATCGCTTCCGCCGTTGAGGCGATGAAGCTCGGCGCTTTCTATTACGTGCAGAAGCCGATCGATATGGAGGAGCTCAAGGTGCTGAGCGGCAGAGCGCAGGAGCAGTATCACCTTCAATCAAGGGTGGAATGGTTGGACGGAGAAATCCGCAAAGCCTACGACGTGCACGGTTTGATTGGTGAAAGCGATCGGATGAAGCACGTGTTTACGCTTATCGATAAGGTGAAGAACATCGATTCTGGCGTACTGATCCTGGGGGAAAGCGGGACAGGAAAAGAACTGGTCGCTCGTGCCGTTCATTTTGCAGGAGAGCGGCGGGAGCAGGTGTTTTCCACGATTAATTGCGCCGCGATTCCCGCTAACTTGATGGAGTCCGAGCTGTTCGGCTATGAAAAAGGCGCGTTTACAGGCGCAAATGTACGTAAAGCGGGTATTTTCGAAACAGCAGATGGGGGCACCTTGTTTCTCGACGAAATTGGTGAGCTCGATATCGGATTGCAAAGCAAGCTGCTGCGGGTGCTGCAGGAGAAGACAGTGACGCCAATCGGAGGGCATAAGGAGAAACGGATCGATGTTCGGATTATTGCCGCAACGAACCGGGATTTGAAGAAAGAAGTGCAGCAGGGCAAGTTCAGGGAAGATTTGTATTACCGGTTGAACGTTATTCCGATCCAGGTTCCGCCGCTCCGCGAGCGCAAGCAAGATATCCCGCTGCTAATCCGTCATTTTATGGATAAAATCGGCGGAAAAATGTCCAAGCAAATAAAGGGCATCTCGCAGGAAGCGATCAACCTGCTGAATGACTATCCTTTTCCCGGCAACGTGCGGGAGCTTCAAAACATTATCGAACGTTCTATCGCACTCGCCGACGGCGAACATTTGACGATCCGAGATATGCCGATGGACCTTCAGCCCCAGCGCGGGCAAACGGCAGACGGTCGGCTCGTTCCTGTTTATGTGGGCGATACGGCCCTCGAAGCGGAGAGAAAGCTCATTTTGGCAACGCTTCGAGAGCTTGGCGGAAACCGCCGCAAAACGGCCGAAATGCTGGATATTGGCGAACGTACGCTGCGAGATAAGATGTCTAAATATAAAGAGGAAGGAGCATTCCCATAGGCTGTGGGATGGCCTCTTAAGGATAGCGCGTGGGAAAAAAAACGGATGAATCCACCTCTTCGGTCGAATGATGTTGTAGAATGTACAACAATTTTGCCTAGATCCGGCTTTTATCCCTCTGATGTTGCATTATGTACAACAATTCAGCCCCCTACAGGCCATTTCGCGACAAATGGGGTTCGAATTGTTGTACAAACTACAACTTCAGCATACAAAAAAGCCTTTGGGCGTGTGAATTGTTGTAGAAACTACAACATTGGCAATCATGGTAGCCCATCTAAGCTGCTGAACGACTCCAAAATCGAAATTTAGAGTCGTTCAGCAGCTTTTTGAGGCGGCACAATGAATGAAAAGTCAGACCTGAGAACGGCTTTAATCACAAACTTAACAAAAAAGGGATCGCCATATCCGCAATGCGTCGATGACCAGTCTCATTCGGATGCAAGCCATCTGAAGTAAAGTGGGGCAGCGTCAGCTTATTAAGCCCGCTTTGTTCATAGAGATTAAGGACAGGAAGAGCGTACTGACGACCAATATGCTGAATAGCTTCGACATAATCGGATAAACGGTGCCCGGCAGCGTTGATGTAAAAGATGTCATACCCATCTTTATCACGCTGCAGCGGTGTCCACAAACTAAGGCGGCAGCGCGGATTTTTCGTCAAAATATCTTCGATAAGGGTCGTGTAGGCTCCATAAAACGTATAAATATTGTTCGAACCGATATCGCCAATCGGTTTATCCAAACGAAAATCATTCACTCCCGCGAAGATGGTGACGCAATCCAAGGAAGCATCTATCGATTTGCCCACATGTGTCGTGGCTCCGTAATCGCGGTCGCCTCCAGCCGTCATCGAACAGCCGCTTTTCCCATAATTGATCACGCTCGAAAAGCCAAGAGCAGATTGAATGTGAGGCTGATAGCCTCCTGCTTCTGTAATGCTGTCACCGAGTGTTCCCCAGGTTTTTCCTACCCACTTACTTTGCATTTCATGAATACTCCCTACACTAACATTCTTCATCAAATGTAACGGCACCTACGGCAACGGGTTGATCCGAATCAGCTTTACCCGGCCGTTCACCGAGCCATGCACCCTGCGCGATCAGCTTGTTCTGCAGTTCTAAGATCGGAACCTCGCGGAAACCTAGGCCGGCGAAGCTTGCCATAGCTGCCGCGACACCTGCGGCCTCTCCCATCGCAAAGCAGTTAGGCATGACGCGAAGCGAGCCTTGCACAGGACGATCGGACGAGACGGAACGTCCGGCTACGATTAAATTCGATTTGCCTTTTGGAAGCATGCAGCGATAAGGTACGCCATGGGATTTGCCTTTTGGCAGATGCTTGATCGTCATCGTGCTGTTGGCGTTTGCCAAATGGATATCGATAAAGTAAGAATTGCGTGCGATATCGTCTTCGAATGTCCGCATCGATAAGAAGTCCTCGACTACGAGGGTATAGTCCCCCTGGATTCGGCGAGTTTCACGGATGCCGATTTGGTCGCCGGAATGAACGAGGAAGATATGCTCAAAGCCAGGCACATATTTACGTAAAAAGCGGATTTGCGTGTCAATTAGCTTCCGGCCCTCGATCGCGGCACGGGTCAAATCCTCCGCTTTCGTGCCGTCAATGTTGAAGATATGACCGAAATTAAAGCCGACGATTGAATCGGAAATCCAGGCCATGCCTGATATCCGCTTGCGTCCCTCCGGGAGGTCGCCATTTCGCTGCGCTTCAATGACGATGTTCTCCAGCTGACTATGCGCTCCTGTCTCCTGAAGGAACTGCTCATAGCGTGCCTTGTCTGCACCAGTAACCACATAGCACATGGTACCAGGTTGAAGCTCCCCTTGCTCTCCTCCAACTTGAAAAGGAACGCCTGCCAACGCAGCAAGATCCGCATCTCCGGAAGCATCGATGTATAGTTTGGCTTGGACGACGGACCGTCCGGATTTATTGCTTATGACTAGTCCTGTAATCCGATCACCGTCCAGCAGTACCTGATCCGCCACAGTATGGAACAATACCTGCGCTCCGCTTGACTGTACTTCTGCGTCATATACGCGCTTAAGCGTTTCCACATCGATAGGAACCCAGTCCAGCTGCTCCTTGTAACGTCGCATAAAGTCATCACTGGCAGCGTGTTTCATCTTCTCGAGCAGATCAAGCCCGATGCCGCGAATGACCGGCTTTTCCCCATCGGTATAAGGGCAGAAGGCAGGAACTAGTGCAGCTGTCCCCATCCCGCCTAAGTAGCCTCTTTGCTCAATTAATAACGTATTAGCGCCATTGCGGGCTGCAGCAATTGCTGCTGCGATGCCTGATGCGCCGCCTCCAACGACAACCACGTCCGGGGTATAGCTAACAGGTAGGTTTTGTGATGGGATCGTAACGGTTTGCATGTTCAACTTCGTCATGTGAATGTTCCTCCTAAGGTTTTGCTTCTGCAAAACTGCATTTGTACTCATTTGCATTTGAACTCATCTGCATTTCATTTGCAAAAGCTCAGTATTGAGTGTCATTGCTTTCATTATAGATTCCTAGCAGGGAGGAACTAGTTTAATTTTAGTTTAATCAAAAAAGAGGACGTGATATGATTACTAAACGAATAACAAATCCGGACTACTATAGGATCGAGGTGCAGTCTATATGCCTACCCGCAAGCAAGTAACACTAAAAACGATTGCCAAGGAGCTTGGGTTGACTGTACAGACCGTGTCGAAAGCGCTAAAAGGAAAACCCGGCATGTCGGAAGCCACCAGACAGCTTATTGTCCACACGGCCGAGAAGCTGGGCTATTATACAATGGATCAGATTCGCAGCCTTAGGCTTGATCGCATTGCTCCTTATCCGAACGAAAGGAAGCGCTTCCTTTTGGTACAGACCGCAGAATCCGTGGCCTACAATCGCCTTTTGCTTCAAGGACTTCAAGATCGTTTCTTTTCCTTCGGCCATCGAATCGAGCTGCTCATGCTCCCGCAAAAGATAAAGAAAGAACATATGAACGGTTGGATCGAAGAGAGCGGAATGGCCTATGCGGACGGCATTTTCATCGCTCCAAGCATTGTGCCTAAGGCGTGGGAGCTCGCTCTGTTTGGACTGCAGCTGCCACGAATATTGCTCAGCTTTCCTCCTCCAGGCGTGAAAATAGACAGCGTGATCTGGGATGTTTACGAAGCTACGTTTCAAGCAGTAACCTATCTGCGAAGCCTAGGGCATGAGCGAATTATGTACGTGGGAGATATCCATTTGCAGCGTGGCTTTATTTTGCGCTGGCAAGCTTTCTGTCACGCGATGAATATGCTCGGTGTCGAGATCGACCCTTCTATGCATTCCATCGGTGAACGGACCAACCAAGCGCAGTGGCGTGAAGAGCTGCTGCAACAAATGGAACACTTTACGCCTAGCGCCATCATCTGTGGAATTGACCATGAAGTTCCAGTCGTATTAGAGTTGTGTAACGAGCTGAAATGGCGTGTGCCTGAGGATGTGTCCTTGGTCGGATTTTTGAATGAACAAGCGGAATCTCTGCCAACGTTCACAAGGCCGCTTCTTTCGATCCGAGAGACCGGTTATCGTGCTGCCGACCGGATGCTGTGGCGAATTGCCAATCCGACGCTGCCATTTGAACACATTCGCATTCAAGGTGATTTTTTTGTTGGGCGTACAACTTCAATGCCAGCAAACAGCCGTGTTTTTTCTGAATTCAAGTAAATATAGCACCAGAAATCATAAGATTCTCATATGTCCTTGGCTTTTTTGCAAGATATAATAAGATGATCTGCAGCTAAAGGGAGGCCGACACGAGATGTATAAATTAGTCATTGTGGACGACGAGCCGACAGTTCGTTTTGGGCTAAGTACCTATTTTGACTGGAATGCTTATGGGATTGAAGTTGTGGGTGATGCGGATGACGGTGACGTTGCGTTGGAGCTTATTGAGCGAGTAAAGCCGGATTTAGTGTTAACGGATGTACGTATGCCCAATATGGATGGCATTCAGATGTCGAATAGACTCAGCGAGCGATTTCCTCATATCAAAATTGTTTTTGTGAGCGGCCATGATGATGCCGAATATTTGAAATCCGCGCTTCTAGTCAAAGCGGTCGATTATATGTTTAAGCCCGTCAATTTAGGGGAATTGAGCGTGGTAGTTGAACGATTAGTTCGTGCCTTGCAAACGGAAAAGCAGGAACGAAAACTGATTGAGGACATGCAGGTCAAGCTCATTCAGAGCATGCCTTTGCTGCGGGAGAAATTTCTCATGTCATTAATTAGGGAAGGGATCACTTTTCCTGCACGAATACAGGATCGCATAGAGTTCCTTGGGCTTAATCTTCCGCTTGACGCAACATACTGGGTGATCGCGATTCGCATAGATGATGCGTCTGAAATTGCACAGAACCGTTCCGAGAGGGATCAGCAATTGTTATCCTACTCTGTCCTTAATATCGTGCAAGAGCTTATTGAGAAAGAGATTGGTGGATATGTCTTTGAAAATCAAATAGGCGAGTTCGTAGGCATTCTTCGACTAGTGGAGCAGGAAGATCAGGAAAATCTGCTGTTTACATTAGCCGAAGAAGTTCGCGAAAGCCTCTACAGCTATTTGAAAATTAGTGTGACCATCGGCGTGGGCGAGCGAATTTCAAGTCTTGCCAGCTTGCCGCAGTCATATTCGCAAGCAAGAGAAGCCGCCGATCAAAGATGGTATCTCGGTAAGAATCAGGTGATCTCCATGGATAACCTGGAACAAGGCAACGACAGCATGTACCGCTTTGATCCTGCGCAGAATGAGAGATTGATCTCTTCTCTGAAAGCTGCGGAAGCCGGCAAGGTGCAGGAGGAGCTTCACATGATTTATAGCGCTCTTTCACGCAATCGCGCGGAAGGCATGCCGTATGGGCGCAACTTAAGCTTGCAGCTGCTGCTGCTTGCAGGCCGGATTATGATTGAACTAAATGTTCACAGGCAGGGGCTGGAGGAGAAAGAGAACGAGCTGCTGGCTAAGGTTTTTCAGCAAGAAACATTAGGTGATTTAAGACGGCTTGTGGAATCCCATCTCATCGAAGTATGTGAGCGAATCGGTGAAAAGCGCAGCGGCAAAGCTAAAAATGTCATTGAACGTATTCGTTCCCTCATCGATAAACGATTCGCAGAAAACCTGCAGGTTGGGGATATTGCGAAGGAAGTGTACTTATCTACAACCTATCTATGCCTGCTCTTCAAACAGGAAACGGGCGAAACTATCAACGAATATATGACGAAAGTTCGGGTAGACAAAGCGAAGGAGCTCTTGAAAGATCCAGCCAACAAATTTTATGAGGTCTGCTATGCCGTTGGTTACTCAGATCCTAGTTATTTCAGCAAAATATTTAAGAAACACACGGGACATACGCCGAGCTCATTTCGTGATCATTTCATGTAAAGTCGGTAGAGGGGAATGAAGCATCTCATGAGTAGAGGTTGGAACTACCTATCGATGATCTTCAAGGGCGTTGTTGCAGCAAGGGTATGGCTGATCGCTTACATTGTGTTGATCCTGATTCCAGCTTCTGTATTACTATATGCTTACTCGCAAAGGTACTCCCGCATTTTGGAAGAAGAAGTGACTAGAACAATGCTTCAGACGCTGAAGCAGGCTGAAATCAATTTGAATCACCAATTTGATTCTGCCCGAGATATTTCAAATACGATTCTCATGAATCCTAAGCTGCATCAGTATTTAAGCACCTCATCATCGGATAGCGATCAGCTCGATGCTTTGAAGGAACTGCGCATTTTGGTTGATAATGCCAAAACGAATCCGATTGTGTTTCGCGTTCGATTGTATGTAAACGAATCCAAGCTTTTTTCCCATGAGAGAGTGAATTTCTTTCCGTGGGAAAGCATCAAAAACCGTCCTTGGTACACAGAGGTAGTGAATGCTAATGGCAATCTCGTGTGGACGGGAGCTTACTTGGAAAACTTTCTTGACGATGTGCAGAGCGCCCGTTATATTTTCTCGGGTATTAGAGTACTGCGGGATCCGGATAATTACGATCATTTGTCAGGTGTTTTATCTATTGAAGTCGCTGCTAAAACCATAGATAATATCCTATCCAATATCGAGTTGAACAAAGAGCAAAATGTATTCATGGTCGCACCGAGTGGCACCGTTGTCCTGCATAACGACAAATCCTTGCTTGGGACGAAGCTGAAATCAAGTAGCGTGCTTAGTGCTATAGAACAAAAGGATGAGGGTGTATCTGCCATTACGGAGGACAACACCCAGCAATATGTTGTCTATACGACGATTGGGTCGACGGGCTGGAAGTTGGTTGCGGAAGTGCCGAAGAATGGCATTAGCTCCCGTGCGGCCTCGTTGAATCAATTTTCAAGTGTGGCTACTTTGTCCGGTGTAACGATACTTTTCCTCCTCCTTGTTTTTATTCTGATTGCTTTTATCGTGCGCGGAATGAATCGCAAAGTGCAGACGGTGATAAGAGCCATAAAACGAGAAGGCATGGAGGGGCTGGATGAACGGAGCGGAACGTCGGAAGGCGATTTTAACCTGCTAGAAAAGAGCGTCGACCATCTGATCCATAGGGTCCGAGATTTAATGGAAGAGACTTATAAATCGAAGGTGCAGGAGCGTGAAGCGCAGCTTCGGGCTTTGCAAGCGCAGATTAATCCTCACTTCTTGTACAATACCCTAGATACGATCAATTGGATTGCAATTGGACATAATGCTCACGATATTAGCCAGATGATCGATGGTTTGGCCAAATATTTCAGGCTAAGCTTAAACAAGGGCAGAGATTTGGTCAGTGTGACCGATGAGCTTAATTTAGCGAAGGTTTACTTGGAAATTCAACAAACACGGTTTCCGAAGAGTTTTGAGGTTCATTTTGACATCGAAGAAGGCCTGGATGATATTGAAATGCCTAAGCTGACACTGCAGCCCATTGTGGAAAATGCCCTTTTGCACGGGATAAGGAAATCAAAGGGCAAGACAGGATCTATTATGATCAAGGCCAGGCAAGAAGAGGGAGTTCTGATCATATCCGTCACGGACGACGGCATCGGCATGGAGCCAGAGCTTATGCAAAGTCTGCTGACAGAGCCGCGTCCCTCCATGAAATCTGACGGTTCCGGAAGCTCGTATGGGTTGTACAATGTGAATGAAAGGATCAAGCTGTTCGCAGGAGATGCCTACGGACTAGAGCTTCTCTCCACGATTGGAGAGGGGACTATAGTTACGGTTCGAATGACTTATAAGCATTCATCAGATAAGCCGCCTCTATAAGAAAGAGGTGGTTTTTTGTTTGCTTAAATACCATAAGATTGCACCAGAAACAGAAATATTACCATCTACAAGTCGTTTCAGGGCACCTATATAATGAACCTATAAGAACACGGAGGTGAGCCTTACATGAGTGTTACACTAACAGAGCTTGAACAACAAAAAGCTCACGCCAAGCCCAAAACAAAAGGTAGTGGCCGTTGGAAGCTGATTCTAACCAATTATGATTTATATCTATTATTAGCGCCGGGATTACTTGTTCTGTTTTTATTCAAATATGCGCCTATGTATGGGATTATTATCGCTTTTCAAGACTTCAACATTTTTGATGGATTTGCCGGAAGTAAATGGGTAGGGCTGGATCAATTCGAGAAGCTCATACACTCCGAAGAGTTTTATCAGGTTTTCATGAATACCTTGTTGATCAGCGTTTACAAGATTGTGCTTCTTTTTCCGGTACCGATCATCATCGCGCTATTCTTGAATGAGGTTCGGAAGGCTTTTTTCAAGAAGACGATTCAAACCATTATATTTCTACCGCATTTCTTATCGTGGGTGATCATTTCCGGATTGTTTATTAATATCCTGTCCCCATCAGGCGGTCTAGTGAACAATGTGATTCAGTGGTTCGGCGGGACGCCGATTTCCTTCTTTCTGGACAACCAATTCTTCCGAAGTGTAGTGGTATTTACGGCAGGTTGGAAGGAATCAGGCTGGAATGCGATTATCTTTATCGCAGCCATTGCAGGTATCGAGCAGGAACAATATGAAGCCGCTTCCATCGATGGAGCAGGGAGAATAAAACAAATGTTCCACATTACATTGCCAGGTATTATGCCAACGATCATTCTGATCTTAATTTTACGCATGGGGTACTTGCTTGAAGCGGGTACGGAGCAAATTTTGACCATGTACAATTCGGTCGTGTATCAGTCCGGCGATGTCATCGGTACATTCGTGTATCGTCAAGGTCTTGGCCAACAGGATTATAGCTTTAGTACAGCGGTCGGATTGTTCAATTCTCTTGTTGGGTTCATCCTGATCATAGCTGGTAATGAGCTTAGCAAGAAGCTGATCAAGCGAAGCATATGGTAGGGGGTGGAAAACATGCATAAGAAAACGCTTAGTGATTGGTCATTAGACTTCTGTGTTTATCTTGTATTGCTGCTTTGCGGCTTAGCTACACTGCTGCCTTTGGCCAATATATTATCGAAATCGATTAGTGATGAGTCAGCAGTAGTTTCTGGTAAAGTTGGCATTTTTCCAGTAGGCTTCCAGCTAGATACGATGAAATATGTGGTGTCCTCCAGCCAATTTCTTCACTCGATAGAGATTTCGCTGCTCATCACAGTTGTTGGCACAGTGCTAGCGATTCTGGTAACGGCAATAACGGCTTATCCATTGTCCAAGAGGCATCTTCCAGGCATTTCGATGATTATGCTGCTGTTTATTTTCACGATGATGTTTAATGGCGGTATTATTCCAAATTACCTGCTAATGAAACAACTGCATTTAATTAATAGCTTATGGTCGCTAATGCTTCCAGCCCTCATTAGTGTGTTTAATATGCTGGTTATCAAAAGTTATTATGAATCCTTGCCTGAGGCTCTTGAAGAATCCGCCAAAATGGATGGCGCTCGTAACTTTACGATTCTTTTTCGCATCATTCTTCCTTTAAGTGTACCCGTTATTGCAACGATTGCTCTTTTCTACGCCGTGTACTTCTGGAATGACTACTTCCACCCCATGCTCTACATTAATGACGCAGGCCTTAAGCCTTTGCAGTTGTACTTGCGCGACATTGTTTTGAATGCCGACAGTTCCAACGCTTTGAACAAAAGTACGGACGACTTGATGAATACATCACCGGAGGGGGTTCGTTCCGCAACCGTAATTGCCTCCATTATTCCGATGCTGCTCGTTTATCCTTATTTGCAAAAGCATTTTGTCAAAGGCGTACTCATTGGCTCTGTGAAAGGGTAATTGTGCATTAACGCTCTGGATTTAAGCATCTAGGGTTTAATGATATAGTAAACACATACATTTAGGGAGGTCTACCCATGCTCAAAAAACACAACAAAGCTATGCTTCTAACTGTTGCAGCATGCTTGTCCATTTCGTCTCTTGTCGCCTGCGCTTCCAAAAATACGACCACAGGCGGCAGTGCATCCCCAGCCAGCACAGCAGCGGCAATTGCGACAACTGCTGGACCGAAGGCCGAGTTAAGATCATTGCAAATTTGGCAGCAAGAGGACTACAATACGTATCCGGTAGCTAAGTTCCTAGAAGAGAAAACGGGCTACAAAGTGAAATATGATATGCTTCCTCAGGATAAGCCCCAGGATAAGCTGAACATTCTCATTGCCTCCGGAGAGTCTTATGACGTGATCACTTCTCTTGGTGGGACAGAATTCAAAGCTTTATATGCAGACTATGCGAAAAAAGGCGCTTTAGTAGATTTAGGGCCGCTGATCGATAAATTTGGACCCAACATTAAATCGGCTGTAGACCCTGATGCTCTCGAAGCCGCTAAAGTGGATGGAAAATTGTACGCAATCCCTACCAAAAGTATACCGACCGCCTCTACTAGCCTATACATTCGGCAGGATTGGCTTGACAAAGTAGGAATGAAAGCGCCTACTACGTTGGATGAGTTGGTGGCTGTTCTCAAAGCTTTTAAAGAGAAGGATCCAGGTGGTAACGGAGATAAAAATATTCCATTAACGGTGAGAGGCGATTCGCCGTTCATTGACAACATTGTCGGTGCCTTTGGTATGCCGAACTTTTGGAATAATGTGAATGGGAAGTTAACACCGCGAATTCTAGACCCAGCTTACAAAGACTATATCAATTTTGCCCAAGATCTCTTTAAACAAGGCTTGATTGATAAAGAATTTGCTGCCAATAAAGATGCTACCGCGAAAGAAAAATTCACAAGCGGAAGAGCAGGAATCATTCTGATGAACTGGTCTGATGTGCCTGTTATTGCAGATGCATTAGTGAAAAACGTACCTACAGCTAAGGCGACATTTCTTCCAGCATTAAAAGGTAAGGATGGCAAAATAGGCCTATCTGCAAACCAAGGCTTTGATCGTATTTCTTTCATTCCTAAAGCATCCAAGCATCCTGAGGATGCTATCAAATGGATGAATGCTAAACTTGAAAAGGAAACGTTTAAAGGGATGGCCATTGGTGAAGAGAATAAGCACTTTACATTCAAGGATGGCACGTATACACCGATTCAACCTATCTTTACAGATGAGCGCAATAGAGCAAATAATTTCTTAATGGGCTCTGATGACAAAAATTATCCAACTTATTGGCAAGCACGTGTGCGTAAGGATTTACGCTTGTTTGAAGCTTGGAAGTTTATGAATGTGACGGAAGCGAATGTAAGAGTACTTGATCCATTGGGCTTCGCTCCTTACTTACCTGATTTCTCGAAAAACTTTCAGCAGTTGAACGTGATGGTGGGAGATTATACGACGAAGTTGATTTTTGGCGCGGAGCCATTAAGCGGTTTGGATGCGTTCCAACAGAAATTCAAAGCTTCCGGCGGAGACGCAAGCTTCAAAGAAGTCAACGATTGGTATGCAACTGCAAAGAAATAAGTATAAAATTCATTTAACTTAATCAGTTTGATTAGCAAATAGACCGCTATTGCGGTTTATTTGCTTTTTTCAATGTAGACCCCGTAAAGAAGTAATGCTAAGTTTAAAACAACGCCAACTCAACTATTGTCAATTACGTGAGGAGATAACTTCCATGAATACAGCGATCCGCCGCATGCAATCCTTGTTTTTCTACCCAAAAAGAAACCTCCGCGCGAAGCTGTTTCTATTTTTTCTAATTGTTGCCATTATTCCACTTAACATTCTCGGTTACTTGTCTTACGCCAAATCGTCGCAAATCGTACAGGCACAAATCGGTCAGTACGGGCAGTCCGCCGTCAATCAGCTGCAAGCACAGCTCGACACATACGCCAGCCAAATGCAAATGACCTCGCGCTATATTTATTCCTATTTGCTCGATCCGCTCAACAACACACTCCACGAAGAGGAGTCCAGCAGCTACGCGAGCTTTCTCGATCAAAAAAATTTCGAGCGGTTTCTCGATGCTCATAAGACGATGGAATCGACGGGCATATATCTCATCACGCAGTCGGGCTATTATTACGGCTCTCCGCAAATTAATGTCGACCGGCTTCGTCAGTCAGACTGGTGGAAGGCGATACCTAGCGGGCTGCACGGCGAATATTGGACGGGCTTCCACGCGCCGGATTATTATATCGCCCGTAATTTAAATTTGCCGGATCAGGTCATGGGATTCGTCTTTCCGCTAAGCAGTCAGTATGGGACATTTACAAACGGATTTATTTTCATCGAGGTTGATGCAACGAAAGTGCTCGATTCGTTTCGGATGCTGGAAGGGGAGCTGCATTCGTTCGTAACCATCCGTGATGCGTCCGGACGAGCAATCTACGATACCCCGCAAGCGGCAATGTCCAAAGCCGATGATCTTGTCTGGATGAAAACGCTCGAATCGAATAAATGGACGGTGGAAGTTCGAACGCCTTATGAGCAGGTGTACCGCTCCGTTAATGTCATTCAGCCGCTAACGGCGGCTGTTATAGCAGGAACACTTTTACTGGCTCTCATCGTATCTTTTCTATTTTCCTCGCAAATTACGAAGCGGATCAAGCGGCTCAAAAACAAAATGGAGCTCGTCGGCATCGGTAAGCTGCATTCGCGAATCGATCTCGGATCCGAAGATGAGCTTGGACGGCTAGGTAATAGTTTCAACAGCATGGTCGAGCAAATTCAGACACTTATTCAAGAGGTAACGAAGAAAGAACAGTTGAAGAAGGAAGCCGAGCTGCGAGCGTTTCATTACCAGATCAATCCCCACCTGCTTTTAAACACGCTGAACTCGATCCAATGGCAGGCCAAGCTCAAAGGGGACGATGAAATCAGACAAACGATTTATCATCTGACGAAGGTGCTGGAAGGCAGTCTCATTACGACTCAAGAGCTAGTCCCTCTGCATAAGGAGCTGCGTACGGTCGAGCATTATTTGAAAATACAAGAGGTGCGCTACGGAGGCGCGTTCGAATTTCAATCGAGCGTTGAGGAGGAACTGAACCATTATTTGATACCGCGCATGACACTGCAGCCCTTGCTCGAAAACTGTTTTTTTCATGGATTTGAGGATGGGGAGGGTACGATCAAGTTAACGGTCGCCAAACATAAAGGCGAGCTGATGCTCGTCCTTGCCGATAATGGTGAAGGGATACCGGAACAACGACTGGCGACGCTGCTTGACGAACAGATGCCGAGGTCGGGTCGAGGAGGACTAGGCTGTTTCAACGTGGATCAGAAGTTTAAGCTGCATTTTGGCGAGCAATATGGGATGAAGATCGAATCGCAGGAAGGGAAAGGGACTACGATTACGATTCGTTGGCCAATGAAAGAAGAAATCAAGGAAACCCCATAAATCACTTTCAAACAAAATGCCAGATGGGTCGGACAAAATGACACATGGCCCTGAAAAGTTCGAATAAGTTGGCACTACATTCCGAACAAACCGCCATTTTGAAACGCTTACAATCCTCGTATAATGAGAGCACAGGCAAGGGACATAAACAGGGGGAATGTAAAGTGAAGAGAAATAAACAACTCACGCTCGCAGCTCTTTGCACGGTGGTTGGGCTAACGACTGTGCTTTCCGGCTGTACCAGCTCGAAGCAGCAAGTTGAAGTAGGCGGTTCCGGTGAGAAGACGAAAGTTGTTGTCTGGATTTGGGAAGATGCCAAGAACGTGATCGATTTGAACATGCCTGCCTTCAAGCTTAAGTACCCGAATATCGATGTCGATCTACATGTGCTGGCACAGGCGGACGTATATCAGAACTTCTTGATCGCAGCGAGCTCCGGCGACGCCGTTCCGGACGTTGTGAATTTGGAAACGCTGCGTTTGTCACAAATGGTGCAAACGGGCGGACTGCTCGATATCAGCAGCAAAGTAGCGCCGTATAAGGATAAAATGAACGCCTACAAGTGGGCGGATGCAACGAAAGACAATAAAGTTTACGCGATGCCGTGGGACAGCGGCCCGGTCGTCATGTTCTACAGGAGCGATATGTTCAAGATGGCGGGACTGCCGTCCGATCCGAAGGAAGTTGCGTCGCAACTGCAGACGTGGGACGACTACATGCGGTTTGCCAAACAGCTGAAGGAAAAAACAGGCTATGCGATGATGGCCGATTCCAAGACGAAGACTGACGCCACGTTCTTCGGGCAAATGCTCTGGCAGCACGGACTCTGGTATTTTGGACAAGACGGTTCGGTACAGCTCGACAATCCGGAAGTCATCAAGATGGGGCAATATTTCGTCGATATGGTGAAACAAGGGTACGTGTATGAAGCGAAACCGTGGAGCGATGCTTGGTACAACTCGTTTAAGGAAAACAAATTCGCCACAGTTGTAGGCGCTTCTTGGTACGATGCTCTGCTTCCGACGCAGATCGATCCGGACGGCAAAGGCAATTGGTCGGTCGCTCCGATGCCGAAATGGTCGAAAGACGACAAATACGCAAGTGCCATCGACGGCGGCTCGAACTTAGCCATCAACAAAAACTCCAAGCACCCGGAAGAAGCCTGGAAGTTTATCGAATTTATGCTCGGGAGTTCGGACTCTCAGCTGAAAATGATGAAGGAAGGCGGACTGTTCCCTTCGCTTGAAACAACGTACAGCGATCCTATTTTCCAGGAAAAAGTACCGTATTTCAACAATCAGCCGGTCCGTCAGCTTTATGTAGACGCGGTGAAAAAGGTAGCGCCGATCGTATACACCAAAGATTATCCACTAGCTAATGAAATGGTCATCAACGCCTTTGCTGAAATATTCCTCGACAACAAATCGGTGGAAAGTGTCTTTCAGAAAACGGCTACGCAGCTTAGGCAAAAAACAGGCCGTAAGTAATTCGGCGGCAGCATAGTATATCGCAAAAAAATGTATAAGCATCAGCCTTCGCTCCGTGAAAGACATCATGACATACGACAAATAAACGGAGATGAAGGCTCTTTGTTGTACAAAGATAAACGCTTTCAATTAAATGCTTGCGAAGTCAGTTTGGCTGCGTAACGCAAAACGCTTAGGAGGAGGCACGATGCAAAGTCCGTATTGGAAATGGCAATTGAAAACCGCGCCATACGCGTTCGTCGCTCCGTTCGTGGTCAGTTTTTTGCTATTTACACTATCGCCGTTTGTGTATTCGATTTACTTAAGCTTTACGAAATGGCACGGCCAAGCAGAGAAGGAGTTCGTCGGCTGGACGAATTATATCAACGTGCTGCAAAGCGGCGATTTTTGGTATTCCGTGTTCAACAGCGTGATCATTTTCATGCTTTACGTCCCGATCATGCTGCTGCTTGCGCTCGTTTTTGCCGTATGTCTCAGCAGCGGTTTGATGAAAGCAAAGGGTTTTTTTCGCACTGTCTTTTTCATTCCGAATATTACTTCGGTCGTCGCCATCTCGTTTGTCTTCCTGCTTATTTTCAACACGAACAATGGTGTGCTTAACCAACTGCTGCTATCGGCTGGACTGATCGATTCACCGATTCCATTTCTGGAGACACCGGGGTGGGCTCGGATTTCAGTCGCTTTGCTCGTCATTTATCGTTGGACGGGGTACAACATGATTCTACTGCTTGGCGGCTTGCAAAATATCCCGAAATCACTCTATGAGTCGGCGAAGGTGGATGGAGCGAACGCGCTGCAATCGTTCATCTACTTGACAGTGCCGATGATGAGAAAGCTGCTCGCCTTCTGTACCGTTCTTTCAACACTTGGGACGTTCTCGCTGTTTACGGAGCCGTTCATCTTAACGAACGGAGGACCGGCCAAAGCGACAACAACACCCGTCGTGTTGATTTACAAGGAAAGCTTCCAAAATTTGAATTTTGGATACGCATCAACATTAGCGATGTTTTTCTTTATTCTAATGTTGATTATTTCGGTGGTTCAGCTGCGGCTGTTCCGCGATAACGATTAAGAGGGGAGGGTGCATGACATGAACAAAAGGCAAACGGCCCTCTCTGGCCTCTTGTTTGTGCTGTTTCTAGCGATAGCGGCTTTGTTTCTATTTCCGTTTGTATGGATGCTCAGCTCGTCACTCAAGGCGAGGAGCGATATTTTCGTTACACCTCCGGTGTGGATTCCTAGTGTTCTGCATTGGGAAAACTACACGCAACTTTTTACGGAAAAACATTTCGGAAATGTCATCCTGAACAGCTTGTTTACGGCGATGACGGGAACGGCGGGCGCGCTCTTGTTTTGCTCGCTGGCGGGATTCGCATTTGCCAAATATAAGTTTCACGGCAAGGGTCTGCTGTTCGGCCTGGTGCTAGCTTCGCTGATGGTGCCGATGGAGTCGGCGATGATTCCCCTGTTTATGATTTACCGTAAGCTGGGACTAATCGACAGCCTTTGGGGCGTTCTTTTGCCCAGACTGACGAGTGCATTCGGTATTTTTTACATGCGGCAGTACTGTGCTTCTATCGAAAACGAGCTGTTGGAAGCAGGCAGGATCGACGGTTGCTCCGAGGTGCGGATGTACTTCCGCCTCATCGTTCCGATCCTTATACCTGCGTTCGCATCGCTTGGCATCATTTTTTTCGTGGAAGAATGGAACAATTTTCTGTGGCCGACGGTTTTACTGCGCTGGCCTGAGCATTTGACGATCGCCGTTGCGATCCGCTCTTTGGAGGCGGGTGTACGCACCCCGTACAACCTGATCATGGCAGGCTCGGTCATCAGCATCTTGCCGATGCTTGCGATTATATTCATTTTCCAGAAGCAGCTTATCTCAGGACTTATGGACGGCTCCGTGAAAGGTTAAAATAGTGGTAGCAATCCGTTTGGACTGTATAGGAGGCGACACTATTGGCAGATAAATCGATCAAGGTGCTTATTGTAGACGACGAACTTATTGTTCGCAAGGGGCTTCGCGCAACAATCCCTTGGGAACGTTTCGATATGGAAGTGGTGGCGGATGCAGCTAACGGCCTGAAAGGTTGGGAGGCGTTCGTGGCGTATAAGCCAGATGTCGTGATTACGGATATCGTGATGCCCAAGCTGAATGGGTTGGAGCTGGCATTGAAGGTGAAGGAGGTCGCTCCTGAGACAAGTGTGCTGCTGCTCAGTTGCCACGAGGACTTTGCTTATGCGAAACAGGGACTCAAGCTCGGCGCATCTGGTTATGTGCTGAAGACAGACATGGACGAAGAGGAAATGGAGTCATACCTGAGACAGTTTCAGGAGCTTTTTCACAAGAGGCAGCGACAGCAGGGTGAACAGTCCGAAGATGCCGCCTTGGATGCGAAGGACCAGATCGCCTATATTGGTGCGTGGCTTGGCGGTTTTTATTCTGCCGAGGAGATGGAGAAGCAGCTGCGAAAGTGGCTTGATGGCGACTGGGCCTGGATGAAAACAGGCTGCGTGGTTTATGGGGTTGTCGGCGAATTAGAACGGATGCAGGACAATGAATGGGAACCAGCGCCGGGACAAAGGCACATCCGCATCCCATGCGGCTCGGAAAAGCAGTTGTTCGTTTGCAAGGAAGATACGCACGGTGCACTAGAACTGAAATGGAAGGAAGCGAAAAGTCGGATCGGATCACTTAGCTGGACGCGAAGTGGTCCGGTTACCGATTCGCACAGTTGGATGAAGGCTGTAAGCGAGACGTATGCGGATATGCAGTCAAATTCGCTGTACGATCAAGCGGCAGGGAGCTGGCCCGAGCCGATCGCCAAGGCGGTACAGCTTCTTACGTCCGGGGAATCCGTAACCTGGTCGGTTGCTGAGCTGGCATACCGGGTTGGGCTTAGTCGGAGTCATTTTAGCACGCTGTTCAAAAAGTCGGTAGGTGAAAATTTCATCGACTTTCAAGCCAAATACAAGCTGCAGAAGGCAGATGAGCTGTTACTTAACACCGGGCTTACGGTGAACGATATTTCCGATCAGCTCGGAATGATCGACGCAAATTATTTTAGCAAATGGTTCAAACGGTGTACAGGTATGACGCCGAGCCAATACCGAGCGAACAAAAAGACGAATTTGACAGGACAAAAAGGCACCTAAAGGGCGAGACCAAGTTCTTGTGAACGACATTTTGACACATAAATGGCGTTAGAATTCCGTTCTTTTACTTGCTGATTCCCTTTATACTAACAGCAAATCTAAGCGCAACATAGATAGAATACCATCATGACAGGGGGCGAGGACGTTGAAAACCGGAATTCGAGCGTTAACGAACGATTGGGAGAACTTGCAGGTACTGCAGCGAAATAGGATGAAGGCGCGCAGCTACTTTCAATCTTATACGACAAGAGAAAGCGCTCTCACCTATGAGAGAGGGAATTCTCCCTGGTATCGTTTGTTGAACGGGACGTGGAAATTTGCGTACGCGGAAAGCCCGGCGAGCGCGTCGGAGTACTTTTATACGGAGCATTACGAGGATGACGCCTGGGATCGGGTGGAAGTACCGGGCATGTGGCAGCTGCAAGGCTATGGCAAACCGCATTACACGGATTTGCATTATCCGTTCCCCGTAGACCCGCCATATGTGCCTTCGGATAATCCGACAGGCTGTTATCGCAAGTCTTTTCATGTTCCGCAGATGTGGGACGGCAGGCAAATCGTGCTCCGATTTGAGGGCGTGGACAGCGCGTTTCATCTTTGGGTGAACGGGCAGGAGGTCGGCTACAGTCAAGGAAGCCGTTTACCGTCGGAATTTGATATTACGTCGTTTGTACATTCCGGCTCGAATACGCTTGCGGTGCGGGTCGTTCAATGGTCAGACGGCAGTTACATGGAAGATCAAGATATGTGGTGGCTAAGCGGAATTTTTCGCGATGTTAGTTTGTTTGCAAGACCGCAAGTGCAGATTCGGGATTTTACGATTCGGACGGATTTGACGGAAGGGTATTCGCACGGTTTGTTAGCCATCAAGGCAAGTATCGCGAATTTACTTGAAACAGAGCTGGCTGGATACATGCTGAGTGCGCAGCTATTGGACGCATCGGGCGCTGCTCAGATTGGCGCTGTGCGGACGAACAGCGTAACGGTGCCCGGCGGGGCAGAGCAAGTCGTGGAGCTTCAACTGGATGTGGCGAATCCACACCTGTGGTCGGCGGAGGATCCGCAGCTGTACAATCTGTTGCTCACGCTGACTAATGCGGACGGACAGGACATAGAAATCGTTCCGCAGCGCGTCGGTTTCCGTCAGGTTGAGCTGAAGGACGGCAACTTTTATGTAAACGGCGTTGTCATCATGCTTAATGGGGTGAATCGACACGACCATCACCCGGAGCTCGGACGCATCACGCCTTACGAGACGATGCTGCAGGACGTGCTTCTGATGAAGCAGCATAACATCAATGCGGTACGGACAGCGCATTATCCGAACGATCCGCGCTTTTACGACCTGTGCGATGAGTACGGCTTGTACGTAATGGATGAGGCAGATCTGGAGACACATGGATTCGAACCGCTGGGCAACATTAGCCGCATTAGTGACGATCCGGCATGGAAGGAAGCCTACGTGGATCGGGTGCAGCGGATGGTGGAGCGGGATAAGAATCACGCCTGCATCATCTTCTGGTCGCTCGGCAACGAATCCGGCTTTGGCTGCAATTTCATGGCGATGGCCGATTGGTGCAGGGCGAACGATCCGACGAGGCTGATTCATTATGAAGAAGATCGAGAGCTGAAAGCCGTTGATGTCAGCAGCACGATGTATTCATCGGTCGAAAAGCTGACCGCACTTGCCGAGGAAGAAGGCTATGCCCTGCCGCATGTTATTTGCGAATATGCACATGCGATGGGCAACGGTCCAGGGGGACTGATGGAATACCAAGAAACGTTCCGTAAGCATAAGCGCCTGCAGGGTGGCTTCGTGTGGGAATGGATCGATCATGGACTGAAGCAGACTACGGAAGACGGCAAAACGTATTATGCGTGTGGCGGCAATTTCGGTGATGTGCCGAACAATGCTAACTTTTGTTTGGATGGACTTATTTTCCCTGATCGTACGCCTTCGCCTGGCCTGCTTGAATACAAGAAAGTCATTGAACCGGTACAAGTAAAAGAGGTCGATTTGAGCCTCGGTTTGTTGGAAATTACGAACTTATACGATTTTATATCTCTAAATGGACTTGAACTGTTCTGGTCGGTGTACGGGGATGGCAAGCTGCTGGACAGCGGTTCCCGCGAATTGCCGCACATTCCGGCGCAAGGGAAAGCAACGATTGAACTGCCGATTGCTAATGGATCGCGGACTTCGGAGGCGCACGCGGATTGTCAGCTTACACTGAGTTTTTGCTTGAACAAGGATGTCTCCTGGGCGAAAAGGGGTCACGAAGTGGCGACAGCGCAATTTCAATTGACGACAGGGACGCAATTAAACCGTCAGCAGGATGTGTTCGATAGCACCGAGCTTATGGCGTATGATGCCGAGCCGTTAATGTGTACGACATCAGGACACTTGCTGGCGATTACTGGACCGCAGTTCGAGCTCGTATTCGACCTGCTGAAAGGGACGATTCAGGCGTGGAAGCACGAAGGTACGGACGTTATCGCGACAGGAAAAGGCCCTGTTCTAAGTTTCTGGCGGGCGCCGATCGACAACGATATGTACATCGTGGAGGAATGGCGCAAAGCGCATCTCGACAGACTGCAGCATCGCGTAGAGCGGGTGGAATGGGAGCAATCAGGAGCTTCGACGGCCATGGTTCGAACATACGTTCGAATTGCTCCGCCGGTTCATGATTATGGGTTCCGCTGCACGTATCGTTATACGGTTTCCAGCAGCGGTGAAGTCCGCATTGAGGTGGAAGGGGAGCCCGACGGACCTGGGAAGCTGCCGAGCATGCTGCCGAGAATCGGCCTTCGGTTGGAGCTGCCAGGTAATCTCGACTGCGTGAACTGGTACGGCAGGGGACCTGGCGAATGCTATAGCGACAGTAAGCGGGCCAATTTGATTGGGCTCTATCAAGCTTCCGTTGATGAACTGTATACGCCCTACGTATTTCCACAGGATAACGGCAACCGGACGGATGCTGCTTGGGTGTCGATTACTAACGTTCGCGGCATTGGGCTGCTTGCAGTCGGACAGCCGCAGCTTGAGTTTTCCGCTCATCGTTATAGGGCCGAAGACTTCGAACAGGCCAAGCACAGCACGGAGTTGGCGCCGAGAGATACGATTACACTGAACCTGGACTACCGGCAAAATGGACTCGGCAGCAACAGCTGCGGTCCTGCCCAGCTACCTGATTATGCATTGAAGGCTGAGAAGTTCCGATTCGAACTGGCGATCACGCCTTATCATAAAGAAATGATATCACCAACCGCTTTAGCGAAAAAAGGAGCCACGACAAAATGAACAAAACATGGGACGCACTCAATTTGACAGGGAAAGTAGCGGTCGTGACGGGAGGTGCTTCGGGAATCGGATTAGCAACAGCCACCATGCTCGCCGAGTTCGGTGCGAATGTCATGCTTCTGGACATTAATGAGTCGCAAGGACAGGCCGCCGCGGCAAGTATCGCGGAAGGCGGCGGGAAAGCTGCGTTCTATTCGTGTAACGTGACCTCTGGGGAAGACTGCAAGCGAACAGCCGAAGCCATTATGCGCGACCACGGCCATATCGACATTTTGTTCAACAATGCGGGTGTCATTCGCCGAAAAACGGTCGTTGAGTTAGAGGAAAAGGATTGGGATCTTGTGATTGATGTCTCACTCAAGGGAGTGTATCTGCTCTCTAAATATATGATCCCGTTCATGGCGCAAAGCGGCGGCGGAAGTATCGTAAACACCGGCTCCGGCTGGGGGCTCAAAGGTGGAGATAAGGCGGCCGCCTATTGCGCTGCAAAAGCTGGCGTCGTTAATCTGACGAAGGCGATGGCCATCGACCATGGCCAAGACAACATTCGTGTGAATTGCGTCTGCCCAGGAGATACAGATACGCCACTCTTACGGGATGAAGCGAAGCAGCTCGGACAAGAGGAAGGCTCGTTTCTCGTATCGTCAGCGTCGGGACGCCCGCTTGAACGGCTCGGAACCCCGCGCGATATCGCAAGTTCCGTGCTTTTCTTAGCTAGCGACTTATCCACATGGGTAACGGGGAGCGTGCTTGTTGTTGATGGCGGCGGTTTGGCGTAATACAAACTCAAAAGGAGGCAGCTATAGATGAGTACGAACGATAGAAAGCAAGTACATCCTTATATTCCTAACACAGTACCTGACGTGCAGCGGCAAATGTTGGATGAAATAGGTGTACAACGTATCGAAGATTTATACGATATCATACCAGATTCGCTGAAATTGAACCGAATGATGGACCTGCCCCCGGCTCTAGGGGAATATGAGCTGCAGCGCTACGTGGAAGGATTATTGGCTAAAAATAAAAGTGTCAAAGATGTCGTCAGCTTTCTTGGCGCTGGCTGCTGGCCGCATTTTATCCCAGCGGTTTGCAATGAGATCAATCAGCGTTCCGAATTCGTGACGGCCTATGCGGGTGAACCGTACGAAGATCATGGCCGTTTTCAGGCGCTGTTTGAATACCAAAGCTTAGTTGCGGAGCTAGTTGATATGGACGTCGTTAACGTTCCAACGTTTGACTGGCCGCAAGCGGCTTCGACTTCCTTGCGGATGGCTGGTCGAATTACGGGCAGGAAGCACGTTTTGATGCCGCGTAATATGGATGCTGAGAAGCTGATGGTGATTGCGAATTACATTCATCCTGATTTGTCCTACAGCTTCGTAGATTACGTCGGCGAGACAAGCGAGCTGGATTTGGCCGATCTGCAAAGCAAACTGAACGAAGACGTAGCAGCTGTATACTTTGAAAATCCAACCTTCTTTGGCGTTATTGAGTCACAAGGGCAGCAGATTGCAGACCTGGCGCATAGCGTAGGCGCGCTGTGTGTCGTCGGTGTTGACCCCAGCTCGCTCGGCGTGCTAAAGCCGCCAAGTGGGTACGGCGCGGACATCGTCTGTGGGGAATTGCAGCCGCTCGGTATGCATATGAACTATGGCGGCGGTCAAGCCGGGTTTATCGCGACACGTGATGAAGAAAAATTCGTTATGGAATATCCCTCCCGCTTGTTCGGGATAGCTCCGACGATCGTTGAAGGTGAATACGGCTTCGGGGACGTAGCTTACGACCGTACTTCTTTTGCCTTGCGCGAAAAAGGAAAAGAATCGGTTGGTACGCAAACCGCGTTGTGGGGCATTACCGCAGGCGTCTATCTGGCGCTGCTCGGACCTCACGGCATGCAGGAGCTTGGCCAGACGATTATGCAAAAGTCGCAGTACGCGGCAAAGCTGCTCTCGGAGATCGAAGGAGTTGCGGGGCGTTTTGGGTCACCGTTCTTTAAAGAATTCGTCGTTGATTTTACGGAAACGGGCAAGAAGGTTGAAGATATTCATCGCGCTCTGCTAGCACTAGGCATACAAGGCGGCAAAGACTTGTCGGGCGATTTTCCCGCGCTTGGCCAGTGCGCCCTTTACTGTGTGACCGAGGTGCACACGCAAGAAGAGATTGAACAGTTAGTTAGCGCGATTTCTGCTTGTGTAGCATGTCCGGTTGAAGGAGTGATGTCCGTATGAAACGTATACGCAGAGAAAGTAAGGTAAGAAACTTTCATCAGGCTAAATGGGATGAACCTGTTATTTTCGAGCTCCATAAAGAAGGCGAGCGCGGGGTACAAGTGCCGCAAATCGAAGCGGCGATTGCCTCGGCGGTAGGTGACGGAGTCTCGTCTATCCCTGCGTCGATGCGCAGGACGGAGCTGCCGAAGCTGCCGGAAATCGGTCAAGCGAAGGTGCTTCGCCACTATTTGCGGCTTTCGCAGGAAACGATGGGCTCCGACTTTAACGTGGAAATCGGGCAGGGCACATGCACGATGAAATACATCCCGCGCATCAACGAGATGATGATCCGCACGCCGAAGCTGGCGGAGCTGCATCCGCTGCAGGATGTTAGTAACGTTCAGGGTATTCTGGAAGTGTTCTACAAGTTGGATCTCGCCATGCGCGAAATTTCCGGCATGGACAAATTCTCATTCCAGCCGAGCAGCGGCACGCAGGCGCTGCTAGCGATGGCTTCCATCGTCCGCAATTATCACGAGTCTCGTGGTGAAGGAGATCAGCGTGACGAAATCATTACAACGATCTTCTCTCACCCGTCGCAGGCGGCAACCGCTGCGGTGAAAGGTTACAAAATCATCACGCTTTACCCTGACGCGGACGGCTTCCCAGATATCGAGGCGCTCAAGAAGGTCGTTTCTGATCGAACGGCGGGCTTTGTCGTTGCCAATCCGGAGGACACCGGTATTTTCAATCCGAGAATCAGAGAGTTTACGGATATCGCTCATGCCGCAGGTGGTATTTGCTATTACGACCAAGCGAATGCGAACGGGCTGCTCGGCGTGACACGGGCGAAGGAAGCGGGTTTCGACATGTGCTTCTTTAACCTGCACAAAACGTTTGCGGCACCGCATATGTGCGGAGGTCCAGCGACGGGAGCGCTTGGCGTCGTGAGCGAGTTGATTCCTTTTATGCCAGGTCCTGTTGTGGAGAAGGAGGACGGCGCGTATGTGCTGAACCGGACGGGCGACAACAGCATCGGCAAAGTGCGTATTTTTCATGGCGTCTCACAGACTGTGCTAAGAGCCTATGCATGGATTCGCGCTCTCGGAGCGGAAGGCTTGCTGAACGTGGCGCAGACGGCTGTCCTCAATAACAACTATTTGTGGCTCAACCTCAAAATCAGTGCTTGAATATTTAGCTTGAAAGTCGATGAAGATTACATTCAACTAAAATGCCCGCTTTGTATCGATCTGGGTTACGCAAGAAATAATGACGTCGTTGAAATGCTTTAATACGGTTATGACGACCTTCTACAGTAGCATTTGTCCAACGGCAATGGTGGTAATTGAGGATTTCGTCCTGCCAGTTACGCATCGTTTTCAGCGCACTTTTGACAGCTGTGTGAGCGATTTGTTCACCCTGCTCAAGCCAACGATTAAAACCATGCGTTGCGACTTCGACATTCGGAGAATAATCATACCAAGCGGTAAAGGTTTCTTTCCAT
>NZ_AUGY01000012.1:0-25558 GCF_000422905.1 Paenibacillus alginolyticus DSM 5050 = NBRC 15375
AGCGCATACCGCCCAAGACCCCCAATATGAACGCATACATTGAGTCATTTCATAGCATTATTGAAAGAGATGTGTACACAAAAGAGTACTTTGAAACGTTTGAAGAAGCTTACCAAAGAGTACACACATACATTGAATTCTACAACCAACGGCGTTTCCACGGAAGTCTGCACAAAATGAGTCCAAGCCAGTACCATGCAGCTTGGGAAGCTAAAAAATTAGAAGCCGTAGAAATTGCGCTTTAGTGTGCTAGAGAAATGAGAAGCTGCGAGAGCGAGAGCATTTAGCAGCTAGACTCCATAATTAAGGGGCCGAACCGAAAGAGGTGAAAGAATGGATAGTTCTCTTTTCCTAAATGAATTTATCGAACACAAAAATCCGAGTTTTGAAGACATTCAAGTATGGATACAAGAGATTGAGAAAACACCATTACTAATAAGAAATAGTGTAATTGACCTTAATGAAGAACAATTAGACACAACATATCGACTAGGTGGATGGACAATTAGACAGATTGTTCACCACATAGCAGATAATAATTTAAATGCATATTTTCGATTTAAGAGAACGTTGACCGAAGAGTGTCCCGTAATACCATCTTACAATCATGATAAGTGGGCAGAATTGATAGATTACAAAGAACCAATAAATAATTCACTACAACTGATTGATACAATATATTTTCGTTTTTTGGTTTTACTTCGAAGCCTGGAACATTCAGAATATAAACGAACGATGAATAGTGAATATTTCGGTGTTATGAGTCTAGAGAAGGCATTACAAAGGCTTTTATGGCATGATCGTCACCATTTAGCTCAAATTGAATTGGTAAGGCAGAAAGAGAAATGGTAAAGAAGAACTGGAAGTAACTCAAAGATGGCAAACACAGCGTATAACACCGTTTTCCCGCAGCGGATCGTAAGCGATCCTTGGTCTGCAAGAGGGATTTCGAGGAAGCATATTCAGCAGACACACCTGCACCGACTAACCGCGTCGCGGCCGCCCTTTGGGCTTAAGTAAGTGAGGCATCGGGAACACAACAACGTTAGATGAAACCTGCGGAGAGCATTTAAAGACGAAAATACCTTAGATCATAAATACATAAAAAATCTTTTTAAGGAGTAAAGCGATGAATCCACCAAAACATATCGTTTCGGCAGCTGCAATTGTAATAAATGACAAAAACGAATTATTACTTATCAAAGGACCAAGAAGAGGCTAGGAGATGCCTGGTGGTCAAGTAGAAGAAGGAGAGTCCTTAAGTCATGCTGCAATAAGAGAAACAAAAGAAGAATCAGGAATAGACATAGAAATTATAAAATTCTGCGGAATATTTCAGAACGTTGGAAATTCAGTTTGTAACACCCTATTTTTAGCGAAGCCAATAGGTGGAGAAGTAATACAAACATCAGAAAGCTTGGAGTCAGGCTACTTTCCGATAGAAGAAGCACTAAAAAAAGTTGAATGGAAAGATTTCAGACAAAGAATAGAGTACTGTTTAAAACCTGAAATGCAACCTTTTTGTGTTGAGTTTAATGATGAGAAGAATATTTGAGGGTATCTCAAGTAGCCGCAGGCATCATCTAACACCGTATTCACGCTGCGGGGCTTAAGCCCCTTGGTCTGCCAGAGGCATTTCTGGGAAGTGGAATCAGGCAGACAACCCTGCACCACCCAAGTCCGTCGGACCGGCAGCAAGCTGCCTTAGGGTTGTGAGGGTTCGGGAACACAACAACGTTCATGTGAAATGATCGAAAGTGAATAAAAAGCTATAGAGTCAAAGGAGATGGTCGCAATATTCCTAGTATATTGGAGATACTTTCTTTATGTTTTAGATCATAAATTAAATGTTCTAATTGAATGTTGGCAAGAAGGATTATATCTTCAAGGGATAATTCATGATATGTCTAAATTTTCTCCCCAAGAATTTTTGCCATATGCACTTAAATTTTATTCAAATCAGAAGGACGAGAATACCGAGCTAAGATGGAAAAAAGCATGGCTACACCATCAAAATCATAATAAACACCATTGGGAATATTGGATAGTAAATAAAAATACAAGAGAAGCATTACCAATGCCAAAGAAGTATTTAATAGAAATGGTATGTGACTGGAAGTCGTTTTCAAGAAAGTGGGGACGTAAAATTAAAGAAACTAATTTAGTAGAAAGAATGATGAAATCAGACAGTATAATATTACATCCAATGACAAGGGAAGAACTTGAAAATTACATAAAGGGAAGCAATACATAATTTGAAAGCTAACTCAATGAAGTCGATCACTTCACATAACACCGTATTCACGCTTCGGGCTAGCGCCCTCGGTCTGCCCGAGGCATTTCAGGGAAGAGGAATGAGGCAGACAACCCTGCACCATCTAACCGCATCGCGGCCGACAAACCCAGACCCTAAGATAAGAGCTATCTAAGGGTCTGGGTTGTCTTAAGGTGGTGAGGGTTCGTGAACACAACAACGTTATCCGAAACATTGAAGACAAGAATATTATAAAAAACTATTTTAAGACCAATAATGTTAACACCTTAATGCACTTATGAATTATAATAAAGGCAGAAACACTTTATAAATCGAGGTGACCAAAAATGAGCATTAAAGGAGAAGTAATAAAATTGATTCAGGAATTACCAGACAATGCCACGATTGAGGATATACTATATAAGCTATATGTACGGGCACGGATCGAAGAAGGAGTAAGGGAGTTAGATGAAGGAAGAGGTATAAAGCATGAAGAAGCGATGGAGAGAATAAATAAATGGCTCAATTAATATGGTCTCCAAGATCACTAGCTGATTTGGAGATAATATATGAGTATATTCAACAAGATTCAATAGATAATGCTAGAAAGTTCATAAACGAATTAATTGAAGAAGTGATTACAATACCTGAATTTCCGCTCGCTGGAAGAGTGGTACCTGAGTTTAAAGATCAAAAAACGAGAGAGAAAATTTATAAGAATTATCGAATGATATATAGGATACAAGCGCAAGATGTGGAATTAATTACGATACTACATCAAGCTAGACGACTAAATAAACAAGATTATTAAAGACATCAGGAACTCTTTTGAGTGAGTATGATGTTTTTTTATTTTGTGGGCTGTTTCAAGCATGCTTCGGATAACACCGTATTCACGCATCGGGCGTAAGCGTCAAACAGCCCCCACCTTGTCTTCAAGTTGAGGGCTGCTCTATATTTTATTCAGATTTAAACACGCGACAAGTCACTGGTAGCGATGGCGACCAGGGAAGCAAGCTGTCCAGCGCTTCCGGATCTTTCGAATCGGGAAGTTGCGGTAGCTGCTCAAACAGGTACATCAAGTATTTATAGGGATTCAGTCCGTTTTCTTTCGCTGTTTCGATCACGCTGTAAATTATGCTACTTGCCCTTGCGCCGCGAGGCGTATTCGCAAATAGCCAGTTTTTCCGGCCGATGACAA
Source organism: Paenibacillus alginolyticus DSM 5050 = NBRC 15375 (assembly GCF_000422905.1). Classification (GTDB taxonomy): domain Bacteria; phylum Bacillota; class Bacilli; order Paenibacillales; family NBRC-103111; genus Paenibacillus_E; species Paenibacillus_E alginolyticus. The sequence goes on from NZ_AUGY01000012.1 coordinate 3,456, forward strand.
ATGGTTTAATTGCACGTTCGCTGCGGTTGTTGTCAATTTCCAGTCGCCCATCTTTCAGAAACGCCGTCAGCTTATTCCATTGGTTTAGGCTGTAAGTAATCGCTTGTCCAATTGCGCTCTTCGGCAATGTGCGCGATCGCTGCTGACGCAGCCATGCCAAATAAGCATTCAAGATTGGGAGACTACGCTCCATTCGAATGGTGTAACGTTCTTCTGTTGTCGCATCCTTTAGCTCTCGCTCAATAGCAAATAGCTGATTACAGAACTGGAGTCCTTGGTGAGCAAGCGTTTCGGGCTTGTCTGAAGGTGGCAATGCTTTAAGCGCTTCATCGAATTTTCGGCGTTAATGCAAAGCTTTGCATTAACGTAGTAATGAGAAGCTGGGTTTAATGGCAAGTTGAAGGTAAAACCCTGTGTTAAATAGCCTCTTCCTTACCCCCAGCTTCTCATAATAATTTCCTATTTACCAAGTCCCTTGAGCCAACTCATCAGCTCATTATTACTCTGCCATTCTGGCAGTTTCTCTGAAACAACCCCTTGATGACTACTTTCTAATGCCTTTCTCTTCATTTCGCCGTCAATCCTCATAGATCTCTGTGGTTTTAACATCAACATGGCCCAGCAGATCCCTTATATAGATTAGATTCGCACCTGACTGCAGCAGATGCATTGCTTTACTGTGCCGAAAACAATGGGGCGACACTTTTTTTGGAATAATTCAGGTGAAATCTTCTTTGCTTCATCCATATATTTTGCGACGATATAGGCAACCCCTTCCCGCGTTAACTTTCCTCTGGAACGGTTGAAAAAAACGGGATAGGCCGATGCGTGAGCGTGATTCAATCCGTTTTCTTGAAGGTATTGACTCAATAGGTTTGACATCTTATTCATGAGGGGTACGATCGAGCTTTTCATCGGCGGCATGAATAGACCAGACGTACATGCTGGGTCACCTTTACTTCTGCAGGGATGATGGAGATTTCGTTTCGCGTCTCCGAACTCATTTCATGAAGCGCGCCACCGCAACACGTACAAATTTGCTCTGGTTCTGGCAGCGTATAGCTAATTGTTTCCACAGGAAAGTGATCCAGCTTAGCCTCGCGACTACCGACAGACTTCTTGCGACTGTAGGTTACGCTCTCGACAGTCGGCTCTTCGGAGGCAGGCGTAGAAAGGACTTCGGCTTCATTGAATAAGTCCATCGCGATTTGATTTGAATCCGTTTTTTCGCTGGAGGCACCGAAGCGTTTTTGCTGGGCAAGCCGAAACTGCTCTTCGTACCAGCTAATCTTGGCCGTCAGTTCGGCATTTTGCTGTTCAAGCTTAGCCGTTTTCTGTTCTAATTCTTCTATGGTAAGGTTGGTAGTTGTCGTTTCATTTTCCATACGATATACTTCGACAAGCCAAGCCCGATTCTTGCAAAAAATTGTGAACAACCTTTGAAAGTTGAGCTTTAAATTACACGCTGAGCGGTAACTTGCGGATGTGCTTTCTTTTGTTCCAACGACAAACCGTCAAGAAGCCAACGGAGCTCGCGAGGCGTGATTGCCATTGGCGAAGCCGTAGGTTCCGCAGGCCACTGAAACGTACCACGCTCCAAACGGCGATAAAAAAGCCAAAAACCGTTGTGCTCCCAAAAGAGCATTTTCAGCTTATCTCTCTGGTGATTACAGAATACGAAAAGACTGCTGGAAAAGGGATCGAGCTCAAACCCAGCTTGCACAAGCGCAGCTAAGCCGTCGATAGATTTTCGAAGATCGGTGCTGCCGCAAGCCAAATAGACGCGTTCGATGTTAGCTAGCGTCAGCATGACAAATCCAGTGCCCGAACGATTTCACGAAGCAATTGGGGATTAAAACCTGAATGAACTTCAATGCCGACGATTCCAACACGGACTGTGAGTGGCGATGAAGGCAGGGAAATCTCGGTTGGAGGGCTGCTGATCGCAAGAGGCAGCCAATTAGAGGATGAAGATGTAGAAGATGAAGGCTCATTCAATTTATGGAGCCAATATTTTAATTTGTAGATAGATTGGCCCTGTGCTTGGCACCAAGCGGACTTGGTCAGACCGCTGGATTTAAAATCTGTGATTCTAGCCGTCCATTCCTGCAAGCGTTGCTGTTTGTCCATGAGATAACCACCTTGATTTAGGATAGATTCATTTTCTCATGGACTCTGGGTATATGTAATGTGGGGAGTATTTGACGCTTACTAATAATCAGTGTACTCCTGTTGCATTCTACTATATTCATATGGGATATCGAAATTTATCAGCCCCTCAGTGTCAAAATCTTGTAGCTGAGAGACATACTGTCTTACATGATCAATTGTTTATCGTTATCAGAAGGGTCTTGCATGCCTCAGAATTCACCCTCGATTATATTCCAAATTCTCAAGGCGTATTTATGGAAGACGGATCGGCAGTTACTAAATTCTAGTTGCAAAGGTTACACTATTTAATCGACAGTCTCTCATTAAGCATAACATTTGGACACACAGATCCGATTTTTTGCTTGATAAGATAGTAGTTTTCTCGCAAGCGATACCAATCTCATATATTGAAGTAACTTGCTCCATTCTCATTTCTACCCCGTTAGTCAATATTTCATTGGCTTACTTCAAGGATTCTGAAATTATTTACGAATAAAGGCTTCAATTAAATCGCCAACGCTTATTTCACCGAGTTCTTCAGCGATGACATCAGCTTTTGTCTTTCTTCTGATTGAACCTTCAAGCACAATTTCAATTCTCTGATCCTTATCCAAAAGCACGGAGTTAACTTCTAATACATTAGTTAATAGCCCTATAATGACAGCGATTTGTTGCGGAGTTAGTTTAGGAGTGGAATTTTTTTTCTTTTCGTTATTGCACTTAATATTATTCCTATTTCTTCTCAAATTTAACCCCACCTAAACTCAAACTACTATGATGTCTGTGCCTCCCCCAGTGCCTCCATCTTCGCCAATTCCCATGGCAAGAGAGAATAGAATTACCGCGACAACAATTATAGTGATAATCCGCTTGTTATCTTCTTTTCCCATTTATCAGTACCTCATTTTTAAATTAAATTCTTATTCAGAACATAATATTCCAGCGTCCTCTATTTTGTTACAGGATTAATTATTGTTAATAAAGCAAGAATCAAATAAACCACATCTAATTACAGGATTCGGGCGTCCGCCATGAAAGTTGCCAACTTGTCCTACTGATTCAAAGCGCTTTAATCGACTCACCAAGCTTGCTCGTTAGCAGCATTCTTCCAGCGATGCTTCTTTAAATCACGTTCAACCGCAAATAAATGATTAAAGGGCAAGGTACGCTTTTCAACAATAGGCGTATGATGGAGTATTATAGAATGGAGGTAATAAAAAATGATGCATGCTGTGCCTCAAGCATTCATGAATCCAACATATCCCTATTACTCTTGGCAACTATATCAGCCATATCGTTCACACATATATCCTCATTATGGAATGACTTATCCACCGGTGTATCCGCCCTACTATGTCAATGAGCGGTTCAGTTCTTGGCATGGGAAGGAAATTAAGGACCATGGAAAAGAACCCTTTGTAGTCAACATCGAACAAGTAACGAAACAGAATAACACGTACCGTACTGCTATATGGACGGGAAAGCATTTCCAAGTAACGGTGATGAGTATCCCTGTAGGAAGCGATATAGGGTTAGAGGTACATCCGAATACAGATCAATTAATTAGAATTGAAGAGGGACAGGGTCTTGTCCAAATGGGCAACTCCAGAGATAGGCTTGATTTTGAGACTAAAGCCCAAGAGGGTTACGCTATTATGATTCCTGCGGGAAAGTGGCACAATGTGACCAACACTGGAAATACACCGTTAAAAGTATACGTCATTTATGCCCCGCCACAACATCCCTTTGGCACGGTTCATCTGACAAAGGCTGATGCTATGGCTTCCCATTAGCGGTGATGATATTAATATTGGAATATTTGGAGGAGTCGGCTACCGTTTACTGGTTGCCGGTTCTTCTTTTATATGGTAAGCATCAAACAAGAAGGTGTATTGAAATAGAAAAGCCTATGGTTCGTTGAAGATCCACAGGCGCTGCGTTATGTACAATGTTGTTGAACTACCGGACTCCATGGAAGGTATGCATCAAGTAACTCAGGTTGCTGACGAAATGCAATCGCTGGTAACTGTTGCAACAGATAGACTAGATATTTGTACGGGTTCAATCCATTCGCCTTTGCTGTCTCTACGATGCTGTAGATCGCTGCACTTGCGGTTGCACCCCGTGGACTTCCGCTAAATAACCAGTTTTTACGACCCACTGTAAAGGGACGGATGCTGTTCTCAGCTAGATTGTTCGAGATCACACAGTTTCCATCTTGTAAGTAATTCAGTAGCTCTTTCTTATGGTTACGTGCATACTTCAGCGCTTCGCCTAGCTTGGATTTGGGAAGCACCTTGCCTTTGGCCGTTTCTGCCCATGACCAAAAAGCATCGAGTACAGGCTTTTCCTGTACCAGACGTTGTTCCTTTCGTTCTTCAGCGGTATGTGACGCAAGCTGTGCCTCCAGTTCAAAAAGCTTGTTGCAATAGGCTACCCCTTCACTGGCAAGGGACTCCTCCGTAGGCTTCATCTCCGGGGGTAATGCCTCAACAAACTTACGCCGAAGATGTGCCCAGCATAGACAAGAGATCGTCCCTGCTAGATTCGCATATCCAGAGTAAGCGTCGCTATGTAAATATCCCTTGAACCCTTTCAGGAACGCTTGCGGGTACTTCGCCCCTCGTCCGGGTTGGTATTCAAAGATCCGTATGGGATGCACACTATGCTGCCCACTGCTGTAGATCCACATGTACGAGGGGGTCGTGTTTTTCCGGCCCTTCTCATTCATTACCTGCAAGGGCGTCTCATCCGCATGCAGATATCGCTCTTGTACAAGTAGCTCATGCAGTCGATTCACCAGTGGCTTCAGCCAGTCTCTCGTGGTCGCGATCATCCAGTTCGCCATCGTGGCCCGACTCAGATCAAGGCCGATGCTCTTCCATTCCTTCTCCTGACGGTACAGCGGCATACTGTTCACAAACTTCTGGTACATGACCCATGCCACAGAGGAAGCTGAGGCCATCGAATGCTGGATGACCGGCGCTGGCGTCGTTGCCTTTTTCATCTGAGGCTTGTCCTCTTTCCGACAGGTCCGGCACTCTAGGGTTTCTCTGTAGATATCAATCGCTTGCACGCGGGCAGGGATAAACTCCACTTCCGTACGCACAAACTCTTCGCCTACCAAGACAAGCTCGCTATGGCATACGTCACAACAACGGTCCTGAACCTGACAAAGTTGCTTCTCATGCGGAAGATCCTGAAGGAGTTCTGCTCGTTCGCCTACCTGCTTCTTTCGCTGGTAGCTTTGGATCTGCTCGATGGTTGGCTCCTGTGCAGTTCGTGAAGTTGCTGTCTCTGCCTCATCAAATAAATACAGCTGCTCCACACCTACTGGGAGGGAAGCTGTTTTCTCGGAGCTTTTGCCGTACAGTTTCTGCGTTAGAAATTGTACGGTTTCCTGTAGCCGTTTATTCTCTTTTTCTAGGTCGCCGATGCGATGCTCCATCTTTTGTAGCTGTTCCAAGGGGCTCATGAGATACCGTTCCTTCACTGTCTTCTATGCCTACCATTATACCATAGAAGTGTGCGTAAACCCAGGTTTTACAAGGGTTTTCGGCTCTGTTTTGATCTACATGGAAGGAGTGAAGCCCAGCTTTTTGACTGCTTTCGGTTGATGGATCGATAGTCCCTCCAGCAACCACCGAAACTCCTGTGGCGTGATCGAGCGTACGGCTTCCGCATCCATGGGCCACTGGTATTGACCGGATTCCAGTCGTTTGTACAACAGGACGAATCCATCTCCTTCCCAGTACAAGGCTTTCATCCGATCGCGCTTGCGACCGCAGAACAGAAACAAATGATTCTGAAACGGGTTCAGCTGCAACTGATGTTGCACCAAGTGAATGAGTCCATCAATAGACTTCCGCATATCCGTATACCCACAGGCGATATACAGTTGATCGGCATTGGAAATGTCACCGAACATACTGTAGGATGCGAAGCGTCTGTTCAAGGAGTGCGGTAGACGCATGCGAATGAATTTCGATCGTAACGGCATCCGTACGAAGAATGATGGCCGCTTGTTCATGAATCGCTTCGGAACGTGGGGCGTTCGTCCGCAAAGATGGAGGGACCGGTACTAGAGTTGGTTCATTCGGGGAGGAGAAGGCAGGGAGGGATTCACACGCAGCTTCACGGATTTTCCGAAGCCAGTAGTAATAGCTTTTCACATTGACTTCGTGATCGGCACACCAGCGAACCACGGTTTGACCACTGGAACGGCAGTCACGAATGATCTCGGCCCACTGCTGGAGTCGATAGCCATTCCTCATTTCTACAGTTTGCAATTGGACACACTCCCATTAGAGTTTTTCGAGTAGAGTCGAAAAACTCCAACGACTTACTCTAACGGAATTGTCTCAAAGTCTAGATTGGATTGGAATACACCTTCTTGTTAGACGCTTACCATCGGGCCGTTCGGCCCTTGGTCTGCTCGAGGTTTTTCGAGGAAGCGAATCAGGCAAACAACCCTGCATTACCTAAGTCCTTTGGACCCGGCAGCAACGCTGCCTTAAGGCGATGAGGGTTCGGGAACACAAGAATATTGCTAGAAATGATTGAAATAATTAAAAAAAAGAAAAACCCCTCACGAAGTAAGGGATTTTCATCAAGCTATAAGTGTACTTCTTAACCTTGAAGGATTTCTTCCACCTTTTGCAACACATCTTCCGTCAATCGGATGCCGCTAGCTGCGCAGTTTTCAACGACTTGTTCAGGCCGGCTAGCGCCAACGAGGGCACTTGCCACATTGTTTTGTCTGAGAATCCAAGCAATAGCCAGTTGAGAGACCTTGATACCAAGCTCATCGGCGATTCCAGACAATTGTGCCACTTTATTCAAAGAAGCTTCGTTTAATTGTTTGTCGCTCCAATTCTTGCTGCTTGCTCGGCTATCGGCTGCGATGGGTTGTCCTGCACGGTATTTGCCTGTAAGAAGCCCCTGTGCAAGCGGTGAAAAGACAACTTGACCGAATCCTTTTGACTCGCCAAGCGGGATAATTTCTTTTTCGATGTAACGATTGAAAAGGTTGTAGATCGGTTGATTGACGATGAGCTTATCTAACAGAAGTTTGTCTGCAATGGCATAGGCTTCGACAATCTGAGCTGGTGTCCATTCACTGACACCGATGTAGAGTACCTTGCCTTGTGTGACCAAATCGTCCAATGCACGCAACGTCTCCTCTAGCGGAGTTTCGGGGTCGTAGCGGTGGCAATAGTAAATATCAATGTAATCCGCATTCAATCGACGCAGACTGGCTTCGGCCTGTTCTTTAATATGCTTGCGGGATAAACCGCGATCATTAGGGCCATCGCCCATCGTATTAAAAACTTTGGTAGCTAGGACGTATGATTCCCGTGGATAAGAGGAGAGTGCTTTGCCCATCACTTTTTCTGCTTCGCCGCGTTCATAGACATTAGCGGTATCGAAGAAATTAACACCCAAATCATAAGCTTGTTCAATCGAACGAACGGCAGGGTCTTCCCCGACATAACCACCGTACGTGAGCCAACTGCCAAGACTAATTTCACTGACTTTGAGACCGCTGTTACCGAGTTTGCGATACTGCATGATTGTTAACCTCCTAGAGCAATATGGGATCATTACTAACTATCTATATTATAGAGACATTCCCCGGTTAATGTAAGAACTGACATATAGGTGATTAAGTTACCTGAAGGTGTGACGCTTACTTCCAGGTAAGTAGATACGTGATCGTGAAAATAAGGCAGAATAAGTGAGATGAAGATAACCAGCTCTGTAGCCAAAATACAGCTTTTCAAGTAAAATGACGTTGAAAGGAGGAGGTACTCATGTTAGCTTCCCTATTTGTTGGCATCGTAGCCATAGAGCATATTTACATTCTAATTTTGGAAATGTTTCTATGGACGACACCCCGTGGTTTGAAAGCCTTCGGCATGACGAAGGAGCAAGCCCAGGAAACCAAATCACTTGCTGCTAATCAAGGCTTATACAATGGATTTCTTGCGGCTGGTCTTTTTTGGGGACTCGTTCACCCAGATGCTTCCATAGGTCATTCCATTGAGATCTTTTTCTTAATCTGTGTTATTATGGCTGCTTTGTATGGCGGGGCAACAGCGAAAAAATCGATTTTGCTGGTACAGGGTTTGCCTGCGGTCATTGCTCTTCTTTTTGTCCTTCTTTAAAAAAGCTCACAATACGACATAAGTAAACAGTCATTCACAAGACTTACATAAGTTATCGCAATAAATAAGGGAAGTCCCTATAGCTACTGGGGACTTCCCTTATTTATTAGGCATACTTCACGACCTTATTTTTGCCGCTCGTTTTTGCTCGATACATGGCTTCATCTGCCTGTTTGATGAGCTCCTCGGCACTTAGGCCGTTCTTGTACTTGCTGTAGCCGATACTTGCGGTTACAATTGTTTCCTTCTCAATTCGACTGCGAACGCGTTCTGCGAACGCATCCATTTTGACACTAGGATCAGTCACCATGACGACCATCTCTTCACCACCGTATCGGCCGGCAATGCCGCATTCCTCGGCTTCTTCTTTCATAATCAGCGCAACTTGCTTGAGCACATCGTCCCCCATTTGATGACCTTGGGTATCATTTAGCTTCTTGAAATTATCAATGTCGCTAAACAGGATGTACACAGGCAAATGCCGTCCGACATATTGGGCAACGCGGTTATAGAAAAATTTGCGATTATATAGACGTGTAAGCCCGTCCGTTATGGATGAATTGTAAATGGCCTGCATAAGCTCTACGACACGTTCAAATAGCAGCATAAACAATAAAAAATAATAAATAATCGGTAAGACATTGGCTGCTATGGATAACAACGGTTGAACATTCCCATACATATAAGCATTTACAAGGTGGACGGATTGAATGAAAAAGTAAACCGTCAATGCCATTTGATATTTGACCTGTTGGCCGATGTACGGCGGTATCGTGTAGAAACAAAGAAAGATCAGGACAAATACATAGAGCTCGAGACCAATATCCTGAAGCAATCTAACTTGCTCATGCGTGCCGTTATACATATTTGGCACACTGAAATGAAGGATAGAAACAACTAAACCCATAATCATTAAGCCATAGAAGAATATGTACTGTTTACGATTCGTGCGATTGTATAACTGATAGATCCCCATATTAATCAGGATGAAGGAAATTATTTTAAGCATAAGCAGCATGTAGGCGGTTAAGCTTGTATCTATGCCGCTAAGTGTTAAATATATCTGGAGAAGGTAATGAATGCCTACGATAACTAGTGAAATGGTCATCGACATGTAGCCTTTTTTGCGACGGTCTAGAAATAAACGAAGAGAGATTACGAACATAAGGGCAACAATGACAACGATAATGGCATTCGATAATAATGAAGCGAAATCACCGAAAAGCAGATCAACAACGTTCACACTTTCCTCCAAAATCCCCTGTTTTTCGACATGTAATGACTCTATTATAAAGGAAAATGCGAGAGAGGGATAGAATCGATTGTAAGGGCTCGAAGGTGTTCTCTTTTCTATTCGGCGCACACCAGTTACAATAAGAAGGTAAGCTCAAGGATTTGGGAGAGGGGCTCATGCAATGAACATCTTGCAAGCATTGTTTTTCCCCCCGGAACAGCCGGGTGGGGTGTCATCCATGGTTCCCTATATATTGGACCGTTTTAATAAAAAAGGCTGGGAAATGGAATTATTTTCGCTACCTAAGCGGATTCGGGGCAAAGGGTCTGAGGAAGTGGAGTTCGTCACTTTTGATTGGCGGAAGTATGCCGGAAACCCGATCGTTGATAAATACATTCAGACGTACAAGGATTATGTTTGGTGGACGAAGCTGAGAATTTCCAAGAAATATGATATCATCCATGCCCATCATCCGATTGCGGCACTTGCGATGAAGCAGATTTATCCGGAAACCCCCGTCATCTTAACCATTCACTCCAGCTTTGAGAGAGAGCTTATTTTGAATGGACGCATTCAGGAGAATGGCGTGGAGCATCAATTCCTTACTCAAATTTACGGGGAGCTTGAAGCAAAAGTCGATCAGATGATCACAGTCTCTAATTCGTTCAAGCAATATATGGCGGAATATGTGCAGGATAGTGAACGGATTGGCGTGATTCCAAATGGTTTTGACGAAAAGCGTTTTCGTCCGATTTCGCATGAAAATCAAGTCACGCAGTTCATAACCGTTTGCCGTTTAGTGCCTGCCAAAGGGCTCGATACGCTGCTGATTGCTTGCGGAGAGCTGAAAAAACGCGGTCATCCCTTCGTTTTACATATTATTGGAGATGGACCAAGCCGAGAAGAGCTGGAGAAGCTCGCGATTCAGCATAATATTTATGAAGATACGATTTTTTATGGATATATGCTTCATCCCGAAGAATTTATGCCTTTCTTTGATGTATTTGTTCTGCCATCGCGCGCAGAGGCATTCGGGTCTGTATTTGCGGAAGCAGCGCTCTGCTGGTTAGCATTGATCGGAACCGATGTCGGCGGGATTGCTGAACAAATCGAACACGGACATAACGGCTTGCTTGTGCCGGTTGGGGATGCAATGGCGCTTAGCCATGCTTTGGAAAAAGTCGTCATTGACCCAACCTTCCGCTACAATTTAGCACGAACAGCCTGGGAGAAGGCGAAGAAAACCTATTCATTGAACCGAGTGCTGCGGCAGCTTAAGAGTGTGTATGAAAGCTATCAAGTCGTCGATCATTCGGATAAAGATGAGAGTGAGAATGACCCAAAAAGCTAAATAGGAAGGCGTTAGAGCGATGAAACGACTGCGGTTTATGCATGCCGCCGATCTGCATCTGGACAGTCCGTTCAAAGGCATGTCGGCGCTGCCTGAACGGGTTCGTGAGCGAATTCGGGAATCGACATTCGAAGCGCTCAAGGAACTCGTAGCTTTAGCGATACATGAGCAGGTAGATTTTGTACTCATTAGCGGGGATGTTTATGATTTATCCGATCGTTCCTTGCGCGCTCAAATTCGCTTCCAGAAAGCATTGGAGCAATTAGCTGAGCAGGGAATTCCTACTTACATTATTCATGGTAATCATGACCCGGAGGATGGACGTGCCGCGAAACTGGATTGGCCGGCAGCAGTCCATTTTTTTGCGTGCGATCATGTAGAGACGATTAGCGTGGAAAAGCCCAATCGCGGCGTCATTGCCCAGATCCATGGCATTTCCTATCGCAGTTCGGCGGTAACGGAAAATTTAGCTGTCAAATTTAGAGCAGGTCAAGAAAACGTCTGTCAGATCGGCCTTTTGCATACGAATGTCGACGGTGATCCCGGTCATGACAATTATGCCCCTTGCAGCAAACAAGATTTGCTTGAAGCGGGTATGAGCTACTGGGCGTTAGGCCATGTACATACGAGGAATGTGCTTCATCAGCAGCCAGCGATTGTGTACCCAGGGAACCTGCAGGGCCGAAGTATTCGTGAAACAGGACCGCGTGGGTGCTACATCGTCGATATGTCTGAGGATGGACGAGCTGAGCTCACCTTTCATGCGTTGGACCAGGTTCGTTGGTTCCTAGAGCGGCTGTCTGTGGCAGGCATACAGACAGAGCAGGAATTGAAAGACCGGCTCGGGGAGCAGCTCGAGCGGATTCGGGCAGAGGCGGATGGCAGAGCTGCCGTCGTCCGTCTTGTTCTAGAAGGGCGCAGCGCTGTGCATGGCTTGCTGCGCAAAGGGCGGGCGCTGCAGGAGCTGACCGCCGAGATGCGTGAGGACGAAGATGAGCGAAGCCGCTTCGTCTGGGTGGAATCGATCGAGGACCGAACGGCAAGTGAGCTCGACCTCGAGGCCTTACAGCAGGAGAAGAGCTTCCTAGGCGATCTCCTGCGGTATTCGGCTGCGCTGCAAGGCGACGACGAAGCGCTTGCCTTGTTTGCAAGCGAGGCATTGGCCGCGCTGCAGAGTTTGCCGCAAGCAGCCGGTTACCCGGCTGCGGCGGAGCCTGAACGGCTGCGCGAGTGGCTGCGCGCCGCACAAGAATTAGCCGCGGACCTGCTGTCCGCGGATGGGGGGTGACATGGATGAGAATCGTATCCATGCAGGTTCAAGGCTTCGGCAGCCTGCGCGAGCGGCAGCTTGATACGGACAGCCCGTTGGTGCTGTTCTATGGGGCTAACGAAGCGGGCAAGAGCACGCTCATGGGCTTCGTCCGCGCAGTGCTGTTCGGCTTCCCGACTCGTCAGAGCCGGTTGGAACGATATGAGCCGCTGGGCGGCGGCGCCCATGGAGGCGCCCTAACCCTGCTCGATGAGCAGGGTCAGCTCATTCGCGTCGAGCGCTATGATGCGCCCGCCGCCGGCGGCAGACGAGCCTCTGCGGGGCTCGTCAAGGTCACCCTCGGTGATGGCACCACCGGGGGCGAAGACCTGCTGAACACGCTGCTGGGCGGCCTATCGGCCGACCTCTTCCGCAGCTTGTTCGCTTTCGGTTTAACCGAGCTGCAGGAGCTGCGCACCCTGCAGACAGATGAGCTCAGCGGCTATCTGTATAGCGCTGGGCTTGGTGTGAGCGGCTCGGCCATCATGGAGGCCGAGCGCAAGCTGACGGCGCAGGCCGACGGCCTGTACAGACCCCGCGGGCGCAATCAGGAGATGAACCGTCTCCTGAAGGAGCTTGAGGGTCTGGAGCAGTCGCTGCGCCGCAGCCGGGACCCAGCAGCCGACTACGATCGGCTGCTGGCGGAGCGCCGCTCCGCGGAGGAGCGCATTGCTGCCCTGGAGGGGCAGCAGGAGTCGCTGCGCGCGGAGCTGCACAGGCTTGGCCTGGCCGGCAAGGCGCGCAGCGGATGGATCCGCTTGCGCCAGATCGGCCAGGAGCTTGCGGCGCTGCCTGCGCTGGCGGGCTTCCCCGAGCGTGCCTCGACGAGGCTGGACGCGCTCGAGGCAGAGCTGGAGCGCATCCATGCGGAGCGCGCTCGGCTCTTGCTGCGGCAGATGAGCTTGACGAGCCAACTGCACGCTATCGAGCTTGTGCCTGATCTGCTCGAACATCAGCTGGAGCTAAATCATTGGCTGGAGCAAGCAGCCGCGTATGAAGAGAATAAACGCAGCGTGGATCAATTGCGCGTGGAGCATGAGCACCAACGCGCGCAGGTAGACAGGCTGCTTAAACAAATAGATGTTCACTGGGAGGAGACGGATTTAGCCTCTTTCTCGGTAACGATTTCACTGCGTGAGCAGGTGCGAGCTTACAAAGAACGGTTTTATAAGAGCAAAGAGAATGAGCTGCGCGTCAGAACAGAGCTGGAGAGTCTGCAGCAGCAGGTCAAAAACGTCCAAGATACCGTAAGGAGCTTGGAAGCCGATTTACATAAAATCGGGGGAAGAACGGATGGTTCATCTTCTCCCAGTTGGGGAGGAGATGACCCTTCTTCCACTTTGCACCAAATAGCGAGAGATTATGCCAGGTGGCAGCTGCTTGTAAGAGAGCTAGAGCATCAAAAAGAACGCGCTGCTGTTGAAAATCAGTTCCAGCTTAGTCTAGAAGAAGCAGCGAAAGCAGGCAAAACAGCCTCACGGAGACTTCGTCAGCGCTTCATAGTGATAAGCGGCCTATTGGCCGTATTGACGCCATTATTCTTGTTATGGCAGGGCAGCTGGGTAGCGGCTCTCTGTGCCTTTCTTTTGTTTGCTGGTACTGCACTCTATATGCTTGTTTCCGATCGCGGGGCGAAAGAGAATCGCTCCTCCCGAGCGATGACTTCATCCCCGATCAGGGATGAAAGCGTGAGCGAGGAACTTCGCTTGCTGGAGCGCCGCCTGCAAGAACAAATCCAACCATTTGCCCAGCAGCAATCGGGCTATGGCGAAGCTGCGGCAGCATCTGCTGCTCATTCGTTAGGCCGTTCCGCAGCCATGCCTCTTGAGGTGCTCCAGCCTCAACTGGATGCTTGGATGCGTGAAGCTGAGCAAAATAAGCAGCAACGCAGCGAGCAGCTTCGTAAACTAGAGAAGCTGCAGGATATGAAGGAGATGCTGCAATCTCTTCGGCATCAAGAAGATCAGCGCAGTGGATATTTGGGTCAGCTTATTGTGGAGTCAGATCAGCTCCACTCGGATTGGACTTATTGGCTGCAATCGCTGGGACTAAGTACGCCGTTATCTGCAGATGCCCTGCTAGAAACGATCCAAACGATTGAGCAGGGGCAAGAGAGTCTTCGTCAGCTTCAGAAGCTGGCGTCCAAGCTTGAGACATTAGTAACAAGCATCGATCACTTCGAAAAAACTGTCAGTTCACTCCTACGGATTTCAGAGGCTGAACGACAAGATCCCGTATTCGCTCTCAAACGCTGGAAAGAACATGAGCAAGAACAACTGAAGCTGCTTGCGGAGAAGAAGCATGGCGAGAAGCTTTATTCGGAAACCGAGCAAGAGCTGCAGCTTTTACAGACCAACGAGCAGCGTACACAAGCTCGGTTGGAAGAACTTTTACAGGAAGCCTCTGCAAGTGGCGGTGAAGAACTGCGTATTCATCAGAGAGAGCAGGAAGAACGCAAGAAATTAATGGAAGAACAAACATTGCTGGAATCCTCGCTCGAAACGTTACTTAGCCGCTCCTTACTTGCCAGCTACACGGAGCTGTTGGAAACCCGTGGTGAAGAGGATATCGCACTTCAAATGGCATCCCTTCAAGATCAATTAACCGATACTGCACGTGAAACGAATGAACTTCGAGAGGTTGTTGGCAAGCTAACGGGGCAGATTGAGAAGCTGGAGCAGGGGGCGGAACATGCCGATCATCTTCTTCAAGCTGAAGCTTATCGAGCGACCATTCGTCAGCAAGTAGATCAATACGCTGTAGCTTCCTTCGCTTCACTGCTGATGAAGAAAGCCCGCGATGTTTATGAGCATGAACGGCAGCCCGGCGTGCTCTTGCGAGCTTCGGATTACTTTGCAAAGATGACGAACGGTGCCTTCACTCATGTCAAAGCACCATTCGGCGAGCAGCGTTTAGTAGCCATAAGAGCGAATGGAGAGTCGCTTGATACAAGTCAGCTTAGTCGAGGAACGGCAGAGCAGCTCTACTTATCCATGCGCTTTGCCCTCGCCCAAGAGTATGCTGGAAAGGCTATTTTACCGCTGGTGATGGACGATATTCTCGTCAATTTTGATGAGGACCGAATGGAGAGCTGTTTGCGTGTACTTGCAGACGTAAGCAGCAGGCATCAAGTGCTGCTCTTTACCTGTCACGGTCACGTGCGAGATGCGGCAGCAAGAGTTATACCAGGAAATCGTTTAATTCGTTTGTAGAAGCGTTAGCAATGGAGGAATCGGAAGTGGAATCAGGAGACGATAAGAAGAAAGAGCATCGGGAAATTACCTATCACGTCGGATGGAAGAAGGGGAAGATCGAGTGGAATGAAGGGGCATCGGAGGCTTTAGCCGTCAAATCATCCATGGAAGACGAGTGTCATGTTGGAGAAAAGCGTCTGCAGCTGTTATGGCTTCCAGCCATGGGTCTTCCAAGTTGGCTGCTTCTCCCCTTACTTTATTCCCTTCCCGTGTTCTGTTTCCTATTAACGCTTATTCTCATATATGGGTTGCGTCATGGCTAGCAGTAATAATGATTGTTTTAAAGGGGGGCAGCTTTATGAACATGCTATTAACCATTATAGGTGGCTTGCTGGGTCTTTTTGTAACAGGGGTTGCCATCTATACAGCTTGGATGGTTCATCAGCTTTGGAAGCAGCAGGCGGCAGCGCCAAAACCAGCAGGTCAGGTAGAAATTGCCGTTAAATACTTTTCAAAATGGACGGCCATTGATTATGCGGTCATCTTATTATTTATCATCGGTCTTTTACTATTATTAGCCGAGCTATTTGCTGTTTGGAGAGACCAAACGGTCATAGCCAATTTCCATTTCTCCTACCTGCTCACAGGAATCATCATTTCTGCAATGGGCATGCTTTTGTTGTTTGCACGATTGGTTGTCGTACTTGGATTTATTCAGTCAGGCGCCCTACATCGCACGCTTATGGTTGCGCCAGATCATCAGAACGAGCCAGACAACACTGATAAAGCCAAATAAGGGATACAAGGCGGAAAGCAATATTTTGAACCCAATTTGACTGACCAGATAGCTAAGCATTAGGATACTAACCAGAATAACCTTTGGGTTTAGTTTCATGCGTTGCTGAAGCTGCTGGGACAAGCCGTAGGCGTCAGCAATAAAGGTCGTGAAAATTTCACCGTATATGACGAGCAAATAAGCAATTTGCGGTACGGATCCAAGTCGGTTAATAATATTTCCCATTGGGATCTCGAATTGTGCGATACCTGGCATTTGCGCAGAGAGTGCGTAATGGGCAGATAGCAGAAGCAGTCCAATGCCTGCACCTCCAAGCAGTCCGCCCCAGTAAAGAACGGATCGGTCGCGAATGGATGCTCCCATTGGAACGAGCACGGCTTGGGCCATCGCTAAGTTAAAGGCAGTATAGAGGAAAGGTGCGAACCATATTTTTCCTAAGGAATCATCACTTGTAATGCGCAGCCAGTTTCCTGATGCTGGCGAGTGCCACGTATAAACGACGATGACCACGCTGAAGAGCAGCATGATGGGAACTACAATGGAATTCACCGTCATAATAGCGCCAATTCCACGGGACAATACGAAATAGGCGAGTATTAATGTCACGAAGAGTCCTGTTTGGTAAGAGAGGTGCAATTGTTCCTCAAAAACCGTTCCACCTCCGGCGAGCATGACGGTTGTAATCCCAAAAAGAACGAGCATCATAAACAAGCTAATCGCGTTGCCGATCTTTTGACCAAAAATAGCCCGATTCAAATCCTCATAAGACGTTGCCTTCAGATCATGAGCCATCAGCATGAGTTTAATGCCAATCCAGATGAAAAGGATGCTGGATAAAGCAATCGTCAACGAGGCTAGCCAGCCGTAACGTGTGAAAAACTGCAGGATCTCCTGTCCAGAAGCGAACCCTGCTCCAACAACCGTTCCAATGTAGGTAAAGGCAACACGGACGATCTGTGAACCTGTTCGCATAGATTGCCCCGCTTTCTTTCGTTTGATATAGTACAAGGTATGTTTGAGATCCCATGTGCATGACTGGAACTTGGGGCAAGCTGTCATTTCTGCTAAAATGGGAATGAATGAGACGAAGTACAAAAGCGGGAGTGAGTCTTTTGTGAAGGAATTTCTATATGATTTCATAAGTCATTATGGATATATTGCTTTATACCTTTTGCTGTCTGCTGGAATCGTTGGAGTACCCGTACCAGATGAAACCCTTATGGCTTTCGTGGGTTCGTTAACGGCGCTTGGGGGTCCCTTTGATTTTGGAACAACGTTACTTGTCATTTACGCTGGCACGATGACAGGGATGGTTGTCAGTTATTTAATTGGTCATCGTGTGGGAAAGCCTTTTCTTTATCGGTATGGCAAATGGTTCAAGCTTACACCGAATCGGATTGAACGGGCGGAGGGTTGGTTTAAGAAGTATGGGCTCTGGACAGTATTCTTTGGGTATTTCGTACCCGGGGTTCGTCATTTCACCTGCTATTTGTCAGGTGTAAGCGGGGTCAAGTTCTATAAATATATGTTCTTTGCGGGTACAGGAGCGCTGCTGTGGTGTACAACCTTTTTAACATTAGGGCATTTTATTGGCAGTAATTTGGAAGGTTTATTTCAATTAATACATAAATACATGGGAATAAGCTTATTGAGTATGGCGGTTATAGCCATTGTTGGAACGGCCCTTTATTTCCGATTTCGAAAGCGGGGAGCGCTCTGATCCCTATACATGAAATAAGACCATGAGTGTCATCCTAAAATAGGAGCATTCATGGTCTTAGTTCGTATTCTTTGCGAATTAATGATTTGCGAAAAGCTTTATTGATTGGATGGTGCTCTCTTTGGGATCAATATCGAGCTTAAGCAGTGTTCCCTGTGACTTATAGGAGAGAACATAGGTTGTGTTGGTGTCTGGTTTGCCCAAAATTGTTATCGCATCTTGGACTTTCTGTCCAAGGCGCAAGCCACGAAGCCCTGGATCGATCTCAGTAGAATGCACGTCAACGAACTCAAGAACATCCTTCTTATTGAAGCCTACGGAGAAATCCGTGAAATCATAGACTTGAATGGCGTCTTCATCGGCATCCATCACGAATTGTTTCTTCGCCTTCCCAAAACGTTCGAGCACAACGTCCTTACTCGTTCCGAGCTTCAAGCCCATCAATGTTGGTTTCTCCTGTTGATAGGCATCCTCTGCTTTAATCTTCGGCTTAGCCGTTTGTTTCGCAGTCGCAGATTGTTCCGGGATGTCGGTCAAATCCGTTTTGGACGTGCCTGCGACTTGCGCCTCGTGCTTCGCCGTGTCTTCCGGCGTTGGTGAAGGTGCTGCCGTCGCTGTTGCCGCTGCGATCGCAGGAGGTGTGCTTTCTGCGTTGGAACTATTTTGTGCATGGTTAGTTGGATCTATAGTAGGCTGTCCGGAAGGAGCAGATGACTCTTGGCATCCAGCTAACAGTAATGAAGCTAATGCAACTGGCACAAGGCCAAGCATAATAGGTCTAAGCAGGTTGTTCATCGTCATCTATCCTTTCTGCCGAATAATTGAAGTGAAAAATACAACATTACTAATCATACGGTTTTCTGGTTCTATTTCAATGCATCAAGGTACCTAAATGTGAGCAATTGTAGACAAATTTCAAAATGCTGAACCCTATATACATATAGACACCTACTACAGAGTAAAAGTTTCACGTCGAAAGGGGGATATTCACAAATTGGGACTTGAAACCTACTTCATCAATATGGTAACTTACTCATAATAGACAGGTTTAGGGGGCTAGAATCATGGAATTGTTAAAACAGCGGATCCTAGAGGTCGGTGTAGTCGTATCGGATCAAGTGCTAAAGCTGGATGCCATACTTAATCATCAGGTTGATCCTGTGCTCATCATGGAGATGGGGAAAGAATTTGCAAGATTATTTAGAGAAACGAAGCCTGACAAGGTGCTTACTGTAGAATCGTCCGGTATTCCGATTGCCTATACGACAGCTTTACATCTTGAGGTTCCCATGGTATTTGCACGCCGGAAGAAGACGTTGACTATGGATCAAGATACCTATAGCGAGCGTGTGCCTTCCTTTACCAAAGGGATTGTTACGGACATTATGGTTTCCTCTCATTTACTTCACAAAGGCGAGCGAATTCTGCTGATCGATGATTTTATCGCTAATGGAGACGCTGCACGCGGATTAATTCGAATTATTGAAAAAGCTGAAGCGGAGCTGGTTGGTGTCGGTATTGCGGTAGAAAAATCATTCCAAGCTGGCGGAAGTTCAATTCGAGAACGTGGAATTCGTGTGGAATCCCTAGCTCGTATTTCCTCGCTGGCGAATGGGCAAATCACTTTTAACTGATTTTACAATTTGTTCATGTCTTCCCTCAGACTGATTTATCCTTTATAATGATTACATGGTATGAGAGGAGGCTGGCATCTATGGGTATCGAAAATGGTTCCATTGAATATTTTATGACAAAGCTTGGGGAAGCCAAAACACATTTTGAACGTGCGCTTGATTGTAAGCATACAGAGTTTGATGACCTGTATCCGTATATGATCGAACACCCTCAATTTTTCTGGTACAAACGATATGTAGCATGGTCCGAGTTGTTAACGATCGTAAAGCTCTGCACAGAACTGACAATCGAATGGGAACAACATTTCTCCGCCGCACAAGTGGAATATATTCAGAAGCGCGTAATGTCTAGCAAAGTCCTTGATTTCTGGTTCGAAACGAATGATTCGAAGGAACACGTTAGTTAATTTATGTCCATATAAGGAAGAGGCCAGTGGATCCGTTGCGGATTCGTTGGCCTTTTTCTATGATATAAATGGTGTTGGTTTTTTGGCTTTACCTTAGTTTTGTTGGATTGAGGAATTACGATTCGTTATTTTGGGGAAAATGCCGACTCAAACGCCATTCTCCAGAATGTTCATACTTTCAATATGCCTTTTCGTTTGTTCGGAACCGAGCTTGTGAAGGGTTCGATACACTTCAGTTAAATAATAATCATATTCCTGATTGACCTCATTGGAGTAATAAAATTTCCAAGGTAGCCATGATGTTGCATAGCTGCCTTGTGAGGAGTTATCGGTTTCCTCGAAAAGTTCTTGAAGCTTATCAATTTCTTCTTCGGTTGCTGAAATTTCGAACTCGAAATTAAGTGCTCCTTTGTCTTCCAGAACTTCCCCCGTGCCAACGTTGATGTAGTACGTTTTTTTATCCACTATAGAACCTCCCATGGAGTAAGTTTGCTTTTTTCGCGTTAGCTTTGTTTCGTCATTAGTTAAGTTAACCTCCGTAAAGCGGTTTTATGTAAAGTTTGATCTAAATGCGAATTGGTGTATGCTAATGAAGTACAAATGACATGTTGGAGGTAAGAGGATGATATCGGAAGAACAGCTTGATCAATATAGAGTTGAGAGCACATTATTGCGTGTTATTCGGGACGTCAGTCCAACGAATGATGTGCGTGGAATTGTAGTTGCTTGGGATGATGAGAGTGTGTTAATTCGCAAGAAAAATCGTAAAGTCGTTAAGCTTGCTCGCAATTATATCTATCAACCATACGAGAACGAAAGACCTCCCGAATTCATGCTTCCGCAGGATCCCATTGAACCAGACGGCGTTTCTGATGACGAATAAGGATGCATGGATAGGATCAATGGAGGTTCCTATCTCTGGTATTCGCATGGACTTGATAAGTTCTCATCAAGGCACATACTTGCGGATTTGCAGCGAAAATCCGTTGCGAACGCTGAATTCTTCGCCGTGGGGCGGTGGATTCGGCATGCATAAGGTGATGATGAATCGGCAAGTGGACAAGCTGTATAATGAGGCTGATCCGCTTCGTGAGATGGACGAATTCATCCAGCGTGAGGGTTTGAATCCTCAAGAAACAGCGGGTATGCTGACCGCGGCGAAGGTAAAGGACGTTGGCTACAGCAGCCTTACCTGGCGAGCAGGTGAAGACGGGGATACCAGCGAACTCGGTCAGAAACTTGCGATGAAGCCAGAGAAGGAGCTCCTTCATGTTTGTTCATGGGTTACGGTGGGGCTGGGGAATAAAGCAAGAGCAGGAGTTGAACTTCCTGCCGCTTCTCTATATCCTGGAACAATTAACACGATTGTCGTTATCAACGGTTGCTTAACCGATGCGGCTATGGTTAATGCTGTCATTACGGCAACGGAGGCTAAAGCTGCGGCTCTTCAAGCATTAGGCATCCTTGTTGAGGGCCAGTCAGCGACTGGAACGACAACCGATGCTGTACTTATTGCTGCAACGTGCCGCGGCAAGTCCTACAATTACGCGGGTACAGCGACCGCGCTAGGTTATTTGATCGGTAGAACGGTATACGAAGCCATCATGCATTCCGGTCACTTGTATGAACAAACGCCCTACTAATCCGGTATGGATAAGCAGGGCATGTTTCATTTGGGTAATTATTTAAGTTCTACGGAAAACTCCGTAGGCAGCAGCAGTTGCGATTGCGCCTAGTCCAGATTCATCCTCGTCTTCGCTTTTGTAGTTAGGATCATGCACGATAGCTTCAGCTTCACCTTCTGTGAGATCCCTTTGATTGCCTGTATATTTCGGTTCCAAGGCATTGATTTCTTCATCATTCATAGTCATTCCTCCTTTGCGAATAGGGTTAGGAGTGAAGGGATGAATTATTCACGAATTGTAAAAAGTACCGTTGACTAGCTCTCATTTCCCATGTTATATTAGATTTTGTCGCAGCTCATATGACTTTATTCATAGAGCAGCCCTATACGCGATCATGGCGGAATTGGCAGACGCGCACGGTTCAGGTTCCGGTGCGAAAGCCGCTCATAATTCCCCCAAACGCTTGTGGTTATGCGGTTTTATCGGTGTTATAGTTTCAAGTTCTCTCCTGTAGT
>NZ_AUGY01000012.1:25568-157101 GCF_000422905.1 Paenibacillus alginolyticus DSM 5050 = NBRC 15375
AACCGAGCATCCAGCCGATGATGAAATAGAGAAGGATCCGGGGTAATGAGAAGACGGAATTGGACTGCTTGAGGCCAGATAGCTTCGCGAAAGCCTCAGTCAGGCGGATTCGCTCTAAGTATTCTAGGAACGCTTTGCCTCCTGCCACACTTGTTCCATTTTGTAACGAAAATTCGGTCTTGATTTTTGAAATTTCTCTGGTAGACTTCACCTTATGGGTGCTCCTCTCTTTGGGTGATGTTGTTCTCGTCAAACACCATTCTACCAAAGATTTGGGCACTTTTTCATATTTTCAAAGAGCGTTACTTTCGAAATTCAGGATAATTTGAATATTCCGAGATATGTTGATTCTTCCGAAGGACCAGAGAAATGGGATCTCTATGCTTCAATGTTCGGCGGCATTCCTATGAGCGAAACTGCTAAACTCGACGTGTACTGGAGTGCCCTTCCGGGATTAAAGGAGGCATTATTTGCACACGGTGCTGGTCCTTACGCTGAATTGACAGTTGGCAATATTGCACAGACTGTTAACGAGCATCCCGCTGTAAAAGCTTTTATTTCTAATTTCATTGATGCTTTCGGAGACTTTGAAGGTTTCATGAAAAACGAGCTTATAACCAATATGGCGAGCCTGAATATCTCAAAGCAAGAGGCCGTATTGAGTGCTGAAATTTTTGCCCGACTTGCCTCCATTCCGCTTATTAACAAATATGATGCCTATCAATTTCTTGCTGATGAGTGGGCAAAAACATCAGTTGATCTTGAAGTCATTCAGACAGAGGGCTTCAACGCTGTTAAGAAGGTTGATCCCAATATGGTCATCAAGAAGAAAGACGGTAAAGAAGAAGAAGTACAGGATGGTTGGATCGGTCATGTTATTCCGTTTGAACTTGTACAGCGGACACTTCTTTCGGATGAATATGAAGCGGTTATGCAAAAAGAGGGTCGCCTTGCCGAAATCTCCTCTGAATATGATGAAATACTCGACTCACTTTCCGAAGAAGAAAAGGATTCAAGCGTAACAACCGAGTCCAGTGACGCGTTCGTCGCAAAAGAAGTCAGCGAAAAACTTAAAGAAATCTATGCTGATGTCGATACCCAGGAAATTAAGGATCTTAACGCCTATGCCGCACTTTCCAGGAAAGCCGACAAACTTGCCTTTATCAGCGCACACGACGATGTCATATGGTTCAATATGGAGGCAAGCCATGATGGTACCTATGCTAAAAAAGCAGTAAATGCTTATTTAGCAGTGCTGAAATCTGTTTTTAAATTCCCGGAAGAATCCTTTGAAGCAAAAATTATAAAAGTAGATAAGCTGATGGCCGAAGAAAAGGAAGTAAAAGCACAGGTAAAAGCGGATGCGGCAGCCTTGCATATGAAAACCAAGGAAACCATTGAATCGCTGTCCGACGAGCAGGCGCTTGAACTGCTTGAACAAAAATGGATTGTTCCATTTACGGAGAGTATTAAGAAGCTTCCCTATGCAGTAATTTCTGTTCTGATAGACAACCTCAAAGCTCTTTCTGAAAAATACGCTGTCACTTACTTTGCGGTTGAAACGGAGATTAGAGAAACGGAGTCTATTCTCTCGGTACTCATTGATGAACTCGTCGGCAATGAGTATGATATGAAAGGTCTCAGCGAGCTCCAAAAGCTACTGAAGGGTGAATAATATTATGGCCGGAAAAGATGGAAAACCAGATATTCGTTTCAGTGGATTTACCGATGCCTGGGAACAGCGGAAGTTGGGAGAAATATACACGGAGCGGAACGAACGAGGAGACGATTCATTACAGATCCTTTCTGTTTCCATTCATCATGGTATTTCAAACGAAGAATTAGACAGCAATACTTTAGGGAAAAAGGTGCGCAGAAGCGAAGATAAGACCCTATATAAACATGTGTATTTCGGTGATCTTGTTCTAAACATGATGCGTGCGTGGCAAGGGGCAATCGGAGTCGTGAAGTCAGAAGGGATGGTAAGTCCTGCATATATTACTGCTATTCCCAGTACTCAGCTTTACCCTCTGTTTATGGATTATTGTTTGCGCCGAGATGAAACGATTATTCAGATGAATAATCTCTCTTATGGAGTGACCGACTTCAGAAAAAGGCTTTACTGGGACTCGTTTATTAACGTAATGTGTCGCATACCTTCTGTACCTGAGCAGGAGAGGATTACGGCCTTCATAACCAACCTTGACAAGCTTATTACCCTTCATCAGCGTAAGTATGACAAGCTGGTGATCGTCAAAAAATCCATGCTCGAAAAAATGTTCCCTAAGGATGGAGCCAATGTTCCGGAAATTCGCTTTTCTGGATTTACCGATGATTGGGAACAGCGTGAGTTGGGAGAACTTGGCGAAACATATACAGGATTATCAGGGAAAACAAAAGATGATTTTGGACATGGAAACGGGAAATTCGTTACTTATATGAATGTTTACTCTAACCCTATCGCAAAACTAAGTTTAACAGAGCCGATTGAAGTTGATAGCAAACAAAATGAAGTTAGGTTTGGTGATGTATTTTTTACTACATCTTCTGAAATACCAGAAGAAGTTGGAATGTCTTCGGTTTGGCTTGAAAATAGCAATAATACGTACTTAAACAGTTTTTGTTTCGGATATAGGCCAATAGAAAAATTAGACCATTACTATCTTGCATATATGTTGCGTTCTTCTTGTGTAAGGGGAAAGATAACATTCTTGGCCCAAGGTATATCTCGTTACAACATATCCAAAAACAAGCTGATGGGAATTGATATACCGATTCCAAACATCGAAGAACAAGCCCAAATCGGAGGGTTTTTCAAACGACTCGACAACCTCATCACCCTTCATCGGAGTAAGCTAGAAAAATTGAAAAATATAAAAAAAGCTATGCTCGAAAAAATGTTTGTGTAGGAGGTGTGAACGCGCAATGGTCTTTAACAAAGAATCTGATTTTGAGGAAGCCTTGATTGAGGTGCTGTCGCATAAAGGCTGGGAATCTAAGGTTTTAAAGAATCCCTCTGAAGAAGATTTGATAAAAAACTGGGCGGATATTCTCTTTGAAAACAACAGAGGGATTGACCGTTTGAATAATTATCCTCTGACAAGAGGCGAGATGCAACAGATTATGGAGCAGATCACAACACTGCGTACGCCTTTAAAATTAAACGGATTTATCAATGGAAGAACTGTAGCCATTATTCGTGATAATCCCGATGACACGCTGCACTTCGAAAAAGAAGTCAGCCTTAAAGTTTACGACCGCCGTGAAATCGCTGCCGGACAAAGCCGCTATCAGATCGCACAACAGCCAAAATATAAGAGTAAGTCCAAAATATTAAATGATCGCCGCGGCGACTTGATGCTCTTGATCAACGGTATGCCGGTTATTCATATCGAGCTTAAGCGCAGCGGCGTTTCGGTCAGCCAGGCCTATAACCAAATTGAAAAGTACTCCGATGAAGGGATTTTCACCGGAATATTTACGCTGATTCAAATATTTGTTGCTATGGAACCGGCAGAAACCGTTTATTTCGCCAATCCCGGAATGGACGGAAAGTTTAACAAAGATTTTTATTTTCGCTGGGCAGATTTTAATAACGAGCCTATTAAAGATTGGAAAACGATCGCTTCTTCACTGCTTTCCATTCCGATGGCACACCGGCTTATCGGATTTTACACTGTCGCCGATGACACAGATGGCGTGTTGAAAGTCATGCGTAGTTATCAATACTATGCAGCAAATGCGATTTCTGACCGTGTTTCCAAAACCAACTGGGATGGTCGAGATAGACTTGGCGGATATGTTTGGCATACCACAGGCTCCGGCAAGACGATGACAAGCTTTAAGTCGGCGCAACTGATTGCAAACTCCAAAGATGCCAATAAGGTCATCTTCCTGATGGACAGAATAGAACTCGGAACTCAGTCCTTGAAAGAGTATCGCGGTTTTGCAGATGAAAATGAGTCCGTTCAGGCAACGGAAGACACGATTGTATTAATTTCAAAACTAAAAAGTGACAACCCGGCCAACACGCTTATCGTCACATCTATTCAGAAAATGAGTAATATCAAGGACGAAGAAGGCGGATTAAATGCTCATGATATTGAGATAATGAGTTCCAAGAGAATCGTTATTATTGTCGATGAGGCGCATCGCACTACCTTCGGAGATATGCTCCAAAATATAAAGGATTCTTTCCCGTCTGCCGTTTTCTTTGGATTTACAGGAACGCCGATTCAGGATGAAAACCAGAAAAAAATGAACACTACCTCGACCATCTTCGGTAACGAGTTGCACAGGTACAGCATTGCCGACGGTATTCGTGATAAGAATGTTCTTGGATTTGATCCTTATAAAGTGTTGACCTACAGAGATAGGGATATTCGGCAGGCTGTTGCTTTGGAGCGGGCAAAATTGTCTACCGTTGAAGAAGCTCTAGCTGATCCTGATAAGAGCGAAGTCTTTTATAAATATATGAATTCCTCTCAAATAAAAATGGCGGGCTATATAGGTGATGATGGAAAGTATGTGAAGGGTATTGAGGACTATTTGTCTAACACCCAATATCAAAGGGAAGAACATCGGAGTACGGTTATTCGTGACATTGCAGATAACTGGGTGACATTAAGCCATAATAGCAAGTTTCATGCAATCTTTGCTACAAGCAGCATTCCGGAGGCGATCCGTTATTATCGAATAATAAAACAAGCCATACCTACACTAAAGGCTACCTGCTTGTTTGACCCAAGCATCGACAATAACGGCGGAGTAGCTTTTAAAGAGGATGGTCTTGTTGAAATAATTGAGGATTATAACGCCAGATACAAACAGGAATTTAGTCTGAAGAGATACGACAAGCTGAAAAAGGACATTGCTACGCGACTTGCTCACAAAAAGCCATATCAATTTATTGAAAGAACACCTGAAATGCAACTCGATCTTCTGATTGTAGTCGACCAGATGCTTACAGGCTTCGATTCCAAGTGGATTAACACGCTTTATATGGATAAGGTGCTTCGGTACGAAAATATCATTCAGGCATTTTCACGTACCAATCGTTTGTTCGGCCCGGAAAAGCCTTTTGGAACGATACGATACTACAGGTATCCGCATACAATGGAGCAAAACATAGAAAAAGCTGTGAAGCTCTATTCTGGCGACAAGCCTATTGGATTATTTGTAGAACGGCTTGAGTATAACTTAAATAAGCTGAATTCAATTTTTGATGATATCAGCGAACTGTTCGCTCGTTCTGGGATTCTGAACTTTGAAAAGCTTCCGGATGATCTTTCGGAGCGCGGTAAATTTGCCTCTCTCTTCAATTCATTCAATGACTATCTGGAAGCTGCAAAAATTCAAGGCTTTAAGTGGAATCAGTCACAGTACAACTTCAGCCATGGCAGTGGTAAGCCAAAGACTCGAGTCGAAATGAGACTGGATGAAAATACTTATTTGATTCTGGCTATGCGGTATAAAGAACTGTTCGGCGGCGGCGGCGGCGGTGGCGGCGACGATGTTCCTTTCGAGATCGTTGGTTACCTGACGGAGATTGATACCGGGAGAATCGACTCAGATTATATGAACTCGCGTTTTGAAAAGTTTCAGAGAATTCTTACTCAAGATAATGTAGATGAAGCAGAGATGCGGAAGACACTTGATGATCTGCACAAGTCATTCGCTACATTGACGCAGGAAGAACAAAAGTATGCAAATATCTTTCTTCACGACGTAGAAAGCGGAAATGCCAAGTTTGAAAGTGGTAAAACTTTCAGGGAATACGTCACTGAATATCAATTCAGAGCAAAGAATGACCAAATCCGGCGTATTTCACGATTCTTAGGGTTGGATGAAAGGAAGCTACGTAATCTGATGGCTGCCAATGTAACTGAGGCAAGCATCAATGAGTTCGGTCGTTTTGATGATTTGAAGGCTTCCGTAGAAAAAGCTAAGGCAAAGGATTATTTTGAGAAATTAGAAAACGCAAAAATACCAATCTTTAAGATCAACATAAAAGTACACAATTTGCTCCAGGAGTTCATTCTTAAAGGTGGGTTTGATATTGAAGAGCGGGAGATTAAAACTGAGTGACGACCAACTCTTTGGAGGCAACACCTTCGTGACAGAGCAAGTCATTCGAAATATATAATAAGCATTGGTATTGTTATGTAGCCATTGCCTATACCTTTACTAAGATCCAGATGAATGGGAGCCCCTAAAGGGAATTACCATTCATCTGGATCTTCGTCGTTATTATTAATGGATAAATAAAAAATATTGTTGATTAGTTTAACAGTCCGAAACTTGTTGTTTAAATTCATGGACTTCTCACAAGTTATAACAATAACCTCTTGGCGGATTGACGGATCAGCGATTTCCGCTTCTCTACTTTGATTCGAAATAATTGCCTTATATACTTGTCGACCAGACACGAAGAACACCGGACATACACTAATAAAGTCCGTCTTCACGTAAATCGCAATGACGATCAGTACAATTGCAATGGTGACCATTAGGTTTATTCCCGATGCTTGATCTATGGAGACTAAGGGTAGCAGTAATGTCATTAAGAAAAATGAATAGTCATTCACACTTAAACGTTCATATTTTCTGACTGACACATTCATACCTATTTCCCTAGCCCGTAATTGACGATCATAACCGCTGAAAAGCCACATGGCAACCAAGCGGTAGATGAGCAGTGATATAAAGATTATCCCCGCTATAACAATTACGTCAAAGATCGTTTTATCCATATGCTTAGCCAACCATGTTGCCCAATTCGTTTGCTTGAAGAAGTCGTTACTGTCGATAAATCTGTAGATCATAATAAGGACTAAGGGAAGGTAGGCTGTCGCCCATAAAATGACCTGTTCACGCTTGCCCCACATATTTCTCTCCCTCCCAAAGAGGACTTACATACCCCCTAAGAATTATTCTTCGTAAGCAACCGCCACCTTGAAGTCTTCGGTTACGAATGACTTTACGATCTTATCAGCAAAGAAATGTAATAAAGCCCTGGGGGAAGCATCCTCTTTAAAGATAATCTTACGGTTATCCAGATCAATGTATTCGAACAATTCCCAAATGGTGCTGTACTTCTTCTTATACCGTTCCTGCTCAGCTTGATTCGCAGGAAGGTTCGCTTTGATTTGTGACAGTTCAGTACATCTAGCCTCAAAATTGGTCTGAATAGCCGTTAGGGTGTCGCGTTTAATTTGAGCTAGCCCCCGTGAGTGGATATACTTTTTACAGGACTCCTCGAATTTCCCCTTGTTCGAATCCTCACCATCAAAGAACGGCATTGAAATAATCTCAGTCAAGTTCCGATCTCGCTGTTCATTAATATGATCTCGGTAATCAAAAGCGAACTCGAAATTCCGGACATTTATAATGAAGATAAAATCTCCGACAATAAAGAAGTCGATGTTACCCCCTATATCGACTATGGTATCCTCGGCAAAGACGAATTGATTAGCATTCTTGAAGACCATCAATTTCTTTGATGAACGCATGCTGTTTTTCTTAACCCCTCGGTAATAACAAAAATACGCATCTTGCTCACCTAGAGTTAGCTTTACCATTTGAAAGCTGGTATGCTTTTCAGGATACTCAGGATCAGGAGTGCGTAATGCTGTGGTCAACTTTCTAACTTTATCTAAAAGACCCTGATTCTCAGATAGCTCGAACCTTGCAATACGGTCATTTATCTTGATTTCATGGTTATAGTTCCCGACTAGAAAAACCTTACTTTCGGTATCGTCAACTTCCTTCAACCCCTGCAAGGTTTTAATGATACTTTTCTTGACCCACTTTATAACATCTGGCGCAAGTTGAATACCTGAGGATTGATAGAAAGAATCAGCTTCCTTTTGCACTCTTACAAGGTGAAAAGATAGATCTACCTCATTCAAAGCTTCGTCAGTCAACGCCAAATTGCTGAGTCTATAAATGATATTATCATTGTGGTTTATATCCATCCTATATCGCCTCCCCCCCCCGTATTCAATAATTCGACAAAAGGAAAGGATTCCCTCCATTATATTTGCCGAATCATGCTGAAATGTGATAAGGATGACGCAGAATACAGAAAGCATAAGGGCACAGAACTGGAAACAACGTAAATGTCAAATACGCTTGAGAACAAAATGTTTATCATCGATTTCATTTCGTTTGATTTCGTTTGAATACTAACGATTTATCTCTTCAGGCCAAGCAGTTCGATTAACAACCTCAAACTTTCGTCTACCTTTTGATGAGCCGTGTCGATAATGAGGCGTTCCCGATCCCAAACCTCGTATTTTCTATTTTTAACTTCATCCCAAGATGGAAGAGTAAAGCCGGGAATGTCCGTTAAACGTGTATGAATACGATGCCTGTGTTCATGTTCGTCAAACGGAATTTCAAGAGATTCCGCCACGTTTCGCCAAGCTTGGCGCGTAATGGTTATAGGATTGACCGTATCTGCTATCACATCGAGATTTAAACGCAAATTTTGTTTCGCAAGCTCGTAACACACGATGTAGCCCTCAGGCCCGTTAACACTGATTCCGGCAGATCGCATCGCTCGACATTAAGCCGGTGTTGGATTCTTCACATTACATCCCTTTCACTTTTTCACTTATTGACCTTCTTGATAGACACCGCTAATATCTACAGATGTGCTCAAGAGCAGACAAACTTAGGACTAGACACCATCGCCAATCAGATTGAGGGAGTTGAACCTGATTGCCGAAAATTCACAAGAAAGGCTCAAGCCATAGCGTTTATTGACTCTATCATAAACAAACTGGTTAATAAGGAAGGAGTCACGCCACAGAAGATTGTCATTTTGAGTAATCGAAAAAAGGAAAACTCAATCTTATGTGAAACTGCTACAGTTGGTGGACACTGTCTCAGCGATGGACGGAAAATGCCGGATGCTAATTCAATAGCCTATAGAACAGTTCAAGGGTTCAATGGACTTGAATCGTATGTCATCATTTATATAAACCATACATACAAGAACGAGCCAAGAACTGATAGTGTCCGTGCTGCCCTTTATACGGCTCAGACGAGGGCAAGATTTTATTTGTATGTAATGGACTTTGAAGAGAGTTGGAAAGATTGAGGCGTGCAGCTGTGGATTCTGCCTTTTAATTAATTTGCTCCGCTAAAATCTGTCGATGGTAGTGGAGCAGGACTGATTCGATTGTCGTTCTCTCCGAGTTCTCTCAAACGTTCAATTTTGGTCGCTTTTTTATGATTTCCCGAGGCGCCTTGTGGCACTAGGAAAAGGCGATGGAAAACGCCGAAATCCTTGATTCTATAAGGATTTTTGCGGTTTTTTGGTTCCCCTAAAGGGACATAGTTTCCGCTTGCTTCCCTTTAGCGCGTAAGTTTCAGGTTCCGGTGCGAAAGCCGCTCATAATTCCCCCAAACGCTTGTGGTTATGCGGTTTTATCGGTGTTATAGTTTCAAGTTCTCTCCTGTAGTTCTCTCCATTTTCTGATGTACAGGATGAGGGCAAAATGTGCGGTCGTGGCGGAATTGGCAGACGCGCTGGCTTCAGGTGCCAGTGGTAGCAATACCGTGGAGGTTCGAGTCCTCTCGACCGCACCATCCTAACAAAGAACTGGCTCTTGAAGTTGTCCTTGTGACGATTCAGGAGCTTTTTGCATGATTGGGATTTGTAAATTGTTGTTCATGACCTGTGCCGACGAAATCTTTGAACTGTAGTCCAGATGAGCATAAATGTTAGCCGTCGTGGAATAATGGCTATGCCCCAGCCATTCTTGAATTTCTTTCAGGCTTACACCATTTGCAAGTAACAAGCTCGCACAACTGTGGCGAAGATCGTGGAAACGAATCCGACGCATACCGTGCTTTTGGAGAACAAGCGGGAAATGTTGCGTTATATACCCTGGCTTGATCCGATCTCCCAGCTTGTCTACGTAAATGTACTCCTCATATTTGTATTGATAGGAATCTTTGAACAAGGCACGATTTTTTTGTTGTTCTTCCCAAAGTCGGAGCAGAAGTTCAAAAAAGACAGGCACGAGCGGCAAAGTACGATAGCTTGATTTATTTTTTGCACGATCTTTCTCCACAATGATTTGTTTCCCTTCATACGATATGGAGGTGACGGTGTGGCGAATGGTAATGGTTTGACGCTGAAAGTTGATAGCGTTCCATTTCAATCCGACAATTTCGCTTCGTCTAAGGCCATAGAACGCGGCCAAACACACGGCCAGTTCCACAGGATCGTCCTTCAGCACTTCAAATAGCTGATTAAGTTCCTCGTTTGTGTAGTAGCTTCCGATGAATTGATTTTTTTTCGGTCTGTCAACCTTGTCTGCTGGATTGGAGCGAATCATGTCCATCTTAAAGGCATGTTGCAGAGCCTGACGAATATTGGCATGGTAGTGCTGCACCGTGTTCGTCGTGACTTTGTGTTCTTTCAGACAATACTGGTAGAAATCATGCAGATGCTTGGGTGTTAACTCGGTAAGCAAAATCTTTTTCTCCTGAAAGTAAGGGACAATCCTTGTCTTCACGGCAAAAGAATATGCTGCATGCGTGGATACTTCCACCAGGTATTTCATCATTTCAAGCCATTCCAACATAAAATCGGAAAATAGAATACCGGTTGGACTAGCTTCCCCTTGTGTTACTTCCTCCTCTCTCGGTTTAATTTCCTCGGCAGCAGACTCGGAAGGAATTTCAAAGTTCTTTCGTGCGTCTTGCAGCATACCTTCCGCTTTCTTTTTATTTCCCTTTGTCGGTAACCCTGTTGCAATCCACTTGGTTTTTCGCTTGCCCTTTTCATCTTTGTAATTCAGAACGATATAATAATTCCCTTTCTTTTCTTGTAGGTGGCCTGCTACCATTTCTTATCCCTCCCAGGATAGCAGTCCCGGCTTCCTACCATCGACGCTTTAATTATAGCAGGATGAATAAAACTGTATCAATACTTTAAAGCGTGAAAGTATTGTTGTGTGCCGGGGTCATGATTTCTCGTAAATAATTTATGACGCTCAGCTTAGGGATTCTGTAAAAGCGACCGATGCGAAAGTGAGCGATGCGCCCTGATTGGAGTAATTTGCGGCCCGTTTTGGTACTAATACCGCCTAACATAGTACACATTTGTTCGACAGTTACGACGTCAGGCAAGGTCTGAAAAAGAAGTTGGTAAGGGTCAGATTCAAGGACAGGTTGATCTTGGTTATGTGACATGGGCGATCTCCTTATTCAACATAATTCGATTGAGAAAAGGAGACGCAATTACATGCGTCTCCCAGCCCTCTATTTGGTTTTTAGCACGCCTAATGATTTATTCGGCAAACGGTAGTGAACCGTCCTCATAGGCTCTATGCCTCCTCCAGAATCTCTGCAGGCCGCCTCCACTGCGATTAGCTGTGGCAAGGCGGAAGTATCATTATCCCTCCATGCAAATCATCGCCTTGAATGGTACTACCATTCACTAATGCGTAAGACCGGAATCGCTCGCATTTTGCTGAACATTCGTTTCCGAAAAGAAAAATGGTCGTGGCGCAGTCTGCATTCTGGCTATCCTTATTAGGTCACATGGGGAAAGTACCGAATAAATCGTATGTAATTGTCAATGTATATAGAGGCTCTGAAGTATCCCTCTATTATCCGTTTCATTTACTAAGCAAAATCGGACCGACTTTGAAAAAATTGTGAAGAATAGGAGGGACTAATGAAATAAAAATAAAGCAGCCCTGGATATATACCGGAGCTGCTTTGAATTGAATGATCGGTGCGCCATGATCTGATAGGTTTATTTCGAGAAGATTGACCACATGGGTATGTAGGGGAAACT
This sequence comes from Paenibacillus alginolyticus DSM 5050 = NBRC 15375, assembly GCF_000422905.1. GTDB lineage: Bacteria > Bacillota > Bacilli > Paenibacillales > NBRC-103111 > Paenibacillus_E > Paenibacillus_E alginolyticus. The sequence continues at coordinate 37,390 of NZ_AUGY01000012.1, forward strand.
GAAACTTAGTTTTGAAACGGTAACTACAACATGCCTTCTAAGTATGCACTCATTAACTTCTCTCCAACAAAGTCCCAACGTGTTTGGCCATTACTTAAGGCGGATACGGCATTCCATTTTTAATCCACCATTCAATGACCCCTACATAAGCGATTCCGGCATATTGCAAAATATCATTATCGTTTAACACCGTAATATACGAGCCATTTTTTAATCCCCTCAGAAATGCCTTAAACCCTTGTCACATAAGGGATTTCAAAGATCTCCCACTTCGCTTTTGTCACTTTGTCCTCGCATAACTTTGATTTTTTCAGCCAAGATATACGAACAAGGTGCTTAAAGGTAATACGCGGAAAAAGATATACGCACCTGTTTTTTACGAGATATACGAGGCAGATGATGAGAGCATAACTCCTGTCAAATCATCAGTCAAGTTCAAGCCTAATGCTTAAAATACGTAATATCATCAAACGTGCCATTGGTTGCACGGTTATAAAAGTCACGCGGCATAAAACGCAGACTTCGTCAGACCCCGGAAGGGGTACAAATGATATTCATTCGAGATAAGCTTACTTATGAAGAAGTACGTCGTAGATTTGAAGAGAGAAGGCTACACATTAATTTCCAAGGAATATTAAAATGCAAAAAGCAATTTGAACTTATTATGTTCAAGTGGCCATCTGTGGTCAACCAATATTAGTAATTTCGACTTTGGTCGCAGGTACAGTATTTGTTCCAGAAGGAAGAAATACAACTTGGATGAAGCCAATAGGATATTTGCGAAGGAAGAGTATCAAGTTCAAGATTCCAGATATATGAACGGAAGAACACCGATTAAGGTTACTTGTGATAACGGACATGAGACAGCGATAAGCTTAAACAATTTCGTGAATGGCAGACGATGCTGCTAATGTAGATGGATGAAAGTCAGGGAAGTCAGTATGAAAAAGCTCGAATTAAAGGCGAAAAGTGATCAAGATTTGCCGTGGCGCGAAGCAGGTTGCTCTTTCGCTACCACCAGGAAGTCAGCCAATGAGTCAACTGCTCAGTTAATCCGGAATGGCTTGACAAACTAGATGAGATGAGGAAGAACTTAAAAACTGCGAAGAGACGTACTTATCAAAAGCAAGAGCAGTTAACTAGATGAATTCTTGAATATTTCACTTCCACAGAGCCATGTGGTTAAGAGCCACTGTTAATAAAAAAGAGCCACCGTGTTAATGGACGGAGCTATACGGTCTCCAAAACCCATACAGTGACATGCGAGTGGTGGAGATAACTGAGCGTTCCGGGCCTGTCATCCACGTTCGAATGCAGCATATAATTTACAAGATCCCCGTATGGGGCGACGAACTGGTTGTTGAAATCAACCCACATGGAGTCATCGAACGCGTAGAAGGAAAAGTGCATCCGGATCTGGCCCAAAAAACGTTTAACCGTCCGATGCATGCCGGGATTTCCGAGAAATAAGCAATTACAGTTGCTTCATCTTTCGTAAAGAATGAGTGGGGCCTCGTGGGAGAAACTGAAGTCCGTGCATACTATCTTCCGACTCGTCCCGGCATTCCACTTATTTATGTTGTGACGCTGCTCAACTCGTAGAATGGGATGAGGAACATTTTTGTTCATTCTCTAACGGGTCGCGTAATTGATCAGTAATAAATAATATCCCGCTCCACATTGTTTCATCGGGACGAGATATTATTTTTTTTGGATCATTTAGTTTACCCACTCTACACTTTGCAGCAGCCGACGTTTCATCAGTTCAAGCACGAAATCCTCATAGTGGTCCTTGCGGACTATTACCCGGTATTCATGATTGGCGTAAATATAAAATAAAACGTCCGTATGAATCCGGTTATCCTCATACTCCTTCTGAACTTGCTTCATTCCGTCAAGGTACGGTTTTTCAATTAGGATGAGGATACGGAATTCAATATCATTTTCATTTGCCGTTTCGCTTATCCGTATCACATTTTGGTCATATTGATATTTCAACATTTTTTATCACCTCTTTCGTACGTTATAGTAAGTAGCGAATATATACGTATATGCTCGACAAAATAATGGAAAGCAGCATTAATGGAAAGCCGTATTTCAGAAATTGCATAAATCGAATCGGATGACCTTCTTTGCCCGACATACCGGCGACAATCAAGTTCGCGCTTGCCCCAATAAGCGATCCATTGCCGCCCAGACATGCTCCGAGCGCAAGACTCCACCACAGAGGCTCCAAATTGCTGACGCCCATATTGCCCATTTCATGAATCATCGGAATCATCGTCGCCACGAACGGAATGTTGTCGAGAAAAGCGGACGCGATAGCGCTAAGCCACAAGATCAGCAGGGATGTAGCAACTAGATTCCCTCCGGTTAGTTCAATAGCTTGCGCGGCTAATTTGGCGATGACTCCAGTTTCAATGAGACCGGAAACAAGTACGAACAGACCCACGAAAAAAAAGATCGTCATCCATTCCACTTTTGTCAAAGCTTCTTCCATCATATGCTCTCCGGTAAGCAGAAGCAGTAGGAACGCGCCGGCCAACGCGACCGTCGCCGATTCCAGATGAAACAACTGGTGCGTAAAAAATCCTAGCATGGTTAAACCCAGAACGGTCAGACATTTACGCAGCAGATTGGGATCAGTGATGAGCTCTCTCTCATCCATTTCCATAATACTTTGTTTCAGTTCCGCCATTGTACGTATTCCCTTGCGGAACAGGAAAATAAAGATGGGTACATATGCCGCCATAACTAGAGCAGCAATGGGAGCCAAGTTGTTGATGAATGCCATAAACGTAAGTTCTTTGACTGCGCTGCCGATCATGATGTTCGGTGGGTCACCGATAAGCGTTGCGGTACCCCCTACATTGGATGCGATAATCTGCGTGATGAGAAAAGGAACCGGGTTCACACGGAGCTGTCGCGTAATGCTGAAAGTAACTGGCACCATCAGAAGTACGGTAGTGACATTGTCCAGAAGGGCAGATCCGACCGCTGTGATGAGCGCTAGTGAAATCAGAATGCGGACCGGCTCACCTTTCGCTTTTTTAGCGGCAAATACGGCGATATATTTGAACACCCCCGTTTCAGCAGTTGTGCTTACAATGATCATCATGCCGATCAGAAGCCCCAGCGTATTAAAGTCAATATGATGGAGCGCTGTTTCTTGGTCAACGATGCCCAGAATGATCATGAGCAACCCGCCAATCATGGCCACGATCGTCCGATGAATTTTTTCTGAGATGATGAGCGCATAGATGACGAGAAAAATACCGATTGCCCAAATGGCTTGTTGTTCCATAAGAACCTCCCGTTACAAAAATATTGTTTTCATCATCCCCCAGAAAAATGCAGATTATGCCTGGGACGCTCACTTGAATGGGCAAAAAAAGCAAAAAGAAGCCCGTCAAATGACAGGCTCCTCCGATAATTCCCATATGATGTTCTAAAAAATTATAAGGTATATTTCTAAAAATGTAAAGGTACGATCTATCGTCCTCAATAGACTCGTACTCCATCAATTTTAATTGGTGTCATACCTATAAAAGTCGCGCAACATAAAACGCAGACTTCGTCAGGCCCCGGAAAGGGGTACATATGATTTTCATTCTAGACAAGCTTTCAAGACAGCTTACGCCTGAAAACCTTTATTACATTCTCAACCACTTTCCTTATCCCATTCTCACAAAGCCACTGTGACAGCTCATTCAGTCCTTTGGTAAAGGTTGAAAAGCGATGGCGTTTGTAAGTTGTGACGCCTTTGCTGTTGGTGGAAGCGAAACAGGCCACGATAAAGGTTTTGTGAACGTCAATTCCACAACAGACGGGGTAGACAATTTTTAAAGCCATAGGGGATCTCCTTTCCATGATATACAGGGATAGTCAGCATTGACTGATTGCCCAGCAATAAACGAGTTGTTTATCAAAGATAAGTCTGCGTGCTCGAAGCGACACTTATTTGTGCTTGGAAAGGCAATCTACACTTACACCTCATAAATGGGACGGCCCACTCACCTCCACGTGATTTGTAGTGTACTGGTATCCTTGTAAAGTAAGAATATTAAAAAATCGCTCAAGGCTAAACGGTTTCATCCCGTCATGAAAGATTCGCTTATTGTTCCATTGGGCAAAACGGTTGAACAGGTTTTTAGACATTTGCTTAACGAAAACATGATGAATGAAGGACAATGCTTATGGAGATTTCCACATTCATCGGGTGCTAATGGTCATCGGCATAAGGAGCAGACTATCGCTAAGTTCACTACCGGATTATAAGGATATATGATGGCCGAGGAAAGGGAAAAGAGGACGTAGAAAAAGGCGCTAAAAAAACATTGACATGTTGTTGTTATCCTATTACTATAGAAAAATAGTGCTGTTGAATAGGCGATGGAGTTCGCCATAACCGCCCTTTGGGCTAATGACTCCTACCAGTAAAATTTTACTGGTAGGAGTCTATTTTTTTGCCCTATACGCAGAAAGGTGGTGTAAGAAACATTTTAATGTATTAAATTCCTTGAGGAGAGAAACACAACGTGGAGAATTTTCTGGTCAAACAAAAAAAGAAGTGGTATATCTATGCGGAAAAGGTGATGCATCTTGCCTTATTCGGTCATCTAATGAAATGGCTGGTTATTGGAAGCTTGGTTGGGATTATGACTGGTTCAGGATCGGCTTTGTTTTTGACTGGTTTGGATTTTGCAACCAAAGAACGACTGACCCACCCTAGGCTCTTTTGGCTACTGCCGCTGGGCGGCGCTCTTGTCAGCTATCTCTATCTAAAGTATGGCAAGGAAGCATCGAAAGGAAACAATCTTATACTGGAGCAAATTCACGAAGGTAATGGAGCTGTTCCCTTTCGTATGGCGCCACTCGTTCTATTTGGAACATTTCTGACACATTTATTCGGAGGATCTGCCGGACGAGAAGGGACTGCGGTTCAAATGGGAGGAAGCTTCGCTGAATGGCTGGGAAACCGGATGCGCTTGGATTCCTTTGATCGCAAAATCATTCTGATGTGCGGGATCGGTAGCGGATTCGGTTCAGTGTTTGGCACTCCACTCTCCGGCGCCATATTTGGGCTGGAAGTGCTCACGATAGGTGTTATTCGATATGAAGCGTTACTTCCTTGTTTTGTGGCAAGTTTTGTTGGAGATATCGTCACAAGGGCGTGGGGAATTTTTCATCTTCACTATTCGGTTGGCACGATACTCGAGATATCTCCATTCATGATTGGGAAAGTGATTTTTGCCTCCATCATTTTCGGGCTGGCAAGCCTATTATTTAGTGAAATGACGCATGGATTAAAAGCCTTATTTGCAAGGTATATTAAAAACTCTGTTTTGAAGAGTTTTATAGGAGGACTTATTCTAATAGCGATTGTTTATCTGTTTGGAACAAGGGAATATTTGGGGCTGGGCATGCCTTTAATCTCGGAATCATTTCAAGGGACATCATCTTCCTTTGCTTTTTTGTGGAAAACGATCTTCACTTCCATTACGCTAGGTGCCGGTTTTCAAGGTGGGGAGGTTACTCCTTTATTTGTTATCGGTTCAACACTTGGAAGTGCGCTGGGCCATCTATTACAAGTATCTATACCTTTCATGGCGGCATTAGGGTTTATCGCTGTTTTCAGTGGAGCCACAAACACACCGATCGCTTGTTTTATTATGGGAATCGAGTTGTTCGGTGCCGACAATATCATTTATATGTTTATAGCCTGCGTGATCAGTTATTATTTTTCCGCTCATACCGGGATTTACGGCTCGCAAAAAATCGAGATTGCCAAATCGAAATTATATCAATTTCCGAAAAACGCGACATTAGCTTCAATTAGAAATAAGAAAAATTAGGTAAGAGTTTTAATGGGATTCCGATGAGTGAGGAGAATCGACAGCGGGGAGAAAAACCGTGTGTTAACGCTTTAAACAGGAAATCATAAACTTTTAATGGATAATTATCATGAACTGTGGAGGAAATAGAATGGATTATATCATTGCGGTGGTTTTGGGAATCGTGGAAGGATTAACGGAATTTTTACCTATTTCTTCAACGGGCCATTTAATTCTATCAGGTGAATTATTGGTTGTTGTGCATTTACCCCTACGATTACCTATTCTGAGCTAGTGGGATGATCAGATAAATAAATTGAAGTTTTATGAGCTATTTTGTGCGATTTTGTCGAATAAACAACGTTGTACGACATATATTGTACGAAATTCACCATCAATAACAAGGAACTTAAAGCAGAGGAATCTCCTGCAGTTGAAAAAAAGATTGAACATCTACGGAGAAGCTGTATGTATTTTATATAACTCGTAATTCGTTTGTGGATTTGGATGTGTATCGTTTAAGCTTTTAAACTGGACCATATCATCGCAAAGTATCAGAGAAAAATAAAATAATAGAGTAATGAAAAGGCACACCCATTGAAAAATGGGGCCGCAAAGCTACAGGGGTTACGACGTATAGGATCAATATACGTTATGCCAGCCAGCTACCGAAATGCGAAGGAAATCCTCCTGTTTTCGGGAGGTTTTTTTTATACTTTAAAAATACTTGGAGGGAGGGGCTACTTTCGTATGAGCAAATTACTTAGTTCCTTTCATCAGTCCCGAGAAAAGTCAACTTGTATTAGAATTTCAGCAATCTACATATTCTTAAGCACCACTTGGGTTATAGGTTCGGATATTTTACTGCGATTAGCGTTGCACCATGAGGTCAGCGCGGCGGAAACCTTCAAAGGGCTGCTGTATACGATGATAACAGGATGGATACTTTATGTCATTCTGAAACGGAATATGCTGGAATTATGGTTCTCCAAAGAAAAAACAAGAGCGAGCGAACATCGATTTCGCGAATTGTTTCATCACGCCAATGATGGTATTGCGTTAATTGAATTGCAGAATGACGGAGTTATCAGCAAGATTTTGGAAGTGAACGAAACGTTTTGTAGGCAAATCGGCTGTTCGAGGAAGGAAATCTTAGCGATCTCACAAATTGAGCTTCCGAAGTGGAAGGAAGTCAGTCAGTTGGTAGATCAATTTGTAAAGCAAGGCAGTATGACATTTGAATGGGAGTTTTCGTCGGAAATTGGTCAAAAAATTCCGGTCGAAATCAGCGGAAGATGGTTTGAATATGAAGGAAACAAAGTGATTCTGTGCATCTCTCGGGATATTACAGAACGAAAACAAACCGAAGAGCGGATGACTTACTTGGCTTACCACGATCCGATAACCAGCCTGCCTAATTTCACTTTTTTTCAAGAAACATGTTCTGAGGCTCTACAGGAGGCAAACATTCACGGGCATAGGGTGTGTATATTGGATATAGAGATCGACCGCTGGAAAATGATTCATGAGACGATAGGACGGAAATTCAATCAACTTCTCCTGCAATGTATTGCGATAAAACTAAGGGAATGTAGAAGGGGCAATGATGTATTGTCCAGAGGAGAGGTTTGCGATTTCAAGCTTCTTCTGCCGAACATCTCCGGTGTTGATGAAGCGATTGAGGTGGCAAGGAGCATCATTGAACAGTTCGAACAACCTCTCATGGTGCAGGATAACGAATACTATATCACGCCCCGAATCGGTATAGCTTTGTATCCGAATGATGGTCAGGATTTGGAGTCGTTATTTCGAAGCGCCCACCTTGCTCTATCCCGTGGAAAGGAAGCTGGAAGTAGATATCAACTCTACGACTCGACGATGTATGACGATACTTCGAATGCGGTCATGCTGGAGAACGATCTCTACAGGGCAATGGCCGGCAATCAATTTGAACTGGCCTATCAGGCACAGACGGATATGAGATCCGGTAAATTGATGGGAATGGAAGCGTTGATTCGCTGGTGGCATCCGGAAAAAGGAATCATCTCGCCAGATCAATTTATTTCATTGGCCGAGGAGACCGGGCTCATTGTTCCAATCGGCGAATGGATTATCTATGAGGCTTGTAGACAGAATAAAGCCTGGCAGGATGCAGGATTCAGAAAAGTACCGATCGCTGTAAATTTGTCCATATGTCAGTTCTCACAATTCAACATTGTTGGCAGCGTGCAACGCATTTTGGAGAAAACCGGATTATTGCCGCAATATCTTGAACTTGAAATTACGGAAAGCATGACTATGGATGTGAATCATACGGTTCTAGTTCTGAAAGATTTGAAGGCTTTAGGTGTTCAGATCAGTATGGACGATTTCGGAACGGGATACAGTTCTCTAACTCATCTAAAGAAGTTTCCAATTGACAAACTGAAAATCGATCAATCATTCATCCGGGATATTTCGGTAGATAAAAATGATGCCAGTATTGTAGCCACAATCATTGCCTTAGCTCACAATCTCAACTTGTTGGTCATTGCTGAAGGAGTCGAAAAACAGGAACAGTTTGAGTTTTTACAGTTACAAAAGTGCGACGGTATGCAGGGATACCTGTTTAGTCCGCCGCTGTATGCTAAACAAATGGAATCACTGCTTAAAACATTAACACCTCATAACGACATCTCTTTTCTATCGGAAAATACTTGAATGGTTTCGTCCAGGTTGGTCGTTTAAAAGGGGTACAACGAACCGAGAAATAATGTCATCTTAGTTATCGGTTATACTAGCTGCAGCAGTCATGTCCAACAACATGAATTTGTGCCCACTTTCCCGGGGTGTACATGTGCGGTACAATGGATATTGTCTCGTCGACAGAAGGGACACAAATTCAAGTCACCTTTCCACGAATCGATTGAGCTAGTAATTCGCTGATCAATCTTATGCACACAGAAATGTACTAACTAGAAAATATATAGCTCCATTTTTTTGCATCTACGTACTTGGACACCTGGTAGGTAAGATTTACAAAGATCAACAAAATCGTTATTATTGATATTGGAGTATGTGAATAGTTTGACTCGGAGGAGCCTGTCATTTTCAGGCTCCTTTTGTGTTTTTCACAGATTGGGCCTGTAAACAATTGTGACTCGGCAGACCTCAAGCGGGATGGAAAAGGAGAGATGCATGACTCTTTAAACAAATGGAAATAACTGAGAAGACTTTTGGGATTTATTTTCTAGGAGTGAAACATCTGCGTCATGATGTGTTCATGCCGAGAAACTGGGAGGAGCAGGAATGACCTGATTAATTCCGCATATTGATGAACAGACTTACTTCTATGCCAATTTGTGCTAACTTGATTGACGAAAAAACAGGTGTGGATGTAATTGCTCCCTATTATACGCAGGAAGTAAACGGTCTGAAAATCTTTATCGGCTACGCCGATCCGTTTGTGAAAGTCAGACAGCCGTTGTCGTTCACACGAGGGTTAAAGGTTACAATGCCGGAAGAAAGCATTTCCAAGTATGTGAATATTCATCGTAACCAGGAAAAATGCGATGTGGTTTTGGCCCTTACACACCTGGGATTGCCGGCACAAGTGGATCTATCGAACAACCCGGGGTGCGAAGGCGTGAACTTCATCCTCGGGGAAAAGGAAAAGATTATTTCTACCAGATGATTGAAGTCAGCCCGGGCATATATCCGGAAGATCCGAGCATGCATCGGATTGTTAACAAGGTGCGGAAATTTTGAATTTTATTCCTAAAAAAGGAAATTTATTACATACAATATGAAGGTGGAGTGTGTCTCAAGCAAGCCGAAGGGACTGCGGATTACCAAGATTGAAGTAAATGGCGAGCCGATCGATTTAAACAGGGAATACAACGTGGTTTCATTCCAAAGAGAAGGGGAGAAAACGGATATGGTGTACAAAATCAAAATGTGAAAAATACGCAAGTGCTGTCCATAACCCAATACGATGCCATTCGGGAATTCTTGAAGAAACATTCCCCAATTAGTTATCAGATCGAAGGCCGGGTTGTGGCAACCGACCTGCCGCCGATTGTTCTTTCACGTTCCCCGCTCCAGGAAGCGGCTATGAGTTTCATTAATTTGTTGTCAGCCGCAGAATCACCTTCCCAAAATCATGATGTGGAGTTGAGCATAGGGGTGTTCATTGACTGAGAGGATTTAATGTTATTGTTTCTTTTCTTTATCAAATCTTAAAATAAATATTGTATCCTATTCTCTAACGTTTAAAGGGGGAAGAATGTTGAAAGGAAAAACGATCTTAATCGTAGAAGATGATGCCAAAATTCGACGCCTCCTTAAATTATATCTGGAAAGAGAAGGATATGAAGTATTGGAAGCGCAAGACGGGGCAGATGGAATGGATACTTTCATGAAATTGGACCCGTGCTTTGTCATACTGGATCTCATGTTGCCGAAAAAAAGCGGGGAAGACTTATGTCAATGGATCCGCACCGAGTTGAAAAGCGATATTCCCATTATTATGTTAACGGCAAAAGTGGATGAATCCGATCGAATCAAAGGATTGCAAATGGGAGCAGATGATTATATCATCAAGCCATTCAGTCCACAAGAAGTTGTCGCGAGGGTTGATGCGGTACTTAGAAGAACAGCTAACCGTTGCAGTAAAATCAGTTATAAGGGATTAACCATCAAGCCGCTGCGTGGGGAAGTTAAATATAACGGCAGCATCATTCCGCTTACTACACATGAGTTTAAATTGCTGTATTATTTCATGAGGCACCCGAATCGGATTTTAACGCGTGAACAAATCCTTCAGGAGCTTTATCCGAACGAAGAGAAGACGGTGATCGATCGTACGGTGGATGTCCATGTCGGTAAGCTTCGGGAGAAAATCGAGACATCAAATGAAGTCCCTCTGTTTTTTGAAACCATTCGGGGAATGGGGTATCGGTTTGTCGCCTATTAAGTATGTTCTAGCTTGGAAGAACCATCTGAAATGGAAATTAATCGTGGTCAATGTTGTAGTCATTGCCGTTGTGATTTGGTTTGCAGGCGTTTCTGTTAAAGATTTTGCTTGCATATTGGTTGGGCAGTACCAACTGGTCGGAGAAGAAAAAAGCCAGTTTTTCAATCAAACGATGCACTTTTACTTGTTAAGGGCAAGTGTTCTGGCCATCATTGTTGCCGCGGTCATCCACTTCTTTTTTATCAAAAGGCTATTAGCCCCGCTCAAACGGCTGACTCAGTCTGCACGGCAGCTTACAGCTGGAACGTACCCGGAACCCATTCAACCCTCATCGGAAGATGAGATCGGTCAACTCACCCGACACTTTAATGAATTGACTCGAACGTTGAAGCGAACGGAAGAAAACCGGAAACGGATGCTGAGCAACATCTCTCATGATCTGCGGACGCCTTTAAGCAGTTTGAATGGGTACTTGGAGGCATTGAGCAACGGCGTGCTTGAGGGAAATCAGGAGCTTTATCAATCGCTTTTGGAGGAATCCTTGCATTTAACCCGGTTAGTTGAACAACTGCATCAACTCACCGTGTGGGAAGACAGGCAAAAGACTCGATTGGCTTTAAGCAAAATAGATATCCATGAACTGACGAACCGTTGTATACAAACGTTTCGATTGGAATATCAGAACAAAGACATTGAACTACACGTTTCCATCCAGGAAGATACCGTGATAGGGGACGATGACGGGCTAAAACAAGTGATGAACAATCTGTTGAAAAACGCTTTAGTATACAACACGGGACGAAACGTATGGGCGACTGGGGAAGCCAACGATCAGTTTTATCGAATTACTGTAAGCAACCTGGGAGAACCTTTGCAGGAGGATATGCGAGAGCTTGTATTTGAGCGGTTTTTCCAGGCTGATCCGTCAAGGCATCGAGGGGAGAATACAAAAGGAAGCGGCCTCGGACTTGCGATTGTCAAAGAAATTGTCGAACAGCTTGGAGGAAAGTCAGGGCTTTATTCAGAAGGCAACAAACATTCCTTTTGGTTTACGATCCCTCGGTGTTTGGTTTCGCAGCCCGTTCAAGAAATTGATCAGTCAAATACAAAAAATATGGGGTGACTCCCCGATTTCAACGATTTTGTGATCAGCAAAAAAATGCTTGATCGCTTTATGGGCATGCAGCTCCAATTTTTTCTTGGCCGAATTACCTCGAACGAGGAAATGTTCAATGCGGTTGCCTTTAGGATTATAGGGCTTATAGGCCATCGTTATTCCGGATGAGCGCAACACATATCCGCCTTTCTGTTGAAAAGGATCGGGAGAAAAGACTTGCTCCAGATTCGCCTCAAAAGCCTTCAAGATACTCTGACCATCCAATTCAACTGTAAACAGTTCCGGATTCGTCGGAATGATTTGGTATAGGTCTTTTACCGTCATCCGCCCCGGCGCGCCGTACCTCCATCCGTGGGATAAGGCGATGTCCGCCTCTGCCGCATGCAAATAAGCGTCGGTAATGAGACAATCCATCGGCGTTTCGTTCAGGGTCATGCGATGCAGCGGCGTCTTCAATTCGCCAATGACCTCATTCAATTGTGTCTCGTATGGTTGCATGATCTTTTTGATCAGGAGGGAGAGATCGGGATCTTCTTCGAATTGATCGGAGAGCAGTGGGATGAGACGGTGCCGTACATTCGTGATTTTCCCGTATTCAAAGGTAAGGTCGAGTTGACAGAGGAAGGAAGCGCTCGCCCCAGATTGAATAATCCAGGTTCCATTCTGGCGTATCGGTTTAGCAATCCGGTCATGCCTATGGCCGCTTAGAATGATATCGATTCCGTCTATGAGTGATGCCGCTTTAACGTCTAGAGGCAACCCCATATGACTGATCACTACGACAAGATCCGCTTTATGCCCCACCCGCAATCGTTGAATGACTGCTTTCATTTCTTCCACATCGAGCGTAAAAATCAATCCCTCCGAGAAGAACGGCGGCATGGTTTGATCCACAAAAGGATAAGTCCATCCCGTCAGACCCACCTTGATCCCCCCTACCTCCTTCATCATGTAAGATTGAAAAGGAATTTGCTTGGCGGAAGTTGAAGACGCGTTCATCGTTAAGGCAGGTATGGAAGCTCGGCTTAATAGGGAAAATAGCTGATCCGTACCGTATGCGTAATCCCAGTTACCAGGCACTAGCGCAGAATCTTGCCATTTCCCAAATAGATGCCGTTATTTGTTATTCGGTGCGCTACTTTGTTGATTCCGGAGTAACTGGAGCTTTTATTGCCCTTGTAAGAGATAAAGAACATTATGTCTCCCGGTTTTAGTTGCTGCCAGTTGGTTGTCGTTTTGCCGATTTTTTCACATATTCGGCTTGAGTTCTGGAATTCCCCGGGAGAATAATTCCTGCACTTCCTTAAATGCCTGCCTAACAAAATCGGAACAGTCGAATGTCTCGGTATTGGAACGGCTAGAACCGAACTTGTAGGGCGTCCCTAAATACTTCATTCCCTTTTCAATGATGTTCTTTGCCCTATCTGAGGTATTTTGGACGTTTGAATTGGAAGAAGATTCCTCCACCTTTATATGCTGGTTTTGAGTTGTCACATATCCGGTACGGCCAGCATCATCCTTGACCTTGAACCAATAGCTGTTGACACGGTCCGTTATTTCCACATGTTTTTAAGTAACCGATACGGTCGCTGCTCAAAGAGGGCTTGTCCCGAAAGCTTACACTTTTCATGATGACAGCGTCCCCGCCGCTTGCTGCCAAAGCGCTGTCATGTCCAAACGAAATCGTTCCGGCGATGAGTGCAGGAGCCAATAATGCGATTGCTAATTTTCTTCTGGAGCATCGAAATTCCTCCTGTGATACTTATAAATTTCCCGAAGCGGTAACGATTGCTTGCGGGATAATTTAAGCGTAGCACAGGGTTGGACGAGACTTGGATGCACTTTTTTCCATTTGCTTTATCTCTTCTTAAAAAAGATGAGATAAGATGAACTTTGTTCGGGATTATAAAGAGCCAAAAATGGAGGAGGTGATTGTATTGAGCACCGTGCAGTTAGGCCCTTTCATCATCAATGGACAAATGTTGCTTACCTTGTGTTTTGGGGCGGCTGGCTGGCTGGCGCTGCGTTATCGATTACGCAATAAGCCAGAGAGAAATCTAATCCTCACTATGGCGTCCAATGCTTTCTTCTTATGGATTGTCATTTGGAAAGGGAGCGTTCTTTTCTTTGATCCGGTTGGAGTGATTCAACAGCCCGTGTCGTTGCTGTTTTTTGACGGAGGAGAGCGCGGCCAATGGATAGCGAGCTTGATCGCCTTAGCCTATGTAGGGTATCGGTCGTCAAAACAGCCCATTTCTGTGAAGATGGTGATGATTGCTCTGATCACCTTTTTCCTCGCAGGTTGGCTGGCCTGTCAGCTCGTATTGCTTGCCTTTGGCGAGGGGCCGTTTTGGTATAACGTGGCAAACGCGGGTTTGACCGCCTTGTTCCTGCTGTCGTTGTTGACTTTTCAAGAGACGGGCAGCTCAGCGAGAGCAATTCAACTCGGAGTATGGTTTTCCATCGGAAATGTCCTGCTCTTGTTTATGGATCACGCACGTCCGTTATTTTTCATATCATTCAGTGAACAGCAATTGGTTTTTCTTGCTCTTGCCGTATGTTTTACTACATGGTCATGGTTTGACGTGAAATCAGTAAGAGGGGGATAGAATGGAAAATATTACAGTTTTCGTTGCTTTTGCCGCAGGCATGCTTTCTTTTCTATCTCCATGTGTGTTCCCCTTAATTCCGGCTTATGTGTCCCACTTGACAGGTTCATCCTTTCATGAAGGCAAGCTGGTCGTTAATCGGGGGATACTGATTGTCCGGTCTGTCAGCTTTATCGCAGGATTCAGTCTCGTGTTCATCGCGATGGGGGCTTCTGCCAGTTTCATTGGAAGTTTTTTTGCCGAAGAACGAGATTTGGTGCAAAAAATAAGCGGTCTCCTAATAGTAGTATTTGGTTTGCAAATGACGGGACTTTTAAAGCTGCGGCTGTTGATAACCGGTAAAACATGGGAATCAAAAAGCACTTGGACAAACGGCACGATCCATTCGGTTTTCACCGGTTTGGCGTTTGGAACAGGATGGAGTCCTTGTGTCGGTTTGGCGCTGTCATCGATTTTGCTGCTAGCCGGCTCATCGGAGACGCTTTGGAGCGGTATCTCTATGCTGGCTGTGTATTCACTGGGATTGGGCGTCCCGTTTTTGCTTATCTCCTTACTGTTAACGTACTCCATGGGGGTCATCAAAAAGATGACAAAATGGATGCCCCTTCTCTCCGCAATCAATGGCTGGATTCTGATCGGTATGGGAGCGCTTCTGTTTTCCGGACAGTTGCAAAAATTAAGTGCATGGCTCGCCAAATATACGTTTTGGAATATCAACTTTTAACGACAGGAGACAGAAAAATGAAAAAAAGCATATTCGCGATTATCATGTTGTTGGGGCTCGTTCTATACGGCGTCTACGATTATTATGGCAAAAAGACATCGGAATCTTCACCGGCAACGGAAGAAGCGGGAAACATTCAGAGGGGTATTCAAAAGGGACAAAAGGCGCCGGACTTTGAGCTGAAAGATTTGCAAGGCCAGACCGTCAAGCTCTCCGACTTCCAGGGGAAAAAAGTAATGATCAATTTTTGGGCCACCTGGTGTCCGCCTTGCCGTGTGGAGATGCCTCATATGCAGAAATTTTATGCAGATTACAACAAACAAGGAGTAGTCATCCTAGCAGTCAATTTAACCCCAACGGAAGAAAATGCAGATTCGGTTCCTGCCTTCGTCAAAGATTACGGTTTAACGTTTCCGGTCGTGCTGGACGAGGAAGGTACCACTATGCAGACGTACCAGGTTGTGGCATACCCAACCACGTATCTTCTCGACTCCAATGGCGTCATTCGGGAAAAGTTTCAAGGGGCCATCAATTACGACATGATGAAACAAGCGGTTTCAAAAATCAAGTGAATGAATGGAGGCGTTCAAATGAATCAAATCGTAAGAAAGGTCATGCTCTTTACCCTATCAGCTTGTCCGTTGGGTAGATCGATGAATAGTGTGCTCGGAGAAGTTCGAAGATGCGTCGAAGGACTTGAATTTCAGATTGTCCATGTGGATGTCGATACGGACGTGACAAACCATTATCGGATCAAAACAAATCCGACTACCTTATTCCTGGATCTGCACGATAACGAACTATATCGTTTCGAAGGATTGAAGGAGACGGAAGTGACCCTGCGGATTATGGAACAAATCAATGAGGAATCGTTGCGGATTCATGCGGCACGGGAAGAGAATCAGGAAAACGAGGAAACTTACGTCATTTATTTAGTTCAAAACGAAACTGTGGTTCCCCTGGAAACCTCCTATTTGAATAAAACCTCGGTGAAGGCACCGAGAATCACGGCGATTAAGCAATTACTTCAGACCCGGATAAAAGGCTATATAAACCCCTTTCCTTCGTCAACATCTTTGGAACTGGTACATTTTGAACATGAGCATGCCGAGATTGTTCTTCGGGTTGATCGTTCGGAAAATCATCTTGACAAGGATCGAATGAAGGAGTTGCTGAAAAAAACATTATCTCATTTCGGTGTTGTCGACGTGGAATTAATATTGTTGACAAGATAGAACATACGAAAAACAATTGGATATCTTTAGGGATCTTATTTCTATTCCCAACATGTTGACAATAAGCAGAGACACTGTGTAATATATACATATACCCGTATATGTATATAAAATTGTAACAAAGGTGGCCTTATCCGAAAAGATGGGCGAGACCAATTTAGTGTGGCATACCATAGGTCAAGACATTAAAGATTATCGGTTACTATTAAGATCATTTTATGCGAACCAACAGTTGCGCTCTAAAATGACGATTCGAATGGTGTAGAATGCGATCCATCGTTAAGCTTAGATGCGAACTGGCGAACAACATCGTCAAAAGACGTTAGCAAAGTGTGTGAGGTTAGCTTACGGCAGAACAACGAAATTTATACTTTTGATGCGATTCATAACGTTGACAAAAGTCATAAGATCAACTATCATGATACCCATAGGGGTATATGTATAATGTCTATCTCGGAATGGAGGGGGAAAAAGATGTCCACAGTAAAAGTAACCGACGCTTCTCTTGAGCAAGTTCTTAAGGGCAATCAGATGGTATTGGTCGATTTCTAGGCTCCTTGGTGTGGTCCCTGCCGGATTATTGCCCCGATACTCGACGAATTAGCAAGTGAATTAGGGAATCATGTTATTGTAGCCAAGCTGAATGTTGATAAGAATCCGCTTGGAGCTATGAAGTACCAAATTCAAGGAATACCGACTTTGAAGTTGTTTCACTGAGGAAAAGAAATGGAAACGTTGTTGGTATTCAACCGCATAGCAAGCTCAAAACGGCTATTTTGAGATATGTAGATTAATTTTTAAGAAAATATCCTTCTGAGTATGTAAAAGTGAAATGTTTTCAGCATACTACAGGGAAAGGAGTGACTTATGGAGTTAGATTTCGGCTGGATTATTACATTGTTTGCTCTTGGGTTCCTCGGTTCCTTTATTTCGGGAATGGTTGGGATCGGAGGCTCGATCATCAATTATCCGATGCTGCTTTATATTCCACCGGTCTTAGGATTTGTCGCGTTTACAGCGCAAGAAGTTTCTGCAATTAGTGCCGTGCAAGTCTTTTTCGCCACATTGGCTGGAATCTTCGCTTACCGTAAAGGCAAGATGATTAACAGAAGACTAGTCCTTTACATGGGGATTCCCATTGTTATTGGTAGTTTCATCGGTGCATACGGCTCCAAGTTTTTTCCTGATTCAGCAATTAATCTAACGTATGCTGTTCTCGCATTAATTGCGGCAATTATGATGTTTTTGCCCAAAAAGGGGGTAAATAACGAGAATTATTCTAATATTCGGTTTAATGTTGTTATTGCTTCCATTTCAGCTGCAATCGTAGGTATTCTTTCAGGTATCATTGGTGCTGCCGGTGCTTTTATAATTGTCCCGATTATGTTGGTTGTATTGAAGATTCCAACACGCGTAGCCATCGCTTCTTCATTGGCGATTACGTTTATTTCGTCAATAGGATCAACCGTAGGTAAAGTAATGGGTGGCCATATGCTTCTAATTCCATCCATAGTTTTGGTGGTAGCAAGCATTCTTGCTTCCCCGCTAGGAGCTAAAGCCGGACAAAAAATGAACGTAAAAGTACTCCAATGGATACTTGCCGGGTTGATTACGGCAACAGTAATTAAAATTTGGTTGAATATTTTGACATGAACAGGAGTTGTTTAAAGTGGCAGGTAAATATTCAAAAGAGATCATGCCTGTAGAAGTACAACGAAGAATAGAACAAGAAGAAAAATTGAACATTCTGGATGTTCGGGAAAATAATGAATGGGAATCCGGCCATATCCACGGTGCAAAGCACATCCCTTTGGGATTTATCAGTGAAAGGCATAAAGAACTGGATCCTCAGAAAGAAATTATCGTTGTATGCCGCAGCGGCAATCGAAGTGGCCTGGCCTGTGAACATCTGGAATCTTTAGGTTACAAGGTCGTTAATATGGCTGGCGGCATGTCGGAATGGAACGGGGACATCGAATTCGGAAAATAACCATTAGAATAAATTACTGAACATGATTTGTGAGTTGGCTGATAACAGCGAAAAAATTTTAGCCACTTTAATACAAATAGGGGTATATGTATATGTGGGAGAGGAAATTTCCTCGATGGGGATAAACTATAGTGAAGGTTATGGTTGGTGAGATGCTGGGGGATGGAAATAGGTGCCGGCACATAAAAACGAACTTGGAGGTCAAGGGAAATGTCTACACCATCAGCGATTCAAGCAGATCTGACACTGGATTGTAAAGGGCTTGCTTGTCCGATGCCCATTGTAAAAACGAAAAAGGCCATGGATCAATTGAATTCCGGGCAAGTTATCGAGGTTCAAGCTACAGATAAAGGTTCATTGGCAGATATTCAAGGCTGGGCTAAAAACACGGGTCATCAATATTTAGGTACGATTCACGAAGGAGAATTGTTGAAACATTACCTTCGTAAATCAAATCCGAATGAAGTTAAAAAAGAAGTGAATTTTCCTCATACTTTGACCAATGAGGAGCTGCAGAAAAAGCTGAAAGCAAATGAAAAATTGACGGTTTTGGATGTGCGCGAACCGGCGGAATATGCTTTTCATCGTATACCGGGAGCCATTTCCATTCCGCTGGGTGATTTAGAAAACCGTATGAATGAGTTGAATCCTGATCATGAAATTCAAGTCGTATGTCGAACAGGAACCCGAAGCGATATGGCATGCCAGTTGTTAGCTGAAAAAGGCTTTAAACATGTTAGAAACGTAGTGCCTGGTATGTCCGGCTGGACCGGTCCGACTGAGAAAAATCAATAATCCAAAAACGTAACGGAGGTCATTACACTTATGTCTACAAAAGTCGCTATTATCGCAAGCAACGGTGGATTGTTTGACGCCTATAAGGTATTCAACATCTCAACAGCATCCGCCGCAACCGATGCAGAAGTCGCCATATTCTTCACGTTTGAAGGATTGAATTTAATTCATAGACAGGCGTATCAACAATTGACGCTGCCTGCGGGAAAAGAACATTTTGTTGAAGGGTTTAAAAACGCAAATATCCCCTCCATTCCCGAACTGGTTCATATGGCGCAAGAAATGGGTGTCAAAATCATCGCCTGCCAAATGACCATGGACGTCATGAACTTGAAGAAAGAAGATTTTATTGAAGGAATCGAAGTCGGAGGCGCGGTGACCTTCTTGGATTTTGCAAAAGATGCCAACGTTTCTCTAACGTTCTAACTTAAGGAGGATTTGAAATATGACAACAGGATCTGATTTACAGGTAATGACTGCAAAAGAACTAACACGAATCGTGTTAAATAAGGAAGAACTATTTATTCTTGATGTTCGCAATGAAAGTGATTTTAACGACTGGAAAATTGAAGGGGAACGTATTGAAGTCATCAATATCCCTTATTTTGAATTGTTGGACGGAATGGATCCAGCTCTCGATAAAATTTCAAATGGTAAAAAAGTGCTGGTTGTTTGTGCAAAAGAAGGCTCATCCAAATTTATTGCTGAACAGATTGTGGAAGCAGGACGGAGCAATGTTTTTTATCTGGAAGGAGGCATGAAGTCTTGGAGCGAACATTTGGAACCCATCAAAATCGGCGATTTAAAAGACGGCGGTTCGATTTACCAGTTTGTCCGGATCGGTAAAGGCTGCCTCTCCTATATGGTCATTTCTAATGGTGAAGCGGCCATGGTGGACACGCTCAGAATGACCGAAGTGTTTGAAAACTTTGCAAAAGAAAACCAACTGCAGATCAAACACACCATTGATACACACCTTCATGCGGACCATATCTCAGGGGGAAGAACATTAGCCGAGAAAGTTGGAGCAACCTACTGGCTGCCTCCGAAAGATGCTGAGGAAGTCGTTTTCAATTACTCAAAGCTTGATGAAGGTCATGTCATTACAGTAGGGAATACGAAAATTAACATTCAACCTGTATATTCGCCGGGTCATACGATTGGCAGCACTTCTCTGATTATAGACGATCAATATTTGCTGACGGGCGATATTTTATTCATCGAATCCATCGGCCGTCCCGACTTGGCGGGTAAAGCGGAGGATTGGGTCGGAGATCTGCGCAACACATTGTATAACCGATATAAAGAACTGTCGAACGATTTAATCGTGCTTCCCGCTCATTTCGGAAAGGTTTCCGAACTCGGTGACGGCGGGAAAGTATCTGCCCGTTTAGGAGACCTGTATCAAAAGAACCCGGGATTAAACATCCAGGATGAAGCACAGTTTAGACGTACAGTTACGGAAAATTTACCGCCGCAGCCCAACGCTTATCAAGAAATACGTCAAACCAATATGGGCAAAATTCAACCGACTGACGATGAACAACGTGAAATGGAAATAGGTCCAAACCGTTGCGCGGTTCACGATAAATAAGGAGGAATTATCGAATGCAAGCAGATGTTATTGTTGATACCAAAGGAATGGCGTGCCCGATGCCGATTGTCAAGGCGAAAAAAGCGCTGGATGGTTTGCAAACCGGACAAATCATGGAGGTTCTTTCTACCGATAAAGGCTCCATTAATGATTTTCAGGCTTGGGTCAAACAAACCAAGCACGAACTTATTAAACATGAGGAAGAAAACGGTGTTTTTAAGTTTTATGTAAAAAAACAATAAATGCATTTATAAAAAATAAGCGGACACCTATAAAAGTGTTCGCTTATTTTGAAGGATTATAAACGATTTTTACCCCGAGGGTAGGATAGGTTTCTTCTTTGTAATGGCCATGTGGACAGATTTTGATGTAACATAGAACATCGTTCTCACATGATAAAGTTTCCTTACACTCTGGACATTTATTTTCAAACATCCTTTTCAATAAAATTAGCATCATAAAGTCCTCATTTCATATGAACTTACTTGGCTTTATTATACCTTCTTATTCAAGTTTCGTATAGGAGGGTCACACATTGAAATTCATGGATTTTATCCGTTCTTGCATTTCAAGGTCATCAATTATATAATACCTATAGGGGTATACGTAATAATAAAGGGGAGATTTGAACATGGAAACCAAGGAAAATACAACGATTGTGTTGTTCAGCGGGGATTTGGATAAAGCAATCGCGGCATTCATTATTGCAAACGGGGCTGCCGCTTATGACCACGAAGTGACAATTTTCTTTACTTTTTGGGGTTTGAATACACTTCGTAAAGATGAACTTGTGAAAACCAAGAAGGGTTTTCTTGAAAAAGCCTTCGGATGGATGATGCCGAGGGGGGCCAATAAATTAGGACTGTCTAAAATGAATTTTGCCGGAATGGGTCCTCAAATGATCAAGCACGTCATGAAAAAACACAATGCGCTGTCCTTACCGCAACTTATTGAATTGGCGCAAGAACAAGGTGTAAAGTTGGTCGCTTGCACGATGACGATGGATCTTCTTGGTTTGAAACAAGAGGAGTTCATTGATGGTTTGGAGTATGCAGGGGTAGCCGCTTATTTGGGAGATGCCTGTAACGCGAAAGTGAACCTCTTTATTTAATGGCTAAGGCAGTCGTGGCAACCTGAAGCATGCGGTTTAAAGCGGCTCGGAAAATGCTTGGCAAGGAGGAGACGAAATGTCTATTCTATTTCTGCTTCTTTCACTCGGTGTTATATGGATCATACGAAGTTTCTTGCCAGTAAACGGATTGGCTTTCGTAGATTCAGGGATATTAGAGGGTGTATCGGAAGTAACGAAAACAATGAAAATTCTCGATGTCCGGGATGCGGTTGATTATCGGCAAAGCCACTTCCCCGGTTCAATTAATATATCGTTAGGCCGTTTACCGTTCGTCTGGAACAAGGAGCTTTCACCGGATGAGCCTGTCCTTATCCTCTCTGATAGCCGCCGAAAAAGCATGAGAGCCGCGCGTATATTAAAAAACAACGGCTTTCTCGAACTATACGCGATACGCAAGGTATATTGTCCAATAAGCATTTTTCAGACATAATATACCCATACATGTATGGAATGGAGGAAATGTGAATGATGAAATATGATGATAACACAGTTCGGCGGCTAAAACGAATGGAAGGACAAGTTCGAGGTATTCTGAAAATGATGGAAGAAGGCAAAAACTGCAAGGATGTCGTTGCACAGCTCTCAGCTGTACGCAGCGCCGCAGATAAAGCCATGGCCTACATTGTAGCCGTTAATTTGGAGCAGTGCATTCTAGAGGAAAAAGAAAAAGGAAATGACACCGGAAAGCTGGTTCAAGAAGCCGTTGAATTGCTAGTGAAAAGCCGCTAACTTTTGACCGCGATGAGAGGAGCAGAAGTTAGGAAAGGAGCGTGATATCGTGGATACATCGTTGATGATCAACATCGTGATTATTGTTTTTGCGGGACTGTTTTTTTACACGCGTTTTGCGCCGGTCAAAGGGCTGAGGAATTTGAACGACGCCGATTTCCGAAGTGCCGTGCAGCAAAGCAAGGACAGCCTGCTGATTGACGTCCGCGAGCCTCACGAATACAAAGGCGGATTCATTCCGGGGGCGAAAAACATCCCTCTCTCCCAGCTGTCACAAAGGATGAACGAGATTCCGAAAGACCGGGATGTGTTCCTGTACTGCAGGAGCGGCATGAGAAGCAAAAGTGCCGCGAAGAAACTTGGCCGGGGCGGATATCGCAAACTTGCCCATTTGCAGGGCGGTATTGGGGCGTGGAGCGGCAAGGTTACAAAATGACGTCCAGCGGAACCGTCCTGCGCTCAGTTTCCATAAGGAGCGTTTAAACTCACCGGTTCGGGGTTAACATAAATTGGATGTAGAAATACCTTTCCGGAGTTCCTAAGGAATCAACATTCATATGCACAGGAGTGAAACTATGCACGAGCGCCGTTTTAACCCGAAGCATCTGGAAAAACTCGATAACCCGCAGCGTCGCGCGCTGTTTGACCCGCAGCCTTTAATGTCCGAACTGAACGTGAGGGGGGCGAAATCTGTTCTCGATATCGGGGCGGGCAGCGGCTACTTTACGATTCCGGCCGCAAAAATGACGGAGGGAACCATATACGCACTTGATGTGGAGCCGAAAATGCTGCAGATCATCCAGGTGAAGGCGGAAGAGGAGAAGCTGAAGAACATCACTTACTTGCAAGGTGCGATGGAAAATGTTCCACTGGCTGCAGGGACTGCGGATCGTGTCATCGCTTCGCTCGTTCTGCACGAGGCCGAAACACTCGATCAAGGCTTGGCGGAAATAAAAAGGGTGATGACTGTGGGCGGACTTTGTTTCATTCTGGAATGGGAAAAGAAAGAGTCGGAACAAGGGCCGCCGCTTCATCACCGGATTTCCTCCGAAGATATGAAAAAATCGTTAGTGCAGCACGGACTGCGGATACGACGCGTACATTTTCCGACGGATTCGCACTACTGCATACTTTGTGAAAAATGAATGGTCCAACAAAATAATGGGAGGATGAAGCGTATGTTTCACTATACGATGGAAACGGCTAAATCGCCGGAACAGGCGATCGCCGCTCTGCAGGAAAATCTGAAAGAGGAAAAGTTCGGGGTTTTGTGGCAGCTTGACATGAAGGAAAAACTGAATGAGAAGGGCGTCGATTTCGATCAGACGTATCACATTCTCGAAGTGTGCAATCCGGTTGAGGCAAAGCGGGTACTGAGCGAGAATTCGCTGGTCGGCTACTTTTTACCGTGTAAAATTGCAGTCTATGACGAAGGGGGAACGACTAAAATCGGACTCCCCAAACCGACGGCACTCATCGGGTTCGTTGAAAATGAAGCGTTGATGGGAATCGCGGAGGATATCGAAAAGCGGCTGATTGCCGTGATTGACAAAAGCCGCTAAGGGTGATGAAGCCAATGACTTACAATTTGTGAAAGGGCGGGTAAATCCGGCCCTCAGTCTGTTGAAAAACTTCAGCAGGCTATTTTTACGTTAACTTATCAATAGGATATTAGATCAAACTATTTTTCACACGAAATATCAGAATTATCCCAACCTCATCGTTACTGGTTGCTGGCAAAGCCCAAGATTTTATGGTTAGACTGCCGTAGATCATAATATTGCCCTTGAAACTCAACCAGTGGATTGATCAAGTCATCTGGATGCAGCATCACAATACGAGCCACTCGACCGTCTGACAAGATAACCGAGTCCCCAATCATTCTGTTCATGACGTTGGTAATAAAACATTGAACAATTATCGGATCGAATAATCCGAAAGCACGTTGATAGATTTCTTGAAACACTTGGTACAAGGGTACTGGCTTCTTATACACCCGTTCTGAAACCATCGTATGGAACACATCGGCAACCGCTACAATTTTGCTAAAGTTCGTGATCTTATCACCACAGACCCCAAAAGGATAGCCGCTGCCATCTTCCCGTTCATGATGCTGAAGAGCAACTAAGGCTTGTTGTTCCGTCATGCCAGGAAGATTGCTAATCATTTCATACCCCAAGTTAGTATGGCGTTTCATCTCTAAATACTCTTCCGAACTGAGTTTATCTTCTTTTTTCAAGATCGAGTCACGGATCTTGGTTTTTCCAAGGTCATGTAGCAACCCCGCGACGGCGAGATCATTCAGTTCCTCATCTTTCAGCCCCAACCATTTACCAATTAAGTAGGAGATGACTGCAACACCGATACAATGTCGATACGTGTAATGATCTTTCTTGCTTAAGGCCAATATGACGTTTGAAAGGTTATTATTGAAACACATTTCTTGAATTTTCGGCATAACAGTATGACGGATAACTTGATTTGAAAGTTGACTGGATTTATGGTGTATCTTTTCATAGATCGACTGAACTTCAGATATCGCTTCATCAACGATTACTTCGATGACCAACTCGGTATCTTCTGCCATAATCTCGATTCCATGTTGACGTAGAAGATCAAGATGGCGAGTCTCTAAAATAATGTTCTTTGGCAGAAGCAAGCTGCCTTGCTTGGAATAGATATTGTTGGTTAATCTTCTCCCAATAAACCATGTATTATCGATAGGAATCACCCGCTTTCTTATGCCATCTGTCTGATACTATTGCGGTCAAACGTCTTTTCTTCAACTGGTTCAAAGATATCCACACTATACCGATCCACAATGATTTTGCCTTCAAACATTTTCTTCACAATAACTTTCTTTGCAGCTTTAAGGCTTGTCCATACTCCAGTCGTCCCACCAACAAACATTGCTGATATGGTATCTCCCGCCTCAAGTTTGGAACCCCTACATACGGAATTGTCCAAAAAGAAGATGATGTTCCCTGCTGAATAGAGATCGCATTGGATCACTCCTTCTTTACGAATGAGAATGTCTCCATTCGACTTGAGAATTGATTTTTGCCCCTTATTGATGACAATTTGCACGTTCGTTTCTTGGCTTAAGGCGACTCTCATATGTGCTTCTTTCAGAATACGCAAGAAATCTTCCATTCTCGGTGCTGTCATTACCTCAATCATTTTTGATGGTTGCAGAAACAACTCCAAGTAATAGTTCAACTGCTGAAAATCATTTTTATTGTAAGATTGAATACTGGAAATTACGCCTAACAATTCTTTCACAACATCCCAGAATTGCTGATATTTGTTTTCCGTAATCAGCACTAAGACTTGTCCATAACGTACCTGCGTATTTTTCTTGGCCAACTCATGAAGCAATAACTTCGCACTTTCCATCATTTTTTCAAGTATTTCAATCAATTGTTTAGAACTGTTATAGAGCCGGTTGTAAAGCATTCCGAAATACCCTGAATAAAGATTACTTCCTATTACGTTTCCCTTGACTGCGATACTGCCAGTCGCGGTTAATGTTGCATTGAAAACACTGCCAGCCACATAAATGTTTCCAAGTGATTCAATGATCATGTTGTCCGTGACATCGCCATACACGATAACATCACCCGCGAACACAATATTTCCTGTCTGAATATCCACGTTTCCTGGTACGATAAATGCCGTGTTGATATCAAAGTATTTGATCTTATTTCCTGTAACTCGGGGTCGCCCTTCCTTTAGAGCAATGACGATGGAATCAGGTGTTATCTCCACGTTATCCTTTCCTGCAACACGAATGTCCTTGACTGGTTCTGGAAGCAACACATTTCCGAACACATCATACCCCGCCTGGCCTTCGACAGGAGGGGTCTTTTTGGCGATAACATCTCCGCTCTTGACGGAAGGAATGTTCATATGATTTCTATAGTCGATATAACCCCTGACCTCAGTGAATATGTTCTCGATATTTTCAGGGAAATAGAGATCAAGTTGTGCATCTCGACCTTGGACTGGGGCTTTACCTCTAGCAATGGTTACTGGTCGAAAAGAAGGGCGGAGGATCTCCGTTTGAATCGCCACAACATCAAGATTCATTTTTATCTTCCTATTTTCAACAGCCGTAATAATATCTTGTAAACTCAACATTTCCAGTACAATAGTTAAATCTTCCTCGGCAGTTAAACTCACATTTAATGAAGGGGACTTCTCTGTTAATATCCAAGCATGTCTTTGTGTCCGATTAATGGTCAGATATGCTTCTATTTTGTCATCCGATACGGTTATCTCAAATAAAGGTTTTTCTTCAATCTCCCAGTTGATCACGCTTTCAGATGTAACCTTCGTCTCTTTATTGATCTGTTTTCCATCCACCAGCAACTTGACCGGTTGAGTCGCTTTTATTGTCGGAAACTTACCCCCATTGGCGGGATTTCCAACCGTAATCTTGCCTTGTTCGACCTTAATATACCCATCAGTGACCTCATCATTTGCCTCTACACCTTGAGTAGCTAATGAGAATGATCCAGTCCCCTCACGTAGTTGAGAACTAGGAGCTTCGTCAAGTTTTTTCAATAAATTAATGATTTCTTGTTCACTAATATTTTCTGACATTGGAGACACCTCATTTCTAGCCAGATAATATCTGATTCCAGATACTTAGTATTAGTCTTGTGTGCGAGAAGTCCTTGAATCTGTTTTCCAATCAACTATGGTTGGCAAGGGTTGTAGCAACAGATTCGAAAAACTCATTGATATCGAATGGTTTTTGAAGTACTTTTACATCCTTTTTAAGCCTGATGACATTTTCTATCTCTTCAAACGAACCAGTACACATCAAAAATTTGGCATCCGGGTCATCTTTTGTGATCTCATCAATAAGAGTAATTCCATCCATGATCGGCATTTTATAATCTATTATCAATAAATCGGGATTCGTTTCGTAATATGCGTTTAGTGCCTCGAGTCCATCTTTAGCTTGTAAGACAACCTCATGGCCTGCTTCGGTAACTAAGGTTGTGATCAAGAATCGAATTGAAGGGCTGTCATCAGCAATCAGAATTCTCGCCATATTTATCCCTCCCGAGTAAAAATAAAAAAACATCAAGAGGAGTGATGTTTTAGAGACATTCACCTCAGTTTCGGCAACTTGGCGACCATAGAATCAACTTCCTTAGGTCCATAGTTTTGCGTCCCTATTTTTCAATAGGTTTGCCATTTCGATATGAGAAATATGGAGTTCATGTCATCATTCAGCAATTGTCTAAATAATAGAACTAAATACGAAAATGACTCTAACGGTTAGTGTCGTTTTGTGTCGTTTGGACTATTTATAGTTCAATATTACTACAATTATTTCATAAAATAAACCCCTTTTGTAGAGTATACTACGTGGATATTGCCCCCATACTGAATCATGATAAATCTTTTGAGGGGGCGTGTTTATGGCTTTAGAATTAGCATTCGCCAAAGTTCTTAAGTCCTTGAGAGTTACCAAAAAAATGTCCCAAGAGGAGCTTGCTTTCAAGAGTAACCTTGACCGGACATATATTTCTATGTTGGAAAGAGGTATTTATCAACCGACCCTTACAACGATATTTGCATTGTCGAAGGCTCTTAACACTATGCCTTTTGAGATGATCAAACTTGTTGAAAATGAATATGGCGAGGTTGATGGTAATGAATAACAATCCTCTGCGGAACGATAGCTTTAACGGATGGTCGGAAGGTTTTGCTGTAGGTTTTGCTGTAGCCAGCCCCTCTCTGGAATAACGGGGAGGACTGGCTATTCTGCATTTACTGATTCTCAACTTGAATTTCAGAGTCCAACATCAATCGAAGAATCAAAAATTAAGATCGCAATGATTAGGATTATCCAATATCAAAACGATCTTTATCAAATTGCCTCATGAGATTATCGTAACTCTCTCAACAACTGAACCCCATCCTTTAGTCCAGCAAAGTATAACCACTGATTAATTAGAGTATTGCGATAATTTACGATCTCTTCCATCTCAAGATATAATTCATACTGAGCTTGTGATAACTCAATTTTTAGCAAATTCTCAAGTTCTCGATGCCTGTTTTGTAATTGATCAATCTCACGCTGCATCCCCGCTTGCCTTACCAAGTCATTAAACCTTTGATCAAAAGCTGGTTTCAACCATTCTGGACCGAATTGTTGCATGAATACGTCCCCTCCGTCTAAATAAATTAAGATTATCGATGTATGATAGTACATCTGGTTGGGGAGGATGACAAGGTTCTATCTGAGGGTTTAATTCTTCAACCATGTATCCCAGCTATTAGCGGGATCTGCAGTCTAATCGGAAACTCCAGAACAAATGGATAAAGGGAGAAGAAGTAAAGCCGCCTTCGCGTTTTGCGATGCGGTTTTTATACCTCCCATGTACGGAACGATGGGGAACGCGGTTAAAGGTCGAACGATCGGGTTGAGCAAGCATCCGTTGCAAATGACCATCCGTGAAGGTGTGAGTCAAGGAAGGGTGAACCTTGAACAGTTTCAATTCCGCGGCGATAACCGGATTGACATACGAACCATTTTTTATCCCTTCGAAAATGCCCCGATCCCATGTCCCATAAGGGATTTCATGGATTCCCACTTATACGAACCAGGCGCTGAAAGGGATATGCGCAAAACGAGATTTACGCACCTGTTTTTTCCGAGATAAACGAAGCTGATAGTTAGAGCATATCTTTTATTTAAGAGTCTTTTAAACGTACGGAATGGATGCAGTTACACAATAAATTGCGGCAGCATCAAGCTCTATTAGGAGTTTGATGCTGCCGCTTTTATAATCACAAATTTTTTTGAGAGAAGGGTCCGGTTTGACTTCAAAAATGAAACGGATGGTAGAGGGATGTACCCTCGACCGTTCTTTGACAATAACATATCCTCTCATCCGGTACATTCCCCGCATGCCTGAAAGGGAAAGCCATTTTGCAGGTACGCCACGACTACCCTTTAGGGTGCGAGCGATCATTACCTATGCAAAAAATAAATGATGGTATCATTTAGGCGATAATCCATGTGGAGGGATAATGATACTTCCGCCTAGCCACAGTTATCGCAATGGGGGCGGCTTGCAGTGATCCTGGAAGGGGCGACAGCCTATGAGGACGGTTAACCGCCGTTCGCTGGATGAGTTTAATTTAGTTGTTCGATACATATCCGTGTAGTAGTTTTTAATAGATTGACATGTTATATGAATTCAGTCATGTGGAGTGCGTGGTAGGAATATGTCGGGTCGATTCCTAGAAATCCTGAATTATCAGTATTCTGCGAAGTATACGTCGTTTACGACTGTTGGCCGCGACTTCAGAAATAAGGTACTTACCGATAAAATTGGGGTTTCTATTGTTTTGGATTTGAAATGGGTGGATAGATCAAGTGATTTTTAGTTGATGCACTAAATGTTCAAGAGAACACCTTCCGGGTGTTTTCTTTGGCAACACTCCTCAAGAGTTTGTTCACTGGTCAGAGTGAGGAAATGTTTTTGCTAAACATTGCATATTTTTTTTGGAAGCTATGTACTTTCATAAATCGGAGTTTTCCAGCATTCTTTGCACTTTCCGGGGCTGATTGTATTTGTATTATTACCTTTTCGCAACCTACGTAATGATTTATACTTAATGGATAGAAAGGAGTGGCAAAGATGCTGTTAAATGAAATGATAGAGTACAACAAAAAATTCGTCGAAAATAAGGAATATGAAAAATATCAAACATCAAAGCTCCCCAACAAAAAGCTTGTCGTTGTGTCCTGCATGGATACCAGACTTACCGAACTACTGCCGAAAGCAATGAATTTGCGGAATGGGGACGCGAAAATTCTGAAAACAGCCGGTGCGATTGTTTCCCATCCCTTCGGCAGCATTATGCGAAGCATCATTTTTGCGATTTATGAGCTAAACGCTCACGAGGTTTGTGTTGTAGGGCATCACGACTGCGGAATGGCTCATGTGAACCCAACTGCAACAACCAAGAAAATGATTGAGCGAGGAATTTCGGAAGAAACGATCGAAACGTTGGATTACGCAGGAATTAAAATAAAGGACTGGCTACACGGATTTGATTCAGTTTTGGAAAGTGTTCGCCAAAGCGTCGATGTAATTAGAAACCATCCGTTGATTCCCAAAGATACTCCTGTTCACGGTCTGGTTATTAATCCTGATTCCGGGGAGCTAGATATAGTTGTAAATGGTTATATAAATTCAAAATAGAAGAACAAAAAAACGGTTCCCTAGCATCACCGTTAAGGGAGCGCCTGAGTAAAATCGGGAAGTTTTGTTGTTTTTCAACTGCCATACGGTATCTCGGAAAAGCATTAAAAAGCGACAAAAATAAGACGTTTGAGATAACTTGGGAAGAACGACAATAGAATCAGCCCTGCTCCCTACCATCGATAAATTTTCGCGGAGCATTGAATATTAATATTTGAATACTCAAGGGGACGCTAACCGTGGCGTTCCCTTTTTATATAGATACCCTTCAAAAGCCGCTAGCCCTGAAAATTAGGGCAAGCGGCTTTTTTACATGAAAGGAGAGAAACTTCATGGCAAAAGTGATTGCCCTCGCCAATCAGAAAGGTGGCGTCGGCAAAACGACAACAGCGGTCAACCTCGGCATTGGCTTGGCGGCGGAAGGCAAGAAGGTTCTGCTGTTGGACGCGGACGCGCAGGGCAACCTGACGGATTCGCTAGGCTTCCATGAACCGGATAGTTTATCCGTTTCACTGGCTACGATGCTGGTGAAAGGCATGACGGAGGAGCCATATGAACCGAGGGAAGGTATTCTGCATCATCACGAAGGCATCGACCTGATGCCGGGAAACATCGAATTATCGGCAGTCGAAGTGGCGCTCGTCAATACGATGAGTAGGGAAACGATTATGCGTTCGTACATCGACTCTGTAAAAGCAGATTACGATTATATCCTAATCGACTGCATGCCGAGCTTGGGCATGATGACGATCAACGCATTGGCAGCGGCGGATAGCGTCATCATCCCGGTACAGGCGCATTATCTGCCCGCCAAAGGCATGACGCAGCTTTTGCAGACGGTTGCCCGCGTTCGGCGCCAAATTAATCCGAAGCTGGCTGTGGATGGTGTGTTGCTTACGATGGTAGACAGCCGAACCAATTTCGCCAAAGACATTTCTTTCGTGTTGCGTCGGGATTATGGGGATAAGCTGCGTGTATTCAATACAGAAATCCCCCTGTCCATCCGCGCGGCAGAAACTAGCGCCAAGGGCAAGAGCATTTTTGCCCACGATCCGAACGGACAGGTTGCTAAAGCCTACGCTGCACTTACGAAGGAGGTGCAGGATATTGGCAGCGAAAGAAGATCGGCTCGCCAGCATAAAGCTGACCAAAGTCGATGATTTATTCTCGACTGAGGCAAGCCGCAACGATTCGCAACGGGAAAAGGTGATGGATATTCCATTGGCTGAAATTAGTGAATTTCCCGGTCATCCCTTTAAGGTAAGGGCGGATGAAGCGATGTTAGAAATGGCGGATAGTGTCAAGCAGTATGGTGTCCTTGTTCCCGGTTTGGTTCGGCCAAAGGCTGGCGGCGGATATGAGATGGTATCTGGCCATCGTCGAAAGAAGGCAAGTGAATTGGCTGGTATGGAGACAATTCCATGTCTCGTTCGCGAGTTGGATGATGATCAAGCGACTATCATCATGGTGGATAGCAACCTGCAACGGGAGTATATTTCTCCGAGTGAAAAAGCTTTTGCCTACAAAATGAAATTGGAAGCAATGAACAGACAAGGACAACGAACAGATTTAACTCGTTCCCAAGTTGGGAACAAGTCTGCTGCAAAGAAATCAAGCGAGATATTGGCAGAACAGATGGGCGAAAGCAAAAACCAAATATTTAGATACGTTCGCCTAACCGAACTCACTCCTCACATTCTCGAAATGGTAGACGACAAACGGATTGCCTTTAATCCTGCCGTTGAGTTATCTTACTTGGCCGAGAAAGAACAGCAAGCCCTATTCGATACCATGCAGGCAGAGGACTGCACGCCTTCACTTGCACAGGCTCAGCGTATGAAAAAGATGAGTCAAGAAGGCAGGCTGAATACAGATGTCATTTACACCATACTAACGGAGGAAAAGCCGAATCAGAAAGAAAAAATGAGTATTCAGCGAGAACGAATCGACCGCTTCTTCCCACGAGACTTCTCGGAAAAACAAAAGGAAGACCTGATCGTGCAACTGCTGGAAAGCTGGTACAAAAGGCGGCAGAGGGAGCACGAACGGTAATTCCCCCGTTGCCGCCTTGTTCATGCACCCTCTCCCCTGACGGAGAGCTTTTTTTATGCCCATTTTCGGGGAGGAGATCATCAATGGACTTTACGAAAGGAAAACGGCGTCAGTATGAACGTCTGATGAAAGAAAAGCCGGGTTTTGCGCGTAGTAGGCCATCTGAGGAGGAAGAAGCACAACTGCGCAAGCAGGCTCAGGAAGCCGAAGGCTTGCACAAGAAACGTGACCGCAAAAAGAACCGGGAGGGCTGACGATGGAACAAGAGAAACGAATGGCCGGTGACTACGAAGTCTATCAAGCGCTGCCCATTGGCAGGGTGGAGGTTGTTTTAGGCATCGACATCACGAATACCGAAAAGTCCTATTTGGTTTGCTACTGCTCGCAGAATAATTTGTTTGGTATCGATCAGTATTACGGTGCAGAAGGATATGCGGATTACCTAGTCGCAATGCAGGAATTTACCAAGCTATTGCAATGGGAAATCGAGAAACTCCAGACCGAGCGCGCTACGATCACGGAGCCGATGCCTCCCATTCAACCCGACCAATGCCTGCCCATCAAAAGTGACGATGATCTCGGCGGCAGAATTGTTGTTACCCGTCTGGATTGGCTACGGCCGGAATTTCGCACGGCAGACCATCAGTTGATTTGGGTAACGGGAGGTTTCGGGGCTTCGGGGAACTCACGTGGGCGGGCGGTCTATGCGGAAACCCTCTATTCCGGCGATGAATACCGCTATAACCGGGAAGACCTGATGGGGTTCCTGAAGCCGGAGCATACGCCCACATGGGCGGCCGAGAAGCTGGCACAACGACAAGCGGAGCAAGCCCCATCAAAGCCGCGTCCGCGAGGCGAAGCGCGTTAAGAGAAGCGCAAGGTATCTTCTATATAAATGAAAGGAGATCGTGAATGATGTCATGGACGTATCGACACCGCAAGACGCTCATCATGGGAGCCATTGCGATCAGCGTGGCGCTTCTGGTAGCAGCGGCCTTGTATATGCTGATGCAGCACACCGACCAGCAGCAAAAGCAGCAACAGATGAAAGAGGAGTATGAGCGGCAGATTCAGCAATTGAAAAAGGAGGAGCAGCAAAACAGCCGAAATGTCTGGACGACTGCAAAAACGATACCGGCAGGCGTCTCGCTCAAAGCGGATGACCTCAAGGCTGTTCCGATGCCCGTCAGTTTGGTTCCGCCGGGCGTAATCACCGACCGGGAAAGCATCATCGGCAAAAACGCCAAGATCGAGCTTGCATCAGGAATGCCGCTACTTTCCTCTTTATTGTACGAAGGACAGCCCATTCCGAAGGATTTGCGCATACAGGAGTTTCAGGTCATTCAGCTTCCCTCTAATCTCAAGCCTAACCAATATATAGACGTTCGCATCGGCTTTCCAACCGGCGAGGACTTTGTTCTTTTATCTAAAAAGAAGGTACAGGAGCTGTCCGGTACGGTTGTGTGGCTGGAACTGAATGAGATGGACATCCTCCAAACTTCCAGCGCAATTATTGATGCGTACTTGCAGGGAGCGCGGCTGTATGCCCTCCCGTACATCGAGCCGGGCTTACAGGAAGCGGCTGTGGTCAACTATCCGGCCAATCAGAAGGTATTGAACCTGATGGCGGTCGATCCCAATCTGCTCGAAACCGCAAAAATCGAACTTGCCCGCGCGCTGCGTCAAACGCTGGATGGCAATTTGAAGGCGGTCAGCGACTCGGACAAACTTCGCGTCACCAGCGGTAGTGTAACCGTGCAGCAGCAGTTGCAAAACGAACGGATGACGACGCGGCAGGGCAATGCCATGAGCGGAACACAGCCAGTAGGCACACCGCAGTCTGGAGAATCAGCAGTTTCGACGAATGGTCCGCAGCCTAGCGTGAGTGATGCTGGTGCAGCAGCTACTCAATCTCCGAAAAATCAACAGACGCCCCCTCCTGCCGTTTCGCCGTCGCTGCCATCGGGTACGCCTCCTGCAACCGAAGCGCCTCCGGCAAGCGAAGATAAGTGGGAAAACATCTTCAATCAATGAGGAGTGCGGATATGAAAAAAATTGTTTTTATCGGCGTAGCGGACAAGACGCATGCTTTGTTGGTGCTTGGCCGCTTGCTTGTGGCGTTGGGGAATAAAGTGCTGTTGGTGGATTCCACAGTCACTCAGTCGATTCGGGGTTATCTGCCGAACGCCTATGCCAATAGCGCCGTTCAGGATTATGAAGGTATGGATGTGGCCTACGGCTATCTCACTCCCGAACAGCTTGAACGAGGCTTGGCACAGGCAGGGACGACACCGGCATTCGACATCATGCTGGTGGACACGGATCATACGGAATTTGTTTTCCACCACAACCTGTCCCAGTTTGATAAGCGGGTGTGGTGCTGGGATGGAAGGCGGTTATCGCTGGAGAAAAACGAGGAGCTGATGCTTCGTCTCGGCTTACAGAACACGGAAGAGCCTGTCTCGTTTTTCGAGTTGCTCTCCCCTGACATACCGGGAAAGTTGGCAGCGTGGCGAGCCGAAAAGCGGTTGCGGCATATCCAGTTGGAGGATACGGTGTTTCGCTTCCCTTTGGACGAACGCGATGCAGCCGTCGATTTGAACAATCAACACCACGGCCGCATCGACCTTCGCGGGCTGACCGGGGCGTTTCGCGAGATGCTGCTGACGATGCTGGAGCAGCTTGGCGATTGCGACCGCAAGACAGCGCGACGAGCCTGGGCAATCGCCCGTAAACGGGTGCGGGTGTGGTAGAAAGGAGAACGTTTATGGGAGCTACCGTTGTATTTTGGAGTCCTGTATCCGGTCAGGCCGGGACAACGACTAATCTACTCGCCGCGGCGACATGCATGGGTTTGGAATACTCGGCGCGATTGCTGTTGCTTGGGCATTTGCTAAGCAGCTACGTCGCTGTCGAACGAGCCTATTATCGACCTGCCGGAAGAGAGGACATGCATACCCCGGACACGGGAATTGATGCGCTCTTGCGTCTGCTGAAAAACCGCAAGCTGGAGCCTGTCATGCTGCGTGACTATGCCCATCCGTTGCTGCGGGATCGCCTGGATATTTTGCCCGGCTCCATCAAGCAAGAGGATATCTTTATCGAAACGGCAAAAGAATGGCTCACACCGCTGCTTGCGGTTGCCCGCCGCGCTTACGATGTAGTGCTGTTGGATGGGGGGAGCGGCAACGGGTCGGCTTGGGACGAAATGCTGCGGCAGCAGGCCGACGTATGGGTCGTCTGCCTGCCGCAAAACCGTCTCCTTCTAGAGCGATTTTTTCAATCGGCAGAAGCAGCGATGCTGCAAGGCCGAAGAACGCTGCTCGTGTTCGGCCAGTACGACCCTTATTCGACGCTCACTTCTAAAAATCTCATGCGTCAATTCCGTATAGGACCGACCGTGTACCCTGTTGCACATAATACAGGCTGGATGGATGCGGCACAGCATGGCGAAGCGAATCCTTTCTGGTTTCGCAACAGGAAGATAGCAAGCGGTCATGAGAACCATCTGTTCGTGCAGCAGGTGCGACGATTGGCGCAGGCTGTGATCGAAAGCGCAGGCGCAAGGCTTTTCGGAGGGAAGGAGGGCGACACGCCATGACAGCTATGCTCAATGCCTTCATCCTGATCGCGCTCTTGTTGCTTACAATCTTCTTCCTTTATTTGCGCCTGAGCCGACGATTGCCGGAACGGACGGACGACACATCGGTATATACGCTAGAAGCGATGACCACTTTCGTAAAAGCAACGCTACACGAGTTAACCAGCAGCAACCTGGCCGACTTCGGTTTGTCGGAGGAAGAATACCGCCGCCGAAAAAGCAAACGGGCGGAGCTGAAAAAGGCGCTGCGGGGCTGCACCTCCGGTGATCTGCGGGACAAGGAATACGTCAAGGAGATCATTGCCGACCTGCTCACGCAACGCTATGAACTGGACGATGCGCATTTGAACCTCCTGCTGCCTTTTCATCAGCCGGAGTCCCTCTCCGCGCAAGACCAGTTTGATATTCTGCTTTACACCTATAAAAAGGAAGCCGGGCTTCATGCGCTCGACCGGCTCGTTCAAACCTATGAATGGGATCGGCAAAGACGAAACGAGGAAGGCCAGCTTGAAACGTACCGGATTACGGCGGGGGATATTCGTAGCGTCTTCACCCGTGAAGCGCCGCGTTTGACGACGGACGATAAGCTCCAGCTTGTCGTCCAGCGGATTTATCAGCATTACAAAGGATTCAGCGTTGTGGACGAGCTGCGCGACATGCGTGTGGACGGCGTATCTGGGGGCGTATCCGGTCTGCCGCCGCTCATGTGGGAGGGCGAATGCTCGCTGGAGGAGGACGCACAGCTTCAGTCGCTGCCCCGTTCGCATGACAGCGTATGGCTGTTTTACAAAGGGAAGTCCATCCACCTGAGCTTCTTGTCCTTCGGCTCCGAGCAGGAACTGCGACGCGTTTGCCAGATCATCTACAAGCACAATTTTCCCGGTCAGTTGTCCGAGGCGAACGGATTTAAGGTCAATGAAATGGCAGACGGCTCCCGCGTCGTCGTGCTGCGCCCCCGATTCAGTGAATCGTGGGCTTTTTTTGTGCGCAAATTCGACGTGCAAAGCGCGACGCTGGAGCAGTTGATTCAGGACGAAGGCGCGGAATTGCCGATTGGCCTCATTCGTTACTTGGTATCGGGTGCGCGGATCACCGCGATTACCGGCGCGCAGGGCAGCGGCAAAACAACGCTGCTTATGGCGATGGTTCGCCATATTCCTGAAGTGCTGCCCATCCGGGTACAGGAAATGAGCTTTGAGCTTCAATTGCGCAAAATTTATCCAGAACGCAACATCGTCAGCCTGCGCGAAACCGAGACGATTTCCGGTCAACAGGGGCTGGACATCCAGAAGAAGACGGACGGCTCTGTCAATATTTTGGGCGAGGTAGCGACCGATCCGGTCGCCGCTTGGATGGTTCAGATGGCACAGGTGGCGTCATTATTCACCTTGTTCACGCACCACGCCAAAACCTTCCGTGACCTTGTACTGTCTTTGCGCAATTCCTTGTTGAAAACAAAGGTGTTTACGAACGAGCGTGTGGCGGAGCAGCAGGTCGTCAGCGTCGTCAACTTCGATATTCACCTCCGCCGCGACCTGGACGGACGGCGCTATATCGAGCGCATTACGGAATGCGTCCCAGTGCCGCAGGAGACGGCGTACCCGGAAGCCTTTCGCGGGAAAATGACAAAGGACGAACGAATGGCAGCCTTTATGGAAACGACGCTCGAATACTTCCGCCGCTCGACGGATCGCCCGCTGTACACCGCCCGAAATCTCGTCGAATGCCGCGACGGTCGTTACGTTGCCGTTCATCCCCTATCCGAGCAAAGTCGCTGCGAGATAGCGGAATACTTGAGAGGCCCCGATCAGGCCGTCTTTGATGCGTTTCTGGCATCCCATTGGGGGGATGAGACATGATTCGGGAATGGCTCTCCCCTCTGCTCGGCATCGCAACTGTGCTCTTTCTTGCCGCTGTCGCGGCCTTCCTGTGGCTGTCCCGGCGTGATTCGGAGGTGGCGGCAGTCCGGCGCTACGAAGCGCTGAGTAAGCCGGGGCAAGCGCCTCGCAAGCAGGCGGTTTACAGCTTCATGCAGCAGCTATACAGCGTTTGCGAGCAGATGCCGGTTTTAAGGATGTACTTGCAGCACCTTCGCAGGCGATTGGTCATCCTGCGGCTCGGGGACGAATGGAAGCTACGGCTTGAGGTGATGAAATCGGCGCTCTTGATGTGGCTTGTCTTGTTTTTGGCCGCGATTCCGCTTGTTTTGGCGGTGCGCGACCCTTACACGCTGGCGATGCTCGGCATTGGTCTTTGGGTCGGCCACGGCATCCTCTCGGATATGGGTGTTTATCGGCTCGAAATGCGGCTGCTGCGACAACTTCGTCTGTTTCTTGGGGATGTGAGACATCATTACCATCGTCACGGGATGGTGGATGAAGCCGTCTATGAATCGGCTGACAGCGCGCCGTATGAAATGGCGCTGCACGGGCAAGAGCTGTACGACATGCTGACGGACAGCGACGCCGAAGATAAACTGGCGCAATATGTGGAGCATGCCCCGAATCGCTATTTGCAGGGCTTTGCGGGATTGTCGTATCTCATCAAAGAGCATGGCGATCAGCAAACGGAAAGCGGCTCGGTCTACCTCAAGGGACTGGAAAAGCTGTCCATCGAACTGAATCTGGAATTGCTGCGTCGCGAGCGTCTCAGTTTCTTATTACAGGGGCTGACCGTTATCGCGCTGCTGCCACTGCTGTTTACCCGTCCGATTGAAGCCTGGGCCAGCCACTTTTTTCCGGCAATGGACACGTTCTACGCCAGCGCTTTCGGTTGGGCCGTCAAACTCTGTCTGCTTGTCGTCGTGTGGCTATGCTACGTGCTGCTGCGCAACCTGTCGGAGCTGGATGCGACCGCAAGGCCCACCAGCCGAAAAAGATGGGAGCAACGGGTCTATGGCTGGCCGTGGATGCGTTGGCTGGCTCACCGGCTGGGGCCGGTTCCCGGCTCGCGTGAAGCGGAACGGATAACCCGGCTGCTCAAGGATACAGCCTCTCCCTTACGTCTCGAATGGTTTTACGTGCAGCGGATCGTGGCCGGCTTCGCAGTCTTTTTGACGGTGCTCGGCTTGTTCGTGTCCTTGCATGCAGCGGAGCGGCATCAGGTGCTGTATGCACCGGTGAAGCCGGGATCACTTTTCGGGCAGTTGTCCCCGGAGGAGGAAACGAAGGCGCGGGAAGCCGCCGCGCTGGATCGCAGGATGCTCGATCAATTAAAGGAGGTGAGGCCGCGAAGCGAAAATAGCGTCATCAGCCTGCTGCGCAAGGACCCGGCTGCACAGGTCAAGGAGGATCAGCTTCGAGAGGCGGCGCGGCGCATCCTGGGCAAGCTGGATAAGCTGAATAAGCCTTTTCTGGCGTGGTGGGAAGCGTTTTTGGCTTTCGCCGCAGCATGGGGTGGGTACACGCTGCCAGTTGGTATTCGACTGTTCCAGCGGCGTATGCGGCAGATGGAAATGAAACACGAGGTGGATCAGTTGCAGGCCGTGATTGCCATGCTCGCCGGGATGGAACGGATGTCGGTTGAACAGCTTCTGCTATGGATGGAGCAGTTCGCGCAGGTCTTCAAGGAGCCACTGCAAGCCTGCCTTCTTCATTTTGAACAGGGTGAGGAGCAGGCGCTTGCGCAGCTCAAAGAAGATGCACCGTTTCTGCCTTTTGTTCGGATCGTGGAAAAGCTGGAAATGGCTTCGCAGCATTTGACGATCCGGCAGGCATTCGACGATCTCGAAGCAGAGCAGGGGTTTGCGCGGGAGCAGCGCAAGCAGGAGTATGAACAGTTAATTGAACAAAAGGCAGGCTGGGGCCGCTGGATCGGGTTTGCCCCCTTGATGGCGCTGATATTCGGGTATTTGGTGATTCCGCTTGTCGTCGTCAGCCTGCATCAGATGACCGTGTACTACGATCAGCTTCAACGCATCCAGTAACCCATACAGACGCTTTCCTTCATCAGCGGGAAGGCGTTTTTTTTATCCCCCTAATCAAAGGAGAGAATTGTACATGTCCAATGCGCAGAAGGCACTTGTCATGGCAGCAGGAATCTTCCTTGCCATCGCACTCATTACACTGGCTGTCGTGCTGTTTATTTCCGCCCAGGATTCGACCAAGGCGGCTCAAAGCAATTTCAGCAATATCCAGACGGAACTTTCACAAACGGCGTTTACGGTGTATGACAATACGACGCTTTCGGGCAGTCAGGTTGTCAACGCGCTTCGCAAGTTCCGCGATCAGGACCAATTTGGCATCCAGATCGTTACCGGCAAAAACCCGACC
The DNA here is from genome assembly GCF_000422905.1 of Paenibacillus alginolyticus DSM 5050 = NBRC 15375. GTDB lineage: Bacteria > Bacillota > Bacilli > Paenibacillales > NBRC-103111 > Paenibacillus_E > Paenibacillus_E alginolyticus. The sequence continues at coordinate 78,261 of NZ_AUGY01000012.1, forward strand.
GGTCAGTGGTACGGCAAGGTTGTCAATACCGGTGTGCCTCTGGATAGCGTCACCTACGGCGCAATCGTCGGAGCCGCACCCGGCCAGATTAGCCAGACCGTAGACGAAGCGGACATCAACTACGTTAATCCAAGCGGCAAGTTCCGCAGCACGCTGGTGCTGGACAGCAGCAATGTCATTCGCGGCATCGTCTTCCGGCAGCAATAAGATCGGATGAGTTTACGAAAGCGTCCGGCCCAGGTTGGACGCTTTCGTCATGAAGGAGGTGTAACGCATGAACTACGCGCCAAGAACGATGCTGGAGATGAGCGCAGCATTGCTCGTTTTCCTCATGGCCGCAGGCAGCGGTCTGATTTTGTTTCAGACCGGTGCCTCACTCAATTCGCTTGCCTATGTAACCGGCCAATCGCAGGATCGCAACTTGCAGCAAATCGTTGTACCGCTCTCGGGCGACGGTTCGGTATCCGGTGCGGAAGTGCTGCAAGCTATCGCTCGCCTAGATGAAGGAGATGCGGAAATGGTGGTAGACGGCGTTCGATTCGCGCCGCCGCTGGAACGGGAGCAGCTTTCGTCCGCAGGCATACGTCTGAAGGGGCGTTATCAGCCCGCCTATGAACGGGACGTTTCCGGTCACTTGCAGCGCCTGACACTAAGGAGCCTGCCATGAACAGTTTGATCAAAATTTTCGCCGTATTGATCGCTGTTCTGCTGCTCTATCTCTACCCGCTCTCTGCCGCCTTTGACCAGCAGGACGATATTTCGGAACTGGTTGCCTTGCGCGCGACGACAGCCTTCGTCGATGCGGTTCGGGACAAAGGCGGCATCACGCCAACGATGTACAACGATTTCATAACCGCGCTTGCGGCGACCGGCAATAGCTTTGACGTTCAGATGGAACATGACAGCAAGAAGTATGTGCCGGTTTACGACGATCCGACACGGCCCGAAACCTTTAAGGGCAACTACGAGGTACAGTACGATGCGTTTTTCAATGCGCAGATCCTGCCGGTGCTGTTCCCCGACAATCGGGCAGCAAAGGATGACCCAAGCCGTCGTTATCGGATGCGCGCGGGTGACAGCTTCTCGGTGATCGTGCGCAATACGAACCGAACGGCAGGCACGCTGCTCTTCGATTTTCTGAATAATACCATCAGCCCGAATGAAAAAATCGTGATTCCGTATGGCGGGGTGGTGCGCAATGAAATGGATTGAATGGGCAATCGTCGGCGCGCTGTTGTTTCTCCCCCTCGCGATAGTCAACCGGAATGAGACAGAAACCCTGCGACGGGCGGTGCTGACGGAGATGAGATACGACGCTGCGCTGGATGCCGCGGTGGACGACGCCGCGAGGTTGCTCGTCATTAACGCAAGCCAGCAGGAGGAAGCGCAATATGCCTCGGCCAAGCATGTCGCGCTGAACAAGGAAGAAGCACTAGCGGCGTTCTACCGGACGCTGGACGCAGGCTTCGGCGCTGGGGATGATCCGTTGTCGCAAGGTGTCCTGCATCGCTACATTCCAGCTATCGTGATCGTCGGGTACGACGGCTTTTACGTCTATTCCGAGCAAGAATGGACGGGGACAGACGGAAAAACTGTCATGAAACCAGCTTGGGGAACGAAGAAGCCTTATGCGTATTCCGATTCGGCGGGTAACAGCCTTTCCTTTACGCTCGACCAGCAGGTACTCGCTTACGATGCGGCCAGCCGAAGCTGGCATGAGGGCTTGCGGCAGGACATCCGGCAGCAAACGACGATTCCGCTTTTGCAGGATGCTGCGCTCTTCGAGCAGGTACGACGAAGCACGATTGTCCGATCGATCCAGGACGAGTTGGCCTACCGGATCAATCGATATAACGAAACGGTCTCTCGAAATGGCCTGTCCTACACGTTCACCCTGCCTCTGATCTCCGATCAGGACTGGCACAATACGGTGGATGATGTGGGCGTTTTGGCTTTTGTACAAGGTATCCCGATGGGAGCAAAGGTGTACAACAACTATGCGCTTGGCGGGAGCCGCATCGTGAAACGTCCAACGATCATCGGGGCCAGGAAAGGCAGTATGAAGGTGTACTACCGCAGTTCCTGCGGTTACACCTACCCGGCCGAAGAAACGTTTGCCAGCGAGCAAGCAGCCGCGCGCAAGGGATATATGCCCCTGCCTTGCCTCGGCTCGGCCTTCTAGCAGGAACGTATGCCTATTCGCTCATGTGAGCGATGGCAAGCGGAATAGAAGCAAAGGAGTTCATCAATCATGTGGATTCGACTGTTGCTGGCGGCAATCGTTTTTTGGATAGCCGCCGGATTTACAAACCCTATGGACGGGCAGCAATTGGTCATCAGTGGGGATTCCGACCGGATCAATCCGGAGTTGGGCGCTTATGTCGAGGATATAGTACCCGGCGATAAGCGAGAGTACAAGGTTCACGTCACGAATCCCACTGATGAGGAAATAACAGCGCTGCTCTATGCGGCCGATGCCATGCCTGCATTGGGCGGCGGTAAGGATTTTACTTTACCGAGCGATCCCGATACCGGTTCGGCTGCATGGTACAGGGCGCCGGATCGCAGTATAACCCTCAAGGCTGGCGAGACGCAAAGCTTTACAATGGAAATGCAGATACCTGAAAGTGTGGAGCCGGGCCAGTACGTGTCCGTCATCGGCGTCTACGATCAAAGTATGAGGGAATCGGCGGCGCGTAAAATCGGGTTGCAGGTCGTCCTCAACTACAAGTTGGACGAAGCGAAGCCTCCTGAGGCTGTCCCGCACGCGGCCGCATATACGCTGGAGAACGGAAAAGCGAGCCTGACGATTTTGCTGGTCAATGAAGGCGATAGCTTGTCCGAACCGGAGATCGAGGTGCGGATCAAGCGGCAGGACGATGCCAGCGAGCTTTTGTTTGAAAGGAAATCAACAGTTGATTCCATTTATGCAGGCACGATCGCACAGTACATGGCGGAGCTAAACAGGCCGCTTTCTCCAGGTTCTTACATGGCGGAAGTGAAGACAACGCTGGGTGACCGCACAGAACAGAAGGAATTCCCTTTTGAAGTAACGGACAGCCGGACTATGCCATCAGGAACCGTGATTCAGGCTACTGGGGACATTTCTCCGCATCATGAAGGTTCATTTGGATTGCGCCCATCCTTCGTCTACGGGGGCTTGCTGCTGATTCTTGTCATCGTCGTTGTAGTTATAAGAAGAAGGGCTTCGCGCACGGAGTGACGAGCGGCTCCTGGTTCCTGCAGAGGACAGACTGCCGGACAGTGGACAGGCAACAGAATCGGCACTATGATGTAGGCAACAGCAAGTTTTTCCAGTTCCGAACATTTTCTTTAGGGAGTGAGGCATTTGAAAAGAAGGTTAGTATCCCTACTCATTATGGCTCTTTTCGGAAGTATATTCAGTTTGACGGCAAGCGCGGCCAGTAAACCGCCAACCTTTGTCAGCGTCGTCATGGACGGCAAAAAAATCTGGTTTCCCGACGAGCAGGCATTTATTGATGAGAACGGGCGAACGCTCGTCCCGGTGCGCTTTGTCGCCGAATCGCTCGGAGCCAAAGTCGGTTGGGAGTCGAAAACGCAGACCGTTCCGATTTCGAGAGACGATCAATCTATCATTCTGACGATTAACCAGAACGTTGTACAGGTAGATGGCGAAGCGGTCACTTTGGATACGAAAGCCATCCTGAGCGGCGGTCGGACATTTGTGCCGCTCCGTTTCGTCAGCGAAGTGTTGGGCGCTATGGTAGATTGGGACGATCCAACAGACACCGTGGTTATCAAGACCAGCGAAGATAGCGCGGCGCAGACCGACCAATGGGGGCGCTCGATTCGCACGACCGACTTACCGAAGAACGCGAGTGATTATCCATACATTCTGGCGGACGTTCCGAATGAGATGTACGAGATGGATTATCCGTTTTCACATCCAACGGATAGTAAGGTTTCATCCGTCCTCTACTCGACCAAGCCGGAATTTAACAAGAAGAACGTGGATATTTGGATGGAAAGACTGAAAGCATTCGGTGCGCTCTGGCTGAACGTGGATTACAACACGATTGATGATGCGTGGGCGCAGGCGGTTTTTGCAACCAAAATGCAAAATTCCTATGCCGAAATGAAATATATTCGCCGCTACGTAGAATGGGTCAAAGAGAACCATATCCAGATTGAGGGCTATCTTGATCCCGAGCCGTCTATGATTTATAAAGACGGGTTCGGCAACAACTTTGTGCGATCCAAGTTCAGGATTAAATTCGTCTCGTACAAAGCAAGCAATGACTTGCTCTACGATGAATGGTTCCCGAAAAAACAAACGTTTGAGAAAGGTGTTTGGTACGAAGGTTACACGGATATTTCTCTATCCACTAATGTAGGCGGAGATTGGGGAAGTACGTTGAAGGTCGATCCGAATGCGAGTTTGTTCCGCAATCATACCATTAGAAAGGCGGACTCGAACTAGATGAGCAAACCTAAATTCATACGAATCACGTTGAGCGTGCTGCTAGCATGCTCTTTTTTATTGTCGTGTTTTCCGTTTCTTACGAATGCCGCTACGCCGGCTGTTCGCGTAGATGAGGGTAAGATCAAATTTGAAATCACTAGCACGGCAGCAACCTCGTCCATCCGCTACAGAACGGTAGGTTGGACGGTGCGTCGTGACCAACTCTGCACGAATACATCATCCAAACAGTGCGGTGACCCACGTAACGGCAGTCATGCCTCTTTTGTCAATCAACAGGTGCGTCAAGTCGCACAAAATCCGAATCCTCCCGTTCCCGGAGAGCCAGTCACGACCTACTACGAAGTTAGTGAAGATTTAGTGACGGACGGCATGTGGCAAGCAGGCATGGGCGACATCAAGGACAATGACAATTTGTACCTGTATGCGATCATGGTATCCATCGACGGCAACGGGAATGTGCGCAAAGGCCCATTTTACACGCTGAACGAAATCAAGAACGCTGAACCCTGGGCGCACCCGGATGATCTCGATGATTACTTCGGGATTCACGTCCCCTATCGAAGCGCCAATTTTCCTGTTGATGTCGTTGCGAAAACGGTAAGTGGAGAGGTCATTCAGCAGTCGGAGGTCACATTCCATAAGGGCGACTACAAAGTCGGCGAAACGATCAACCACGAGTTTCCCGCGACGATTGAGGATAACGGGAAAACGTACAGTATTGTCCGCTCCTATTTATCGCCAAAGAAGGACTTATCGCAGAAAAATTGGTTGCAGGAAAATCCCGATACGAACCCGAAGGTGCGAACGCGAAGCTTTACGGTCGCGCTCGGGGGAACGGATGCGATTGCCGAATACGCTGAAAATAACTCGGTGAAGGCGATCTATCAGAAGGAAGATGGTACGAAACTCAAGGAAGTCGATAAAGGCGTCTACGAGACGGGAGATGAAGCGAACCATACTTTCGAACCGCAACTTACTTCGGGTGGCCAGACGTATGAAATCATCCGGTCCTATATAACAAACAACAATAAGCCGGACGAGAAGCTGTTCATACAGGAAAAAGGAGACGCGAAGCTACGGGAGCGCTCTATCCAGGTCGGCTCAGGCGGCTCCAACTTCGTCGGCATCTATAAAATCCCCTCCCCGATCACGGTGACATCCCGTATCGACGCGCCAGACAACGTCGATGCTTCGATTACGACAGTGAGTGGGGATTTTATATTTGAGGCAATGTCGTCAACGCCGCTCAAGTCGTATGAGATCACCAAAATAGAGAACGCAACATTCGTTACGCCGAGCGACAAGTCTGGCTCGCTCAGCGGACTGACGGCGAGTAAAACACTACCGATCAAAATCCCGTTCAGCTCTGGCTCTAGTGTAACCGTCAAAATTACCGTCGTCGTGAAAGATGCGAACGGTAACAGCGGGGATTCCACGTCGGATCATACGATACACAAAGGCGACAGTGGCGGCGGTGCTTCGCAACCCGGCACGAGCCAGCAAGCCGAAGCGATGGACGCAGGCGCTTCCGCCGTCATCAAAGCAGATACGCGCGGCGCGGAAAAATTCGATGTGCTGCAAGGCATTCCGACTTCGGAGAGCCTGTACGCGGATGTATTAGCCAAATCGTACTTGTACCGCAACGCATTCACGGAAACGAAGGGCACGAAGCAATACCCCATTCAGGTAAGCAAAACATATACCCTTACGTGGACGGAACCACAACCTGGCCCACCGGATGACAAAGGCAATTCGACTACGATCTATGTTCCGCGTTCCGCGACGCAGACGGTCACGAAGGATTATACGATTGAACGCAAGTACAGCTTCTGGACGATTCAAAATCTCGAAGTGTACGGTCTGCAAAAGGCGACGGTCGCCAATTACGCGTTGCCTTCTGGAACGGTAACGCTCCAGCCGAGCGGTTATTCGCCTCCAGCGGTATCCGCCGCGCATGATGCAACGCTTAGCGCACATGTGACCGACCCGGTTTATTCGAACGTGACGCTCTCCGGTCAGACCGTATCCGGCGGCTCCAGCCGCCCTTCCATTCCGAACGAGGATTGGAAGTCCAATGCGGAAAACGCCATCGGCAAAATCAAGGTGAAAAACGATTCGCTGGTGTTTAACGGCAGTACGGTGATGGATAATCGGATAGTCGAGGAAACGGCTCCAGCGCCCGGAACGATTCCAGCTCCTACCGTGATCGGTCAGAATGTGCTGTACGGCTCGGGATATGTCATTGACGCTGGAAAAACGAATAAAGCCAGTCAATCCAGCACAGGCATGATCTATTATACGCTCATTAAAGGCATTGGCGGCGGTGACAACAAAAGCTACCCGATCAATGGCATCAACCCGGTGACGGTGCATACACCCGTTGTCAATCAGGCATCCGTATCCGACGATCAGGCGCATAACCAGAAGACAACGCCGACAGCCGGACGAGCCGCGCTTATTTTGGATAGACCGTTCACTGTTACCATTCCAACCAGCGGCGCACACAAGGACATCAAGGGCTACGGCAACCGGGACTATGCTAAATATGTGCGAGACAAGCAGGTGCGGTTCCCGTTCGATGTTTATAAGGCCGACCATGCAACCTTGATTCCGAAGGACACTTGGACTTCGATTCCTGTCGGCCAGCTAACGACCACCTTTTACATGCCCGTTTGGGTGGACGAGGGAAACTATGATGTGTTGTTCCGCACGTTTGCCGAAAACAGTCCGGCTTCATTCACATCACAACCTAACGCCAATCTCGAGCTTTCAAACCATGTGGCAACGCAGGTAGTGCCGGTCGAGGTTATAGGCCGGCTGTTCGACTTCCGTATTACCGATATTGCCGATTTCAATTGGGAAACGGTGTTCCGAACGGCGAAAGGAAGCGCTGCGCCGACCGGAAATAGCTATTGGGTTGGTACAAAAGGGATCGACGGCGCGGCGCGCGGCAATACGGCCCCTTACGTGCTGCCGATCCGGCCGGGCAGTCACCCGGAGAGCGGAAAGAAAAACGTCGCTGTCAAAACTGGCTATCACTTCAAATTTGAGGTCAAAACGCTCGGCAACATGTTCAGCGCGGGCGACGGGATTAAAATCACGCCTACCTTTTACTTCGTTGACAAGCAGGGCAAAAACCGACAACAGGTGGACTTGTACTATCATTCGGGAACCAAGCGGTTTATTCGGATCGGCTCCACGGAAGACACCGAGCAGCGGCTGGTGACGCTGGATACCCGTCTGCGCAATGTGTCGCAGCAGGAGCTAACCAATACTGCCAGTTCACTTTGGAGGGTGAATGGTTCTTCTGGCAGTCAGACATCGTATGTACAGCAGTATTTGAAGAAAACGGCGCAAAAGCGGATTTACGTCGGCGGCTACGACGGAATGTTACTTCCTTCGCAGCTTCGGACGTTTATCGGCAGTATGCAGGTGCCGTCCGGCATTGATACTGCACGAGCTAATGCCTCGGTGCAGCGCTGGTTTGGCGAGTATAGCCTTCCCGCTGCTCCCTATGCAGTGCCAGCAGGCATGAATCTGGCCGAGTACGGACGTACCCACCGGCTGGACGACAATGCGCCGATCTTCCTGCGTGACGGCTATATTGTAGTCAATTTTAACATCGAAACCATTCGCAATAAGGACATCGCTCACCCGCATTTGCAGTATAAAAATGCGCCGCTGGACAACCAGTGGCATATGGAAGGTTTTCAGCGCAGTTTTGTCGATCCTTACGGGAGGATGTTCTCTTTGCTAGACGGGGACGTTGTGTTTTATCACGCCGACTTGTCCAGCTACGACGATTTTGGTACGGGCGGCACCCATTAAAAACAGCATACCGTTTGGGAGGAAAAGAGCATGATTGAGAAGCTGAAGATTGCCACATCTGAGGATGAGGCTTATTTTTATTCCGCCTCCATCGAGAAGGATACGGAGCGCGGTTGTATTGGGCATGTGCGCGGTGATTTTGGCAAAGATGGGGAGGCATTCTGGGCGACTTGGTTCGAACACATCTCTTCGTTGAAAACTCCTGATTTTCGGGAGGAGCTTGGAGCGGTCATTCAAGCGTTGACGGAACAGGGGCTGCTTCAAAACCGCAGTGGCATGCACGATTTTTGTATAAAACATCCAGAGGCCCGTCTACCAAGCGCGCGGCACAGCGATGTCTATGGCTTTTGTTTACAGACGGCAAAACATCGTTACTATCTGCGATGCTTTCCGCGTGCCGGCGACTATAACTTTTATTTATATTGCTTCACTCGGCCGGAGCGCATGAATGAATTGTCGTCGCCCCTCCATTCCCCTTCATCGGCACCACTAAAGCAGAAGTCTGAACTGGAACGATAGGAGGATGCACTTCTATGAATGATCTTGCCCGTTACCGGTTGCTGACCGGAGCATCTATTCCCCCTGCAGCGAAGCTGCTGTACAGCTATTTATTGGATCGTGCAGGCGGGCGAAACGGCGCGGTACTGCTTTCGTCCACGCGACTTGCGTCAGAGGTGGGTCTTTCCACTTCTGCTGTGCGTCGCAACCTGCATCGGCTTCAGCAAAATGGACTTATTCGGCTCACGCCAAGATATTCCGAGGAAGGCATTCGTCTGACGAACCAAATTACCTTCGTATGAGGAGGTGCGACCGGTGACAGCAAAGTTACAGCGAATCGCCGAGCTTGCCGCGAGTACGGCCCACGCGGTTTCGGATCATCCCGAGCGCTGGGCCGATTTTTTACGGTCGGCAGCGTGGAACTATAAGTATCCGTTTCAGGATCAACTTTTGATCTACGCGCAGCGTCCCGATGCTACAGCCTGTGCTTCAATTGAAATATGGAACAAGCGGTTGAACCGATGGGTAAAGCGCGGCGCAAAAGGCATCGCGCTGATCGAGGATCGGGGCAGTCAGTTGGGGCTGCGTCATGTCTTCGATGTGTCGGACACGCAGAGCCGAAGCCGACAGCCCTTTCCCCTATGGCGCATGGAGGAGCCGGATACGGAGGCCGTCATCGAAACGCTGGAAAATGCGTTTGGCAGTGAACCGGGGCCGGGGATGGAACTGGTTGAAGTGTTGTTGACCGCTGCCCGAAACGCGGTGGAGGATCACAGCGCCGATTACGTGCGGATGCTGGTAGCCGAGCGCGACAACAGCTTACTGGAAGAACTGGATGAGCCGCATGTGGAACTGTTGTTCAGAGAAGCCGCTCAATACGCGGTCGCCTTTATGGCGCTGACACGCTGCGGATTGGAACCCTCCCATTACATCAGTGTTGACGATCTTTCCGGCGTCGGTTATTTCAATACACTCCCTGCACTGTCACATTTGGGCGCGGCGATCAGCGACGTGGCTGAAACGATGCTGCGCGAGATTGAATCCACCGTTCGGGCGATGCACCGCGACGAGCAGCGAAAAAAAGGGCGTCAGGCGAGCCGTACCGTTGCAAGGCCAGAATCCTTGCCGCACAATGAAGCTAAAACACGCGAAAGGATGATGGAGCATGGAACTGACCTACACGCCGAGCGGGGATTACCTGCTGCCCGACCTGACGCTGACCGAACCGATGAGCATCGGGAAATATGGGATGTTGCGCAAGACGTTTCTCAAGGAGGAGCGGAAGGGAACCTACGCTCACCTGATGCTGTCGGAGCAACTGACCCGGCATCTGGCGGACATCGACCGGACAGCGCGGGAGCAGATCGACCTGACGATGCAGGAACTGATCCGGCAGCATCCGGCCCCGGACAAGGCGACCGACCCGATGGGCTGGACGAGTCACATGAACAGCCTGAAACAACAGGCCGAGGAACTGATTCTCACGGAACTGATCTATCACTAAAATGGTACGACCGGGAAACGGAGGACAGAAGTCTTCCGTTTTTTCATGACCAAGCGATCATCAACGATATGCTTCGCGCCGCGCCGCTTTCCGAGAGCAAGGCGGCTATCGAAGCCTTTTTCGACGTGCATAAGGAAGATCGGGAACGAACGCTGTATATACGCAGTCTGTTCCCTCCGGGAATGACGGAGTTAACACTAGATGATGACATAAAGGTCGGTTTTGAGCCGTACCGCAACGTACTGCATCTTTGGACGGGATCGACAGAGCATCGGACGGCGCAGAGCTTTTACGATTGGTCGGTTATTGCCGGACATTTTTCCAGCATGATTCTCCTTAACGAGTTTGATCCTGCTCATAAATCGGTGCCTTCTATTCAGCAGCAGACATTATGGATGAAACAAGCGGAGGACGAAAAAGCCTCCGCTTTTTCACTTCCTCAAGCGGCCATCGACGCTGTTCTGCAAGGTGGAAGTGGTTTTGAGAACGGAAAGCTTCGCATCGCGCTATTTTTTCAACAGTCGTTATCGACGCAGGAGAACGCTGATTTTCTGAAACGGGAATATGGCACTGGCGGACGCCTCCCTGCCCTGATCGGCACCGATATTCATGAAAATCACGATAGTAAGGGAATTACGCTGACACGCGGTTCCATTATGAACCCGGATGTTCGGGTCGTGCTGCCGTGGATCAAGGTGCAAAAGCGCATTGGCGAGCTGCTGGCAGCGGGCCGCTATCTGAACCGCCAGGAAGAAGAACGGTTGCCTGCCTATGCCGAGCAGCAGGAGGAGCAGCGCAGGCAGCGCGCGGCGGAAAAGACGGAACACAATCTGCCGCTATCGGAATTGCAGCCGGATGAATCACAGCAAATGCCCAACCGGGCTCGGGCGCGCTATGGGTATACGGAGGGCAGCAAAGTCTTTATCGGTGCGGACGAGTACGAAATTGCGCAGCTGGAGTCGCGAAAGGTTGTGCTGCAGGACGTTCAATTTCCGTTATTCATGCAGGAAATGAATCGTCGGGATTTCGAGCGCATGCTGCGCGAGGACCCGCTGAACGATCATCTGATTTCCGGCCAGCAGGAATCGGATTCGGAACACGAGGAAAGGGATACGGAACTGGTGGACGAACCGGAGCAAGCGGTACAACCGGCACAACCGGCACATGATGAGGGGGACAGGATATCTCCCGTTGCTCCTTCCGCTGCCACGCCCGAGATCGAGATCCGGCGTGAATCGACTCCGGTTAGCAACTACCGGATCATGGACAACGAACTGGGACATGGCGGCGCAAAAACCAAGTACAAATGGAACGTGGAAGCGATCCGGCTGCTGGGGCAACTGGAGAAGGATAACCGTCAGGCGGCTGCGGACGAGCAGGCCGTGCTTGCCCGCTATGTGGGCTGGGGCGGGATTCCCCAAGCATTTGATGATGGGAATTCGCAATGGGAAACCGAATATGCGGAGCTGCGAGATTTGCTGGACCCGGAGGAGTATGCATCCGCCCGCGCCTCCACGCTGAATGCCCATTATACATCTCCGACCGTCATCAAGGCGATGTACGAATGCCTGGAGAGGATGGGCTTTCGCAGCGGTAATATTTTGGAGCCGTCTTGCGGCATCGGCAACTTTTTCGGTCTATTGCCGGAGTCATTTCAGGACGCTCGGCTGTTTGGCGTGGAGTTGGACAGCATCACCGGGCGCATCGCGCGGCAGCTTTACCCGCAAGTATCGATTGCTGTCAGCGGCTACGAGCAGACCAGCTTGCCGGACAGCTTTTTTGACCTCGCGATCGGTAACGTCCCGTTCGGCAGCTACGGCGTGGCCGACAAAAAATACGACAAGCACAAGTTTCTGATTCACGACTATTTTTTTGCGAAGACGCTGGATAAGGTTCGTCCAGGCGGAATTGTCGCCTTCATTACGTCGAAAGGGACGATGGACAAACAAAACCCAACCGTCCGTAAATACATCGCGGAAAGGGCCGTGCTGCTCGGCGCGGTGCGTCTGCCTAACAATGCGTTCCTGGCGAATGCCGGAACCGAAGTGACCGCCGACATTTTGTTTTTGCAAAAACGGGACCGCATGGTGGCTGTCAGCGAGCAAACCGAGGAATGGCTTTCGCTCGGCGTTACGGCAGAGGATGTGCCGGTGAATAGCTACTTTGCAGCCCGCCCCGAAATGGTGCTTGGTACGATGGCCTACGATGACCGGATGTACGGCAATCAACAGGAAACGACCTGCCGGCCCTACCCGGAAGCTCCTTTGGACGAGCTGTTGCGTGAGGCACTGGCGAACATCCATGCGGAGTGGGTCGAGTTGGAACGGGAGGAACAGCCGGAGGAGGAAGAGGTCTCCCTGCCTGCCGACCCGTCCGTTCGTAATTTCAGCTTTGCGCTGGTCGAGGGACGCATCTATTTTCGGGAAAACAGCCGGATGCGGCCGGTTGAAACATCAGCAACTGCGGCGGGTCGTATCAAGGGCATGATTCAGCTTCGGGACACGGTGCGCGAACTGATCGAATACCAGACCGAGGATTACAGCAACGAAGCGATAAGGGAGCAGCAGCGCAAGCTGGATACGCAATATGAACGGTTCACAGCGCAATACGACCTGATTAACAGTCGCGCCAATAGCCTTGCCTTTTCGGATGACAGCTCGTACTTCCTTCTCTGTTCGTTGGAAGTCATAGATGAGGAAGGACGGTTGCTGCGTAAGGCGGATATGTTCACGAAGCGTACCATTCGGCAACGAGCCAATATCAAACAGGTGGATACGGCTTCGGAGGCGCTGGCGGTTTCCATCGGTACGAAAGCTCGCGTCGATCTGCCGTATATGGCAGAACTGACCGGACTCACGCAGGAACAGCTTGTGCAGGAGCTTCGCGGCGTGATCTTCCCGAATCCTGAAAATCTGGACGAAGAAGGACAACCGAACTACGAAACAGCGGATGCGTATTTATCGGGCAATGTGCGTGAAAAGCTGCGCGCTGCCAAACAGTTTGCGGCCTATGACACCGAGCGGTACGCTGAAAATGTTAGAGCGCTGGAAGCCGTGCAGCCGAAGGACTTGGACGCTTCCGAGATTGATGTGCGACTGGGCGCAACCTGGCTGCCGCCGGAAGTCATTCGGGCATTCATTTTCGAACTGGTGGATACGCCGTATATGTACCAAACCTCCATCAATGTGATGTATTCTGGCTACACAGCAGCCTGGAACGTCAAAGGCAAAAGCGATGATCGCAGTAACAATATTAAGGCTAATGTCACCTACGGTACGAATCGCATCAATGCGTACAAAATTCTCGAAGACACGCTGAATCTGCGGGATGTAAGAATTTTCGATACGGCCGTTGAGAACGGTGTGGAAAAGCGGGTGCTGAACAAGCAGGAAACGGCTATCGCACAGCAAAAGCAGGAAGCCATGAAGGAAGCGTTTCGAGACTGGATATGGCAAGATCCGCAGCGCCGGGAGCAGCTCACGCGACTGTACAATGATCGGTTCAATTCCATCCGTCCGCGCGAATATGATGGAAGTCATATCCGCTTCACAGGGATGAATCCGGAAATCCGGTTGCGGCAGCATCAGGTCAATGCGGTTGCCCGCACGCTCTACGGCGGCAATTCCCTGTTCGCCCATTGCGTCGGCGCGGGCAAAACCTTTGCAATGACCGCCGCGGCTATGGAAAGCAAGCATTTGGGCCTGTGTAACAAAAGCATGCTGGTTGTTCCTAATCATCTGACCGAGCAATGGGCGGCGGAATTTTTGATGCTCTATCCGTCCGCGAACGTGCTGGTCGCCACCAAGAAGGATTTTGAAACGAAGAACCGGAAGACGTTCTGCGCACGGATTGCCACCGGTGATTACGACGCGATCATCATCGGCCACTCGCAATTTGAAAAAATTCCGATCTCGGCGGAGCGCCAGCGGCAGCAGCTTTACGAACAAATATCCGAGATCACCAGCGGCATCCGCGAGCTAAAGGAAGCCAAGGGCGAGCGGTACGCCATCAAGCAGCTTGAGCGGACAAAGAAGACGCTGCAGGTCAAGCTGGAGAAGCTGAGCGACGCGAGCCGTAAGGATGATGTGGTCACCTTTGAGGAACTCGGCATCGATCGATTGTTCGTCGACGAAGCAGACTCGTATAAAAATCTGTTTCTTTATACGAAAATGCGCAACGTCGCCGGGCTGTCGCAAACCGAAGCGCAAAAGTCATCGGACATGTTTGCCAAGTGCCGCTATTTGGATGAATTGACCGAAGGACGGGGCATTATTTTTGCCACGGGTACGCCGATCTCCAACTCCATCACGGAGATGTACACGATGCAACGCTACTTGCAATACGAGCGGCTCCGCGGGCAAGGCTTGCAGCACTTTGATTCGTGGGCTTCGACATTTGGCGAAACAGTTACCGCCATCGAATTGGCACCGGAAGGAACGGGCTATCGCGCGAAAACGCGGTTTGCCCGTTTTTATAATTTGCCGGAGCTAATGAACGTCTTTAAGGAAGTGGCGGACATTCAGACGGCGGATATGCTCCAGCTTCCGGTTCCCAAAGCCCACTTCCACAACGTCGCTGTGCCACCGAGCGATTTTCAGCGTGAGATGGTCGCGGATCTCGCCAGCCGCGCCGAACAGGTGCGAGCGAAGCGAGTAGAGCCGCATGAAGACAACATGCTCAAGATCACCAACGACGGACGCAAGCTGGCCCTCGATCAGCGGCTTGCAAATGCCATGCTACCCGATGACGAAGGCAGTAAAGTAAGCGCCTGCGCGGATAACGTCTTTCGGCAATGGGCCGACAGTCGGGAGCAGCGGCTCGCGCAGCTGGTCTTTTGCGACCTTTCCATTCCAAAGCAGGACGGAACCTTTAATGTGTACGACGAGCTGCGGCGAAAACTGACGGAGAAAGGCATTCCGGTTGAGGAGATCGCCTTCATTCACGACGCCAACACGGAGATAAAGAAAAAGGAACTGTTTGCGAAAGTACGAACGGGGCAGATTCGGGTGCTGCTTGGATCGACCTTCAAGATGGGCGCAGGGACGAACGTACAAACCAAACTAAGTGCGCTGCACGACCTCGATTGTCCATGGCGACCACGCGACCTGGAGCAGCGCAGCGGGCGGATTATTCGGCAAGGCAACCAGAACAGCGAGGTTCACATCTTCCGCTATGTCACAGAGAACACGTTTGACGCTTACCTTTATCAAACGCTGGAAAACAAGCAGCGGTTTATCTCGCAGATCATGACCAGCAAGTCGCCGGTTCGGTCTGCCGAGGACATTGATGAGACGGCTTTGTCCTATGCCGAAGTTAAAGCGCTTGCGACTGGAAATCCGTACATCAAGGAAAAAATGGATCTCGACATCCAGGTATCGAAGCTCAAGCTGCTCAAGGCGAATCATTTAAGCCAGCGTTATGCGCTGGAGGACCGGCTACTCAAAATGCTGCCGCAGCAAATCAAGTCTACGGAGGAACGCATTGCCGGGTATGAGCAGGACGTGGCTTTGTTCATACGCGCCCAAGTGTCGGAGAAGGGTAGCACTGATGAGACCCGTTTTCCCGGCATGACGATCAAGGATTATTCTTACTCGGAACGCGCTGCTGCGGGCGCAGCTTTGTTGGACGCCTGCAAGGGTATGACCTCGCCCGATCCGCAGGAGATGGGCAGCTATCTCGGTTTTTCCATATGGCTTTCATTTGACAGCTTCACGAAGGAGTACAAGGCGACACTACGCGGCGCATTGGGCCATACGGTTACGCTTGGGCCGGATACAGGTGGCAATATCATGCGAATAAATAATACATTGTCGGATTTGCCGAATAAGCTTGTCTATTACCGTGACCAACTCGCAACACTCATGAAACAAATGGTGACGGCGAAGGAGCAGATCGAAGCTCCGTTCAAGCAAGAGCAGGAGCTGCAAACCAAATCTGCTCGGCTTGCAGAATTGAATGCGCTGCTTAACATGGACAAACGGGAAAACGAGGCCGTGGACAGCGTGTCGGATGAAGAACCTGAGCTGCCGGAGCGAAAGGCTGTCAATCATGAACGCTAACCAGGCGGATAGGTTCGCGTCTTCCCGGCAACGATGGAATCATCATACAGGCGAGAGCCTGTTCGATGAAATGGCTAATCAAGTTATCAAGCGTCTGCGTAGTGATAAAACGTATGCGGCGTTGGCTAGGAGACGCGCAGAAATTCAGTTACAACATCTTTTCGGCAAGTCCATTTTAAGGCTATGAATTGATATTCACAAGCGCCGAGGAGCATCTCGCATGGCTTGAAGTCAAGCGGACGATTGATGAAACGGAACAAATGGAACGTTTGGCGCTTTATGTTCAAGGGCATGCCGACTGCTTTTCTTACCTGATGAAGATTGGCGCGCTCTAGTAGACAGGGAAACGCTGTATAAACGCTGTATTCACGCGTTTTCCTGTTATTTGTTGAGGTAATCTATACGACAATGACGTCTGTTGCTCATGATGCGCACACAGGCTTTTTATTTTTTCGAAAGGAGTGAGGCTATGAGCTACGTCAACAAAGAACAAATCGAACGTGCAAAGCAATTGGACCTGCTCACTTACCTGCAATGCTTCGAGCCTTACGAACTTGTACGGTGCTCGCGCAATGTCTATTCAACTCGAACTCACGACAGCCTTAAAATCTCTAACGGCAAATGGTTCTGGTGGTCGCGAGGGATTGGCGGCCGCTCGGCGCTGGATTATCTCATTAAGGTACGTGGCCTATCGTTTCCCGATGCGGTATTGCAAATTGACGATAATTCACCCGTCTATATATCTTCGGCTGCGCCAATCGTTTCTTCAATTGCTCGGCTGGAGCTTCCCGAACCGTATGAGACTTCAAATCGTGTCATTGCTTATCTTTGCAAGCGCGGCATTTCCCGCGACGTAATCGACTTTTGTCTCGACTCAGGACGACTGTACGAAAGCAGAATGTACCATAACGCGGTCTTTGTGGGATTCGATTTGACAGGCGCTCCGCGTTATGCGGCGATTCGCGGGACAACTAAAGCTCGCTACATGGGTGAAGCGCCAGGAAGCGATAAACGGTATTCGTTTGCTATACCAGCCGATGACTACGGCTCCGAGTTGCATTTGTTTGAAAGCGCAATTGACCTATTATCGTACTGCACCCTTGCTGCAATCTCCGGGAAGGACTGGCGACAATCGCATCAATTGTCGTTGGCCGGGATATATAGCCCTAAAGAAAAAAAGGATGGAGGCATTGCACCGGCTGCACTCACCAACTATTTGCAAAGCTATCCGGAAGTGGAGCGCATGGTGCTTCATTTGGACAACGACGAACCTGGCCGTTCTGCGACAGCAGCGATTCAGAAATTACTCAGCCAAACTTACGAGATTTCAGATGAACCGCCAATCAGGAAAGACGTTAACGACGACCTGAGGATTTATCGTAAACAGTGCGAGGAGCCAACTCGTTAGCACCGCTCGGTACAATGGTATTCAGAGCAGTGTCGGGCGAAAATAGAGGTGGCTTCAAAATTCTGATTCCAAGGAGGTAGGGCATGAGCGAACAGGACAATAATGAGCTGGCTGAGGAGATTGAAAAAGCACTTTTGGAGGCAGAGGAAGAAGCGCGAAACGATCCGACACGTTTAGACCATCAAACGGTGATGACCAATCTACGCCGGGCAATAGGCAAGGAACGTTGATGGAAGCCAAACACGATAACGTTTCACACGAAGACGCTGAGCGATCAGCGTCTTTCGTCTTTTCGATACCCTTCCCCTTTTTTCCGGCAGGTGCCTTTCAGGGCGACGCGAGACGAATGTCTCGTGTTGCAGCAAGCACTGAATTTGGTCTCCCAAATTCGCTTGTTAGGGGCAAGCCCCTAATACCCCTACCTCCAACAACACGCTGTTTTATCAAGAATATAGGTTCCAACAAAGATCGGTATTTTTTAGAACGCCAGAAACTATTTAGCGTTTCATTCGGCTATTTCCTTTGAAGAGGGAAGTGAACATGATGAGAAGACGAGCGATTCGCATTCAGGTATGGGTGAACAACGATGAAAACACAAGACTCCAAGCGAGCGCGAAAAAATCGGGACTTTCACAGGAGGGTTATATTCGATCTCTCATTAATGGCTATGTTCCGAAGGCGATGCCGCCAAAAGACTATTTCACGATGATGCGTGAACTGCACGCTATCGGCAATAACCTTAACCAATTGGCCGCGAAGGCGCATGTGACCGGACATCTGGATCGTGGAGCTTTTCAGCAGGAGGCTGATCACTTGCGCCGCGCTGTCCAGCAGATTCAACAGGCCGTGACAGCACCGGAACCGAGAACCGTACCACAAGGAAATCCTAACGTACATCCGCCGTAAAGGGGACAGCACATATGGCGACAACCGCAATATGGGACGTTACCGACCGCCTCAAGCGTGTGTTGGATTACGCCACCAATCCCGATAAGACCGATCAAGCGCGTGTAGCGCATGATGATTTACAGCAGGTGCTCGCTTATACCAGCGCGGATGCCAAAACGGAAAAACAGCTTTACGTCAGCGGGATCAACTGCGATCCGCTGACCGCCTACGAGCAAATGCAGCGAACCAAACGACAATTTCAAAAGACCGATGGCATTGTGGCTTTTCATGGGTATCAGGCGTTTGCACCGGGCGAAACGACGCCGGAAATGGCACATGCCGTTGGCGTCAAGCTGGCGCGGGAGCTATGGGGGGAGCGCTTTGAAGTCGTTGTATCGACCCATTTGGACAAGGAGCACTTGCACAATCATTTTGTACTGAATGCGGTGTCGTTCCTGGACGGTAAACGCTATTACGATAACAAAGCCTCTTACGCGCTGATGCGGCAAACCTCCGATCGACTTTGCCGGGAGCATGCCTTATCGGTCATCGAGCAGCCGGAACCGGGTAAGGCCAAGCATTACGGCGAGTGGCGAGCGGAACAGGAAAGCAAGCCGACTTGGCGCGGCTTGATTCGCGAGGATATCGACGCCGCTATCGCCACTGCTATGACGATGACGCAATTCTTCGCGATCCTTCAGAAGCAGGGCTATGAAATGAAGTCGAACGTCAAGCATTTAGCGATACGCCCGCCGGGCAAAGAGCGGTTTGTTCGATTGCGCAGTCTTGGCGACGCATACACGGAGCATGCGATAAAAGAGCGTATTCTGCAAAACCAGTTACCGCAGCGTCAGCCACCGGTGCCGTTGCCGCGGCGCAGGCGAGCCGTCATCGTTCGCGGCACCCTGCACATCGGACGTAGATTTAGCGGCCTGCAAGCCTTGTATATGCGTTACTTATTCAAGATGGGGCTTCTGCCCCATTCCCGCGCGTCCCGTAAACGGACGTCTTTTTTATTGCGCGAAGACTTGCGACATTTGACGGCGATCACGGAGCAAACCAAGCTGCTATGCCGTCATCGTATTTCCAGTACGGATCAATTGACGGGTTATCTTGATGGGTTGCAGGCAGAGTTGAAACAAGGATACAGCTTCCGCAAAATGCTGTACAACCGACTTCGCCGCTGTCAACTTCCCGAGCAAATCGAATCGTACAAGTCGCAAATTGCTGAGCTTTCCCGTCAGCTCGCGAAGCTCCGAAAGGAGGTGAGGCTTTGTACTGGCATTCTTGCCCGATCCAGCGATATAGCAAACAAGCTGCAACGTAACGAGGAAGACCAATCGACACGAAGGGAGGCCAATGTCCATGAGCAGCGGAACCGAGGCGGCCGATCAGGTCGTCAGCATGAGTCTTCGTGGCATTGAGGTCATGGCGAAAATTTCCGGTGAAGGCGCGAAGCATCTGGCCGTTTATTTGTTCGCCGCCCTGCAAGGGCAAAAACGAACAAGAGGCCGCATTCGTCTGGAAAGCTTGCTGCGCAGCGGCAAGGAACTGAAGGTGTTTGCAGTACGAAATGAAGACTTGCCGACTTTTTGCAAAGAAGCGAAGCGGTATGGTGTCCTCTATTGTGCGCTGCGTGACAAGAAAAATGTGGACGGGCTTTGCGACGTCATGGTGCGGGCCGAGGATGCGTCCAAGATCAACCGAATCGTTGAACGCTTCAAGCTGGCGACCGTAGATACGGCCAGCATCAAGCAGGAGATTGTGAAGTCCCGCAGCGGGAAGCAGTCGGACGAGCGTAAAGGAGCGGCGCAAGAACTGGAGCAAGTCTTGGCAGCGCCCGAAGGCGGGACCAGCGAGCCTCCGGCATCAAACGAGGGGGCAGTGAGCGAAGATTTTTTGGACGATCTGTTGGGAAAGCCCGAGCCGGCGGCGGAGGTTCAGCCGGTAAACGAGCAGCAGGGAACCGATCATCCGGCGGCCGAGGAGTGGGAGGTCGAGCGAACGGAGCCGGAGCGTCCGCTTCCCCTCCTGCCGACAGAGGAGGAGAGGACAATGGAACCATCCTTTCCGTCCGCGCCTACCTCCGAGCGCAGCGCGGCATACGAAAAGGTTACGATTGACCCTGAAAAGCCGAAGGAAAAAGTGTCCGTCCGCCAATTGCTGCGTGAAATTCGGGAGGTAAACCGGGCGGCAGAGACCAGACGGCGGCAGCAGGTGCAGGAACCATCGTTGCCTAAGCGCAGAGATCGCGGGAAGTCGGCGTCCGGCAGTAAAGCGTCCGTTCCGATAACCGGGGGTCGAAAGCGAGGGAAATCGAAATGAGCGAACTGGACGAGTTATTCCAGCCCCAAGTCACGACGACCTCCGGTCAGCGTGAGCAGCCGTTCGACAAAGAAGAATGGGCGCAAAAAAAGCAAGAACTGCGGCAGTGGACGTATGAGACGATTGACACTGCCACAGCCGCCATTGCTCAAAACGGCGAACAATTTCAGCATTATCTGGACGTACAAAGCCGTTTTGATCTCTACAGCGTCGCGAATGCGCTGCTTATTCTCGCACAGCGCCCGGATGCCACTCGCATTGCTGATTTTGATAGTTGGAAAGAACAAGGCGTCTATATCCGTCGCAAGGAAACCGGCTTCTACATCTTGGAGCCAGGCGAGGAATACAAGCGGGAAGATGGGAGTACCGCAATCAGCTACAACCCCAAGAAGATGTTCGATGTTGCGCAAACAACCGCACCGAAAAAGGAACCGCCGATCTACCCGGATGACCGCACGCGCATTAAGGCGTTGATGGATCGGTCACCTGCTCCGATTACGATTGGAGATGCCTTGCCTGCGGAAGTTCATACGCTTTATCAGCCGGATACGCGAAACATCGTGATACGTCGCGGACTGGGGGCCGGTGACATTTTTCGGGCGCTCGCACAGGAGCTGGCGCATGCGGAGATTGATCGCGGCCATAACAACTACAGCCGCTCACATTACAATTTCCAAGCTTACTGCGCTGCGTATATGCTTTGCAAAAAGTTCGGCATCGAGACGGCTTCTTTCCGCTTCGGCCGGGTTCATGAACGGCTTAAGGAGTTGGAGCCGCAGCAAATTCGCGCCGAGCTGACGGTGATGAAGGATGCGGTACATGACATTTCCCGTCGTATGCACCGTATGCTGGCCCAGCAGTGACAGCAGCAACCGAATCGCAGCGATTCCACCACCCGCTAGTCGTGGCATGAATCTGCTTTTCATTTTTCTGTTGGGAGGAGTGGCGATGAAAGAGGAAGAACGTATCCTGAGAATGGATCATTACGAGCATGGCATTGTCATCAACGCCTTGAATGCGCTCCGCAACGACTTGATCGGCCAGCAGCGGCCGACCGATCCTGTTGACGATTTACTGCTCAAAGCGATTGACGCTCCCTATCAAAAGGTAAAACGCCGGAGTCATCATGCGGCGCGCTGAAACCGCAAGGAGTAATCTTTTACTCTTTGCGGTTTTTTTTATTCCGGTCGTGTGGGCGGCGCTGCTTGCCGCCCCCGCTTTGTCAAAGGGATTACCGGCACTTCTGCTGTATCTCAGCGAGGCGATTAACCATCCCTTCCAGATTCAATGGGTCGAGGATACGCCACGAAGCTTGTTGCTGTTCACGCTCACTTATGGGATTTCGGTCGGCATCTACTTGGCGTCGCCGCGCAACTATCGGCGGCGCGAAGAACACGGCAGCGCACGATGGGGCAAGGCCAGACGCATCAATGCCAAGTACCACTACAAGCAACCGGAACAAAACAAAATTCTGACGCAGCAGGTACGCATCGGCTTGGATGGCCGCAAGCATCGCCGGAACCTGAATGTTCTTGTCGTCGGCGGTTCCGGTTCCGGCAAAACACGGTTTTACGCCAAGCCGAACGTCATGCAGGCGCATACGTCCTTTGTCGTGCTCGATCCTAAGGGCGAAATTTTGCGCGATACCGGGCATCTGCTCAAGTCCGAAGGCTATGTCATCAAGGTGCTGGACCTCATCAATCCGCACCGTTCGCATGGCTACAATCCATTCGCCTATTTGCAAGACGACAAGGATGTTCTCAAGCTGGTCACCAATCTGATCCGCAATACGACACCAAAGGGCAGCAATACCAACGATCCCTTTTGGGAGCGATCCGAGACCGCTTTGCTGGAAGCGCTCGTGCTATACCTGCTATATGAAGCACCGCCCGAGGAGCAAAATTTCCCAATGGTCATGGAAATGATCGCGGCTGCGGAGGTGCGGGAGGAGGACGAAACGTACCAAAGCCCACTCGATGAACTGTTCGAGCGGCTGGCCATGCGCGACCCGGAACACCTTGCCGTCAAGCAGTACAACATTTTCAAGCTGGCGGCGGGCAAGACGGCCAAGTCCATTTTAATTGGCCTCGGCGTTCGGTTGGAGAAGTTCAACTTGCATACGATTGCGGGGATGAGCATGGTCGACGAAATGGAATTGCCCGTTATGGGGGAGAAGAAGACGGCGTTGTTTGCCGTCATTCCCGATAACGACAGCAGCTTCAATTTTATTGTAGGCATGCTGTACACACAGCTTTTTCAATGCCTCATGTATGAAGCGGACTATCAGCATGGCGGACGTCTCCCGATTCATGTTCACTTTGTCATGGACGAGTTCGCCAATGTGGCGCTCCCCGACGAATTTGACAAGTTACTCTCGACGATGCGCAGCCGGGAAATTTCCGTGTCGATCATTTTACAAAATTTAGCGCAGCTCAAGGCGCTGTACAAGGATTCGTGGGAATCCATTGTGGGCAACTGCGATGAGTTTTTGTATTTGGGCGGTAACGAACAGTCCACCCACAAATACGTCTCGGAGCTGCTGGGCAAGGAAACGATAGACACCAATACCTACGGCCAGAGCAAGGGGCGAAACGGTAACTATTCGATCAATTACCAGCAGTCAGGTCGTGAATTACTCACGCCTGATGAAGTGAGGTTGCTGGATAATCGCTATGCTCTGCTCTTTATCCGCGGCGAACGTCCAGTCCAGGACGACAAATATGATTTGTTCAGGCATCCCCATGTCTCGCTGACGACAGATGGCAACGGTCTTCCCTACCAACATGGCGGAACGGAGCACGCTTTGGATTGGCAATCCCTGCTCCTTCATGAAAATGGGGATTACGAGCTGCTGTCGGAGGAAGAAATGGAGTCGCTATTTTTAGGAAGGGAATGATGAGCTTGAAATTCAAAATGAAACGACTGCTGGCCCTGTACGTCATGCTGATCTTAGCGGGAACCGTATTCACCTCTACCGCTTATGCAGAAGGCGATCCGATGACGACAGTCAACAACCTATCCACTTTTATATTCGGTTTAATCCGTGCGATCGGCATGATTATTCTCGGTTTTGGCATTGTTCAAATTGGGTTGTCGCTAAAGTCCCATGACCCTTCTCAGCGCGCAAACGGATTTTTGACACTCGCCGGCGGAGTCATTATTACGTTTACTAAGGAAATCCTTGCCCTGATTGCCGGATGAGCTTGAAGCTTTTGCATAAGAGGGGGCGGACGATTCGTCTGTCCCCTGTTTACGGAAGGGGTGAGAATATGGCAAAAAACAGTTGGGTCATCGACAATCTCGAAAATGCTTTGGATACCTGGAACGAAAAGATGAATGAAATTTGGCATCTTGTTACCCAATCACCAGCGGATTTTAAGGGCGGCGGCGTATGGCGTGTGATTATTGATATTCACGGTGCGTTGCAAGCTACGGGATTGGCACTCCTGGTCTTATTTTTTGTGATTGGCGTTGTGAAGACGACCGGCAGCTTTGCGGAAGTGAAAAGGCCGGAGATGGCCGTCAAGCTGTTTATCCGATTTGTGCTCGCCAAGGCGGTCGTAACCTATGGGCTGGAGTTGATGATGGCTCTCTTTACGATTGTACAGGGGATCATCTCAACGATGATGGGACGCTCCGGGTTCGGAACGTCAGAGGCTATGGCCTTGCCGGATACGGTAGCGCAAGCGATTGAAGACGTTGGCTTCTGGCAAAGCATTCCACTGTGGATCGTCACCATTCTCGGCAGTTTGTTCATTACGGTGCTATCCTTTGTAATGATCCTTTCGGTGTACGGGCGATTTTTTCGTATCTATTTGTATACGGCAATAGCCCCCGTTCCGCTGTCCGCATTTGCGGGGGAGCCAAGCCAAAATATCGGCAAGTCGTTCCTGAAAGGATACGCGGCAGCGTGTCTGGAAGGCGCGATTATTGTACTGGCGTGTATCATTTACTCCGCCTTTGCTACCGCTCCTCCAGCCGTCGATGCTAATGCGGGCGCGGTTACGATGGTGTGGACGTATATCGGGGAACTCATTTTTAATATGCTCGTTCTCGTCGGTACAGTGAAGATGGCAGATCGTATCGTGCGCGAAATGATGGGACTGTAATCACCTTGTGAATGATGGGAGTTATTGGATTGCGGTCAAAAAAAGCTTCAAAAGCGCCAGAGCATCCTTACGCTGCTTCTCTGTGCATTGATTGAGCGCAGCCATTATCAATCCCGTTTCATCGTAAGGTGTGGCGCTCTCCTCTTGACTCAGGAGCAATTCATTAGGAGAAAGCTTGAGCAAATTGCAAATGCTGAACATCGTTTCAATGGACATTCCGGCTTTACCTCGTTCAATATCGGCGCAAAATCTTGGGACCCGTCCAATTCGTTCAGCCAGTTGTTCACGAGAAATTTCCAAAGCCTCTCGTTGCTTCCGAATGCGTTGCCCTACCTTCTTTTTATCGTAACCATTCATCAAGCGTCACCTCTTTACAGGGGTTGAGTTCATAACTCCCATTATGGAGGAGCACACAATTGACATAAATGAGATTAAAACTTACCATTTAAGTAGTCTTTTAACATACAACATGTACCCTTCATTAATGTTGGCTCTCACAATAAAAACGGGAGGAAGGATGAATGAACGAATTGTTAAGTGAGCTGGAAAAGGAGCGGCGAAAGCTGAATTTGCTTGGTGAAGAGTTAATGAAGCAATCCATTTCTTTATCCTGCAATCAAGAGTTCCAGGAGCAAAGTCAAAAGGTCGATCAGTTAGTAGCCCGCTATCATCACATGAAAGCCAAGCGGAAGCAGCAGGTAAGGTAAAAGAATTTTGGGGGGAAGCAGGCAATGGAAATTCCACCGTGGTTTCGAACAGCTATTCAAGGTCGATTGGACTACGTTTCTGCACGAATCGAACATCATTCCGATCTAAAGCGTGTTCGTGCTGAAGAAAAGAAAGCATTTCAAGTCTTGTTTGCTGGTATGGATATGGAGCGAATGCCTGAATTTGATGTTTGGGAGGACAAACACCATTTTAAGCAAGCGATTATGAATGAGTGGTTATTTTTACAAGGGATGAAGGATGGTTTTCAGCTTGCTGTGGAACTAATGAGCAATCCTGTGCCATTTGATGACGACACACTGATCAAACCTGAACGTAACGAGCCTGAGGCGTAGACTGCTCATCCGGGAGGGATAAAAGTGGAAGTGAAAATCAACCGGGAAATCCGGGATTATACGGAAAGCTTGTTCTTCGGACTGTCCTTGCGGCAGTCTTTTTTTTCTGTTCTGGCGGTCGCAGCGGCAATTGGACTGTATTTCGGGCTGCGCAGTCATTTCGGACTGGAAACGCTCAGTTGGATGTGCATATTGGGGGCAGCTCCCTGCGCCGCGCTCGGATTTATCCGCTATCACGGTATGACGGCGGAGCAACTATTGTGGGCGTATGTAAAGTCGGAGTTTCTGATGCCAAGACGGCTTGTGTTCCGGTCAACCAACATGTACTACGAAGCACTGAAAGGAAACCTGCACAAGCGTGAGCAAGAGAGGATGAAGCGTAATGATTAAGACACTCAGGCGCACCATGAAGCAGGACAAGGAACGGACAGTCATTCCCAAAAGCGTACAACAAGCGATCCCGATCCGCGCCATCTGGCCGGACGGGATTTTTGCTGTCGGCAACAAATTCTCGAAGTCGTTCCGTTTCGCGGACATCAACTACGCTGTCGCATCGAGAGAGGACAAGGAGACGATGTTCCTTTCCTACTCCGAATTGCTTAATTCGTTTGACAGCGGCGCGACGACGAAGATTACGATTCACAATCGGCGGCTTAATCAGGCAGACGTAGAACGTTCCATTCTTATTCCGCTCCAGCAAGACGGGCTGGATGTATATCGGCAGGAGTACAACGACATGTTGCTTGGTAAAGCGACGGATGGCAACACAAATGGGACGATTCAAGAGAAATACATCACCATCTCCGTGGTTAAAAAGAACGTGGATGAAGCTCGCCATTACTTCGCGCGGGTCGGCACGGAGTTGACGGCGCATTTCTCTCGTCTCGGCTCGAAATGTACCGAACTTGATGCGACTGACCGCCTGCGCATTCTGCATGACTTCTTCCGGATTGGCGAGGAAGCCGATTTTCGCTTCGACATGCAGGAGATGATGCGCAAGGGACACGATTTCAAAGATTACATTTGCCCTGACACCTTCGAGTTTGCCAAAGACCATTTTCGGATGGGCGAATACTACGGTCGGGTCATCTTTCTGCGTGATTACGCCAGCTACATCAAGGACAGCATGGTAGCCGAACTGTGCGATTTGAACCGCAACTTGCTGCTGTCGCTCGATGTGATCCCGATTCCGACCGATGAAGCTGTTCGCGAAGTGGAGAATCGACTGCTCGGCGTGGAGACGAACATTACGAATTGGCAGCGACGGCAAAACCGGAATAACAACTTTTCCGCCGTCGTTCCTTACGATATGGAGCAGCAGCGCAAGGAGAGCAAGGAATTTCTTAGTGACCTGACCACGCGCGACCAGCGGATGATGTTCGGGCTACTTACGATGGTGCATGTTGCGGACAGCAAAGAACAACTCGATAGCGATACGGAAACGTTGCTTACCACCGCTCGCAAGCATCTGTGCCAGTTTTCCACGCTCTCCTATCAGCAAATGGACGGTTTGAATACAGTGCTGCCGTATGGGCTGCGAAAGGTTCATGCTTTGCGGACACTAACGACTGAAAGTACGGCTGTCTTTATCCCTTTTCGAGCGCAGGAGATCATGCATCCAGACGGCATTTATTACGGGCAAAACGTCATCAGCAAAAATATGATCATCGCCAATCGAAAGCAACTGCTGAATGGAAACAGTTTTATCCTTGGCGTATCCGGTTCCGGTAAAAGCTTCGCCGCGAAACGGGAAATCGTCAACCAGATATTGGCGAGCGATGACGACATTATCCTGATTGACCCGGAGCGGGAGTATTCCGCTCTGGTAAATGCGCTAGGTGGCGAGACGATTCACATATCTGCTACTTCGTCGAACCATATCAATGCGATGGATATGAACCGGGATTATGGCGACGGAGCCAATCCGATCATTCTAAAATCGGAATTCGTCCTGTCGTTGTGCGAGCAGTTGATCGGAGGACATCAGCTTGGAGCCAAGGAGAAGTCGCTCATCGATCGCTGTACCGCCGCTGTGTACCGCAAGTATTTGCGGAGCAACTATAAGGGGCAGCCGCCGACATTGCAGGATTTTCGCGCGGAGCTACTCAAGCAAGCAGAACAGGAGGCGCAGGACATCGCGCTGGCCATTGAATTATTTACTTCCGGCAGTCTGAATACGTTCGCCCAATCGACCAACGTCAACGTCCACAATCGGCTCATTTGCTACGATATTCTCGACTTGGGCAAGCAGCTTCTTCCCATCGGCATGCTGGTCGTACTCGACAACATCTTGAATCGGATTACGCAAAATCGCGCCAGAGGCAAGAATACGTTTATCTTTATTGATGAAATCTACCTTCTGTTCCAGCACGAATATAGCGCCAACTTTCTTTTCACGCTCTGGAAGCGTGTCCGAAAGTATGGCGCTTTTTGCACAGGGATTACGCAAAATGTGGACGATCTGCTGCAAAGCCATACAGCCCGCACCATGCTTGCAAACAGTGAATTCATCGTCATGCTAAATCAGGCCAGCACCGACCGGATGGAGCTCGCCGAGTTGCTCAACATTTCGGACCTGCAACTGTCCTACATTACGAATGTTGACGCCGGGAATGGTCTGATGAAGGTCGGCAGCTCCCTCGTACCGTTTACCGACAAGTTCCCGCGACACACGAAACTATACGGTCTGATGACGACGAAGCCTGGGGAATAGCGACTTGAAACAAGAGGCTGTCAAGGCTGAAGTAAATACTTCTTAATCTTGACAGCCTTACGCTTAGCGTATTTGAATAAAACATAATTTAAATTAATGTCTCTACTTTATATGCCAGTCATCTTTTTGTAAAAGCTATGTCAAAACTTGTGTCACCATATAAGAAATTGTTCACCATTTCTAAAACACACTTATTTGATGAATAGGTAACAAAACTTACAAAACTTTATTTAATCCAAGTCACCTTCCCTGACTCCAAATGGTACTCGCCACCGATTATTTTTAAATCGCCATTCACCAACTTCTCGTTTAGTGCCGAATGTTCATGTAGTTCATCCTCAACCATTTTGACATTTTCAATTACAGCCCTGTCAATGATGTCTGTTTCGGTTATGCCAGCGGATATCGCCTTTTCAGCCGCCGGTTCAATCTTATTGACAATGGATTGTAAATAAGCTGGATGCTTCCTTCTTTGTAAGGCTTCAATAACCGCGCCGCAGTTCTCATGCCCTAAAACCAACACTAGTGGAACGTGTAAATGATCCACAGCATATTGAACACTACCTATGACATCATCATTCACGATATTTCCTGCAACGCGAATCACAAATAGATCTCCCAGAGATTGATCAAACACAATCTCAGGTGCTATTCGTGAATCGGAGCAGCTAATGACGACAGCGACTGGTTTTTGTTCGGAGATAAGCTGCTTCCGATTTTTAATCACATGTTTTTCTGCTAAATGCCCCGTAACAAATCGTTGGTTTCCTTCTTCCAAATGACGAATCGATTGTGCAGGATTCATTTCCTGCTTTATCTTTACGCTGAAAGCAGGCTGGTTCAATGATCGACATCCTGTGTTGGACAGCAAACACACCCATACGACCAAACATAGCAGGTTGCGGGACTTCTTAAATGACACAACAATGGCCTCCAATAAATATTTGAACATTTGAATATCTAACTTATTTGTTCCCTCCGTCCACATGATTTATTCCCACTAAAAACAAAGAGGCACCTTCAATGAGGTGCCGCGGCTATATATAATCGTTATTTATAATGGGAGAGGTTCGTTAACGACAGGATCAAGTTGTAACCTTACGAGGACTCCCGCATGCACAAGTCCAGCCCCAAACCCATAAAGTAAGGCTTGATCTCCCGCACGGATTTTCCCATTCCGAATCCCTAAATCGAGGGAAAGGGGGATCGTTGAGGACGATGTATTACCGAAGTGAGTTAGACTATGTAACGTACGTTCTAAAGGGAACTCCAGTTTCTCACAAAGCGGCTCAATCAGTCGCATATTTGCGCTATGGGGAATAAACCAGTCCACATCATTTATAGTCTGATTGCTTTTGTTCATCAATTGATGAATCGAATCGGGAATGGTTCGCATCACCCAACGGAATACTTCCCTTCCGTTTTGGACAATACAATTGTTGTCGCATAACTCCTGCTCGCCGAGTCTATTGGCAAGCCCTGTCCGATAAATATGGACTCCCCCTTTGCCATCGGAGCCAACATGATGACTGACGAATCCCTCAAACTGGTCATCTCTTTCCACCAAAACGGCACCTGCGGCATCGCCAAATAAGACGCAGGTTGTACGATCCGAATAATCTGTAATTTTGGATAGCGTTTCACCGGCAATGACCAGAACCTTCCTATGCAGTCCAGCAGCAATCAAGCCATGAGCCATGATGAGTCCATAAGAAAATCCAGCACAAGCGGCACTAATATCAATCGCACCAGCGTTTTGAATATGAAAATGGGCTTGAATTAAGCAGGATACTGTTGGGAAAGGAAAATCAGGTGTAGTGGTACAGACAATAATAAAATCCACATCCTCGATCGTTTTGTTATACCGAAAGATGAGATTTCTGATCGCGTTTATACAGAGATCACTGGTAAATTCGTCTCGCTCAGCAATTCGTCGTTCATGAATACCTGTCCGTTGCACGATCCATTCATGACTGGTATCCACCATGTTTTCCAAATCATCATTTGTTAGTTTTCGTTGGGGTACATACGTTCCAATGGCTGTAATACGCGAATGAAACATCAATAATCCCACCCTTCATTCTTATTGAAATCGCTATGAAATCGGAAATTTTTGCCGATATTCATGCAGTTCTTTTTGAAAACGATGAAAAGGACTGGATAACATTATTATATTCCGTTTTATTTTGGTTTTCTTTTTCCGATTATGCTGATAATCATGGAGTTGATCAATCTGTTTATCGATTTTCTCGCGTAGGGTTAGGATAAACCCGATGGCAATGTGAGATTTAGCCAACTCATGAAGATCGGTAGCAAGAGCCTCACTCAAATTGCTAAGATCCGGAAGGTGTAACGACTTTGTCACATAAAAGACCTCCGGCGTAAAATCCTCACGGTAATCTTGTCCCGGGACTTGCTCCCAAAAGTCATTCCATTCGCGTAGTAGGCTGGTTTCAAACAAAAAGAACTTTAAAAAACCACATAACCATGCCGTACAACTTGTATTTCGTTTTTGGCATCCAATACCTTTGACAAGATGGCGACACCCTTGACAACAAGAACCTCCATTGACGATACAAACGTTACAAATGGAATTGGACCCGATCTCATGTAACGCATGAATTCCCATTGTTATGACGGTTTGTCTGCTTACTTGCATAAAAGGTGAAGTCAATTCGTGAGAGGATGACGAATCTTGACGTGATGAGTCCTTACTTGTAGAGCCCGGCATTCGCACCTACTCCTTATGTTCTTTTGTAAAATCAAATAATCAGATATTTGAATATAATGGGTATTATACAGGAGTTGAAACCAAATCACAATCCATGCTCCAGAGCCTTCTTTCCAGAATGTTTTTGGTTGAAGTTGTGTTATGATATTCATATATTCAAAAGTATAACGATTATGGAGGCGTTAGCCATGAATCAAAATATTCAACAGTTTAAAGCCGACTTTTTTAAAGCGCTGGCGCATCCCATGCGGATTCGAATCCTGGAGGTTCTGAGTGAAGGAGATAAAAACGTAAATGAGCTACAGAATATTTTAGGCTCAGAAGGTTCAGCCGTTTCTCAGCAGTTGGCGGTATTGCGAAATAAAAATGTGGTGACGGGCTTAAAAGATGGCACTTCGGTCATTTATTCGTTACGTGACCCGCTGATAAAAGACCTGCTCGCAGTTACAAAACAGATCTTTGATAATCATCTCGTGGATGCCATTTCATTACTTGAGGTCATCCGAAGTGAATCTTAAACAGAAAAACAAGGGTATCCATGAGCAACATCAAGGATCACCTTGTTTTTTCGTTTTGCAGTCGGGAACATGCGGAGCGACGCTAGATTTTTACGATTGACATTGTTCATTGACAGGAGTAACATCTCACATATATTCAAATAATCAAATATATGAAGAAGAGAAGGTAGTTCAGATGAAATGGACAGAAAGATTTGAAGGATACCATGCATCCGC
The DNA here is from genome assembly GCF_000422905.1 of Paenibacillus alginolyticus DSM 5050 = NBRC 15375. GTDB lineage: Bacteria > Bacillota > Bacilli > Paenibacillales > NBRC-103111 > Paenibacillus_E > Paenibacillus_E alginolyticus. Next base: position 110,584 of record NZ_AUGY01000012.1, read on the forward strand.
GTTCCGTAAGGATCTCATTTCAGGACTCATTGTTGGTATTATCGCCATTCCATTAGGGATGGCGTTTGCTATTGCGGCTGGTGTAAAACCGGAATATGGCATTTATACAACCATCGTTGCCGGTATCTGTATTTCCTTGTTCGGAGGTTCTAAATTTCAAATTGGCGGCCCGACCGGTGCATTTATTCCGATCCTTTTCGCGATCGTCATGGAATACGGATACGAAAATTTATTGCTTGCGGGATTTTTGGCGGGAATTATTCTTGTTCTCATGGGCCTATTTAAACTCGGTGCGTTGATTAAGTTTATTCCTCGTCCTGTAACCATCGGATTTACTGCCGGAATTGCCGTCATCATCTTCAGCGGACAGATTGCCAACTTTTTAGGTTTGAGCGGTATCGAGAAACATGAGAATTTTCTACCCAATATGAAGGAAATTGTGATGCATCTCACAACTACGAATCTCTACAGTGTTATCACAGCGGTCGTCTGTTTGGCAGTTATCCTCCTAACACCGAAATTTTTACCGAAGGTCCCTGGTTCCTTGGTAGGACTTGTCGTATCCACTGTAGTGGCGACCGTATTCTTTAAAGGGGAAGTAGCAACAATTGGATCGTCATTTGGAGCTATTCCAAGCACACTGCCCCATCTTCATTTTCCTGATCTAACCTGGGATCGCATTGAAAACTTGATTCGCCCCGCCTTTATTATTGCCATGTTGGGCGGCATCGAATCATTATTATCGGCGGTTGTTGCCGACGGCATGACAGGCAGTCGTCATAACAGCAATCGTGAACTGATTGGGCAAGGTGTCGCCAATATGGTAACCCCTCTTTTTGGAGGCATACCAGCAACAGGAGCCATTGCACGAACAGCAACCAATATCAAAAACGGGGCGGTCTCACCTCTGTCGGGGATTATACATGGCATTGTTGTATTACTGGTGCTCATTTTGTTTGCACCTTACGCATCGGAAATTCCACTTGCTAGTATGGCACCGATTCTGATGTTAGTTGCTTGGAACATGAGCGAACGAAAAGAATTCGCTCACGTCTTAAAAACCAAAACGAGCGATTCCGTTGTCCTTCTCATTACCTTTTTGCTTACGGTCTTTACAAATTTAACGACTGCCGTTGAAGTCGGACTAATCTTGGCCGTAATTCTGTTTGTGAAACGCATGAGTGACGGTTTACTGGTTTCCAAGGTATTGCCTGACCCAACAGCTAAACATGAGAAAGTGAAAGCCCATATGGTAACCGAAGGCCACGATTGTCCACAAATCGAGATCTATACCATCGAAGGCCCTCTCTTTTTCGGCGCCGCTAACATGTTTGAAAAGTCCATCATGGATACGATTCATCAGAGGCCGAAAGTTTTACTGCTCCGCATGGGAAAAGTACCCTTTATGGATACGACAGGTGAATCGAATCTAGCCAGTTTGGTGAAACACTTCGAGAAATTTGGCGGGCTCATTCTTGTATCCGGAATTCAATCTCAGCCTTTGGAAGTATTGAAGAGAACAGGGTTATATACGCTGATTGGGGCTGAACATTTTTTTGGACATACCGGTGAGGCACTTAACTACGCGCTATTGCAACTGGATTTGAACAAATGTTTGGGTTGTAAACATTTCGCTTTCCGTGAATGCGCGGCGTTATCAAACAAGGAGTCCCAAAAAGAAGTGATATCTAGCTTAAAGCCAGATCCAGCAAGGACATAGCCTATTCCCAATCGGAATCGCCCCAAAGACGAAATGAGGTGAATGGGTATGCAACTTGCACTTCAGCAATACAGAGTAAATGTTTTTAAGGTCATGGCTCATCCGCTGCGATTGCAGATTTTGGAGTTACTTTGTGAAGGACCGAAAGGTGTCAATGAGCTTCAATCGCGTTTACAAAGTCAAGGTTCAACGGTTTCCCAACATTTGGGTGTTTTAAAAGCGAAGCATCTCGTAATAGGAATGAAGGCTGGAACTCGCGTCGTCTATTCCGTGCAAGATCCTCTTTTATGTGATCTGCTTTTCATGACCAAAAACATGTTTAACAACCAACTCATGAGCGTGATTGACATACTCGATACTGGAACTCATGAACAGCAAGGGTCAGATAGGAAGTGTAAGGAATGAGTCAAATTCATATTCAGCAAAAGGGAGAGGGGTTCTCGATCATTTATTTGAAGCAACCGACCGGCAATCGTCAAGTATTTGGATCCTGTACGGGTTATTGCGAGAGCGTCGTATTGGCTTTGGAAAAGGCGAGACAATTACACATTCCAGAACAAAACATTTTATATCAGGGGAGAAAAATTGGTTTTTTTGCATATAGAGATCCTCTTTAAGAAGGAGCTGCTGGATATGGTTTCCCGTTCGTTTCAACTACAGGATTATATGGAAGGTTCGACTTTGCTTGAAAACAACCTTTCGTCTGTCATTTGGAAAAAACGGTAACGGTTTTCGCTAAACAACTTAAGCGTGAGGAGAAGACAATGAACGATTTATAAAATAAAGTTTTTGTTTGACTTGTCAGAAGGTCACGTGTATTTCGAAGGCTATTCATATTCTTTCGACAAGAACGGTTTCTGGACAATATCAAAAATCAAAAGGTTGCCATGATTGTCGGGCGGATAATAAAAAAGTGTTCCAACAATCGTATCCTTTATTTAAGCAAACAAGGTTGTGATGTCCTTTTGATCTTCAACTTTATTATTACCGTTATTGCACTGGGAATTATAGTGTATTTATTTATCAAGTCGCAGTCAAACCGATGGTATTAATCTGGAGGTGTCAGTATGTTGCTTGTTTATATCGCGGTTTTTGGAGTAGCCGCCTTTATTATATGGATTACCATCTGGGCAACTAGTAAAGCGTATTCTAAAAAATGGGATCGACCAGATGAATAGTTAGCTATTCATGTGAAGGATGTAATGTAAGCGGTTGGGTGTGATTGCCTTTTCCAGTAACATAAGGAGAGTTCGAATGATTACCCTGAGAAAAGTGGTGGGACGCTGACCTTCGAATCATTTATTCAATTTAGAGAGGAGGTCGATTTTGAGCTCCAATGGATTTGGAATTTTGATGGTTAGTGTCGTTTATTTTGGTTTAATCATCTGTTCTTTTGTTATCTTAAAGACAAACAAGACTCATTCTAAGAAGCGAAAAGAAGAGGAACATTCCGATAAATGAAAGTTTTGTATCTAATTATGAACTCCGATCGCGCGATTTACGAATTATGCGTATTGCGTTCACTTAAACAACAGGTAGTTGAGTTTGGTTCGGGTTCCACCGTCCGGGCAACTTTATCTCACGTAAGGAAAGCGCCGATACAATGTTGACACTTGCATAGGCATAACCCCGTGAATATTTTCTTTAAGTTCCGAATCTGTTTTTTGGTATTAGAACTTAGAGTTCTATTTTAATTTTACCGGTAAATAATAAGGGAAATTAAGCATTAATTGAACACCATTGTTCCGATGCTGACCATATTAGGAACCAACGATTACGTCTTACATTAAATAGATGTAAACAAAGTGGAAGCCCTTATTTAACAAGCGATTCCACTTTTGGAGTTTAGATAACTGACACTTCGCCAAATAAGGCCGCCCAACCAAGGAAACCGTTAATGTTCATCCAGCGAATCGTTCTATCTTTGACTATGGAAAGGGGAACGAGTGGTGATGCTTGCTTTTTTTCAAAGAAGTAAAAGGCGATAATGAATATTGCGCCAACACTGACATAGAGGATTTGATTGCTGTCAACGACAGTTGCTAGAAGCAACACACTGACTCCAATCGTAAACAAAAGTGCGCCGATATAATCGATACGTGCTTTTTTGGGTGTATACTCCTCTTTATATGGTAATAAAGTGAGCAACGCTAGAATGCAAATCGGGATATTTATAAAGAAAATCCATCTCCATGTCATATACTCCACGAAAAATGCGCCTAACAACGGTGCGATGACTGCTGACAGTCCCCACATTGATGTCCCCAATGCTTGAATTTTTCCGCGCTTTTCAATGGAAAATAGATCGCCTGCAATAATAGCTGGAAAAGGCATCATGAAGCCTGCACCGACACCTTGAATTCCTCGGAAAATAACAAGCTGTACCATGGTTTGCGACACACCGCACAGTATAGAACCGATTAAAAATAAAATAATTCCAAAAGCAAAGACTCGTTTCCGGCCGAACAAGTCTGATAATCGACCTGCGACCGGAGCGAGCACGGTGGTTGCGATCATATAAGAGGCAAACGGCCAAGCAAAAAATTCAAACCCGCCAAGACTCTTTGCTATGATTGGCATTGTTGTATTCATAATCGTGGTATCCATTGATGCTACAAATAGGGCGAGTACAATACTTATCAATATTACTCCCTCCCAATATCTTGGGACCAATTATTTTACAACAATAACTGGACACTGTACTCTCTTAACCACTTTATGACTTACGCTGCCCAAGACAAATTCCTGTAAGGCATTTAGCCCGCGGCTTCCTATAATGACCAAGTCCACCTTTTCATTGTTTGCATATTCTACAATAGCTGGACCAGGATCACCGGTAATAATCTTTGTTTCATGATTGACATTTTTAGAGGAAAGTTGCTCTACAATAGGGAGCAACTTTTGATGTCGTTTCAACTCTATTTCCTCATGATTTTGAGAATGCAAGACTTCACTTTTAATTTTGGATAAGTCTGCTACAAATAAGATTTCAACGGTGGAATCTGGAATCAAGGATGCAATTTTCGCTGCCTCCTGGGCTGCCCGAATCGAGTTTTTTGACCCATCAGCAGCGAGTAAAATACGTTGATACACATTCATCTCTCCCCTTCATTAGTGTGCTTTTAATTGAGCATTTGCATCTTGGTATACGGCTAACTTATCTATAATTTTTTTACTAGATGCATTTAGTCCTTTAATCGTGACATGATTATTGTTTTCACGATATTTGATGACTACTTTATCTACTGCGCCTACGCCAGAGTCGTCCCAAATGTGTGCATGAGAGAAATCAATAACAATATTTATATCATCAGCGATATTAAAGTCAAAGGCTTGTATGAAGCCTTCCACAGAGGCAAAGAACAATTGACCCGTTACATCAAATACGATTTCTTTGCTGCTCTGTCGTCTTCTAACCTCTAGTTTTGAAATCTTGGCCACAAAGAAGATAGCGCTAAGAATAACACCGGCTATAACGCCTTTGGAAAGATCATGCGTTGCAACAACAATAATTACGGTAGTCAACATGACAATGGCATCTGTTTTTGGAGCTTTTCGCAAATATGAGAATGAGGACCAATCAAACGTACCAGTCGAAACCATGATCATAATTCCTACTAGTACAGGCATTGGAATTTGTATAACTAACCCACCTAATACAAGTATCAGGAATATGAGGAACAGACCAGCAACCAAAGTAGATAATCGACCGCGTCCTCCTGATTTTACATTGATTACGGACTGTCCGATCATAGCACAACCTGCCATTCCACCAAAAAAACCAGTAACTATATTCGCAATTCCTTGTCCTCTGGATTCTCTGTTTTTATTGCTTTCGGTCCCAGTCATATCATCGACAATAGATGATGTCAGCAACGATTCTAATAGTCCGACAATGGCTAAAGCTATTGAGTAAGGAAAGATGATTTGTAACGTTTCAAAGTTAAACGGAATGTCTGGAATAAAGAAAGAAGGCAGGGATTGAGTGATTCTCCCCAAATCTCCAACCGTTCTTAAATCTAAATGTCCCCAGATGGCTACTGCTGTAAGGATAATAATGGCAATCAAAGGGGCAGGTATTGCTTTGAAAAATCTAGGCAATACATATACAATAACTAGGGTAATAGCTACAAAAACATAAGTCATAGTCGATATCCCCACAAAATGAGGGACCTGTGCCATAAATATCAGAATGGCCAGCGAGTTAACAAATCCGATCATAACTGCTCTAGGAATAAACTTCATTAATTTTGCAATCTTGAGTACTCCGAAAATAAGCTGTATGATCCCAGTGAGTATAGTAGCGGCCAACAAATATTGTAATCCATATTCTTTTACTAGAGGAACCATCAATAGAGCCATTGCGCCGGTAGCGGCGGAAATCATCCCTGGACGACCGCCAACAAATGCGATTATAACTGCGATACAAAATGATGCATATAAACCAACCATGGGATCGACACCAGCAATAATGGAAAAGGCAATCGCTTCTGGAATGAGAGCCAGGGCGACAACAATACCGGCAAGTATGTCCCCCCTGATGTTGGAAAACCATTCCCTTCTAATTTTTTCAACCACGTTTACTTCCACTCCTTATTTAATTTAATGTGACTTTTAAATCTCATAAAAGTCAGGTTCCGTAGTAGGCAAAGCCATTTTATCATCAAAAGGACCAAAATGGAACCTTTTTGGTCCTTTTTTTGTGTTATGCTTTCATAAAGGCTTTGGCAGTAAGGGGAGCATGGTTATGTTAATTGGTTATTTGAGACCTTATCAAGATGATGTAAATTGTAAAATCCAGTTAGAGATTTTGATGGAACTCGGCTGTGATCGTTTTTTCACTGAGGAGCATTCGTCTCCTAAAAAAAGAGTAATGTTAAAAAAAATGATAAACGAACTGCAACCAGGAGATACAATTGTGGTTGCAAAGTTGTTCTCATTTGCCGATTCTACACGGCACCTTGCCGAGTTATTAAATCAATTAAAGCAAAAACAAGCTTATCTTTATTCCGCTGGCGAAGGCATAGATACTAACCATTCGTCTGGATATTCATTTCATGATAGCGTAAACCATTTATTAAATTTTCAAAGCGATGTCATTAGTGAGAATACTAAAAAAGGATTATATGAGGCGAAACAAAAAGGAATTAGGGCTGGCCGTCCGCGAAAGCCCGATGAGAATGTGAAACGAGCCATTCATATGTATCAAAGTCAAAAGTATAGTCTTGCACAAATAAAGGAAGAGACAGGAATTAGTAAAACTACGCTATATCGCTATTTGGAGAGTTAATCTAAGGCATTCCAATAAGGACTGCTCTTATTTGTATCAGAAAGCATGTTTTTACCGGCGAGTGAGGGAGTATGAGGGAGCAAATGGACGGAACAAGCAATCGCCCATTGCTTCAAAAGACGATGCAGAGAACGGGAATCAGGGGATGGCTTGAAGCCATCCCCTGGCTATTATTCCGGTTTATTCCCTGCATTCGGGTCTGCAACAAAATTTGTCTTATAGTCTGTATACTTCAGCTCCGTTACCATGCCGGCAGAAGCATGATGCAAATCATGACAGTGGAACATCCAGTTGCCTTCATTATCTGCTTCGAATGCGACAACGTATTCTTCGCCCGGCTTCAAATTCAACGTATCCTTTATGATTGGAGATCCTTCAAGCGGTTTCCCGTTCTTGCTTAGCACTTGAAAGAAGTGACCGTGCAGGTGCATCGGATGGTCGTCAGTTTTCGAGTTATTGACAAGGCGAACCTTGACCGTATCTCTTTTTTTGACGTTTATCGGTTCGGTTTCCGGAAACGTTTTTCCATTTATGGTGTAGACCATTTCGCCGTTTTTCATTTCGGTATTCATATTCATCGTGTATTCCAACGTGTACTTCTGATCTAACGTAAAGTTGGCTTTGCCTGCTTGGCCGTAACGGCTCATATCGACAGCTGTCAGCTTCTCTACTTCATTCGCTTTGTCGGAACCGGCGGGAGCTCCTTCATAAGCAATCGTGGCTTTCATCCCTTTAACAGCAGCTTTGTCGCCGTGGTCCTCGATCAACCATTGGCCCGGATTACTGGCGACAAATTCAATATCGTAACGCTCTCCTGGAGCAATACTTACGACATTATCTTTCAGGATACCTGGATTTTTTATAGGTTGTCCGTCGGTAGCAATAACTTTGAATTCATGTCCGTGCAAATGAATTTGATGAGACAGATAGCCCGCATTGATCAAACGGATTCGAACTTTATCTCCTTCCTTAACAGGAAGCTGATCTACCAGCGAACCGGATTTTCCATTTATGGTATACAGATCGTACATGCTCATATCGTGTCCCATATTCATGGAACTATTGTCGGTCTTGGTCGAAGCTTTGTTTTCGTTCCCCATATTCATCGTACTGTGATCCATGCCGGACATGTTCATGCTAGATTTATTGTCTTTGCCATCCGAACTGCCCATATTCATTTTGCTATGATCCATTTCCGACATGTTGCCTCCGGACATATTCATGCCGGACATTTCCCCGGAGCTCATCCATTCATCGAGGACAAGTGTATAATCACGATCAACGTCGGTACCTTCTTTCGGTTCAACGATGAATGCCCCATATAATCCGCGATCCAACTGATTTACACTATCCTGATGCGAGTGGTACCAGTAGGTGCCAGGGACATCTGCTTTAAACTCGTACGTAAACGACTGGCCTGGTTGAACGGCGTTTTGCGTTACGCCTGGAATGCCATCCATGGCGTTCGGTACAGGAACGCCGTGCCAGTGAATGGTGACTGGCTCGGGCAACTGATTTTTAAGATTGACCTTTATCGTATCTCCTTGTTTAACCCGAATTTGCGGTCCAGGAACGGAATTGTTGAACGTCCAAACCGGCAACGCTTTTCCGGGGGCTATTTCCTGATTGCTCTGGGCGGCAATCAAATTAAATTCTTTTCCCGTTAATACAACGGACTTTTCTGATTGTGTATTTGTTGATTCCGGAGTTTCCTTGGTTCCTTCCATATTCATTTTCGAATGATCCATTCCGCTCATTCCACCAATCGAACCTGAACAACCGGCCAATATAACAGATAAAGCTCCGACTGCCATTATACTTTTGAGCCTCCAACCTAGCTTCATAGCTTATTCATTCCTTTCTGTAACTGAACTTCCCATAAATCAATCATAGCCGAAGCCTGTGTAGAACTTTTGAAGAAGGAAGGAGTTCGCAGAGACAGGTTTAGTTCTTTATATATTTTCGTAAACCGACTTTTGAAGGTAGGCATAAGCTGATAAAAATAATAAGCGAGGAGGATTCCTCATGCGCGATATTGATGCACTTTGCCAGGAATTTGCGTAGATTCTTGGGGGGCTTTCGAACGAAAACATGGGGTATGTATGGTCGAAAGAGATCGACCGTATATTAAGATAAACATATTGGGAAGGCCAAGCCATTCCGGACTTGCTCTTCATTCCATGTGGTACTTTGAATTCATGGATTTACAAGGAGACGTCTCCGCCGGTCCGTTAGACCGATCATCCGGGCGGCCTTGAACAGGATTTGCCCCTTCGCAACTTTAAATGGCTTCGCCGACCTTTAAAAATCCGAACGCAATGGTTGTAAGACTGATTACTCCTTCACGCGCCGGGAAAATGTTATCTTCCTAATTCCGAACATTGATTATTAATTTACTGCAACACCAGCGAGGTAGCGGAAGCCTGCAGGGTGATGAAATAAACAATTCTTTATGGATGACAACCGGGTTCCTTTCAACAAAGGAGAGCCGGTTTTTATATGCGGCCAACTCCAATTTTTTATTTACACAGGTTCTTCATAAACGCGGGTTATACTTAAAACAAAAGCATTTCACGGGGGTGCCTTATATTATGAAAGTCATTTTATTTATGATTGGAGATTATCCTGTAAGGGCATACGGCACCATCATTGCAATCGCCATCCTTCTTTCACTTGGAGTCGCCCTGTATCTTGCCAGAGGATCGGAATATCGCAAGTATCTTTGGGATGTCGTTTTTTATGTGATTTTGGGGGCTATTGTAGGAGCACGCTTATGGGAAGTTGTTTTTTTCGAGGGAACGTATTATTCGCGGCATCTTCTCGAATCATTTGCGATTTGGAAGGGCGGCTTATCGATTCAAGGAGGACTCATAGGAGGATTTGCAGCCGGTCTTATTTATTGCTGGCGTAAAAAGATTAATTTCTGGGAATTTACAGATATCGTGGCACCGGCTATTATTTTTGGTCAGGGCGTTGGGAGAATCGCTTGTCTTTTAAATGGTGACGCCTTTGGCTCCCCGACAGGTTCGAATTTTGGGCTTGTCTATCCGCCAGGAACGATTGCGTATGAAACTTACGGTTCTCAGGCATTATGGCCTGCGGAAGTGTGGGAAGGTCAGTGGGACTTTGTTGTCTTTGGGATTTTGTTAATTTTGAAAAACCGGTCGTGGCCCCGCGGCTTTATATTCCTGTCCTATAACATCCTGTACTCGTTGGGACGTTTTTTTCTGGAAATGCTTAGGGGGGATACGCCTAGATATTTATTTCATCTGACTGCTGCGCAGTGGACAAGCATCATTGTGATTCTTATTTCAATTGGGTTTATCCTGTGGAACGATCTTTCTTCCAGGAAAACTAGAAGCATATAATGACCAACTTTCTTGTCCAGCGGGAACATTTAGGGAGGAGACGGGTTCTCCTTTGCCCTTATTAGGAGAGTCGTTATGATCAAAAAAGGGGCTGTCCTATTTCTATACGGGATAGGAATTGTATTTATCATTGCATACAAAGAACTGATCCTTTCGTGGTTGACAAACGAAGGTACAGAACGCCTCCCCTGGTTGATCGGGATAGCAATCCTTTTGGGCGCGGCCCCAGTCGTCCCTTTTGGAATTGTTGCCGGGATCATGGGCGCTCAATATGGGCCAGTCTGGGGCACGTTAATCAATGTGGCCAGCTCAACGGTAGCCGGTGCAATACAGTTCCTGGCCGTTCGGGTCTTGTTTCAAGAATGGGGCAGGCATTTCGTCATGAAGTTTGAACGAATGGACCGGTTTATGCTGTTTTTGGAGCGAAATGCGTTCCTGGCTGTTTTAACGGCGCGGCTGCTTCCGTTCGTCCCGGCACCGGCCGTCAATGCGGCCGCGGCGATAAGCCAGATGAGCTTCGGCAGCTTCTTCCTTGCTACCGTGATCGGAAAAATCCCGGTGATGGTTATGTTTTCTGTTATGGGGGGACAGTTGTTTTCTAGCTTGTCTCATGTTGCATGGACGCTGTTTATATATGTCCTCTTCCTGATAGCCATCTATGCTTGCTATCGCTGGTATCACATGACGAGATTTTCGCAACAACAGGATTCGGATGCGGAATACATAACCAAACAGGAAGGGGAAAATGGATAAAGGGGCATCTTTTTTTCTTTGGTATCAACATATTTGCTTGGTACGGCTGGAATATATGTTTTTGGAGGTTGATTATGAAAACCGTATTAGTCGTTGATGATGAATCGAAAATTCGGGATGTGGTTGTATCCTACTTGAAAAAAGACGGTTTTCAGACCGTTGAAGCCGAAACGGGCAGCGAGGCCATTCGACGCGTGCAAAACGAATCGATTGATTTCGTTATCCTGGACCTTATGCTTCCGGATATGGAGGGCGAGCAGGTTTGCCAAGCGATTCGTCAAATCCATTCTGTTCCGATTTTGATGCTTACCGCCAAGGTTTCCGAGAACAATCGGATTAAGGGGTTATCCATGGGGGCCGACGACTACTTGATCAAGCCCTTTGACCCACGCGAAGTCGTAGCTCGGGTTCGGGCGATCCTGCGGCGTACGGACGAGTATCATTTGCTTGCGGATCGCCTGGCCTTTAATCAAGGGGAACTTATTATTGATTCGTTAAAACAGCAAGTATTCCGTGACGGCCAACCGGTGAACCTGACCCCGAATGAATATAAGCTGCTGCTTGTCCTGGCCAAGCATCCGCAGCGTCACTTTTCACGAGACGAGCTTGTGGAACGCGTGCTTGGCTATGATTTTTACGGTGATAGCCGAACGATCGATCAGCATGTAAAAAATATCCGGCAAAAAATAGAGGGCGACCCCAAATCCCCCAAATATATTGTGACGGTGTTTGGAACCGGCTATCGGTTTGCAGGAGGAACAACATGAATAAGCGACTGCATACTCGTTTGGCTCTGATTATTATCGGGATTGCTGCTGGCATTGTCCTGATTTCAACCATTGGCGTCATTTTGACGACCCATTATCATTTCTCCTTGTATCAAGCGCAAGCCGGCATGACGCACGAATTACCCGAACTGAATTATCATTTGGAACAAGCGATGATGCAAACGATCATCTGGACGTGTTTCGTTGCGATTGTACTTGCCGTATTTCTCGGTTTTTATGTGGCCAAACGAATTTCGGCTCCTCTCATTCATATGACGCGAGTCGCGGAACGCATGACGGACGGGGAATGGAGTGCGAGAGTGGACATTCAAGGGAAAGATGAGCTTGCAGACTTGGGCGCATCGCTAAATACACTGGCGGAACAGTTGCAGCAGCATGAGCAACTGCGCGTCACGATGACCGAAGACATCGCGCATGAATTGCGAACCCCTTTGGCTACGCTCAAAAGCCATATGCGCGCCTTGGAAGACGGGATTTGGGAGCCTACGCCGGAGCGTATCCATTCCTGCTACGAAGAAATCGAACGATTAACGCAGCTTGTGGCCGAATTGGAAGACCTGACGCATGTGGAGTCCCCTGGTTTTCAGTTGGTGAGAAAAGAAGAATCATTGGCGGCCATCATCGAGAGAGGCGTAGAACTGGTTGCTGCTGCCTATCGTGAAAAAAACGTTCATCTACAGTGTTCCGTAAGTCCTCATATTCAGGTTTTTGTCGATCATGATCGCATGATTCAGGTACTTGTGAATCTGCTTAGCAACGCTCTGAAATTTACTCCAGAACACGGTGAAGTGCGAATTGAGGGGAATGAAGACAACGGGCATGTTTGGATCCGAGTTCAAGACACGGGAACGGGAATCCCACAGGAGGACTTGCCCTATGTGTTCGAGCGATTTTACCGGGGTGATAAGTCCCGCAATCGGAAGACCGGAGGCAGCGGCCTGGGGTTAACCATCGTCAAGGAGTTGGTTGCAGCCCACGGCGGGGAAATTTCGGCCGAGAACCGGGAAGGTGCCGCCTTTACAATTCGGCTTCCCAAAAGACAGTAGAGCGTTCTACATCGAATCTTCAAAAGTATCGATTACACTGTTTATGATTTGAATTTTTATCGAATGGTTTGGAAATACATGGGGGACACTGAATTCAGGTCTCTTTTAGAGATGGGGTAATTTTTTTGAAAAAGATGACGATGCTTGCACTAGCGGCAGTACTATTGATCGGGACCACGGCATGCTCGAAAAACACAGAGCAAGGGCCGAATTCCAATGCGAGCACCACTTTTATGCACTTACACGGCCTTGGTTACTCAGCAGACGGAAAACGGCTTTACATTCCCGTTCACAACGGACTACAGATATATACAGACGGATCATGGAATGAAGGTCCTGGAGAGAAGCACGATTATATGGGGTTCACCACGGTCGATGACGGATTTTACAGCAGTGGCCATCCAGCACCGGGTTCGAAGTTTAAAAATCCCTTAGGCCTTGTAAAAAGCACGAATGATGGGAAAACCGTCTCGGTTCTTGCTCTTGAGGGGGAAGTCGATCTACACGGTATGACAGCCGGGTATCGTTCGCATACGCTATACGTGGCGAACCCGGAGCCTAACTCCAAAATGAAACAGTCAGGTCTGTTTTATAGCAAGGATGAAGGGAAAGCCTGGACAAACAGTCCTGCAACCGGTCTCCAAGGGCAGATGACGGCAATCGCAGCTCACCCTTCTGATGCATCGATCGTTGCTGTCGGTACGACAACAGGCGCCTATCTATCGAGGGATTACGGTCAGAGGTTTACCCCAATGGTTCCGGAAAAACCGGTTTCGGCCCTGACCTTCACGGATTCCGGTAACGTAATGATAGCTACCTCCGGTCCTAATGCTTCACTGCTTGACATCAATATAGAGAGCAAACAATCGTTGGCGATCCAGACGCCAAGCAAGGATACGATCGCCTATGTTGTCCAGAATCCGGCGAATCCGAAAGAGCTGGCCATTGCAACGGAACCCAAAGATGTCTATCTTTCTACCGATCACGGCGCTACATGGATACAAATTGCAGAGAAAGGTAAAACGATCAATCGAAAATAGGAGGTTTTTAAGCATGAAAAAAGGCTTGAAAGTCGGTATTATTTCGGCGGTTACAGCACTGGCCCTGACCGGATGTTTTAACAAATCCAATTCTTCCACTCCACACGATATGAACAACATGGGCCAACAAACCGGTTCGGCACAAAGCCCGACTAGTGCGGTATCTATACCGTGGATTGCCTCAAAAAACACGACGCGCATCAACACAAGTGACCCGGCGGAAGCTGCGGTGCTTGTTTCGAAAACGCTGTGGATGGCAACCAGTGATGCGAACCGTCCCGGCGGTGTCATTCTGGCGAATCCGAAAGATTGGCAAACGACCCTCGTCAGTGCAGATTTGATTCATCACCCGAATAACGGTCCAGTTCTGTTTGTGAATAAAGAAAGTGTACCGGATGTAACGCTGAACGAATTGAAAAGGCTAAAACCAATGGGGACGGAAACGAATAAAGGAACTCAGGTTATATTGGTCGGGGATCTTGATCCCAAGGTAGAGGAACAGGTAAAAGCGCTTGGCTACAAGACGGACAAGATTGCAGGGGGCAACCCGGCGGCCGTAGCCAAAGCCGTAGATGCTTATTATACCGCTGTCGCGAAGGAAAATCCGCCTTCGGTCATCATTGGTTCTATGGACAGCGAAGAATATACGATGCCAGCGGTGAATTGGATTGCTCATATGCCGGAGCCGCTGCTTTATGTTAAAAAGGATGAGGTTCCGCAAGAAACCATGGATGCTTTAAAGACACGGGGTGGAAAAGCCAATATTTATTTGCTCGGGCCAGAATCGGTTATTTCGGCCAAAGTTCAAGAACATTTAGGTCAGTACGGGAAAGTGGTTCGTATTGCGGGCAATGACCCATATGCGAATGCCGTTGCCTTCGCGAAGTATAAAGATTCCGAAACCGGTTTTGGTTGGGGGATTACAACGCCGGGTCATAACTTTTCGTTCGTCAATAAAGATTCCGCAGCTTTGGCACTCGCGGTAGCTCCATTCTCACATTTAGGCAAACATGCACCGCTTCTCTGGACGGACAAAGACAAGCTGCCGGATACGGTGATGTCCTATGTCATGTCGGTTCAACCAAAATATAAAAAGGAACCAACGGAAGGGCCATACAATCATGCATGGTTAACGGGGAGTGAGGATTCGTTGACCGCCGCGGCGCAAGGGGAGATCGATTCCATGCTGGAGATCGTATCGAAGACCGGAGAAGGCCATGGCGGGGATGGCGGCAATACGAAGACGGAACCATCACCTAAACCAAGTGAGGGTACAACCGAGGGCGGTAATATGACGAATATGCCGGGCATGAAGCATTGATGATGCGGCCGAACTCAATTTCCAAATGAAAGCAGATGTCTGGTGATGCTGGGGAATTACGGTTAGCCATGGGTTATGATGCTGTTTTGTGTGTTGTTCATGGCTGCCATCATAGGTGTTACCGTTTATATAGCGGTAAGACTGGCTTTAAGAAAAACCCGTTTGTAGTGAATCGAATTAGCTCGTTTGGGTAAAAACATAACAAATACATCATTTGGAATGGAGGGTAAAACCCATGTCACATGAGCAATTTCAACATTGCATTGATGAGTGCATAAAGTGTATGCTTGCATGCAATCACTGTTACGACGCTTGCTTGAATGAAGATCACCTTGCGATGATGAAAGAATGTATCCGGCTAGACCGGGAGTGCGCCGACCTTTGTGCTTTTGCTGCGCAAGCGATGTCCCATAACAGTTCCTATGCAAAGGGGCTTTGCCGGATTTGCGCCGACGTTTGCGAAGCATGCGGGACTGAGTGTAAAAAGCATGAGCATGAACACTGTCAACGTTGTGCCGATGCTTGTTTCTCCTGTGCAAAAGCTTGCAGGGCTATGGCGGGCTAAACCGAGGCGAAAAAAGCCTATCCCTCTAATATCTGGGGGTAGGCTTTTCGGTGTTTCTATCTTTTCAATTGCTTAAAATTAGCAAACTTGATTGAAACTAAACGTATCAAAATGATGATACTCATTCTTATTGGGGTAGTACCTGCGAAGCTGACACCACCCGCAAAATAGATGTAATTAATTATAAGTATCAATCCATAATTAAGTCTCATTCCATTCAAAGTCATATATGTTCAATGAAAATAAAGTTTAAAACTGTGAAGTTAAACTACCATAAGACTAGGTTGGTTCGGAGTAAATCATGAACTTATTAACTTCTCGGTGCCCATAGCATGACGGACACGCCTACAATACAAATAGCGGCACCTAGCCAATCGTACATATCGGGTGCTTTCTTATCGACGAGCCACCCCCATAAAACGGCGAGAATAACAAATACGCCGCCATAAGCCGCGTAGACTCGCCCAAACGATGGGAAACTTTGCAACGTTGGGATGACGCCGTACAAAATGAGGATGATGCCCCCGACGATGCCATACCAAAGGGGCCTCGATTCCCGCAGCCACAGCCAAACCATATAACCCCCGCCAATTTCAGCGAGTCCAGCAAGCACAAAAATGAATATAGCAAACAACACGAAGACTTGCTCCTTTCTAACACATACCAGTATTTTGTATCTTCTCTAAACATTCCGACCAGGTAATGCATTTGCATCTTAAGCCGGTATCTAAAATCTGTATCATTGAATTGATTTGTCTCTTTCTCTCCTCTAGCTCAGAGCGTTTCTGCTTCGCCATCTGTTCCCATCGCTCGGAAATCGAATCATCCGTTTCAAAGACTTCTAATAAAATTGCGATTTCCTGAATGCTAAATCCGGTCTGCTGCGCGACTTTAATAAAATTGATGCGGTCTAGCAGCCTTTCATCATAGCGGCGCTGCCCGTTTTTCCGTTCCGGAGAAGGTAGCAAACCTACAGATTCATAATACCGCAGCGTCGATGCGTTCACATCGGCTCTTGCCGCCAACTGACCAATACTAAGCTCTGCCATAAACTTAACTTCACCCCTTGACTTAAAGCTAACTTTAAGTTTTATGATTGAATTATAGCTTGTATGGGAAGGTGAAGTAAATGAAAAATGATTGGCTTGCCGGTCTCGGACTAATAGGAGCGTGCGCCTAGTGCTGCGCGTTACCGTTGCTCGGCGGCGCAGCCGCCCTAGGCATCCCAACTTTATTTCTGAATCCTGTGGTTGTTGCTATGTTGGTTCTTGTGTTTGTGATAGCGGGAGTCGTTATTTATCAGCGGCGCAAGGCAAAAGGATCAGCTTGTTTTAATTCAGGATGCAGTTGTAATTCTTGTATGAAGTGAAAGGGGCTAAACGCATGGGTAAAGAAATACCGGTTGCCTGTTGCACTACGGTTTTTACAAAGGAGCAGCGAGTTGAATACAAAAGCATTTGGGGAGAGCTAGAAATGAGAGGGATCGGCATTATTGAGATTGAAAAAGGGTATCAATATCAATACTCCGGTGATTCGGATACGCTGCACCTTGTGAATGAATGGGTTAGCATGGAGAGAAAATGCTGTCCGTTTTTAACCTTTACGGTGATCGCAAGTAACGAAGACGATCCGGTCTTGCTTCAATTGACTGGAACCGAAGAAGCAAAAGCATTCTTACGTTCTGATATTAACTATAGTATCAATACGATTACAACGATAAACGAAGAGGTAATATAATTGCAGTAGGTTGAATGCAAAAACCAGTCAACACGAAAATTAGTGTTTGACTGGTTTTAATTATCGATAAACGATCAGTTGAGAACAGTTGTCTTTACGATCAAGGTTGATTGGCCAATATCTTATCCAGCACAACAGGATAATTTAGATACATCTTTATTGATCGTAAGAGCTGCTAGTTTTAATCCTTCAGCCATCGTTAAATACGGTGCTAGGCTATCGCGTAGATCCTCGACCGTTAAACCGAACTTGACTGCAAGTGTCGCAGCGTAAATCACATCTCCGGCATTTTCAGCGACAATATGAACACCAAGCACCGTTAACGACTTGGAATCAGCCACTAATTTAAAAACGCCGGTTGTTTCGCGATTAACAAGTGCTCTAGGCACCGAATCCAAAGGAAGAATGGACGTTTTAACCTCATACCCTTTTGCCTTAGCTTGCTCTTCCGTGAGTCCTACGGTAGCAACGGAAGGAGAAGTGAACGTAACACCTGGAACAGCTTCAAGATTTACCTTTTTCTCTAAGCCGCCTATTGCATTATCAGCCGCGATGCGACCTTCATAAGCAGCCACATATACAAACTGTGGCCCCATCGTCACATCGCCTGCAGCATAAATTCTTGGGTTCGAGGTGTTTAAAAAATCATCGACGACGATTTCGCCTTTGAAACCTATATTTACATTAGCAGCGTTAAGGTTTAGTGCTTCAATATTTGGTTTTCTGCCGGTTGCAATAAGCAGTTGCTCGACTTCAATGACTTTCTTTTCGCCATCTACGGAAATATGCACTTGTTTCAGATCGCTGTTTGCTTCAATGCGATCATACGTTACACCGGTAATCAAGTGAATCCCTTGCTCGGTTATAGCCTTTGTCACCGCTTCGGAAATTTCAAGGTCATACTCTTTCAAAATGCGAGGACTTCTTTGCATCAGCGTAACGTCTGACCCTAGATTGTGAAAGAGTTGACCCAATTCCAATGCAATATAGCCTGAGCCGATGACGGCAAGCGTTTTAGGCAATTGTTTGAGCTCAAGTAGTGATGTGCTTGTTAAATAAGCTACGTCCATTAATCCTTGAATATCCGGAATGGACGGCGAAGCTCCTGTGGCAATTAAAAATCGTTTCGCTGTAACCTTTCGCCCACTTACCTCGATGGTTTTTTCATCTGCGAATGTTGCCTCTCCCCGAATGAGTTCAAATCCGTACTCACCAATCAAATGTTCATACTTCTGTTCTCGCGTACTGGCTACCAGTTCATTTTTATGTTCGACCAACTTTTCCAAATCTACTTTTCCTGTTGATGTGGCTAGTCCCAGGAATGGGTTGCTTTTGGCTAAATGATTGATTTCACCGGCACGAAGCAGCGTTTTTGATGGAACACAGCCAACATTTACGCAGGTTCCGCCTACAGTTCCCCGCTCAATGATCGCGACTTTTGCGCCATATTCCACCGCTTGAATCGCTGCGGAAAAAGCTGCCCCACCGGAACCGATGATCAGAAAATCATAGTCGTCCTCATCGCCGTGAAACGGAGCATCATGAGTTTCTATTACTTCCGCATCTCCGGATTGATATTTTGCCTCGTTAATGGCTTTTTGGGCGGTTTCGATCGCAACGTCATCGGGCAATTCAAACGTGACTTCATTACGGTGAAAACTCGTCTCGATATTGGCGGCTCCAATGTTTTTAAGTGCGGTTGATACGTGTTCTTCGCAGCCGCTGCATGTCATGCCTTGAACGTTGATCCGGTATTTTTTCATTTCTTATCCTCCAATTACATCAAACCCATATTTTGTAACCGATGATTGGATTAGCTTTACATCGGTTTTCAGATCATCAAAGGAAACCGTCACTTTTGCAATGTTTCCCTTAGTTTCAATTTCTACTTTGCTGACTCCGTTTACCTTTGAAATTGAATCTTGAATCACAGAAGGCGGGCAGCATTCTAATCCCGTGACCGTGAACGTCGCCGATTGATTTGCAACAGTTGTACTTGCGGTTTGCACAGTTGCCGATGATTTTTCATTGCTGCCGCATGCCGTACCCAAGAGTAAAAGAGATATTGACACCAATATTCCCATTGTTGCTCTCACACAAAACACCCTTTCTTATAATAGTCCTCTTTCAGCCAACCCTAAAAAAAGAAACGCTCCTAAAACTAAAATGGTCGTCGTCCATAAAGTGATAACCGTACTTTTGCTTTTGCGTTTTCGTCCATAAACCAAATAAAATGATACACCAAGAAATAATAACGTCATGATCATAAAAAACAGCTGGTACTTGATTGAAATAATCGCGAGTGTACCTGCCAAACCGGATAATCCGAGAGGAATGAGAATGATGGGTCCGAGGCAGCAGCCAGACATAAGAAAGGCGGATAATACCGCCCCCCAGCTCGTTAGTTTTTCTCTCAAAATCATTCACCTCGTTTTTGCCCTGGTACTGAGCAGCAATCATGTGCCACATCGGTTTTTTCTTGTATATTCGTCCTTTTGAACACCATACAAAGGGAAATCACAAATAGAATAGCCAAAATAGCACTAGCGGTACCTTGATGGGCTGCAAAATACGCACCCAGCGTTGTGCCAGCAAGCAGAGGAAGAATCAAAACGAGATGGCAAGGGCAGGATAGCAGAGCTAAAAAACCCCATCCCATTTTCTTTGTATTTTCTTTCACAGGATTTCCTCCTTGTCAATTAACGCTTCGATGATTGGGCATTCATGAATTGCCTTTTCATCCGGACAGCGGTTTTTTAAATCTTTTAGCATACATTCGATTCGCTCAAGGTCTCTTATTTTCAACCGAACATCTTCAAGTTTATGAACAACAAAATCGTGCATATCCGCACATCTCACATCGTCTTTATCAACGACACCAAGCAATTTATCAATTTCAGATAACGTAAAACCAAGCTCTTGTATACGTTTAATGAACATGATTCGTTTTACTGTATCTTCCGGATAAAGCCTGTAGCCTGCATCCGACCTTACAGGTTCAGCAATCAGACCTTTTCGTTCATAATATCTAAGCGTTTCTTTATTTACATTACATAATTTGGATATATCTCCTGAATGATACCTCATGGTTCACCTCCCTCATAAGTGTAAACCCTGTACCATGATACATAGTCAAGACATTTTTATTTATTTCCTTAAAGTTCCGAAATATTTTTAATTTGGTCGTATTACCTATGTGGCCGAGCAAGAGCGGAAGAAGAACCGGCAGCGGCAGGCGGAAGGAATCGAGGTTGCCCGAGGGGAGGGCGTTGTATTCGGCCGACCCAAGCAAGAGATCGATGGAAAATGTGGAGGCGTACCGGGAATGGAAAGCAGGCCAGATTACCGCGACGGACGCTATGCGTCGGATCGGTATGAAAAAGCCTACATTTTACCGGCAAGTGAAGGAATACGAGGAAATCAATGAGCCGTTCTAAGCTGTCGTCAGTTCCGCGGCGACCAATGATGGGGTAGTACCAGCAAACAAAGCTGACACCACCCGTAAAGTACATGGGGACATTTCCCTCTCAATACCTTGGCCTAGGAGATACCTTGTTGAGTTTGATGTTTACGAACTATGATTTTTCGATACATACCGTTAAACAGGGCGGACGCATCTTCCTCTTCCCGAATTTGTTTCTCGTACGGCACGATGAGTTGTTCGAAATGTCGTCCGATGTCCGTGCCCATCATTGCTGCGATGGGACGAAGGATTTTTTTTATTACCGGCAAATCCTGCGAGGGAGGGGCAAATTTATCAAAAATGATCATATGTCCCCCAGCTCGCGTAACCCGAATCATTTCTTGAAAACATCGATTCGGATCGGGGACAACCGATAAGATCAAATTCGCAATGACCATATCGAACGATTCCGGTGAAAAGGTCAAATTTTGTGCATCCATCTCAATGAAGTGAATGTTAGGGGAGTCATATTGATTCTTAGCTCGACCAAGCATTTCGGTTGACAAGTCAATTGCAGTTACAGAAACATCTTTGTCTTTAATGAAGTGCAAATCTGCTCCTGTCCCGACGCCTACAAAAAGAACTTTGCTTTTAGGCTCAATGTCGAGGTTCTCAAAAATCTTTTTCCGCGCCTTTAAAAAGGCCCGGAATTGAAGAGATAATCATAAAAGGGTGCCCATACCCGATAAATCACTTTATTCCAAGGGTTATTCATAGGCGATCATTTCCCTTTCACTCTTAACAAACGTAGGCTGTTCAAAGTAACAATTAGGGTAGCTCCCATATCTGCAAAAATAGCCATCCATAACGTAAGCCAGCCAGGAACAATCAAAGCCAAAGCGACAAGCTTAATCCCGAGCGAGAACGTAATGTTTTGCTTTATTATCGCAAGGGTTTTACGACTTAACCGAATCGTATACGGGAGTTTACCTAAGTCGTCAGCCATAAGTGCAATGTCCGCCGTTTCAAGCGCCGTATCCGTACCTGCGCCGCCCATAGCGATACCAACCGTTGAAGCCGCAAGCGCGGGCGCGTCGTTTACGCCGTCGCCAATCATAGCAACATTGCCATAGTCTTTACGAAGCTGCTTGATGTAGTCTAATTTATCTTGCGGCATGAGGTCGGCTTTAACGTCTGTAACATTCAACCGGCTCCCGATAGCTTCGGCGGTTGCTTGATTATCACCCGTAAGCATAATCGTTTTCTTGATGCCAATTTCGTGCAATTGCTTAATAACGTCTTTACTGGAATCGCGCACTTCATCGGCCACGGCTATTAAGGCAAGAACTTGTTGTTCCGTTCCCAAGACCATAACCGTTTTCCCTTGTTTTTGTAGAGCTTCGATACGTTGATTCGTTTCAACATTCATATCGGAGTGAAGTTCTGCAAAGAGTTTTGGACTACCGACGTAATACAATTCCCCGTTTACTTTTGCTTTAACAGCTTTCCCGGTTATGGATTGGAAATCCTCAACGGCGAGGGATAAGTCGGCTCCGAGATTTTCAGCTATACGAACAATCGCGGAAGCAAGCGGGTGTTGCGAACCTTTTTCGATAACTGCCGCGATAGCAAGCAATTCTTTTTCGTCTTTCGTTCCGAAAGCATGGACATTTGTAACTTCCGGGAATCCCTTCGTCAACGTACCCGTTTTATCGAATGCGATTGCGGCAAGGCGACCAGCTTCTTCAAGGTGTATGCCGCCTTTGATAAGGACGCCATTTTTCGCCGCGTTTCCGATAGCTGTAACAATCGAAACAGGTGTCGAAATGACCAATGCGCAAGGACAGCCGACGACGAGTAACGCTAATCCCCGATATACCCAATCGCCCCAATCAGCGGCGACGAACAGAGGGGGCACAACGGCAATACCTAATGCCAAAATCATAATCGCGGGCGTATAGTATTTCGCAAATCGGTCAACGAACGCTTGTGAAGGTGCACGTTCGGCTTGTGCTTCTTCAACAAGGTGAATAATTTTGGAAATGGTTGTATCCTCGACGTGCTTCGTTACTTTGACCTCAAGCAATCCTTCTTCGTTTAATGTGCCTGCGAAAACTTCATCATCAATTGTTTTCGTTACGGGAACCGATTCGCCGGTTATCGCGGCTTGGTTTATGGTTGATGTCCCTTTAATAACCACGCCATCCATTGCAAGTTTTTGACCTGGCTTTACAATCATGACGTCGCTAACCTGTATATCCTCAACACTTACCGTAATTTCTTCGGAACCGCGTCGAATCAGAGCTTCCTTCGGTGCAATATCCATCAGGGAACGAATGGATTGACGCGCTTTCTCCATAGAGTAACGTTCCAAAACTTCACTAATTGCAAACAAGATAACAACCGTCGCGCCTTCGCCCCATTTGCCGATCGCCGCGGCACCGATGATGGCCACCGTCATAAGGGTGTTCATATCGAACTGAAATCGGAAGAGATTTTTAAGCCCTTTTTTGAATAGATCGTAACCACCAATGAGAATAGAAGCCGCAAAAATGACTGCGGATAAGATACTTCCCTCACCTAGAAAATAACCTGCCGCAAGCAATACGGCAGAAACCAACATGTTCCAATGCTCTTGCCAAAATGGTTTTTTCTTTTCAATCGTCCGTTGTTTTTCAGGTGTAACTTTCAGGCTTTCAAACGCTCCAGCCTTTTCTAAATTCTCCACTGTGGTACTTCCATAAACGGTTATCTTAGAAGCTCCAAAATTGACTTGTGCATCTTTAACGCCAGGCAAACCTTTTACATTTTTCTCGAAAATGCCTGCGCAATTCGTACAGGTAATGCCTTGAACTCTGTAGACGTTTTTATCTTCAGTGTTTTCAATTTTATTTTCCATTGGTAATCAACTCCTGCGAATGAGTAGAAGCTAGCTGTACCAATTGACGAACATGGTCGTCTTCTAGCGAATAAAAAACTAATTTACCATCCTTGCGGTATTTGGCTAAGCCAAGCTGCTTTAAGGTGCGAAGATGATGTGAAGCGGTTGCCATCGAAGAACCGATGATGTTAGCTACATCACAAACACATAATTCATCTTCTTCGCAAAGGGCAAAAGCGATTTTCATTCTTGTTTCGTCAGCTAAAACCTTAAACATCTTTATCATGCCTTGAATATTTTGTCCTTCGAGCGCATTTTGTACCTTTCGGACTTTAGGTTCGTCATAACAGTAAATTTCACATGAATCCTTTTCTTTCATCCCGCTCATATTCTCACCTCTACAATCAAACGGTTATTTGATTATTATCATACAACAAGCTCTTCGATTATTCAAATGTATATTTGATTATCTCTCAAGCGCATCTAAAATATTCAAGTTCAAACATTTTTTTGGTATCGGAACTAAGCCAAGTCAATAGGAAATGACGTAATTTGTGAGGAGACAGGTTTTGAGGCAATACTATCGATCAGAGAATCTAGCTTGGCTAAAGTTGGGGGCTTATGGAAAATCTCAAGAATAATAAAAACGCTTCCCAATAACCCCCCCGGGGGGATATGATTATCGAAAAAGAAATAATAAGCTTGGAGGGTTATTATGAACGATCAAACACACCATCACGATCATACGCATGAACACAAGTATCGAAAACAAATCGTGAACCGATTAGCAAGAATCGAAGGTCATGTGCGAGCTGTAAAGGAAATGACAACCGAAGGACGTGATTGTTCAGAGGTTTTACTACAAATCGCCGCGGTGCAAAAAGCATTGGATAATGCGGCCAAACTTCTCCTCAAAGATCACTTAGAGAGTTGTGTTGTGGACGCAGTACACCACGGAAATCAAGAAAAAGTACTGTCCGATCTAAATAAAGCACTAGATAATTATATTCGATAGGAAGTGGCTGCTTTGGCAAACGATCTAACAATAGGTGACACCACTAACAAACAAAAATTAAAAATCATTTTAGCACTAGCTGTACCAGCAATGATTGAGAACATGCTACAAACCATTGTCGGCTTTGTTGATACCGTATTTGTAGCCAAACTCGGCCTTGTTGAAGTCGCCGCCGTTGGCGTGACGAATGCAATTCTCGCGGTCTACCTTGCTGTTTTTATGGCGATTGGGGTAGGAACATCTTCCCTAATTGCTAGAAGTGTAGGTGCAGGTGATTTGGGGAAGGCGAAAGCCATTGCTAGGCAGTCAACGTGGATTTCTATCATATTAGGGATCTCTTTCGGTATCGTTACCTTTTTCTTTGCAGAGCCGTTATTGCGGATCATGGGGGCCGAACCGAGCGTACTGGCTGATGGGGTTGTTTACTTCCGTATTGTAGCTATACCTTCCGTATTCATATCATTGATGACCATTTTCGGAAGCATACTGCGTGCTGCAGGGGATACAAAAACTCCGATGAAAGTTGGCATTTGGGTAAACCTCATTCATATCGTTTTGGATTATGTATTTATTTTCGGTGTCTTTGGGATGACTGGATGGGGGATCGCCGGTGCAGCTTGGGCCACCGTTATTGTTCGGGTAATTGGGTCAGTAGCGCTGTATCTGTTCATTCGAAAATCCAAGCTCTCTTTTTCTTTTCGAAAAGGCACATCAAATGAAATTACTTTACCACTTTTGCGCCTTTCGACGCCAGCTGCAGCAGAACGGCTGATTATGCGGTTTGGACAGGTGCTTTACTTTGGTCTTATTGTTCGGATTGGTACAGATGTGTATGCTGCACACATGATCGCCGGGAATATCGAGATATTTTCCTATATGCCAGGGTATGGATTGGCCGTGGCAGCCACTATCTTGGTAGGGCAGAATTTAGGGGCCAATCGACGAGAGGATGCATATCGTTACGGCATGTTGACCGCTGGAATCGCCGTTGTTTTCATGTCTTTTATCGGTATCCTATTGTTTGTGTTTTCTCCTTTGGCGGCTACCTGGTTTACCGGCCAAGCCAGTGTCATTGAGATGGTGACGACAGCGCTCCGGATTGACGCTTTTGCACAGCCGTTTTTGGCGATAGGTCTCGTTATTGCTGGGGCTTTACAAGGCGCAGGTGATACAAAAAGCCCTATGTACAGCACAGCGATTGGAATGTGGTTAATACGTGTTGTCGGAGTTTATGTGTTATGCATTTATTTGGGGATGGGAATCGCTGGCGTATGGCTTTCGATTGCTGTTGACTTACTTATACGTGCCGTTTACTTGCTGCTTCGTTTCAAACGAGTATTTCGGAAACCATCCTTAAATCAAACAATCACAGCTAGTGATTCTTAATTGCATCATGTCTCAAATTTAACATTTTTATCCATACATTTGCGGGTAGTGTCACTACGCTGGTACTACCCTAATCGGCAGCTCCATCACTGGCAGCTGCTTTTTTTCAACGTTGATACTGCGTTAACAATTGGCGTATATGATCATAATAGAAATAAGCAAATAATTATATGGCTATTTACAACGGATACGGGAGTGTGGGAGAATGAAACGGGAAGTCAAACGGATTTATTTCCTTTGCGGGCAAAATCGGTGCCGAAGTCAGATGGCCGAAGCTTTTGCCAAGTTTTATGGCGGGGATCATGTGGTGGTGGAGAGTGCTGGATTAAATCCATCCGATGAAGTGCATCCTTACACCATTGAAGCCATGCGGGAGGTAGGCATCGATCTTTCCCAGCATGTCTGCAAAAAAATTGACATGAAGGTTTTTCTATCGTCGAATGCGATCGTCAAGCTGTGCGAACAAGTTGTGGAGCGGTGTCCTATCGTGCCGCTCAAGATCATGAACGTCGATTGGAACATCACTGATCCGCTGGGCGAAGACGGCGGCAGCCTGGAAGACGTGAAGAGAGCGCGTGACGAGATTCGGGAGAAAGTGATCGGGTTGCTAAAAGGGATGGACATTCCCGTCGCTTAAAAGGAGTGAAGCAGTTGAGCAAACTAGAAGAAGTAGCGGATGCCTTGAAGCTATTGGGGGACCGGAACAGGCTCACCATCGTAACCTTGCTGCAGGTGAAGGAATTGTGCGTGTGCGAGATCGTGGATATTTTGAAAACAAGCCAGCCCAATATCAGTCAGCATATGCGCAAGCTGCGGGATGGGGGCTTGGTCAAAGAGTCACGCAGGGGGCAATGGGTGTATTATTCGCTCTGTCTGGAAGACAAGCCTTATATTTTGGATATTCTAAAGGAAATTCCTTCGCAAGCGGCGCTGATTGAGCCTGCCGTTTGTATAACCAATGATTGCTGTACGTAGTTCAGGAGGACGCATATGGTTTATGTAGCGATTTTCATTTTCTTGGTAACGTTGCTTTTTGTCATCTGGCAGCCGAAAGAATTAAATATCGGCTGGTCGGCAAGTGCCGGAGCGATCCTTGCTTTATTATTTGGTGTGGTCAGCTTCGCTGACGTCGGCACCGTAACCGGCATCGTGTGGAATGCCACCTTGGCGTTTGTGGCTATTATTTTAATCTCATTGGTGCTGGATGAAATCGGTTTTTTTGAGTGGGCTGCATTGCATATGGCGCGGCTGGCACGCGGAAACGGTCTACTCATGTTTGTATTTATCATCCTGCTTGGATCGGCGGTTGCCGCGCTGTTTGCCAACGACGGCGGGGCCTTGATTATCACACCGATTGTGCTCGCCATGGTCCGGGCACTTAAGTTTGATGAAAAGATGATCCTGCCGTTTATTATGGCCAGCGGTTTCATTGCGGATACGGCTTCCTTGCCGCTTGTCGTCAGCAACTTGGTTAACATCGTATCTGCGGATTATTTCAACATCGGTTTTGCGGAATACGCGAGCCGCATGATTGTTCCGAATTTCTTTTCCGTCATTGCGAGCCTCATTGTGCTGTATCTGTATTTCCGGAAGAGTATCCCGAACACTTACAATCTTACACAATTGAAAAAGCCGAAGGAAGCCATCAAGGATATGCGGCTGTTTAAGTTATCTTGGGTCATTTTAGCCGCGCTGCTTGTAGCGTATTTCATCAGCGAATTTTTCTCGATCCCTGTATCCATTATTGCCGGGGTTGCAGCGATTGCCTTTTTGTTCGCCGCGAGAAAAAGCCCTGCGATTCATACCTGGAAACTGGTGAAAGGCGCTCCCTGGGCTGTCGTAATCTTCTCTATCGGCATGTATGTGGTCGTTTATGGCTTGCGCAATGCCGGACTTACAGATGCACTGGGCAGCGTCATTCAAGCGGTGGCAGACAAAGGGTTGTTTGTGGCTACAGTAGGTATGGGCTTTATTGCGGCCATCCTGTCGTCCATTATGAACAACATGCCCACGGTCATGATAGATGCGCTCGCCATCCAAGGCACACAAACCGATGGATTCATTCGTGAGGCGCTAATCTATGCGAATGTGATCGGTTCGGACTTAGGGCCCAAAATTACACCAATCGGCTCCCTGGCCACGCTGCTTTGGCTGCATGTACTATCCACGAAAAACGTGAAAATCAGATGGGGCTATTATTTTAAAGTCGGTATCCTGTTAACCGTTCCCACGCTGTTCATTACGCTCACCGGTCTTTATGTATGGCTTTATGTTCTCCAGACGTTACAGGTGAATGTATGGTTATGCATTGCGGTGATTGTAGTCGTCCTGGCGGTTGTTGCAATGATCATGAAGTCTTTTTTGGGAAGTAAACAAGCGAAAAGAGTTCATCAAGGCGATTAACGAATTGAAATCAAAAGGAGATTGTTCACCATGGAGAAAAAACCGTTCATTTATTTTTTGTGCACCGGAAATTCTTGCAGAAGCCAAATCGCGGACGGGTTTTTAAACGCGCTAGGCGGGGACAAATTTGAAGTCAAAAGCGCGGGTCTTGAAGCACATGGACTGAATCCGCGTGCAGTGCAAGTCATGCAAGAAGCTGGCGTGGATATTAGCAAAAACACCTCCGATGTGATCGATCCGGAACTTTTAAATCGCGCCGATTATGTCATTACCCTTTGCGGCCACGCCGACGAGCATTGCCCAGTGATCTCCAACAAGAACGTAACGAAATGGCATTGGGGTTTTGATGATCCGGCAAAAGCAACCGGAACGGAAGAAGAAATCATGAACCAGTTCCGCAATGTTCGCGATTCGATTAAGAGCCGGATTGAACAATTCGTCAAAGAAGGGAAATAAGGTGACCACGATGATCAAACGAATGCATGTCGCTTTAAACTGTACGGAGCTGAACAAGTCTCTGGACTTCTATCGCGCTTTTTTTGGGGCGGAACCGAGTAAGATTAAAGATAACTACGCCAAATTTGAGTTAGAAGAACCGGCGTTGCATTTTTCGCTCAATGTACGCCCCTTCGAACAAAAGGGAGTACTGAATCACTTGGGATTTCAAGTGAATAATACGGAAGAAGTGCTGGCCATGGGGGAGAGGCTTCGTCAAAGCGGACTGCTGCTGATCGACGAGATGAATACCACATGCTGCTATGCGGTACAGGATAAAGTTTGGGTGTACGATCCGGACGGCAACGCTTGGGAGATTTTTTACACCAAAGAAGATTCCGAATTCGAATCGGCCGGAGAAGCCAGGGATCTGTCCTTGTGCTGCGCACCGCCAGCAGCCCCGGTTCCGATTGAGTTTGGATCGTTTAAAAAAGGAGTATAGTCTGTGGCGTCTGAAAAAACCTACCATGCTTTGATTCCGGATAAAATTTTCATGGGCGCGGCAACAGACGTGGAATCGATGGTGAAAAATGAAGGGATCGACGTGATCGTGGATCTGCGCGGCGAAGCGAAGGAGTGCGCCTATCCAGCGGCCAATGCGAAATGGATTCAAATTCCGTTAGCGGATAACTCTGCCGGACCGCAAGAAAAAGCCTTTGAACAAGCGATCCAGGCGGTCACCGAAGCTTTTCATCAAAATAAGAAAGTGGCTTTTCATTGTGGCGGAGGAAAAGGGCGGACCGGTACGGTAGCCGCTGGCACCTTACTTGCTTTGGGATTAAGCGATACGCTTGACGAAGCCGAGGCCAAGGCGAAGAGCATTCGCAACATCATTGATATTAAACCATCACAGAGAGAATCCCTGAACAAGATATATCCCGGTAAATAAGCACGCTAGAAACCACATCAGCCGAGTGGTTTTTCTTTTTTGCGATATAACATTTGCAATTTGCAAATAATTATTGTATAACTAAGTAATGAGGTGAACCACAATGGAAAATGTTCGCGAACTATTTCAAATCATGACACGCCGTTTCGGGTTTCTCAATAAAAATTGCTGCTCCGCCGGTGGATGCGATATATCTTTAGTGCAAAGCCATATTCTTTACGAGATCGATCGTCAGCATCAACCGTCCATTCAACAGGTAGCCGAGGCGTTAGGGACCGATATTACGACCTTTAGCCGACAAATCCAATCGTTAATTAAAATGAATTTGGTCAAAAAATCGCCCGATCCGGACGACCGTAGGGTCTATGTGCTTTCGCTCACGACAGAAGGGAAGTATGTGGCCACGACGATTGACCAGCAAATGAACGCTTATTTAGCTGAAGTTTTCTCTCACATGAACGATTTTGAAAAAGAAACCGTCATTCGCTCCATTAAGCTTTTGAATGAAGCGATGTCGAAATCCAGCCTTTGCTGTTCCACCCCCATCGGGTGATTTCTTTTCTCTTATACTTGCAAATTGCAAATAAATCGGAGGGTGTTGGGTATGAATGAGGTATTGGATACGATTGTCATTGGAGGGGGGCAGGCGGGTCTTGCTTCCTGCTATCATCTACAGAAGAAAGGACTTCGATTTCTGATTTTGGACGCGAGCGACGAGGCGGGCGGTTCGTGGCCGCGTTATTACGATAGTCTCAAACTGTTCTCTCCGGCACGCTTTTCATCGATGCCGGGCATGAAGTTCCCTGGCGAGCCGAATGGTTATCCCAAGCGTGATGAAGTCATTCGTTATTTAAAGGATTACCGGGCGAAGTTTCAATTGCCGGTTCGAACCAATCAGCGCGTAGCATCGGTCGAAAGGGATGGAGACGGGTTTACGGTACGCACGATGGCAGGAGATACGTTTCGGGCGCGCACCCTCATTAATGCGACTGGCTCCTTTCACAATCCCTATACGCCAGTTTTGCCGGGGCAGGAGGCTTTTCAAGGCCGCATCCTTCATTCCTCTGAATACCGAAATCCAGAGCCATTCATCCATCAACGCGTAGTGGTGGTGGGGCGCGGGAATTCTGCCGTACAGATCGGAGTTGAACTGGCCGAGGTGAGCAAGACGTCTTTAGCGGTACTCCGGCCGGTTCAGTTCGTGAAACAGAAGGTTTGGGGCCAGGATGTGCATTTTTGGGTGAGGCTGATTGGGTTTGACACCTTTCCATTTTGGCGATTCGGGAAAACCGCACCTAGTTCAAGTGCGGTGAACGATTCGGGCGGGTACAAAGAGAAAGTAGCGGCAGGGAAACCGGATCAACAACCGATGTTTACGTCCTTTTATGAGGATGGCGTCATTTGGCCGAACGGGACAAAAGAACCGGTAGATACGGTGATCTTTGCGACAGGATACCGGCCGCATCTCCCCTACCTTCAAGCGATTGGTGCGCTGGATGCGGAAGGAAGGCCGTTACATCAAGCAGGTATAAGCGACGTCCCGGGGCTTTATTATGTGGGGCTGGAAGGGCAGCGTTCCTTTGCTTCTGCTACTTTAAGGGGGGTGGGGCCGGACGCGCAGTTTGTTATGAAAAAGCTTTTGCATCATCTTGCACATTGAATGCTCATGTTGCCTTACAGAAATATGAAGTTTCGTAATATTGATTGCTCACCTTCAGTTCTTGAAAGGTGAACGTAACATTTGATAGAAGGATGGTACCGACATGAACCTCAATTGGTTTGCTGCGGAAATGCTCATGAAACAAGGTCAAATGAAAATCGAACGATCCGCTAGAGAAGCGTGGAAATGGTCAGACAACGCTATGAAAAAGCAATCGGGCCGATTTTTTAGCCGTCGGCAAATCATTCGTGTAACACCAACGGCCTGCTGCGCTAAGAGCTGCTGTTGATTCTATAAAAAACGAAGGAGTGAATTTTCATGAATCAAGTGAGTAATGATCAAATTCGTCAAAATGTTCGGAATCGGTATAAGGAGATCGCCTTACAGGACGTAGGGGCGGGGTCCTGCTGTACGCCAGCGTCTGCCAATGCTTGCTGTGAGTCGCCCGCGGATGTTTCCGCTAAAATGGGCTACTCGTCAGAAGAACTGACAGCCGTTCCGGATGGGGCGAATCTTGGCCTCGGCTGTGGCAATCCGCAAGCCATTGCCGCTTTGCAAACGGGAGAAGTTGTGCTGGACCTGGGAAGCGGCGGCGGGTTTGATTGCTTCCTTGCCTCCCGTCAGGTAGGTGATTCCGGCCGGGTCATTGGTGTGGATATGACACCGGAAATGATCAGCCGCGCCCGCGAAAATGCCAGCAAAAGCGGTTTTACCAATACGGAATTTCGACTGGGCGAGATCGAGCATCTGCCGGTCCAAGACCACTCGGTTGACGTGATCATTTCGAACTGTGCCATTAATCTATCCCCATCGAAGCAGCAGGTTTTTGACGAGGCGTTCCGTGTGCTGCGTGGCGGCGGCCGACTGGCCATATCGGATGTCGTGGCAACGGCCGATTTTCCGGATGAAATCAAGCAGGATATCGACCGTATCTATTCAGGGTGCATTTCGGGAGCTTCTTCCATCGGCGAGCTGGAGGCCATGCTTGCTCAAAGCGGTTTTACCCATATTGAGATCGAGCCAAAAGACGAATCCCGGACGTTCATCAAGGATTGGATTCCTGGTGCAAATGTCGAACAATACCTGGTGTCAGCCGCGATACGTGCCATCAAGGCTTGAGTCGTGACGGGGTGAGCTGTTGCAGCTCGTGTTGATCTGAACATGAGAGGGTTGCGCTATGTTCGAACATACGTTACTAAGGTGTGATACCAAGCAAACTTTTTGGCATCTATTGAAATATGGTAAAATAAATTAATTCAAATATGTCGAATAGACTAGGAAAAAAGGCAAACCTGATCGAAAGACAGGGACGCAAAGCCACGGGTCTTCTGCACTAGTGCAATGATCGCCGGGTTACCCTCTCAAACCACACCAAGATGACAAGCAGGCACGCCAGTGAGGGGGCGTGTCTTTTTGTCATTTGAAAATAAAAAGAGGTGATCGATTATGAACAAACAAACGAGCTTTTCTGTAGAGATAATAGATTTGATCCATAGGAAGAACGGGAGTATTAAAGTATTACTGGCGGATAGTGACCTAGATTGGCAACAGCGACTCGCTATGTTGATTGAATCCGAGCCAGATATTTATTTATCTAACATCGTTTCGACAAAAGAGGAAGCGATTCGAGCGAGTGTACAATTAGACGTAGACGTAATGATCTTGGAAATGATTTTGAATTCGCCCAAACGAGACGGGCTGGACGCCGTAGCGGAAATTCTCAGAAATAAGACGTTACCGATTATTGTCCTTTCTTCGATACATGATCCTGAAGTCATGGTCGATGCAGTTGTAGCTGGAGCCGTCAATTATATTACAAAGACCAATTATTTGGACATACCGGTTGCAATTAGGGAAGCATACCGCCGTCAGTCCTCTCTCCATTCGGATGTCGCGGCGATAATCCGTAATGAAATTGGGTTAATAAAGCGAAAAGAATTGCATTGCATGCTCACACCTACTGAAAAAGAAATTTTGCAACTCATAGGCTTGGGCTATCGACAGACAATTATCAGAGAATTACTTGGCATTACTTCGAACACCCTGAAATCGCACGTTCGGCATATCACTCGTAAATTTGATACCCGATCCATTCGAGAAGCAGCTGAGAAGGCGAAACGAAGAGGTCTGTATGATCTGCACTATGCTACGTGATTTAATGGGACTGTAATTTGAAACAAGCTTTGTGGGGATTCGAGGATTTTCGACAAAAATATCATGGCAGAGGGTGACAAAAAGATCACCCTCCCCATTCGAACTAATAATAGGTAAAATGAAGGGGAAATCTGAGGAAAAATAGGAACATTATACCGGAATCAAAGGAGGTGGAGAGAAAAAAGATGAATGTTGGAGATTGTTGTCGTGAATCGGAGTCTGAAGAAAATCAAAATGGGACAGGCTCTCGTAAAATGAAGAGGATGGTGCCTTTAACTTACGTAATTATGCGGCTGTCCCCAATATAACAATGAAGGGATGATCGTCATGTATCAATTAGAAACGGAGCGTGAATTATGTTTTTTAGCATGGATTGATTTGCACTTCATTCAGCAGTTTTGCGGAAGGAGAGTTGTAGTATTTCTTGGAATTGGGGAGGGTGTTTGATGAATCTTACTCAACAGTCCATCCCCTATGAAAAAGTGGAAGCATGGCTTATGTCCTATAGTGATTGGAAAGCAAGGTTGGCATATGCGCAGGCAGAGCTTAAGCATATTCCGGGATTAACGAGGGCTTTGCATGAGTGGGTGAATCATGGCAATGGAAGAAAACAAGAACCATTGTTGCGTATGGTCATTCATCGGATAGAGATCACTGAACATGAAATCCCGTTGCTATTATCGAGAATCGGATTGATCGATTACGCTTTCTCGGCTCTCACCGCAGAGGAAATTTTGTTCGTTCGTCTACGATATTTGGATAAACTGGCGCTTTCGGTCATTATAGATCGCATTGCACTTTCCCGCCGCGCGTTCTTTTATCATCGGAAGCGAATTCTGCATAAAGTATATCGAAAAATCAAAGATCGGGCGGTCCTGTTGGAACTGGATTCCTTTGGAGAAGACTGATCATATCATTACTTCAGAAGATGCACATACGCATCTTCTATTTTTTATGGTTCGTGAATTGGAAAATATCATCTCTATTCCCCATCTTTTCAAACAGGTTCTAGGGTCTACTCCCCATTTTTGAGCTACTTTGATAGAATCAGTTCAATCTCTCCGAGTACGATTAACTCCTCACCAAGAGATGCGATGCCGGGAATCTTTCTTGCACCGAACATGCACCGAACACTGCACTAGATTTGCTCTTGTTTTGCACGAATTGTGCGCCCAATATGCACGAATTCCGTGATACGATGATAGTGTAGCAAGGCTAAGGGCAGCCTACAAGATCATCGGCCGTCCTTTATGTTTGCGAAAGAGAGGATTGACGAAACGGGACAAACTTGTTGCAGGGTTTCGTCATGTTCCGCCTTCAAGTCGTACAATCTTACCAATGAAAGGAGGACGATGATGTAATGGTTTCCATTTATTCTGTTATTTAAGAAATAGGTAGACATGCTATCCTGAACTGGATACACCTCTATTTTCAGCCATCGAGCGCCGTTTCATTTTTTGCTGCGATCAGCAAAAAAAAGAAGCAAGGCGCTCTTTTTATTTTCCGGTTGAAACACAATAAAAGAAGGTCGCTATTACAGTGACGAGTGCTGAAGGCATGTGATACGAGTCACCAAAAAGGAGCGTTTGAACTAAAACTTAGGACAACACCAACATAAAACAGGCTGGCTATTCCTCTCGCAATGGTGTTGCCATGTGAGGAGGGAAATGGATATTATGTGCCCCCCGTTGCATGCAATGTCAAACCACGATCTTTTTATGTATTCCTTCTATTCGTATGGCTTATAACGCTACAACCATGGATATTACTTTCTGACCTGGCTGCAAATCAGCATTGGATTGCTGAGCGGCAAGGTCTTTTTTATTTTTGTAATAAAATCATTAATCGTTTGAAAGGGAGCTTGGGCTGTCGCTCTCCCCCTCTATTTTGGTTTGCCAAAAACCAAAATGGAGGGACGAATATGAAAAGGATTAATTTGCGGGACATGTATCCCTTTATCAAAGCGGATGAATGGATTGACCTAGATGATGAAGTGGCACAAGAAATCCGCCGCTTCGACTTAAACGAAAACGCATACAAATTGCGCACCTATCGTCATCACGCTTATTACTCGCTTGATCGGAACGACGGTATAGAACAAGATGTTCTTTTCCTTTCGATTTCCCCAGAGGAATATTACGAGCGTAAGCTTTCCAATGAGCAGCTTTATGCGGCTATGTGTCGATTGCCGGAAAAATCGTTCAGACGAATTTATGCTCACTTCTTCTTAGGCATGAGCAAAGTAGCGATTGCCCAAGCTGAGCAAGTTGATGAACGGGCAGTACGAAAATCTATTGAACGCGGCATAAAACAAATGGCGCAGTTTCTCAAAAACATGTGATTGCGGTAGGCCAAAGGTTCCGATTTGCTTGCCAAAATGAACAGATAGGTAAAGAGCTTTATGTAGGCGGCGGCTGGTTATAACCAGCCGCTCATTTTCCATGAGAGGGGCAGGTAACAATGAATCCGATTCGATTTCGAGATGCTGAACACGAAAGTTTCTACTATCGGATGCTGGATGAAAGGAAATGCAGCGACGGCTATCATCGGGCACTTTTCTACACATTAGGTATTTCACGCGATACTCGGAGTCATATCCGCGATTTGTTTGATTTTTCTAATGGGGGCATTAAACCCGGAGGTCTTGCAGCCTCGTGGCAAACCGGTAGTTCTATCCGCGTGTGCAGGCTTGCTTTTAATCTGTGGAATGGCTGGACGGAAAAAGGTGGGGAACGCTACTCTACGCCCCACGAATTATTCGATTGCAGCTACGCTCCCTATTTTTTTGAAGCGATTCAACTTCGTTATCCGGATTATTGCCGAAGCCAGGAGAAGATTTTCAAGCGGCTGAACGAACAAATTCGCTGAATGGTAGCCAGATAAGGGAGTGGAATAGATGAAGGATATTAAAACGAGGACTGTTGTGAAAGACATTAAACGTTTGGACAGACTGCCGAACTTGATGGATCGTGTAAAACATTCGAGCGCCCGTACAAAACAGCATAAAGACAATGACAAGACGACTTCACAATCTCCAAATGAATATGCGCAGCACCATTCTGCATCGTCCATAGATAAAACGGTACGTGTTCAAATTGGAATGATCGTGGTTGCCAGCAAAAGATTGACAAGGCGGCGGGCAAAGCCAGAGGGGAATACAGTATCGATGCAGAACCCCGCTGCTATAATTACTAAGCCTTCACGTACACATCAATCGCGACTTGCCCGCAGGTTGCATCTCCGTAAGCCAGTAGATGGGAAATATCTCTTGTCATCTAGCCAACAAGCAGGAAAACAACGCTTTATACGAAGCCGGGTCAATGCCCGGCTTCTGCATCCTTCTCGCAAAGATAGCTTTCCTGACCGAATTCGGGAAGGCAGACATCAAGAACCGGCCGGGAAAAAAGGAGCATTCGCCGCCGCGGCATCTCATTCAGCAAATGTACGCGGGAATCGCCCAAGAGCGCTAACGTCCGAAAGCTTGAGGAAGCGGCATTTCAGGCCACCGTCATCCCGCATCCCCTTCGCCATATCCAAGCAAGCAGGCCATACGATCAAACGTAAAGAACGGAAGTTCAAGGCATTATCGCCATTTATAAAAACGGGACAACGGTTAGGACAGGCTAAAAGCCATTCTGATATTCAAGCGGAAGGAAAAATGAATAGCGCCAGGACAGCGCAGAGGACTGCACAGATGGCGACTGCCCGCCGCTCCATTCAAAGGGCGCAAGCTGCCGCGCGATTAAATCTTAGGATCATTAAAATGGTCGTAAAAGCAGTCGCGCTGCTTGTCAAAGGGGTAGCTGCGCTTTTGGGGATCAGCAGCACCGTTATTGTATTGCTGTGCATTGTTATGGCTATAGCTGCTGTCATTTCCTCTCCGTTCAGCATCTTTGTTTCCGGTGAAAACACGGATGCGGATGTAAAGCCGCTTTCCCGAATCGTTCAAGAGCTGGACATTGAGTTTGCCGACCGACTGACAGAAATACAGCAGTCCGCAGGCCATGTAGACCGAGTGGAGTTTTATTACCCAGGCAGCGCGGACAACACGCGAATTGATAATTGGATGGATATTATAGCCGTCTTTGCCGTGAAGACTGTCATGGATTCAGAAAACGGAATGGATGTAGCCACACTTGATGCAACAAGGATCGACATCATCCAATCGGTGTTTTGGGACATGAATCAACTGGAATCTCATGTCGAAAAGATCGAACATACGGAAACCGTTACGGTAGAGCATGAAGATGGGAGTACGAGCGAAGAGACGACTACCAGCTATGAGCACATTTTGCATATTACCATTTCGAGCAAAACTGCGGAGCAACAGGCTAATTCCTATCATTTTACAAATGAACAGAAGGACATCATGAAGGAAATGATGTCTGGGGAGTTTCGGCCTCTCATGTTTGCGATTCTTGGTAAAGAGACGGATATTGGATTGACGCCGGGGCAGCTTGTGGATGTTCAACAGCATTTGCC
Source organism: Paenibacillus alginolyticus DSM 5050 = NBRC 15375 (assembly GCF_000422905.1). Taxonomy (GTDB): domain Bacteria; phylum Bacillota; class Bacilli; order Paenibacillales; family NBRC-103111; genus Paenibacillus_E; species Paenibacillus_E alginolyticus. The sequence goes on from NZ_AUGY01000012.1 coordinate 148,980, forward strand.
CGAGGGAGAAATAGGCAGTGAAGTCGTCAAATTGGCGCTAACTCGTTTAGGTGATCCGTACAGTCAACCGAAGGCGGGGCAGGATGACTTTACAGATTGTAGCTATCTCGTTCAGTGGGTTTATCGACAGATTGGTATCAACTTACCGCGAACCGCTGCGGAACAGGCACGATTTAGCGTAGAAAATGGTCTGATAGTAAGCGCGGCAGATTTGGTTCCTGGCGATCTTGTGTTTTGGAGTTACGAGCGCAACGGGAGATTTATGGATATAACCCATGTTGGAATTTATGCGGGGAATGGCAAAGTGGTAGACGCTTCCTCAAGTCGGGGACAGGTGGTGTACCGCAAGTTGTTTGACTCAGATAAGCAGGTATTGTTTGGAAGACCTGCGATTAAAATGTAGCGAGTAAATCATGATCTAAGATGTACTCTCGGAATGCTCGGAAGTCACTTATTCAGGGCTTTCGAGCATTGCCCCTCTAAAGTACTCCTATAATATCTCTTTGTTCATGCACCAGCTTAGACAATTCCATTATGCCGTACATTTCATTCTTGATAAAATCGCCTAGCTGCATAAGCATTTCTTCGTTTCGATGTAATATGTAAGCAGCAATGGTAAAATCCCCAAAAACAGCAATTGAAAATTCCCCACTTGGACCCGACATACTCTCCCGTGGGGAGAGTAACTATGATCAAGAATGGGGAGCATCACATGATCAAAGAGATGCAACAAAAAGGAATGAATATCAGCCAAATAGCGAGTGAACTCAGACGGGATCGGAAGACGATCCGCAGTTGGCTGAACGAAACAGAAACAAAAGCGTACCAATTTCAACTGACCCTCAAGCCTTGTTTACTAGAGCCATTCAAAGATTATGTGAAGCGGAGAATGGAAGAAGGCTGCCTCAACGCTGTCGTTCTCTTCGATGAAATCAAAGCACAGGGATATGGCGGGAAAAAGACGATGCTGCGGTACTTCATGAATCCGCTTCGGCCGGTTGTGATCTCGCAAGCAACGGAGCGTTATGAGACGCCGCCGGGACAACAAGCTCAAGTCGACTGGGGATTGTTCAAAATCAAATGGAACGGCACATACAAGCGGATCTACGCGTTCGTGAAGGTGCTGGGCTATTCGCGCATGATGTACGTGGAGTTCACCGAGAACGAGCAGTTGGAAACGTTAATGGGCTGCCATCTTCGCGCGATGGCGTACTTCGGGGGACGGACGGCAACGATTCTTTACGACAATATGAAAACCGTTGTCAGCGGTCAAGATGCGCAGGGAGATGTGGTGTGGAACGAGCGATTCACCCAATTTGCCAATCATCATGGCTTTATCTTACGGCGTTGCCGCCCTTACCGGGCGCGGACCAAAGGCAAAGTGGAGAGCGGTGTGAAGTATGTACGAAAAAACTTCTGGCCACGCGTCCAAACGTTCACCGATCTGAATGACTTAAACAATCAGGCGAGGGCGTGGCTAGATCAAACCGCTAATGTAAGGGTACACGGAACGACGCACGAAGTGCCGCAAGAACGCTGGCAGCACGAAGCACTCCAGCCCTTTAACCCCGTGCGTTTTGAAGCCATCTACCGCCATGAACGCAAGGTGTCTTCGGACTGCCTCGTCTCCTATGATGCGCACCGCTACTCGGTTCCCCATCGCTACGTGGGGTCCACCGTGAATATTCAGGATTCGAATAACGGCCTCATCGGGATCTATGTAGGCGAGCAGCTCATCGCGGAGCATGTAAAAGCAGTCGGCCGCCATCAGGTCGTCACGAACAAGAAACACTTCGAAGGGATTCGGGCCACAGGCGCCTCCAAGGCCGCTACGCCAATGCCACTTATGGTTCCCCAGACGATCCCCGAAGTGGTTGCTCGCGACTTGTCTGTGTATGACGCCTTCTCGGAAGAGGCGGTGTTGTCATGATGGTGCAAGAGCGATTGGACGAAGCCTTCCAGTATTTCGGTTGGGTTCGCATTCCCGACATCCTGCATCAGCACGCAGAAGAAGCCGCTCAAGAAAATATAGCGTATACCGTCTTCTTAGACAAGTTGTTGCAGGAAGAAATGAGTGAAAAACGGAATCGATTTGTGCAGATGCGGACGAGAATGGCGCATCTGCCCTTCCAAAAATCGCTGGACACCTTCGATTTTAGTTTCCAGCCATCCATCGATGAAAAAAGAATCAAGGACCTCGCGACGTTACGGTTCGTCGAGCACCAGGAGAACTTAATTTTTCTAGGTCCTCCTGGTGTAGGGAAATCGCATCTAGCAGTGGCGCTTGCGTATGAAGCTTTGCGTAAGCGATACACCGTGTACTTTGTAACAGCTCATGATTTAGTCCAAAGCCTGCAACTCGCTCACCAGAACCATACCATCAAACAGCGCATGCGGACGTACACCAAACCGGATTTACTCATCATTGATGAAATCGGCTACCGCAAAATGGATGATACGGCAGCGCATTTCTTCTTCCAGATTGTCTCCGAGCGTTACGAGAGAGGGTCCATTATCTTAACAAGCAACAAGTCGTTCGGGAGCTGGGGTGAAATATTCGGGGATTCGGTACTGGCAACAGCGATCCTGGATCGCTTGTTGCATCACTCAAGCACCGTTAACATCAAGGGTGAGAGTTACCGGATCAAGGAGAAGAAGAAAGCTGGGTTTTTCAAACCCGAACCAGCTGAAGAAAAGGAAGTTCCTGGATAATTTTTTCCCCCTCGGGGGAAGCCTCTCAACCCTGAAGTGAGGAAAATTCAAGTGCTGATAATGAGGAAAATTCAATTGCTGTTGACAATACTTCCATTGTCTGTAACGCCGGGATTCGAGCAGCCCGGCTTTCTTCATTAGCAGCAAATAGTTGGAAAACGGGACTGGGCCAATCCGTCGAGCGTCTTCTCCAGGATGACCGATTCGTAGAGTCCGCCAGTCGGCATGTCCCGGGAGAACGGCGCACGGCTGAGGCTGTAGAATGTTTCAAACATGACCGGCCTCCATGCTCACCTGGCGGTAGGCAACGGCCGGTGCATGCTGTTCCTTGCGGGCGACATTGCGGTCTTCCGCGGCGGCGAGCAGCCGGGAAGCATCAGCAGGCACTTCGACCAGATGCTCAGGTAGGGGTGGCCGCTTGCCGGCACGTTCCCCGATGACCAGTTCGCGAACACGCCACGGCACTTGGCCCTCGTACTCGATCGTGAGCTCCGCGATGTCCGCCGGATCGAAGACGACGTCGACCGTTTGTACGATGAATGGAAGGCCGACTTCGTACTTACGATCCTGGAAGCTGATGCAGCCCGACTTGTCCACCTTGCGCGATTCACAGTGCAGGAACGCCGTGGCGAGCGCGTCCGGATCCACGAACCTTAGCGCGTTCTTGTCGCTGCGGTACGCCGCGTTCGTGGTAGTAGCCGTCCGACCAACTAAAAATGGATAGAGGCTATTGATTAAGCCCCTCGATTTCTCGCGCTCCGATTAAGTGAGTGCGGGTAATGTAGTAATAAGTTTTAGTTGACGATCAACTTAGATATGATTTTGAACTTTACGATTTTAGATTAAATATAACCGTAACTAGACAAAAATATTGTTTTGGTATATCTTAGTAGTGAGGACATTAACGAGGGGAGGCAATTTATGAGTATAGATATATATCAAAAATGTATGCTTCTTTTGGAGCAGAGAACAGTTATATGTGAAGGAATTAGATCGGGATTTAAGAGACATCAGCTATACCTAGAGCTATTTTCGGATATAGAAACAGATACATCGAATCCCAAAAATCGTTATGACCTTGTTAACACAGAAGTAATTAATTCGATTAAGAAGTATCCACACCTACAAATTGAGATTGAGAAGAAGAAATCGGGATTCCATCCCTATATAGTATTAAGAGAAAAGCTGAGAAATATATCTGTTCTTGTCTTACCATTAGCCACTAAGAAAGACATGTTTGACAGTGCCAGTACATACAGAATGAATTTTTCTGTTTCAAATATCCCCAGATTAATTGAGGAAGGATTACCTGAGGACTCTTCGGATATTGATATTCAATACCAGAGGGCAATGCACCCATTAGGTGCGGAGAATTATCCATTTGGTCTAATTGTTGTATATGACCCTCATGATGGTTCAATCAGAGAGGGCGCTTTACTGCCTGATCATACGGACTGGATATTTTTGGAGGATACTACGAGTATGGTACTTAGCAATAGTTTAGACAATGTTAAGCCGATTAATGTGTATAAGGACAGTGACGATATCAAGATACCGTTCAAAGAGACAGCGCGTCAAACTGATGAGGATATTCCTCTAAAGTTGAAATTTGATCCGTCAGTATGAAAGTAGGAAAGTAATATGATTAATGAAGATCAGAAAATTATTCCAGCTAGACTCAAAGAGGCACGTTTAGTAAGAGGACTAAGTATTGGTGAACTCGCGAGTAGAGTAGGCCTTTCTAAACAAGCTATTTCTCAGTATGAGTTGGGAGAAAATGAGCCTAAATCCAGTACTTTGATGGGGATTATTCGGGAGTTGGATTTCCCCAAGAGTTTTTTCTATAAAACCTATGAAGAACATATCATAGGTAATACTTTTTTTAGAGCATCTGCAGCAGCAACGAAAAAAAACAAGGAGATTCAATACAATAAATCAAGGCTTGCTGGATATATATATGATTATCTGCAAAAGTACATTGAATTTCCTGAACTAAGCTTACCTGATTTATCCTCATTTGATCAAACTGACTGGGATGACGATTCAATAGAGTTACTTGCGGAGAATGTCAGACAGTTTTGGGGACTTGGAGAAAATCCTATCAATAATATAGTTAATCTTATGGAACGAAACGGTATTGTTGTTTTTTCAATTGATATGGAGAGCTTGAAGGTAGATGCGTTCTGTCAATCCAGAAAGGGACGTCCTTATATTTTTTTAGGGAATGATAAGGAATCCGCTGCAAGAAGGCAATTTGATGCGGCTCATGAAATTGGTCATCGCTTGATGCACAACCATATTCACAACCAGGATATACTTTCAAGAGAGGAATTCAAGATTATCGAGCATCAGGCGAATCGCTTTGCATCAGCTTTTCTATTACCTGCAGAGGCATTTGCAAAGACAGTTACTTCTACTAAGTTGATTCATTTTATAGAGTTGAAAAAATATTGGAAAGTATCAATCGCGGCTATGTTATATCGAGCTCAAGAATTAGGGATAATTGATCAGAGCAGGTATACTTCATTAATGAAGCAAATGTCCATTCACAAAATGCGATCAAAAGAACCCTTAGATGATGTAATTCCGGTTCCTAAGCCTATTCTATTGAATAAAGGCATAAAGATGTTACTCCAGGATAATTTTAAAAATGAATTGCAAATAATCAATGAGAGTGGCGTGCCGCGAGAGTTTATTGAAATGCTTTGTACCATGGATAAAGGTTCACTTAAACTTAAGGAGATCGAGCCTACGCTTAGACTAATTGTTAACAATGAGAAAGAAGCATAAACCTCTGAGGTCTAAAAACCCTCAGAGGTTTATGATGTATATTGATTTTTTACTGGTTGCTATATCCAAGTAAAGGCTTCTTGCTTTTTGGTATTAGACATGTTTAGGCATCCTCGTTAATTGTTATTGTTTGTATGTGTTGACTCTGCTACTCAACCATGGGGTGTGCGTGGTGGGGATATGTCGAGCCGGAACCTAGAATTTTATTGTTATCCGTATTAGGCAAAGTATTACTCTTTTGCGCAGGATGAGAGCGACAAAAAGAACAAGATTGCGAGATATGTTTGATGTGGGTAGATATGACAAGCGAATTTTAAGCTATTTAGCAACAACAAGAGCACCCTTTTCGGGTGTTCTGGTTTTAGAGAGATGAACTGACTTAAAAACATGAGAATCCGTAGCAAACCGGGATGAAAGATAAATCTTCTTAAGCAAAACGGAGGTGTGCTTTCGTATTACACAGTAGCATTCGAACCAAGTTTTGATCCTCTAGAAATGCCGAGAACTCTTGTGAATTGTCAATTAGAGGCTTCTAGGAAAGTGCTCTTCGTTGTGGTACGCTTGAGTTTGTACGGAGTCACAGTGGTTCTCCCCGGACGATCGCTGACCGGTTTGCGTCGATGCGCAGACCCCGTTTTTTTGTGTCTGCTGCTGCACGCAAGGGAAGCTCATTAGTTTTTTGTGGCTATGTTTGGTCTTGGAGCCATTCAGACCTCACCGTCAAGTGTCTAACGTACCTCGTAAATGCTCTTCGTGTATAGGAATCAGCGGCAAGCACATCTGTCAGAAAACTTGAGGAATAACAGAAATCAACATTTTGACTTTAAATATATACTTGAAATTATTCAGAGAGGATACACAGAACTTATGAATAAGCAACAACTCGCCACGAAAATATGGGAATCCGCTAATAAAATGCGCTCAAAAATCGAGGCCAACGAATATAAAGATTACATTCTAGGCTTCATATTTTATAAGTATCTTTCGGACAGGGAGTTAAAGTTTCTGAAAGAAGAAGGCTTTCCCCAGGAAGACATCGAGACGCTTGTTGAAGACGATGCCGAAACCGTAAGGTATGTTCGTGAACGTGTCGGATATTTTATTGCCTACAAGGACTTGTTCTCAACCTGGCTCAAAATGGGCAAAGATTTCGATGTGTCTAATGTCACGGATGCCTTGTCAGCATTTAACCGTCTAATTAATCCCTCTTATAAGATGGTTTTCGAGGGTATATTCAATACCTTGCAGGTTGGATTGAGCAAACTTGGTGACAGCTCCGCTTCTCGAACCAAAGCGATCAGCGATCTAATTCATATGATTAAAGATATTCCAATGAATGGCAAGCAGGACTATGATGTCCTTGGCTTCATCTATGAATATCTGATTAGCATGTTTGCAGCCAATGCTGGAAAAAAGGCAGGCGAGTTTTACACGCCGCATGAAGTATCCCTTCTTATGTCCGAAATTGTTGCAGGTCATTTGAAGGACAGGACTGAAATCAACATTTACGACCCGACGAGCGGTTCGGGCTCTCTTTTGATCAACATCGGTCGTTCTGTTGCAAAGTACATTGATGATGAAGACAACATCAAATACTTTGCACAGGAACTAAAGCAGAATACATATAACCTGACTCGTATGAATTTAGTTATGCGCGGCATCCTTCCGGATAATATCGTAACCCGCAATGGTGACACTTTGGAAGATGATTGGCCATACTTTGATGAAGCCAACCCGATTGAAACGTACAATCCACTTTATGTGGATGTGGTTGTTTCCAATCCTCCATACTCTCAGCATTGGGACCCGAGCAATAAGGAAACAGACCCTCGCTACGCACGTTTTGGCCTCGCTCCGAAATCAAAAGCCGATTATGCTTTCCTGCTCCACGACTTGTTCCATCTTAAGCCGGATGGCATCATGACTATCATTCTCCCGCTTGGTGTTCTATTCCGCGGCGGTGAAGAGGGCGGGATTCGCAGAAATCTGATTGAAGGCAATCATATTGATGCTATCATCGGACTCCCCGCCAATATTTTCTTTGGTACGGGTATTCAGACTATCATTATGGTGCTGAAGCAAAAGCGTGAGAATACCGATGTTCTGTTTGTTGATGCATCCAAAGGCTTTATGAAAGCTGGCAAGAACAATAAACTCAGAGCTTCTGATATTAAGAAGATCGTTGACACCGTAACGACTAGAGCCGATCTTGATAAATTCGCAAGAAAAGTCAGCCGTGAGGAAATTCGCCGGAATGAATATAATCCTGAATTGCGAAAGTCCGGCATATAAAGCCTTGTGAACAAAGTCGACTGGAACAATGTGGTAATTATGGGTTTGAGTCAGGCGAAGTTGTCTTCATGAAGGCTATTGTGGGCATACTTTCCCCCTCCCCAAGTAACGGGCTAAGAGCAGGTTCCATTTCAATTTTTGGTAATTGTCATTCCAGCGTGGCTACTTTTCGTAACATACGCTCCAGTGGTCGTTTCCCATGAAACTCCTGTGCAAGCTTTAAGATCGTCTGGCGGCTATGTTGCACGATGACACCCACACAGGCTACGAATTCCCGTCGGAACCTGTTAATGGTATATCCCACATGGATCGATTCGCAGCAATCCCT